>JAFZLD010000016.1 GCA_017553505.1 Lachnospiraceae bacterium
GAGGGGGAAAAGAATCTTTTCAAGCTTTGAAACAGGTCTTAACTGTGCCATCTTAATAGCACGTTCCTTCTTGGTGGTAAGAAGTTTCATAATAGGGGGCTGAATAATGGGTACCAGTGACATGTAGGAGTAAGCTGCTACCGCGATAGGTCCCAAAAGGTTGGTCTGTCCGAGTTTACCTGCAAGGAAAATGGAGGTAGGACCGTCAGCACCGCCGATGATTGAAATGGCAGCTGCAGCCTTGTCATTGAAGCCAAGTGCAATAGCGCCGAAATATGCTGCGAAAATACCGAACTGAGCTGCTGCACCGAGCAGGAAGCTCTTAGGGTTGGCAATAAGGGGTCCGAAGTCTGTCATGGCGCCTACGCCCATGAAGATAAGGGACGGTAAAATTGCCCATTCGTCCAGTACATAGAAGTAATATAATAATCCGCCTGCAGAACCGTCCGCTCCGGGAGGTGCGATAATGTCGGGATAAATGTTAACAAGTAACATACCGAACGCTATCGGCAACAAAAGAAGCGGCTCAAATTCCTTAGCGATTGCAAGATAAAGGAAAAAGCATGCAACCGCAATCATGAGATAGTTGCCCCAGGTCAGGTTAAAAAATGCTGTCTGATGTACCAGGTTGTCTAAAGTGTCAACTATGTAAGACATAATATTTCCTCCTGGATATAATCAATTTTGCTTTAAATTACTTTAAAGTAGCTAAGCATGCACCTGCTTCAACCATGTCACCGACATTAACGTCGATGCTTGCAACTGTTCCGTCTGCGGGAGCAACTACGGGAATTTCCATCTTCATAGCTTCAAGAATTACAACAGCGTCGCCCTTCTTAACCTGAGCGCCAACCTGCTTTTCAATCTTGAAAATCTTACCTGCTGCACCGGCTTCAACCTTGATGGAGCCTGCGCCTGCTGCGGGTGCTGCAGCCTTGGGAGCTGCGGGAGCAGCCTTAGGTGCTGCCTTGGGAGCTGCTACAGGTGCTGCACCTGTGCTTGCGCCTTCTTCTACTGTAACTTCATATACGTTTCCGTTAACGGTAATTGTATAGTTCTTCATTATTAAATCCTCCTGTTTGCTTTCTTAATGCTTCTTACTACGAAGCCGTCTGCGGAGCCTGCGCCCGAACCTTCGTAAGCGCGAATGGCTGCCATAATTACAGCTACAAGTTCGGTATCGTCTGTAAGGTCTTCCTCAACTGCGGGAGCTACGGGCGCTACCTGTTTAACTTCTTCTTTCTTTACTGCGGGCTTCTTCTTAAACAAACCGAAGGAAGCAATAATCAAAGAAATAAGTATAAGTACTATAAATACTGAACCCATACCGAGAAGAGTGTTAAGACCTGCATCGCCCATGTGGGAGCCTGCCTCTTCCATCTTCTGAGAAAAGGTTGTAAAAGCTGTTGCGTTACCTTCCATGAACTTGGTGAAGATATCGTTCGTAAATGTGAACTCAATCTGACCGTCGCATTCATTACCCTTTACAGGCATGGTAACAACGATTTCTTTGCCTTCAATGGCGGACGTAACATCGCCTGTCTCAACGATTCCACCCATATCGGATTCCATCTGTCTATAAGTGGTAATCATTCCTTCGAGTGCACCGAATTTGGCATCGTATCCCATTACGGACTTAAAAACAGCTTCTGTCTCATGCTTCTTTAATTCCTTGGTAAGATACTGAACGGTGGAATCTTCCATATTGGAGACTTCATCGTAAATCTGAACAGCAAGTGCTTCACAATCTTTAAGTCTTCCCTGTTCCAATTCGGTGTATGTTTTCTCGGAGCCGCAAGCCGTAAGGCTGAGCACACAGGCAATCACGCAAAATAAAGTAACTAATCTTTTCTTCATGCGTTCACCTTTCTATTAAACCGTGCCGTGCTTCTTGGCGGGACGGTCTTCCATTTTTGTATAAAGCATCTCGAAAGCACCGATAACATACTTACGTGTGTCGGCGGGCTCTACGATCTGGTCCACATATCCTCTCTTGGCTGCGGAAACTACGTTGTTCTGAAGTGCAGCGTATTCCTTGGCCTTTTCGTCGATAACAGCGGCATCAGCGCCGTCATACATAATCTTAGCGGCAATCTTGGCATCCATGGTACCAACTTCAGCGTTAGGCCATGCAATTGTAAGATCGCAGCCGATAGCCTTAGAGTTCATAACGGTGTAAGCGCTTCCGTAAGCCTTGCCTACGATAACGTTAACCTTCGGAACTGTAGCATTGGCAAAAGCATAAGTAAGTCTTGCAGCTGCCTTAGCCATCTTCTTCTCAGCTTCAACGGTAGCCTTGAATCCGGTTACGTTGGTGATTGAAAGAACGGGGATTGAGAAAGCATCGCAGAAGTTAACGAAATCTGCAGCCTTGTTACATCCGCAAGGGCATAATACGCCGTCAAATTTCTTAGCTACCTTGCCGTCTTCTCCGTAAAGCTCGGTTCTGTTGGCAACAACACCTACTGTAGCGCCGTTAAGACGGATAAATCCGGTAACAACAGACTGTGCAAAAGAAGCCTTAACTTCAACAAAGTTGTTGTCATCTGCAATCTGGGAAGCAAGAATTGCGGTGTCGCCTGCGCAACCTGCAAGACCTTCGCATACTCTGTTAAGGTTGTCTGTTACGTCAGCAACTTCTGCTTCTGTCTCGTTGTTCTTGGGAAGCATGGAAACAAGCTCTCTGATCTGAGCAAGAATGAAGTCTTCCTCGCCGATTCCGTCGCATTCACCTGCCTCAGCAACATACTTAGCAGCTGCTGTGTCACACTTAGCGGTGTAGTTACCGTCAAGAGCGTTGGGTGCGCTTACGAAAAGCTTAGCGTTCTTCTCTTCCATGTAAGTGAAATCAGCCATTGCATTGGCAATTGCAAGACCGCCGCCGCAGTTTCCGAAGATTGCGGAAATCTGAGGAATTACGCCTGAAGCAAGTGCCTGCTTGGCATAGATAGATGCCATAGCGTCAAGTGCATCGGTAGACTCCTGTAAACGAAGTCCGGCTGAATCGTATAAGCCGATGATGGGTGCGCCCATCTTAAGAGCCAAGTCATAAAGATAAGCGATTTTCTTCGCATGCATTTCGCCTACGGTTCCGTTTAATACGGAAGCATCCTGGCTGTAAACGTATACGAGATTGCCGTCTACACAACCGTAACCGGTGATAACACCGTCGGAAGGGGTCTCGGCCTGTTTCAAATCAAAATCGGTACTTCTTGCAGTTACAAGTGCGCCAATTTCAACGAAACTGTTTTCATCCAGGAGAGAAAGGATTCTCTGACCTGCTTTTGAAGTAGTACTCATATGGTTTGACCTCCATTATATTATAAATATCATTTTAAGCACATTCGTAGTGAAGTATATCACATCACAGCTCTAAAAGCAAAGAAAATTTAAGCCGATTTTCCTTGATAATTGCTACATTTTTCGCACTTTTGATTCTACTTATTCAAGGCAAAAGAAAAAGAAGCCTTTGCGGGGCTTCTTTGACCATAATTACAATTTTAAACTAAGCTGAATCTCCTGCTCGGCTTCCTGCTTAAACTCTTCTATCTGAAGGGTATCAATCTCGGGAAGGTCCTTAAGACTCTTAACTCCGAAGCTTCTTAAAAACTCTTCGGTGGTACCGAATAATAACGGACGACCGGGTGCATCCTTACGACCGAGCTCACAGATAAGTCCGTATTCCAAAAGCTTGTTAACCGCGAAATCACTGCTTACGCCTCTGATACTCTCTATCTCGAGTCTCGTAACAGGCTGCTTGTAAGCGATAATACTTAATGTTTCAAGAACCGACTCAGACAACTGCATGCGTCGAGGGGTCTTGGCTATCTTAACAAGTGCGTCGTACATTCCGGGCTTGGTGGCAAGCTGGTATGAGTCCTCGAGCTCCAAAAGTTCGATTCCCGACTCGTCGCTCTCGTACTTCTTCTTAAGCTTATCAAGAAGTCCCTTTGTAACGTCTTTATCTTCTTCAATAACCTCTGCAAGCTTGGTCAGCTCCACGGACTCGCCCATGGCAAAAAGTATGGCTTCAAGCGTTGCAATTTTATTAGCTGTATCCAAAATAATCTCCTAAATCAAGCGGCCTTGACTGCCGTAATATAAATATCGTCGAAAAGATTCTCCTGAAGAATTGTGATGATTCCGGTCTTCATAAGCTCAAGAATTATCAGGAACGTTACGATAATCTCTGCCTTCGACTTCTGCTTCTCAAGTAAGTCCTTAAAAGAAAACTTCTTGTGAGTCGCAACATACTCTTCAATATAAAGAGCCTTGGCATCCATGTCGATTTCTTCTTTCTCGATGTTGCCGTAATGGGAACGGATAGGGTCAATCTTGTCTTCCTTGCGCTGCATCATGAAGTTGAATATCTCATGGAGCTTGTTAAGATTCATCTCGCCGATAAGCTGTTCGTAATCGATGGGCTCACGGAAGTTCTTAACATCATCGGGAAGAGTCTCCTTCTTGCAAAGAGAAAAACCGTTCTCAAGTTGCATGTCCTTAAGCTCGAAAGACATGTACTTGTACATCTTGTACTCAAGGAGTTTCTCCACAAGTTCTGCTCTGGGATCCTGCTCCTCGCCTTCTTCATTGACTTCCTTGGGAAGAAGCATCTTGCATTTGATGTCCACAAGCGTCGCAGCCATTACAAGAAACTCACTCATGACGTTCATGTCCTCAGCCTGCATGGCGCGGATGTATTCAAGATACTGATTGGTAATCTCCACAATCGGTATATCGTAAATATCAACTTTATTCTTTTCAATCAGGTGCAAAAGAAGGTCAAGCGGGCCTTCAAAAACCTGGAGTTTAACGGGTATTGCCATTATCTTGTGCCCTCGTATAAATTCGTCACTAGATATTGTATCTTAATTCTTTAATCATTTCAATGTTTTTTTGAGATGAATAACGATTAATTCTCCCGGGTTTAAGAATCTGAAAGGAATCGTATGACTTCCGATACCGCGACCCAGTATCATCTTCGAGCCGTATTCCTCAAACAATCCGCCGTCATAATGCGGGAAAAGTTTAAACCTCGGAGAAATCACACCGCCCACAAAAGGAAGCGTGGCGATGCCCCCGTGATTGTGTCCCGAAAGCACCAGGTCCGGCTTCCACTCCGCATACCCCTTAAAGTACTCGGGGTTGTGTGCCAAAAGAAGACTGAACCTCTCTCCGTCGGGCTCACCCAGAAATCTCTTTACGTCTTCGCTCTTAAAATTGAGTTTTTGCTTTCTTTCATAATAAATACGCGGAATGGACAAAGCATATAAATCTATGTCATCAAGCACGACCTTTTCATTGTCAAGAATCTTAATCGGTATAGCATCGAGCTTCTTAACATACCTCTCGTACATATCCCCGAATCGATCGGTAAAAAGCTTAATCTTCTGCTCGTGGTTGCCCTCGCTGTAATACACAGGCTTTCTGCGGCATAACTCAGCCACTAAGTCAACCGGCGTATCGATTTCTTTGCCGGGCTTAGAAGTAACCATGTCACCGCCTAAAAGTATCGCTTCCGCAGAGATGCCGTCAACTGCCTTAAGAAGCTTACAGTTGTTCTTACCGTATGATTTGCAATGAAGATCGCTTATATAAATATAGTCGTGGTCACGCTCAAGTTTGTCGCTCGTGACAGTATATTCGCGCACAACAAAACGGTTGGAGTCAACGATTACAACTCCAACCGCAATAATCACACAAATCGCAATAATCCAAAGAAAAATCTCCAAAAGGTCTCTCCCTACAATTATGCGGTCTTTTCTCCGCCGTATTTACCCTTGGCCATTGAAATGCCTCTGAATATATAGTCCACAAGCGCAATGCCAAGAATGACTTCCATAACAATTATAACCTTGGAAGGCTCAAACTTCTCAACGGTCTTAAACATGAACTTGTTAAGGAACATTACAACGCCGATAGCGTAGAATCCCCACGCAAGGGTACTCTCAAGGCAGATGATGCCCTGGAAGTTGAAAGGCTTATCATCATAGGTCCAGAACATGGAACCAAGATACTTAAGCATAAGCTTGCCTACCATATACTCAAAAATCGTAGCAATAACAGCTCCGATTACATATACCAAAAAGAAACTGTGTGAAAAAGGCTCAAGAAAAATCGAACCAAGTGTAGCACCCACTCCGTAAATTGGGCAGAAAGGTCCCTTTGCTATGCCTCTGTTTGTAAGCTTGTGGTTACAAAAAGACATATAAATCGACTCGGCACACCATCCGAGGATGCTGTACACAACAAAAGAAACGCCTATATGATAAAGGTCCTTACCTAAGAAAGGAAGGCTCCAAAAGAATCCGTAATCCATGATAAATACTCCCTCAACCTTCACCTACAAAGTAACAAGTCCCTGACAAAATGTCAAGGACTTGCGAATTTGTGAATTAATTATATTTGCGCTTTCTGGCTGCCTCAGACTTTTTCTTACGCTTAACGCTGGGCTTTTCGTAATGCTCACGCTTACGAATTTCCTGCTGGATGCCGGCCTTTGCGCAGCTTCTCTTGAAGCGACGTAATGCGCTGTCTAATGATTCGCCTTCTTTAACGATAACGTTTGACATTTCTGTTTCCCTCCCTTCAGTCCCTTCATGTACTTGACTGACAGGTTATTTCGTGCATACACACATTTAGAGTTATACCAAAAAACTTTCAATTCGTCAACAAATTTTTATTTTAAATTTCTTGCGGTCTAAAAATCCACTGTTTATGGCATATTTGAGATGTTCTTTCGTATCTGCAATATGTTCGTTGGATTAACCGACATATAGTCAAGTCCAAGCTCTGCATATTTCTTAAGGAAGGACGGGTCCATGGCCATCTCGCCGCAGATTCCCACCTCGATACCATGCGCCTCGGCTCCCTTGACAGCCATTTCAATCATCCTTACAATAGCCGGATGATGCGGGTCCATAAAGTCCATAAGACTACCATTCTGCCTGTCCAAAGCCAGTGCATACTGTGTAAGGTCGTTGGTGCCGATGCTAAAGAAATCCGATACTTCAGCCAGTTCTTCCGCAATCATTACCGCAGCGGGAGTCTCAATCATTATACCTTGCTTGGGCACAGCGTATTTGACGCGTCTCTTATCAAGTTCCTGTTTGCACTCTTCCACGATTTCCTGCACCTGCTTCATTTCCGAAACAGAAGTAATCATGGGATACATAATTTTCAAATTACCCACCGCAGCCGCACGCAAAAGCGCTTTTATCTGAATCTTAAAGAAATCCCTGTGAAGCAGACTCAGTCTGATTCCTCTTAATCCAAGCGCCGGATTGTCCTCTTTGGGAATAGTAATATAATCTACTTTCTTGTCACTACCGAGGTCCGCCGTTCTGAACGTTACAGGCTTGCCATCGGCTTTCTTAAGTACATTTACATATATTTTATACTGTTCCTGCTCTGACAACGGGTCGGCGTTTCCCATAAAAAGAAACTCTGTCCTGAAAAGCCCAATTCCGTCGGCGTGGTACCTGTTACATTCTTCCACATCCGTAATGCTTGAAGCATTGGTCAAAAGAACAACTTTCTTGCCGCTTGATGTAACGGTTTCTTTGTCCATGAATAAGTGTAAGTCTTCGGAATTCTTGCTCTGTTCGCGAAGCTTCTCTACATATCTTTCATATGAAGGAAGGTCGGGATCTACGATAAATAAGCCCTTCACTCCGTCTACAACGGCTCTGACACCGTTCTTGGTCTCAAATATGGATTCGTCCTCGATAACGACCATCGGAATATCTGCGGCGCGCGCAAGAATTGCCGCATGTGAATTAAGAGAACCCTTTGTAACTACTATTCCCCTCGCGTATTTCTTTTCAAGCGAAATGACTTCCGACGGAGAAAGTTCCTCGGCCAGAACAATGGCGGGTTCACGGAGAGTAAGGCTTTCTCGCTTGCCCATAAGATTGGCTATGATTCTGTCCGACACGTCTTTAATATCGGCAGCTCGAGCCTGCATCTCAACGCTCGGAGAGTTCTTGAAAAACTCAACATATTTGTCGGCGACTTCACTTACGGCGTACTCCGCGCACACCGATTCACCCACAATCATGTCCTTAATCTCGCCCCTGAAATTGTCGTCGGTAAGAAGCATTCTGTGTGCATCGAAAATATCTGCTTCCTTGCGACCGATACGACCCTTGGCCATCTTGGCGATTTCGTAGAGCTCCGCATCTGTATGCTCGTATGCTTTTCTGAGTCTTTCAAGCTCGGCTACTCTATCGGTTATCGTGGTCTTATATGCTTTATATACTACGGCGCGGTCGAAGACCTTAACGGGGCCCATGCCGACTTTGCCGTGCATTCTTTTGCCTTTGTAGATTTGCATAGGAATTCCTCCTACTTACAAGTATAGCACAAAGAAGCCCGAGACATAAGCGCCTCGGGCTATCTAAATCATTATTTAATCTGTCCTTCAAGTGCCTTGGCAGCTTCCTTGACAGCTTCGGGGATACCTGCGGGATTCTTACCGCCGGCCTGAGCCATGTTGGGACGTCCGCCGCCGCCACCGCCTACGAGGGAGGCGATTGCCTTGATAAGGTTACCTGCGTGAGCACCCTTAGCCTGTGCGCCGTCTGTAGCCTTGGCTACAAGGTTAACCTTGCCGTCTGCTTCGGAAGCAAGTACTACAACACCTTCGCCGAGCTTGTCGGCAAGCTGGTCGGATAAGTCTCTTAAGCCGTTCATGTCAACACCGGGTACGGAAGTTGCAAGGAGTTTAACTCCCTTAATCTCCTGTACGGAGTCCATAACGTCGCCGAGTGCGTCCTTGGCAGCCTTGGCCTTAAGGGATTCAACCTCGGAGTTAAGAGCCTTAACTTCAGCCATAAGTGAAGAAAGTCTGTCGATAAGATTCATGGGCTGAGTCTTAACAACCGCACAAGCTTCATTTAAGTCAGCTTCAAGCTTCTTATAGTACGCAATAACGTTGGCACCGGTAATAGCCTCGATACGTCTTACGCCCGCAGCCACGCCGGATTCGGAAACAATCTTAAAGTTGGCAATATCAGCTGTGTTCTTAACGTGAGTACCGCCACAAAGTTCCTTGGAGAAATCGCCCATGGATACTACGCGAACAGTCTCGCCGTACTTCTCACCGAAGAGAGCCATTGCGCCGCTCTTCTTGGCATCTTCTATAGACATTACATCGGTATTGACCGCAAGGCCTTCGGCAATCTTCTCGTTAACGATTGCTTCTACCTTTTCAATCTCTTCACGGGTCATTGCCTGTGAGTGGCTGAAGTCAAAACGTGTGCGTGAGCTGTCCTGATATGAACCCTGCTGTTCTACGTGATTGCCGAGAACCTGCTGTAGAGCTGCCTGTAAGAGGTGAGTTGCGGAATGGTTCTTGCATGTAGCGTTACGAACTGCTTTATCTACCGCAAGCTTGGCAACATCTCCGCACTTAACGGTACCGGATACAACCTTGCCGATATGACCGATACGGTTACCGGGAAGCTTAACAGTCTCTTCAACCTCGAATACGCCTGCCTCGGTAGTAATGGTACCTACATCACCCTTCTGACCACCCATGGTAGCATAGAAAGGAGTCTTTGCAAAAACAAGTGTGCCTTCTTCACCCGAGTTAAGAGTATCGGAAAGCTCCTCGCTGTTAGCCATTGCAACAATCTTTTCATCAAGTTCGGTCTTGTCATAACCTACGAATTCGCTTACTACGGAAGCGTCGAGTTTCTCAAAGAGATCTGCGTCAACTGCCTTCTGAGCAAAGTTAGAGTTCTCTCTTGCTTTCTGCTTCTGTTCTTCCATAGCGGTCTTGAATCCGTCTTCGGATACCTTAAGGCCTTCTTCCTCGGCCATCTCGACTGTAAGTTCAAGCGGGAAGCCGAATGTATCGTAAAGGTAGAATGCCTCGGAACCGTTTATTTCCTTGGAGCCCTTAGACTTGTTGGTATCAAGAATCTTCTTAAACTCTTTCATACCGTTTTCGATGGTGCTCTCAAATCTCTCGATTTCCTTCTTAAGCTCGCTTAAGATGAACTCGCGGTTCTTGACAAGTAACGGATATGCCTCTCCGTATACTTCATCGATATATATTGAAGCAATATTCAAATAATCTTCTGTCTTAAGGCCAAGTACACGACCGTGTCTTACTGCACGACGGATAAGTCTTCTCAATACATAGCCTGCGCCCGCATTGGAAGGACGAAGCTTCGCAGCATCACCGATAAGCATAACTGCTGTACGAGAGTGGTCTGCAAGGATACGCATGGAGCGTGTGGACTTCTCGTCAGCATCGTACTTGATACCGGACTTATCTTCCACATACTTGATAACGGGAGCAAATACGTCAATCTTAAACACATCGTCGGTTCCGTTAAGGAAAGCTACGTTTCTCTCAAGTCCCCAACCTGTATCTACGTTCTTCTTGGCAAGAGGAGTCAAATGTCCGTCCTGATGCTTCTCGTACTGCATGAATACGTCGTTACCAAGCTCTGTATACTTACCGCAGTGACATCCGGGACCACAGTCAGGGCCGCAATCCGGAACGTCCTTCACATAGAACATTTCAGAGTCGGGGCCGCAAGGTCCGAACTCAAGTCCCCACCAGTTATCTTCAGCGGGAAGGAAGAAAATATTCTCGGGCTTAAAGCCGGAAGCGATTCTGAACTTAGCGCCTTCCTCATCTCGGGGAGCGTTCTCGTCACCTGCAAATACGGTAGCTGCAAGATGGTCTCTGTCAAATCCGAATACACCTGTAAGCAGTTCGAAGCTCCACTTACATCTGTCTTCTTTGAAATAATCGCCGAGTGACCAGCTGCCCATCATTTCAAAGAAAGTACAGTGGCTCTTGTCACCTACGGAATCAATATCATTGGTACGAACACAGCCCTGAACGTTGCAAAGACGTGTGCCCATGGGATGCTTCTTACCAAGAAGGTAAGGCATAAGAGGCTGCATGCCCGCTACGTTAAAAAGAACACCTGTGGAACCGTCGGAAACAAGTGATACTGCACCTACGTCCACGTGACCTCTTTCTTTGTAGAAGTCAAGCCATGCTTTTCTCAATTCTTTGGAAGTCATTGCCTTCATATTTGAAAAATCTCCTAGTAATTAAAAAGTAAATTTATCTTCAAAGTAGTTCTTAAGATCTGCAATGGCAACACGCTCCTGCTCCATGGAGTCACGGAAACGAACGGTTACGCAATTGTCGGTCTCTGAATCAAAGTCGTAAGTTACACAGAAAGGAGTACCGATTTCATCCTGACGACGATATCTCTTACCGATGTTACCTCTGTCGTCGAATTCGCAGTTGTACTTCTTGGAAAGTTCTGCATATACCTTCTCGGCGCCCTCGTTAAGCTTCTTGGAAAGAGGAAGCACACCGATCTTAACAGGTGCAAGTGCGGGATGGAATCTAAGTACTGTTCTGATATCGGGAGCCTCTTCTGTACCGAGGTTCTCCTCATCGTATGCTGCGCAGAGGAAAGCAAGCACTACGCGGTCTGCACCGAGTGAAGGCTCAACTACGTAAGGCACATACTTCTCATTGGTTTCATCGTCAAAATAAAGCATATCCTGACCGGAAGTGTTCTGGTGCTGGGTTAAGTCGTAGTCGGTTCTGTCTGCGATACCCCAAAGCTCGCCCCAGCCGAAGGGGAACTTAAACTCGATATCGGTGGTACCCTTTGAATAGAAGCAAAGCTCTTCGGGAGCATGGTCACGAAGTCTCATCTCGTCTTCCTTAATGCCGAGAGAAAGAAGCCAGTCACGGCAGAACGCTCTCCAGTACTGGAACCACTCTAAATCAGTGCCGGGCTTGCAGAAGAATTCAAGCTCCATCTGCTCAAACTCTCTGGTACGGAAAGTGAAGTTACCGGGAGTAATCTCGTTACGGAAAGACTTACCGATCTGACCGATACCGAAAGGAACTTTCTTACGTGAAGTTCTCTGTACGTTCTTAAAGTTAACGAAAATACCCTGAGCGGTCTCGGGACGAAGATATACGGTGTTCTTGGCATCCTCGGTTACGCCCTGGAAAGTCTTAAACATAAGGTTAAACTGTCTGATGTCGGTGAAGTTGTGCTTACCGCAGGTAGGACAGGGAATGTTGTTGTCTTCGATGAAGTTCTTCATCTCTTCCTGAGAGAAAGCATCGATAGGCTTGGGAAGAGTGATACCCTTCTCTTCGCAGAAATCTTCGATAAGCTTGTCGGCACGGAATCTCTCGTGGCATTCCTTACAATCCATCAAAGGATCGGAGAAACCGCCCAAGTGACCGGATGCAACCCATGTCTGAGGGTTCATTAAGATGGCGCAGTCAACACCTACGTTGTAGGGATTCTCCTGCACGAATTTCTGCCACCATGCACGCTTAACGTTGTTCTTAAGTTCAACACCGAGATTACCGTAATCCCAGGTGTTCGCAAGGCCGCCGTAAATTTCGGAGCCCGGATATACAAAGCCTCTTGCCTTGGCAAGGGCAACAATCTTGTCCATAGTCTTTTCCATAAGTTTGTCTCCTTAACTTAGAATATTATCCGATTTATTATAGACAGAAATCCTTTCTTTTTCAACCATAAAACAAAAAAAGAGAGCTCTTTTCGTAAAGAACCCTCTCCTTCGCTTATTAACTTGTCATTGTTTCAAGAATTTCAAGGCTCGAAAGCTTCTTGTCCACCAGGTGCTTCCGCTCATAATCGGCCACATCGGATAGTTCTTTAAACAAGCTCTCCGACAGTCCGAAATTAAACAGTTTCTCAATGGAACTTGCGTGAATATACTCAAGCGTCTTATTAAGTGCCTCGGTGAAAGTGCCCGCATTGTCCACGGGAATGAACTCACCTTCAATCATGAAAAGCTTAATTTCAAAGACCCTTCTTACGAAATCGTTCGCAAGTTTCTCTGACTTAAGCCCCTGAAGCGCCCTGTATAACAGTAAAAGAAGCTCCGACTCATCATTGTTCTCAAGCGCATAAAACTCCGCCAGTTCCGCAAAGTACATACCGTAATATGCACCCACCATATCCATGCGGAAATTGTCAAAGTAGTTGCTTATCTCTGCGTTCTGAACGTTGTATGAAGTCCGTCCCACATACAGATCGAAGTTGCCGAAAGCAAACATGTCGGTGGTACCGAGGAATCTGCTACCCTGCCTGCGCGCGCTCTTTACGAAAGCGGTAATCTTGCCGCGTTCCCTTGTAAGAAGCGTAATGCGCCTGTCATATTCACCTTGTGGGAATACACCGATTACCATCCCGGTAACCTTCAAAAACTCCTGCATACCTTAACCGATACCCCTACTTCTGAATCTTAAAGTCTCCCGCATTATAGCCAAAGTTCTTAAGTAAGAACTCCGAGTCTCTCCAATCCTTCTTGACCTTAACAAACAGTTTAAGATTAACCTGCTGTTCAAGCATCTTCTCGATTTCAAAACGAGCGTTGGTGCCGATTTTCTTAAGCATCTCGCCACCCTTACCGATAATGATGCCCTTATGAGAATCTCTCTCGCAGACAATTGTCGCTTCAATCTGTACAACTCTTCCGGAAAAATCCATTTTCTCTATCATGACCGCTATTCCGTGAGGAATCTCGTCGCCGAGGGCGTGAAGCGCTTTCTCGCGAATCATCTCTGCCGCAACCTGGCGCACGGGCTGGTCCGTAACGGTATCCTCATCATAGAAAGGCTCGCCGTAAGGAAGATACTTCATAATAACCTTAACGAGCTCATCGCAGTTAGTACCTGCCGTAGCGCTTACCGGCACCACCTCGTCAAACTCCGAAAGCTTGGAAAACTCCGCGATAATCGCAGGAATCTCCTCTCTCTTAACCGAGTCAATCTTATTGATAACAAGAATCTTCGGAAGCTTGACTGCCTTTAACTCTTCGAGAATATCCTTCTCCGCATTGCCCGCAGGCTTACCTGCCTCAAGCATTATAAGCAATACATCCGCGTCCTTGTACGTGGACTTAGTAGCCGACATCATGTAGTTGCTGAGCTTGTTCTTGGCCTTGTGAAGTCCGGGAGTATCAAGAAACACAATCTGCCCTTCATCCGAAGTATATACCGTCATTATGCGGTTTCTTGTAGTCTGAGGCTTATTGGATGTGATGGCAATCTTCTGACCGATTATCTTGTTCATAAGGGTCGACTTGCCCACGTTGGGGCGTCCCACTATTGCCGCAAAGCCTGCTTTGAATTTATTGTCCGTTTTCTGCATTTTTCTTAGCCGTTTCCTTAGCCTGTCTCATTAATTCGTCGGCGCGAGCCTCTTGTTTCTTAAATCTCTTCTTATCGCCCGACTTAATAATTGCTCTGATTATCAAAACAACGATAACCGCAATAATCACAAATATCGTAAGTCCCGGAAGTGCTCCCACGAATCCCACGAAGAAATCCTTAAAGCCTTCCACCACATTCTCTATACCTTCGGCAAAAGAACGCGATACTCTCTCCCAATATCCTTCGGGTTCGGGAGGTGTATACTTGGTAACCTCAGATATTCTTAAATATACAGTAGCATAGTCTACCAGGTTATCATACATACGAAGCTGTGATGCCTGACTCTCAAGATGATATCTCACCTCTGAAAGACGTGTCTCGATGGCAATCATATCTTCCACGTTGTCACACTTTTCAAGCAACGCAAGAAGTCTTTCCTGCTCGATCTCGTAAGTAGCCTTGCGGCTTTCGCTGTCTACATACTGAAGCGTAATATCCTCAACGTTTAAGCTCTTATTGGTAACATTGGCTGCGTCACCCACGAAGCTAACGAACTCTTCGAGATTGGCAACAGGAACTCTCACTGTTAAGTTACAATACCTCGAGCCGGTCTTTCCGGTATATGAGCTTCCGTTAAAAGAATCCATATCCTGAATATAACCCTTAAGCGCTCCGATACGCTCTTCGGTGGCCTGCACGAATTCATCGAAAGCTTCCGTCTCGGCATTTATGCTGTAAGTCTTGATAAGCTTTCTGGCAGAATCGTTAAAGGTCTTGTTATCATCGTAACTCTGCGCGGTGCTCTCGGTCACATACTCTTCTTCGTAGCCGTAGCCTCCGTCGAAATCCGCATATGCCGCATCTTCATACATGGCGTTTTTGCTCTCGGTGGCAAAAGACAGCGTAGTCGACGCCGCACTTTCACTCTTCCCGCGAGATGACGATCCGCAAGCAACAAGCGTAAGCACGAGCATTACCGAAATCAATACCCTCAAAAACTTTTTCATATGTATTCCCTCCCTGCGCCCTAAGGCAAGACAAGTTATGATGTTATAAGAGGCGTAACCTTGTCAAATACGTCTCCTTCTTTCTTAAGCATCTCTTCGCCGCCCACACAGCTTAGTACCCTGGTGCTCTTAATCTTGGCGATATACTCGGCAAGGCTTCGGATTTCATCGGGTGTGGTAGACAGAATTTCGTCTCTTTCTTTTTGCTTATCTGCATTGGTAACACCGGACTTATAGTAGGAGTATGCCTTGTTAAACTTAATAGAAGGAGAAAGAGGCGCATCATAATCGGCAATTGTGGAAATAATGTACCTTTCCACCTCTTCCGTATCACCGTCGTAATTTCTTACATACTCTTCTATATTGTCAAATGTCTTGTAAGTATCCTTTAACTTGGGATCTCTGTAGGATGCGAAATATGTATCTCCTGTAGCGCCGAAGCTGCAAAAGCAACCGTATGCTCCGCCGAGAACTCTCACCTGATTCCAGAGATAATCCGTATTAAGCAATGAGCGCAATACCTGCAAGCTTCCCTTATATTCAAGGCCAAGCTTCTTAAAGTTACCTGTCATAGCCGCATATTGTACGGTTGAAGCCATCGAGTACGCTTCATTGCCTGAAGCCTTCTTAAAGTGAACCACAGGAAGAACTTCCCCGCCTGTCTTAAGCTTGGCAATAAATTTCTTAAGCTCTTTGTCGAAAAGGTCCATACCTTTATTGTCGGCACCGACAAACACTTCGAGGTTATCCTTGGTAAGAAGGATTGAAAGAACTTCCTTTAACTCCTTAACCAATGTATCAAAATTATCGTCAAAGTTCTTCAAAAGGTTCTCAATGTATCTGTACTCACGCATACCCGTCAGTTCTTCGATAAGCGCTGAGCCGTCCGACATCGCAGAAGACGCACGACCGATTGCAACCGCATGTCCCGACTGCATCATATATACCTGAATACGCATCTTGGACTGCTCGAGATTCTCCTTAATACGCTTCCTGTCATTAAAATCTGACGTAAATAAGGTATCCTCGATAAGTTCAAATGCCTCGGCAATTCCGTTGTTTAAGACCTTCGTCTTTACCTCGAGTCCGTAAGTATAGTCATCGGTATCGTAATTTCTCTTATAAACCGATGCGTTATAACTTAATCCGCCGGTCTTGATATTGCTTTCATTAACCAGCTCACCATAAGTATAATGCTCGGTATTAAGATAGCCGAGAAACGTCTTAAGAACGCTGAACGCGGGCACAAGTCTTAACGGAAGCCTGTCTGCGTTAAAAGAAAGTGTGAAATAAACAATTCCGTTGAACGTCATTTCCGTGCAGGTTTCTTTGATCCCGTCTATATCTTTGGATTCGTAATTAAACTTAATTCCTTCTTTCTTAATATCCTTCAAAGAAAGCGTGGGAATTGTGGCGAGAGCCTCTTCGCTGTCGAGTTCTTCCTGATATTTTTTAAGTGCTTTTGTATCGTCTACAATCTTCTGTTTCTCTGCATCGGAAAGGCTGTTCTTGTACTCTGCAAGACGCTTTTCAAGCTCAGCGTCTTTCTTACCGGTGAGGCCTTTAACGGGCTTAAAGACAAGAATGGTCTTATGGTTATTATCAAGAACCGCACTCTTAAGAACCTGCTCGAACAGACCGTTTTCGATACCTTCCCTTAATTCTTTGAAAATCTTGTTCTGCTTAAGGTTAATGAAAATATCGTCATCGGTATAAAGCCATCTTTCAAATACAGCTCCGCCGTAAGCCACACCCTTCGGATAATATCCGTAATCGCCTTCTCTGTATGTAAACTCGGACCTTGTGATGGATGCCTCCAAAGTCTTCTTGTCGAATCCTTCGGCGATTATCTCTTTAATCGTATCTTCGATAATCTGCACGAATCTCTCCTCATCCTCGGGATTGGCGCCCTGAGCAATGATTGAGAAAAACTTCTGGCAGGTATCGTTGGTCATTTCGGAGAATACGTCCTTGCCTATTCCCGCATCGATAAGACGCTCCTTGAGCTTGGCTCCCGGAACCGAACAGAGGGCGTAATTAATGGTGTTCATGGCCTCTGTAGTCTTAACGTCGTTATAGTCGGAACATACGACATTGTAAGAAAGGTAAGTCGCGTCCTTGGTATCTCCGTCGTCGGCGATTGAATATTCTTTTTCAATACGCTTTCTTTTGCCAAAAGAAGGCTGCATTTTAATCTCGGAGTCCGGATTAATCTTATCGTAATGTGAAAGATATTCTCTATCGATATATGCAAGCTTCTCTTCAAAATCCATGTCTCCGTAAAGAAGGATTCTTGAATTGGAAGGGTGATAAAGCTTTTTGTAAAAAGCACAGAAATCCTCGTATGTAAGTTCCGGAATTACATCGGGATCGCCACCCGATTCAACACCGTACTGAGTGTCCGGAAAAAGCGAGAACATGATATTTGAACTGAATGCGCTGTCGGGCGAAGAATAAACACCCTTCATCTCATTGTAGACTACGCCGTTATAGGTAAGCGGGGCGTCTAAGTCTTCCATCTCATAGTGCCAGCCTTCCTGCATAAAAATCTTAGGTTCTTTGAGCACTTGAGGTGCAAAGACCGCATCAAGATAAACCCCCATAAGATTTCGGAAATCCTTGTCATTGCAGCTTGCAACGGGATAAACGGTCTTATCGGGATAAGTGAATGCGTTTAAAAATGTGTTAAGAGATCCCTTGCTGACTTCGGTCATGGCATCCTTAACGGGATATCTTTCGGAACCGCAAAGCACCGAATGTTCAAGTATATGAGGAACACCCGTCGAATCCGACTGGGGTGTCTTAAATCCTATCATAAAGCTTTTGTTCTCATCGTTATTGGCGATGCAGGCTATTCTCGCGCCTGTCTTATCGTGCACCAGCGTATATGCCTTGGAAGAAATATCGGGCAAATTTTCTGCAGCAACTAACGTGTAGTTCTTACAGCCTTTAAAATCCTTCATTAATCTGACTCCTGATTGTATTACTTTAATTCATCGGGTATTTCGATGTCTTCGATGGCGTTGCCCGTAAGCTTAAGCGCCGCTTCGATATATGTACGGGTCATACCCGATTCTTCCATAAGTTCTTCTATGGTTACTTTTCTTCCGAGAGCCTCGGCAAGCTCTGCCGCCGCTTTGGATACTTTGTTGACTCTCTTTAAAAGCTTCTCTTCCTTGCCGCTTTCATCGCCGGCTTCCGCAATAAGATCCTGCATTGCATCCATTATTGCGCTTGCAAGCACGCCTTCCGCCTCCGCAGCATTCTCACATGCTCCGAGAGTGGCAGTAGCTGTTACAAGGCTTAAATTGCCTTCACCTATAAGGTCTTCAAGGAGCACTCCCTGACCTACGTAAAGCTTGGCTATCTCCACAACGTTCTTGAGTGTGTCTTCCAAAATAAGTGCTCTGGCATTCTCCTCACCTGCCATGGCAGAAAGCATAAATGCCTCGCGCTCGCCCTTGGTAAGTGGTGTCTTCTCGTTAAGCTCTTCAAGATAAAAATCAAGGTAGTTCTTCTCTTCTTTGGTAAGAAGAACATCTACCGGAAGCTTATCGTTAAGGCCGATTTTCTTGGCCGTTAAGTATTCTTTGATTACGTCGAACTTAGCCTTGTCGTCCTTAATCTCGGGGAAAATGGCAAAGAGTTGATCCTCAAATATTACATTCTCCTGGTCGAGGGCTATCTCGGTAAGTTCATTTATTCTTCTGATAAAATCCTGTTTGTCGTTCATAAAATCTCCCTTGGGGTTATTTAAGCATCACTCTACATGTTTGTGATTGAATAAATGCTCGTTGCAGTACTCGTAATTGCCGTTACATTTCGAGCAGAATCTGAACTGAAGCTCCGGATTGGTAATCTCGGTTCTTCCGCAGATTGCGCATTTGTGCTTGGAAACGCCTGCGGGCTTGGTCTCTCTTCTTACATTATTGTTGAATTCTCTTCTGCGTACAGCTGCCTGATAACGGGCTTTCGGAGAGCCTAATCTTCTTTTCCTCTGCATGAAGTAAAATACAATGAAGTTAATCATTGCGGCCGCAATTGCCACTTTGACATAGGCGTTGCCGACAGCAAATTCATAAATAAGGTATATTCCCTCAATATATCCCAGCCACTTCATCTTCATAGGGAAAATGAGCATCATAAGTACCATTGAATCCGGGAATGTAAAAGCAAACGCAAGAAGTATGGACATGCTTATGTAATACAGTGTAAACACGGGGCTCACAGCCGCCATAAAGCCTTCCATTCCGCCGGTAATATACTCCACATATTTAACGGGAGGGAACAAAGCGGAGAACCCATACACTCCAAAACTTGCAATTATCGTAAGCAGTATTCCGGAAAAAACATAGACATTAAAAAGATAGTCGCCCCAGGTACGCTCCAACGTTCTTCCTATCGAAAAGAAAAAGAACATCATTATTATACTGAAGGTCAGACTGATAGGGTTGCTTCCGCCAAAAGAAGACACAAGAACCCAGCTTACAAGTCTCCATACCTGTCCGTGAAGTATCAGATACGGATTAAGCGTTATATAATCGCGGACCCCCGGAAACATCAGATTTATTACCAGTCCGGCCGCATAGCATATTACAAGTATCTTCGAAAGATTCTTAATTGCATACCTTCCGAATTTTCTCTCAAATTTGCCCATAAAAGCACAAAACTCCTTATATCAAAGTTACCATAATTCTATCAAATGAACCCGTAAAAGTCCACTTAAGCAATTGTTAAAGTTTTGTGTCCGTATGAGTCAAACTTTAGAAAAATTTAATGGAATATGTTACAAATACCTCTTATTTGTCAAATGCTTTTTATAAAAACATGCTTTATAATACGATTTAATGTGTTATATGCATAAATATAAGAAATCGGGGAGATTTATGAGCGATAAATTCTATTCATTGGGTATAGATATAGGTTCCACAACCGTCAAGGTTGCGGTTATGGATTCTGACAAGAACCTTCTTTTTGCGGATTACGAAAGACACTTTGCCAACATCAAAGAGACCCTTCATTCTCTTCTTGTTAAGGCTCAGGCCGTTACCGGTAATATCACTGTTCATCCTATGATTACAGGTTCCGGCGGTCTTACACTTGCCAATCACCTGGGCGTTCCTTTTACTCAGGAAGTAATTGCGGTATCCACTTCTCTTCAGGAGATGACCTCAGGCTGCGATGTTGCAATCGAGCTCGGCGGTGAGGATGCGAAGATTATTTATTTTGAGGACGGTAATGTCGAGCAGCGTATGAACGGTATCTGTGCCGGCGGTACGGGTTCTTTTATCGACCAGATGGCAAGCTTGCTCCAGACAGACGCTGCGGGACTTAATGAATATGCTAAGTCTTATAATTCTTTATATACAATAGCCGCCCGTTGCGGTGTATTTGCGAAGTCCGATATTCAGCCCCTTATCAATGACGGTGCTACCAAGGAAGATCTTGCTGCATCTATTTTCCAGGCGGTTGTCAATCAGACCATTTCGGGTCTTGCCTGCGGTAAGCCTATTCGCGGCCGCGTTGCGTTCCTCGGCGGTCCCCTTCACTTCTTAAGCGAATTAAAGGTTGCTTTCATCAGAACTTTGAAGCTTGATGACGAGCATATCGTAGATACAGACCGTTCTCATCTTTTTGCAGCCATGGGTTGTGCCTTAACGGCCAAAGACGACGTTTTCTACTCAATGGACGAAATGGTTGCAAAACTTTCTTCAGATATCAAGATGGACTTTGAAGTTGAGCGTATGGAGCCTCTTTTCAAGGATCAGGAAGCTTACGATACATTCAAGGCTCGTCACGACAAGGCTATGGTTAAGAAAGGAAGCTTGTCCGATTATCACGGCAAGTGCTTCCTCGGTATAGACGCGGGTTCCACCACCACCAAGATTGCTGTGGTAAGTGAAGACGGAACACTGCTTCATTCTTTTTACTCCAATAATAACGGTTCTCCGCTTAAAACCGCTATCGAAGCGCTCAAGGACATTTACAAAGTGCTTCCTTCTGACTGCAAGATTGTATGCTCCTGCTCCACCGGTTACGGCGAGGAGCTTATGAAGTCTGCTTTCATGCTCGATTACGGCGAGGTTGAGACGGTTGCTCACTACTACGCCGCCGCTTTCTTTAGCCCCGATGTTGACTGCATTCTTGATATCGGCGGTCAGGACATGAAATGCATCAAGATTAAGAATAAAACCGTCGACAGCGTGCTCCTTAACGAGGCATGCTCATCGGGTTGCGGTTCGTTTATAGAGACATTTGCCAAGTCCCTTAACTACTCGGTTGAGGACTTTGCGAAGTGTGCGCTTTTCGCCGCTCACCCCATCGACCTCGGTACCCGTTGTACCGTATTTATGAACTCCAAGGTTAAGCAGGCTCAGAAGGAAGGCGCAAGCGTTGCCGATATTTCCGCAGGTCTTGCTTACTCGGTTATTAAGAACGCCTTGTTCAAGGTTATTAAGGTATCCGATGCTTCAAGCCTTGGTAAGAAAGTCGTTGTGCAGGGTGGTACGTTCTACAATGACGCGGTTCTTCGAAGCTTTGAGAAGGTTGCGAACTGCGAGGCGGTTCGTCCCGATATCGCAGGTATCATGGGCGCTTTCGGTGCCGCTTTGATTGCCCGCGAGCGTTACTCCGAGGACAAAGCAACCGCAATGCTCTCTTACGAGGACATCTGTGACCTTAAGTTCGAGACCAGCATGACCAAGTGTAAAGGCTGTACCAATGCCTGTCGTCTTACCATCAACCGTTTCTCCGGCGGCCGCCAGTATATCTCCGGTAACCGTTGCGAACGTGGTATCGGTAAGCAAAAAAACAAGGACAACGTTCCGAACCTCTTTGAATACAAGCTTAAGAGATATTTCTCCTACGAGCCTTTGGCGCGCGAGACCGCTCCCCGCGGTACTGTGGGACTTCCTCGCGTACTTAACATGTATGAGAACTATCCTTTCTGGCATACTTTCTTTACGAAGCTTGGTTACAGTGTCATTCTTTCGCCGGTATCGAGTCATAATATTTATCAGCTTGGTATCGAATCGATTCCCAGTGAGTCGGAGTGTTACCCCGCTAAGCTTGCGCACGGTCACATTGAGTGGCTGATTGCCCAGAAGCCCGATTTTATCTTCTATCCCGCTATTTTCTATGAGCGTGATGAAGTTCGTAATACCAACAACCACTACAACTGCCCCATCGTTACTTCTTACTCTGAGAACATTAAGAATAACGTTGAGTCTATCAGCGGCGGTCAGGTTAAGTTCAGAAATCCTTTCATGTCCTTTAAGACCAAGGAAACTATCGCGCATGCGTTGAAGCTTGAGTTTAAGGATATTCCCGCGGCAGAGATTGAGGAAGCCGTATCGGTTGCTTTTGACGAGCTCGGTCGTGCCCGCGATGACATGAAGAAAAAGGGTGAGGAAGTACTTGATTACTTGAGCGCTACAGGCCGCAAGGGTATTGTTCTTGCAGGTCGTCCTTATCATATCGACCCCGAGATCAACCACGGTATTCCCGAGCTTATTACCTCTTACGGTGTGGCTGTTCTTACCGAGGATTCAATATCGCATCTCGGCACTCCCGAGCGTCCTCTTATCGTAAGCGACCAGTGGATGTACCACTCACGTTTGTATGCTGCGGCTGCTTATGTAAGAACCGTCGACAATCTCGACCTTGTACAGCTTAACTCCTTCGGTTGCGGTCTCGATGCCGTTACTACCGACCAGGTTAACGATATTTTGTCGGGTTCAGATAAGATTTATACCTGCCTTAAGATTGACGAGGTTAATAACCTTGGTGCTGCTCGAATCCGTATCCGTAGCTTACTCTCCGCTATACGCGTACGTGAGATGCGTCACTATGAGAGAACGGTTCGTTCAAGTGCTATCGTCCGTCAGCCCTTCACAGAGGAAATGCGTGACAACTACACTATTCTGTGTCCTCAGATGTCACCTATTCATTTCGACCTTTTGGAGCCTGTATTCAGAATGGCCGGCTACAATCTTGTAGTCCTTGACAACGATAACAGAACTTCGATTGATACAGGTCTTAAATACGTTAACAACGACGCTTGCTACCCTTCACTTCTGGTAGTAGGTCAGATGATGTCGGCTCTTGAGTCCGGCAAGTACGATCTTAACAAGGTCGCACTCATAATGACCCAGACCGGTGGCGGTTGCCGTGCGACCAACTATATAGGATTTATCCGTCGTGCGCTTAAGAAAGCCGGCATGGAGCACATACCGGTAATTTCTCTTAACCTTTCAGGCTTGGAGAAGCAGCCCGGTTTCAAGATCACTCCCGCGCTTGCTATCCGCGGTGTATATGCAGTGTTCTTTGGCGATATCTTCCAGCGTTGCGTATATCGTATGCGCCCTTACGAAGTTAATGCAGGTGACACCGACAAACTTCACGAGAAATGGGTTAAGAAATGTAACGAATTCCTGTCCCGCAAGCACGTAGGCTTCTTTACTTTCAAGAAGATGTGCCGTCAGATGGTTGAAGAATTCGACAAGATACCGATTAAAGACATCAAGAAGCCCCGCGTAGGCGTCGTAGGTGAGATTCTTGTTAAATACTCTCCCACCGCCAACAACCACGTTGTGGAACTTCTTGAGAAAGAAGGCGCCGAGGCAGTCGTTCCCGATCTTATGGACTTTATGCTCTACTGCTTTAAGAATCAGGAATTTAAGGCCGATTACTTAGGAACCTCCAAGAAATCCGCACGTAACGCGGCTCTTGGCATCAAGGCTATAGAATTTGCAAGAAAGAGCTACTCCCGCGCCTGCAAGAAAAGCGTACACTTCGTACCTCCCGCAGACATCCACGAGACCGCCCGTATGGCCAAGGACATCGTCTCCATCGGTAACCAGACCGGTGAAGGCTGGTTCTTAACAGGCGAAATGATAGAGCTCATCCACAACGGTGCCAAGAACATCGTCTGTGCACAGCCTTTCGGATGCTTACCCAACCACGTAGTAGGTAAAGGCGTTATCAAACAGCTTCGTAAGAACTTCCCCGGAGCCAACATCGTCGCCATCGACTACGATCCCGGTGCCAGCGAAGTTAACCAGCTTAACCGTATTAAACTTATGCTTGCATCAGCTTACAAAAACATGAATAAGTAGAGAAAATTAACCGAAATTAGAATTTTTAATTTCGGTTAATTCTTTGTTAATGACCCATCTGTATATTTTAAGCATACCCCATAACCCCAATGTACCATTCTCAATAACAGGAGAGCTACCGATACTCGGTAGCTCTCTTGTTGTATTGATATTACTGCATTTTAAAGGCCATCCCGCAATCGGGATGGCCTTTTTGTTTTATATTATTCCTCTTCAGCTCCTGTAATATCATCATACAGCGCCTGAATCTTCTCTACGGTTAAACCTTTCTTTGTAAGCCAGTGTTCCGAAGCGATTTCTTCTGTAACGTCCTTAAGCATATAGGTAGTGATAAACTTCGTATCTTTGCTGATAAAGGTCATTATGGGCTCCATTTCGGCTTTAACGATGTGGGCGCGTTCGTCGCCTTCGGTCATTTCAATTTCAACTTCTGCCATGGCGCCTAACATTCTCGGAACTTCGCTCTGGGAAGAAATAAAGTTGCCGAGTGACCAGTAACAGGGAACTTCGCGACCGTCGTCAGCCACGAGAATCTCCAAAGGCTCTACTACGTGAGGATGCGCACCGATAATCAAATCCGCGCCGGCATCCACAAAAATCTTGGCCTCATTGCGCTGGTAAGTCGTAGCTTCATACACGTATTCTGTACCCCAGTGAGGGAATACGATTACGAAGTCAGCGAGTTCACGGGCTTTCTGAATATCAGACACAATCTTGTCATCATCGTACAAAGTGTTAACGAGATACTGCTTGTCGTCGGGAAGCGCGAGTCCGTTTAAGCCATAAGTGTAGTTAAGAAAAGCTATCTTAATACCGTTAAACTCCTTAACGGGTATGGTATTGAAATCTTCTTCACTGTCATACATTCCGACCATAAGAATGTCGGGATGCTCTCTCCAGAACGCTACTGACGAAAGAACACCGTTAACGCCCTTGTCATACGAGTGATTGGTAGCGTGTGTAACTACGTTAAAACCTGCCTTAATAACGGCTTCACCGACCTCATAAGGGCTTCCGAAGCGAGGATAGCCTGAGTAGCTGCCGGGATCGTTTACAAGAACAGTTTCCTGGTTAATAACTCTTATATCGTACTGAGCCAGCTGATCGAGCACATGCTCATAGAAATGGTCGTAATTGTAGGTTCCGTCTTCCTGCTTACCGGAATTAATCAAATTGTCGTGAATAAGGTCATCACCCACCGCACAAAGCTTTACATTAAACACCTGCGGTTCAGGCTCCGGCTCCGGTTCGGGCTCGGGCTCAGGCTCCACAAGAGGCATTTCCGAAATAACTACCGTAGCCTCAGTCTCGGCCTCTGCAGACAATTTAACCGGCTTGTCGCAAGCGGTCAAAGAAACTGTCATGAGTAACGCAGCGAGCGCTACCGCAGATAATCTTTCAAACATCTTCCTCATAAAAATTCTCCCTTTATTGCTGTTCTAAAATAGCTATAACTTTATCTATACAGTTAAACAAACTTGTGTCTTCTCTCTCAACGGCGGCAAGAACCAATATATTACAATTCTTAATATCTTCCGCCACACTGTCGGTAACGTTTCTGTGAGCAATGACGCACTCCGAAAAATCTTTGGTAATGTACGGAGTCATCATTTCCCTGAAGGAATCCGCAAGCATTACAAGCTTACATGCATTGGGCGACGATGAATATGTATGGCAGATGTCGGCATGTACATCAAGTCCGTTCACGTAAATATCACTCTTATAATTGGGCACGAACTCAGAGTCAGTATTGTAATTGTCCGGACTTAATCCTCCGAGAAGTAACAGGTCATTTCTGTCAGTCGGGCATACCGGAGCCCCGAGAAGCATCGGATTTGTAGTCTCAATTCCGAGAACCTTGTACATTTCCTGAAGGCCTACAAATGCTCCCATATGGTTCCAGTGTGAATCATACTTGTAATAAACGGGCCAGAAAATCTCAGCCGTCTTAAGTGCTTCTAAGGGATACAGGCACGATGTGTATGTATTGGCGTTCAGATAGTCCGTAAGCTGCTGTACACGCTTGTACTGATTGTATACTTCCATCGTAGGCATGTATTCGGGATAAACCTGCTCTTTGTTAGGCATGAACATAATAACTAACGACATGCCCCTTGCATTACAAAGTTCCTGCAATCTGTTAACCTTGTCGGCATAGCTCTTCATCTGCTCTTCCGTCAGGACATTGATTCCGGTATAGTAGTCCATCGCGTTATTATCAGCATAATACATCCAATTATCGCGACCCAGCAATGTTCCGCCCACAATCTGTGGAGCCATATATGTGGTATCAACATACTTGGACACTAAGTCCTTGACCTCAAACTTGCCACATTCTTTGCATATATACGCCTTATATCCGTAACTGTCGTACGAAACCTCGGATTCTTTGATAAGCATCAAATCATGTCCCTTGGGCGGCGTGATATCTTTCTGCATATATTCACATTCCCTGCACTTATAAAGAATGTATCCCGATTTCTCGCACTCGGGCTTCTCAATCTCCGCAACGTACAAAGAATGCTCGTGATTCTTGCCTTCGGTTATCTCCTGAGTAGGCTCATTGTCAGACGAACCGTCACCGGAACTGTCTCCGCCGAACATCGAATCAAGCTTACCCACTTCCTTACGCTCGGGACCCTTTCCGGAAAAGAAAGAAATGACGCTTCGCATCACATCCTGATAAACCTTCTCTGTCTTACCGTCATAAGTCTGGTAAATGCTTATAAAGCCGCCTCTGAAAGGAACACGGTCGTCAATATACGACGAAAGCCCCTCTCCCGAATCTATAAGGTCAGAAAGCTTAAACTCGTTCTTATTACGCTTTTCCTTGCTTAAATCCGACTGCTCCGCGAAGTAATCGGGCGCAAAAATGCGCACTCCGCCCCATACAATCCACGGAAGGGAAATCATAGCAACGAATAAACCTATATAAATTTTCTTAAGTATTCTCTTCTTACCGCTACTCAATGTGTCTCCTAAAACTGGAAGTAAATAAAAGGATTGTAAGTGCTGTTAACCAGGAAAATAACGCTTATTACAAATAATACAAGGGTAAAAATACCCGACAAAAACTTAAGGAATCGACTGTTCTTGCTGATAGGCAATTTCTGAATAACGCCTCCGCACAGAACTGCCGCAACAAGCGTCAGTAATCTCTTACCCGACAAGAAAGAAAGCGCATTGATATGCTCGCTTCCCTTCATAAAAAGCTTCGAAATAAACGTGCCCGCAAGCAAGATATTGTCTGCTCTGAATACAATCCACAGAATGGTAACTATTACAAAAGTCACCAGTCTGATAAGTGTCTTAAACCTGAATTTCTCAAGGAAATCCCTAAGGAAGGCCTTTTCAAGAATAATCAAAATTCCGTAAGAAAGGCCCCATATAAAGAAAGTCCAATTGGCGCCGTGCCAGATACCCGTAAGCAGGAATACGATAAAAAGATTCCTAAACGTCGCAAATTGCGAGCCACGGTTACCGCCAAGCGGAATATACACATACTGTTTAAACCATGATGACAAAGAAATGTGCCATCTGCGCCAGAAATCTGAAATGCCCTCTGCCTGATAAGGATAGTTAAAGTTGTCCTTAAACTCGAAACCGAACATCTTACCGAGACCGATAGCCATGTCGGAATATCCGGAGAAGTCGTAATAAATCTGGAACGAATAACCAATTGCCCCAAGCCATGCTGTAGTGGCACCTATCTTGGTAATATCAAGCTTCCAGATAGTGTCTACCATCTCGCCGAGGGTATTGGCGATAAGCACTTTCTTGGCAAGACCGTAGCAGAAACGCATAATACCTGACGTAAAGCGATCCACGGTCTCCTGTCTCATGGAAAGCTGCTTCTCGATATCTCTGTACTGAACGATGGGACCCGCAATCAGCTGCGGGAAATATGAAATATACAGCGCGAAGTTGAAAATGTCGGTCTGAAGCTCAGCCTCACTCTTATACACGTCTATAACATATGACATAGCCTGGAAAGTGTAAAAAGAAATACCTATGGGCAGTATCACCTCGGGCCATCCGAGTGCCCCGTTACCGGTGATGGTCCATATATTGACCATTCTTCCGCCCTTGGCAAGTTCCGGATAAAGAAGATTCTCAAGAACTGCCGTGAACAGATTGAAATACTTAAAGAAAAACAGAATACCTATATCTGCAAGCAAAATAAGCACAAGAAAAAAAGTCCTTGCGCCGTCTTTGTGGCGGCCCTTATGAACAGAGAAGCCGCCTGCCCAGTTGATGAAAATTACAAACATCATTAAGGCGAGATATTTAACCCCGCCGAATGCATAAAATATGAAACTGAAAATAAGAAGAATGCTGTTCTTAAGCTTATGTCCGTCATCAGTTGACTTAACATAGTGCGGAACTATGTAGTAAACGCCCAGACACAGAGGAAGGAAACAAAGCAAAAACAGCAATGAACTAAATACCATTTTTTATGCTCCAAATTATCTTTCTGCACCCGTTTATTCTACCATGTAAGACCTTCATTTGCAAATTGAGAAAGCTTAAGAATTGCTTAAAAAGCTCCGAGTCCGTTCCCCTTCCCGGCAACAAAAAAGAAGCCTACAGGCTTCTTTCTGTTATACACATTATTCTTTGGCTGTATATTTCCTAAGGGCGATTACAATCGCAGGAATCAATATGATGTGAAGAATGATTCCGGGAATCGTCTTAACAACTGTAGCGGTGTAGAAAGCCTGAAGTCCGTAAGGCGTCTTATTGATGCCTGCGAAGATTGCATTCACACAACCGTTTACAACTCGTCCGACAATCATTGAGATAATCAATGTAACGTATATAAAGGGAATCTTCTTGGGGAAAAGCTTGTAAAGAAGTCCGCTTAAAAAACCGTATGTTGCAAGTTCGAAGCTCATGGCTATGGCTGTAGGCACAAGCTTAGGCATTCCGAACAGTAAAGATCTTAAAACAGGGCCGATAAGTCCCACAATAAGACCGTACCATGGTCCGCAAAAGAAACCGCACAACAGTGCCGGAATATGCATAGGCGAAAGTGCCTGTCCTATCTGCGGAATCTGTCCCGTCAGAAAAGGCAATACCAGGCAAAGAGCCAGGAACATTGCCGCAAGTACCATTCTGTATAAATTTTTTCTCGATGACATCTTAAATACCTCATTTCCTCGTTGATATCATCGTCTTGAACGATTGTAGCGCCTTCATGACGCCGTTATATATGAATTGCGATAAATTTATTGTAGCACAATGTTTCTTAATGCTTCAACTGTTTCTTTGACCATTTCGTTCATAGAAAGATTCTTGACACCTATAACCTTGTTGTTGCAATGGCTTACCGGTATCAAAAGCTTAACTGCGTTACTGCTTCCGACGGATGCTGCCATTAAAGGCGTCACCTCACCGAGAAGTGAATCTGCGGCGATAATCCCAATCGGCCCAATTATGACATCCGCGTCACCTGCTAAGACTTTTACCGGATTCTCTCCTGTCGCGCCGTTGTCCGCGCCTGCCTTGAGCATGGCTGATGTGGCAAGAACGTTGGTGCCGACAGCGTACAGTTCGCAATCAATTTTTTCTTTGACTATAGATTCTACTACCAAGGCGCCGAGCTTGCCGCCCTGACCGTCTATTACAAGAACCTTCATAATGCCTCCCTTCGGGGTGGGTGTTATCGTCCGATTGTGTTAACGTCGTACGGAGTCGACTGGTATACGTAGTAATTGAGCCAGTTCGTGTACAAAAGCTGGCCTGTGGAGCGCCAGTTAACGATCGGCTTCTTGGTAGGATCGTCATCCGGGAAGTAATTTACGGGAATATCGGGATTCATTCCCTTACCCAAATCTCTGAAGTACTCATCCGAAAGAGTGTTGGCATCATATTCTGCATGAAGTCCCACAAAGAACTTTCTCGAATCCTCGGTCTTAACGATAGCAACGCCGGCTTCGTCAGAGTATGCCATAAGTTCAAGGCCCGGAGTGTTCTCTATCTTCTCGCGCTCGATACCCATTGCTCTTGAATGAGGCGCATAGAAAACGTCGTCAAAGCCTCTGAAAAGGGGTGATGTGGGCTTTAACACGTGATGGCTGTATACGCCGGATAGTTTCTTTTCCCTGTCGAAGCGCTCGAGTCCGTAGTAGTAATAAAGTGCCGCGAAGCAAGCCCAGCACAGGAAGAATGTGCAGTGAACATGCGTCTCGCACCAGTCAAAAATCTCGGTCATTTCCTTCCAGTAAGCCACGTCCTCGAACTTAACATAGTCAAGCGGTGCGCCGGTAATAATCATTCCGTCGAACTTTCTGTCCTTGACCTTATCGAATGTAGTGTAAAAAGAATCCAAGTGGCTTGCGTCCACGTGTGTGGGGGTGTAGCTCTGAGTCTGAAGCAACTCAACATTGACCTGCAGAGGGCTGTTTGAGAGCTTACGGAGGATCTGAGTCTCGGTAATCTCTTTGTTGGGCATCAGGTTCATGATGAGGACATTCAGGGGACGAATATCCTGATGCATAGCCCTGTTCTCCGTCATTACAAATATATTTTCACTCTCCAAAATTGCCTGAGCAGGCAAAGAATCCTGTATTTTAATAGGCATGATAAAAACTCGCTTTCTTTTATTTTAAATATGTATTCACAAAATCTTCTTCGCTCATAATGGGAATACCAAGTTCCTTGGCGGTTTTGTTCTTGGAGGATGCGGAATTGACGTCGTTATTGACGAGCACGAAGGTGTTCTTGGATACACTTCCCGAAAGTTTCGCGCCCCGTCTTTCGATTTCTTCCTGTAAATCCTTTCTGCTTGCGTAAAGGTTCAGGCTTCCGGTTACCACTACCGTCTTGCCTGTGAGGAGCGATTCTTCCGTAACCACATCCTCCTTACGCATTCGTACACACCTAAGCAGATTGTCTACGCGCTTCTTATTGTCTTCATCGGCAAAATAAGCCGCATACGAATCCGCTATAACTTCACCTATGCCGTCAACCGACATAAGTTCATCCCTGGTTAAATGTAAAACCTTATCAAGGTCATTTCCAAAAGCTTTACATATAACTTTCGCATTTGCAAGACCTATATTCAAAATTCCGAGAGAATATACAAAATTCGGGAGAGAAATGTCTCTTGCTTTCTCTATGCTGTCCATAAGATTTTGGTAAGACTTCTCGCCGAAGCCATCCATTGTGACAATTGTGTCATGATATCTGTCGAGGCCGAATAAATCACTGTATTCCTTGATGAATCCTTCGTCTACGAACTTTTCGAGGGTTGCTTCCGATAATCCGTCCACGTTAAAAGCATCTCTGCTTACAAAAAGCGAGAACTTCTTAATCTGCTTGGCAGGGCAGTCGGGATTGGAGCAATATAAACTTTTCGCTTCCTTGACCACTCTTACGCTTGTAGGGCCTCCGCAGCAAGGGCAGGTCGCAGGAATTTCGAGATTGCCGCTCTTGGTGATATTCTCGGCAATCTGAGGAATAATCATATTAGCCTTATATACCAGTATTTCATCGCCTATACCAAGCTTCAAATCGTCGAGTACAGACAAATTATGTACGCTGGCGCGACTTACGCTTGTACCCTCAAGCTCAACGGAATCAAAAATCGCCACAGGATTAATAAGTCCGGTTCTCGACGGACTCCATTCAATCTCTCTTAATACGGTGCGGGCAGTCTCATCCTGCCACTTAAAAGCAATTGCATCACGGGGGAACTTGGCCGTCATGCCAAGGCTCTTACCGTAAGCTATATCCTCATAGCAAAGTACCAGACCGTCCGAAGGAATCTCATAAGTCTGAATCTTCTCTGCATAATATGCGATTCTGTCCTTAACAGTATCACCTGTAACCTTATGATGCTCTACCACTTCGAATCCAAGCCCCGTAAGGAAATCAAACTCTTCGCTTCTGTACGTGAATGTCTTACCCTCGGCACTTACAAGCGAGAACACGATAAGTCTGACGTGTCTCTTGGCGGTAATCTCGCTGTTAAGCTGTCTTACGGAACCTGAGCATAAATTACGAGGGTTCTTGTACTTATCTTCTTCGTCCTCTATCTCGGCATTAACCTTCTCAAAGTCAGGATAAGAAATAACAGCCTCGCCGCGAATAACCAGCTTTTCTTTAAAAGAAATCTTAAGCGGAACATTTATAAAGGTCTTGGCATTGGGGGTAATAACTTCTCCCACTTCACCGTTACCGCGGGTAACAGCCTTGGACAACTCGCCGTTTTCGTAAGTAAGTACAACCGTAAGACCGTCAAGTTTCCAGCTTAATAAGCCTTCTCTGTCCGCAAGCCAGTCTGCAAGCTCATCGCGAGACTTGGTCTTGCTCAAAGAAAGCATAGGCTTGTCGTGAGTTTCCTTGGGAAGAAAGTCTACCGCAGCATAACCGACCTTCTGGGTAGGTGAACCTGCCAGTACAATGCCGGTCTTTTCTTCTAAAGTGACAAGTTCGTCATATAATGCGTCGTACTCGAAATTGGACATAATTTCTTCGTCTTTCGCATAATAGCTCTCGCTTGCTTTATTCAAAATCTGAATGAGCTCTGTCATTCTTGATCTGTCGTCTGCCATTTTAATGTCAATTCCCTTTATTTTTTATTTGGAAACAGCTTTTTTCAAACTGTCGATCTCGTCCTTGGACAATTGTCTGTATTCTCCGGGCTGAAGTCCGCCGAGAGCCACGTTGACAACACGGATTCTCTTAAGCATGATAACCTTAGCATTGAAGACTTCACACATTCGGCGAATCTGGCGGTTTAATCCCTGAGTCAGCACGATTGAAAAAGTATCATGTGATATTTTCTTAACCTTGCAAGGGCGCGTGGTGGTCTTAAGGCCTTTGAGATATACGCCTTTCTCCATCTTCTCAAGCATTTCCGCGTAGACGGGGCGGTTAACCTTCACCACGTATTCTTTCTCATGAGCATTCTCACCCTTCATCATGTTCTGGATGAGGTCGCCGTCATTGGTCATAAGGAGAAGTCCCTCGGAGTCCTTATCGAGGCGTCCCGCATATGTGACGCGTTCTTTGAACTTAAGGGCCTCGGTGACGGTTATAGCTGCATGAGCGTCTCTCTCGGTGCATGTTACACCAACAGGCTTGTAGTACGCCAGAACAATTGTCTCGTCCGCAAGTTTAAGAAGCTTGCTTCCCACCTTAACGCTGTCGCCTTCAGACACTTTGTCGCCCATGCCTGCGGGCCTACCGTTAATGGTAACCTTGCCCTCTTCGATGAGCTTGTCGGCATCGCGACGTGAGCATACGCCGCACATTGCTATGTATTTGTTAAGTCTGATTTCTTTTGCAGTTTCCAATACTGATAATCTCTCTGTCTGATCTAGTAATATTCAAGACGCTCGCCAAAAACATCCTCGTAGAAGTCCAGAATGTCCTCCAGGGATACTCCGTAATATTCTCTGCTTCCGTTGTGGTCCCAGTAAAAAGCCGCCATACAAAGAAGGTTCGCGTGAGCATCTATAATAGCTGAGCCCGAAACTCCCGGCGTAAGTCTTACGCTTACCTCCATAACAGGATAATCGAAGTTCTCAAAGTACTCGGCCAGATAGCCTGTCTTCCTCACTATATAGCCTGTTCTCTTAAACATCTCGGAACCGTTGGCGTTGATTACGTACATACCCATCCCGAAACGGGGCTTCAATGAAATCGTCTTATAATAATTCAAATTAATGTGAATCGTCTTAAGCGACGTCACAAAAGAAGGCTCCAAGTCCTCCCTCAAAATCCTTACAAAAGCCACATCCGGCGTAACACTCGTGGCCACAACATAGCCCGTAACCTCGGTGCCGTCGTAAAGGTCTACCTGAACAGTCTCCTCATCCTTGACCACGTGCTGATTGGTGCAAAGAATAATGTCATCGTCATTAATCTTTACGATAAATCCGCTACCCCAATAGGTCGCGTATTCCTTACGATAAAAAATATGTGCCACACAATGCTTGATACGCTCGATGGCGGCATCTATGTCCTCGTCAATGGTATAGCCCGCATCATAAGGATTGATAATACCTTCGACATTCAAATAATGAGGCTCAATGCGGTCGGTATTAAACATATCCTGAATCTTAAGCGCGCTGTAAGAATGAATTACTCCGTCCTTCTCGGTCGTTAAACCGTTAGAATCCGTAACGGAATAATGTATGGTATAGTCCCCTTCTTCCGAACTGTAATCGGGAACTTTGATCTTGATATTTTCGGTTGTGGTACCGTCCACATAGTCGACCGCGTAAACGTCTTTCTTAAGGTCGATTGTGTCTCCAAGCGCCACATAGTACTCCGTATCAAGCGAATACGTATGAATCTCCGGCGGCGTATCCACTATCATCGAAAGGTAGAACGAGCTGTAATTGCCCGATGAATCAGTTGCCATCAGCGTTATGGGATGAACACCCATGTCGGTAAATACGGCGCTTCCGTCTTCTTCTTTGGCAATTGTGTTATCGCCTTCGGCGTTCAAAAAAGAAAAGGTCACGTCCGAGTCTGCATCAAGGCAGGTCGCCACGTAATCTTTCGCAAAAGAAGGCTTATTAAGCTCAGCTACGTACTTTAACCCCTTAAGCGTAACTTTAGGCGGGGTCGTGTCTTTAATCTCCAGTGCTATTTCATAGTCTTCAAAACCATGCTTAACTTTAACCGGATATACCCCAACCTTAGTCTCATCAACCGCGGAAAAATCCACCTTGGCCAGGCTTACGGCCCACTTCATTCCGCTCATGTAATCAAGAGGATTGCGACTGATCTCTTCCCCATATTCTACCGTTACCGTATCGCTTTTAGGCTTTACGTCAAAGAAGAACATTACAAAAGCCACGATAATAAGGAGTCCGCCCACCGACAAAAGAAGGTGCCTTAATACGCGAAATCTTCTTCCGGCTTTATCATTTGGATCGTTGGATTTTTCGTCCTTCTTTCCAGCACTTGTGACACATTGCGACATAACTGTCATTTCCTCCGAGCATTACTTGGTTACCCCTGTAAACAATGTTGCCGTTCTCATCAATTCTTGCATTGACGGTTGCTTTCTTACCGCATGCGCAAACTGTCTTAATCTCTGTCATGGAATCCGCAAGCTCCATAAGACGCTTGGAGCCCGGGAAAAAATGTGTCTGGAAATCCGTTCTTAAACCGAAGCACAATACCGGAATGTCCTCATCATCCACAAGGTTTCTCAAATCATCAATCTGCTCGGGTGTAAAAAACTGAGCTTCGTCGGAGATGATTACATCGTACTTGCCGGCTTTCTTGTACTCTTCTATGATACTTTGCTCGGGAGTGATAACCTGAGCGCTTGCAGAGAGTCCGATACGGGACTTGATTATATCCGCACCGTCTCTGTCGTCAATACTCGGCTTAATAAGCCACACGCTCATGCCGAGCTCTTCGTAATTGAATTTTGTAATAAGTGCCTGAGCAGATTTGCTCGAGCCCATTGCCCCAAATTTAAAATATAGTTTAGCCATAACGCTTAAATGTCCTTTTTATTGATGTGTGCTTTGACTCTCTCCATTACCATGTCGAGTGCCACGGTGTTGTGACCGCCTTCGGGAATAATGATGTCCGCGTTCTTTTTCGAAGGTTCCACGAACTGCTCGTGCATCGGCTTAACAGTGTCAAGATACTGCTCCACTACGCTGTCCAAACTTCTGCCGCGCTTCTTAACGTCTCTTAATATACGTCTTAAGATTCTGACATCCGCGTCAGTATCTACATAAATCTTAATGTCCATCTCATCTCTGAGTCTCTTGTCCGCAAAGATAAGAATACCTTCAACAATCAACACCTTTGAAGGCTTAATAAGCTCGGTATCGTTGCTTCTGTCATGAATCGTAAAGTCGTAAACGGGACAGCGAACTTCCTTACCTTCCTTGAGTGCCTTAATATCGTCCGCAAGCATCCACGTATCCAGAGAGTCGGGATGGTCGTAATTAAGCTTCGAGCGCTCCTCATAAGTCATATCGTGATGGGCCTTGTAATAGTTATCATGTCTGATAACCGACACGTCATCTCCGAACTTCTCCATAATCTTACGTGTAATTGTAGTCTTACCGCTTCCGGTACCTCCTGCGATACCGATTACCAAAACTTTGTCTGTCATAAATCTTCCATTCTTTCAAAAATCTTCTAAGGAATATTCTATCACAATAATACTCCTTACACCATAAAACTTTTGCCGTAATATCGCAAAAGACAGAACATAAAGTTCTGTCTTTAATGCGTATATATTCAACAATTGCTATGTACTTTGTTACAACTATTCTGCCGAAGGCTCAATGGTCTCCAAATACTCTTTCCAATCAACCGTCTCTGTTGCAACGTGCTTGATTGTAGCCGGGCTGTTTCTGTAGGTCTCAACCCAATCTGTTGTAAGAGTAGACAATTTGTGCATATAAACTTCCGAGTTGTTGATTGCATGCTCAAGATCGATATCGTTGGCAAGATACTTCTCAACGAACTCAAATGCTTCTCTTACCGTCGCGCATCTGTATGTGATGCTTAAACTTTCAACACGATTCTTCTGTGAAAATACAACTTTCCATGCGGGCAAAATAAAGGTTACTTCTTTCTTTAAATCCGCATTGTTTTTGTCTTCGTAATCTCTTATCAGAACCTCTGCATTGAATGCACCGATATTGGTATTGATTCTGTCTACAAGAGTCATATCGGAAATATCGGTATCACCGATTCTTATATAATCGAATGCTTCTCCCTCTGTATTATATCCGTTCGAGTCACGGTTATAATCGACAAGCATAATCCAATCGCCGTACTGATTCTTAAAATAGATTCTGTTGGGAGAACAAAGCTCAGTCTCACCTACCAAAGGAGCCGCCTCATCATAAGGATCCACAGCCACAAGCCCGGGAACGGCGGGGATATAGAATACAGAGTCATTGTAGTTGTTAACGTTGGTACCGCTTGATAATCTGAAGACCTTCTGTGTGCCTTCGGGCTCTACTTCGTATACAACTTTGCTCTGAACTTCGCCCAGTATTTCTTCTTCCGTTACATCGGTTGCACAGAGCATCAAAAGAAGGGTTCTGCACACCTTAACGTTTGTTTCGTAATAGTCTGCATGACATCTTACAAGATATTTGTCAAAGAAAATCTCAAAGCTGGGAGAGCCTCCCTCGATGTATGTGGTTACCGTACAAGGAGTTGCTTTCTCAAACTTCGCAACATTCTTTATTTCAAAAATGCCCTCAAACTGCTTGCCGTTTACACTGTTGGCCTTAGCGGTTTCCGCATCTTCATATCGGTTGATTAAAAAGAAATCCAAGCCGACAATGTCGTAATAATTTATATAGTTATCTTCAAACTCATAGCATTCGGAGTCATCAAATCCATATTCATTAAGCACACCTACAAATACGGTAAAACTCGGATCGAGTGACTCTTCCTCGCCGGAAGCGGATGTTTCTGTAACGTTCTGTGTATCTGCGGATACTTGTGTCTGTTGCTCAGTGCTTGTGCTTACGGTTGTTGAAGTCACCGAAGCGTCCTTCTTCTCGCAGGCTGTCAAGCCAAGTACCATAACTGCCGCCATTAAGATGACAGCTACCCTTTTCATACCTGTGATTTTTCTCAATACTTTACCCTCCGTCTCAATTGATTCTTTCCGAGGAGCCGATCCGTAGGACCGAACATTTTCCTTACCCCAAGAAAAAATATACCTTATACCGCCAATCGCGTCAATAAATAAAAAGCGGAGCTTACGCTCCGCCAAATCCCTGTTTTTATGCTTTTAAAACACACTATTTTTCCAAAAACGCTTTCATCGGGTCTATTCCCTTGGCCATGTCAAAAATTATTTCCCAATTATTCAAGATATAATCCTTTAAAACTGCTATATCTTCTTCGGCAAATCCTGTATTCTTCACCAGTTTCCCGCTCGGTGCTTCAAACTCCGCGCTCACGGCAACATCTTCGAATACTACATAAACTATCTTGTCATTACCCTTCATTACAGGTGCCGAAACACTCATCTTAACGTCTTCGCTCATACTTATCCCTCGCAGTACTCACCGTACTCACAGCCTACGTTCTTGCAGATTACTTCGTCCACAAGCTTACCCGTATGATACAGTCTGACGGTTCCTTCGCCGTTGCCGCCGTTCCAAAGCCTGTTATGGCGCTTGCGTCCGTCGGGAGCCTCATAATTGACTAACAGCATGTCTTTCTTAAGGCAGGTAACATCGGTAATCATCTTGTTACGCTTAGTCTCCTGCTCCACATGCCACACTATCTTATCTTCGGTCTCGCGACACTCAAACTTAGTCTTAACACCGGTCCAGAACTTCGAGAAATTGAATTCATAGCACTTTCCCTCATGCCAATATGCCGCAAGGAGCTTGCGCTCAAGCACTATCGGTCCTACCTTCGGTCTTCCGCCGCCTATATCAAATACACTGTTTTCAAGCTTCTTGCCTGTTACGGTACTAAACAGATTGCACGACGACAGCCACACCCAAGGCGACGTAAAATCGCTTCCCCAGTTCTTATCTGCATATCCATAGCACTCGCCCGTCGTCACCAGATACTTTTCACCGTTAAATATAACTTCACCGTCATACTCGGTCTTCATACCTTCCGCATGCCAGAACATCTCAAACAGCTGCAGGTTTCTAAACAGGTTGCCGGCGCCGTATCCGACGTTGAATGCCACCTTCTTATTTATCTTTAAGTTCCACGACATCTCACCTGCATCACACATATACTCGGGGTGCGCGTCCCTTTCTTCTTCCGTAACTTTTATTCTGCCAAAAGAATAATTCTCATCAAGAAAGCACTCCTCCGCACTTACAGCAAAAGGAATCCTCTCTCTTACCTTAATCTCTTTCCATCCATAGAATCTGTGCAGCTGTGTTGCCTTCTCGCCCCACGCTCCGGCCTTGACCATCAGATACGACGGACGTGTCTTGGTTCTCTTGTTCTCGGGCAACTGACCGAATACGGGCTTATCCGCACCAAACGCGGGATTACATAGGAAGAACTCAAAAAAGAAAGCTTTCTTCTCTCCCGTTACAGCGTTAACACCGGTAAAAGAATGCCACCACCAGTCATACCCCTTCTTCACGAACTTCCCCGAAGTAAGCATGCACGCATCTCTTGAAATATCATGTCTGTTAAATCCCATGGACGCCTCCCTAAATGCTTTCTTTAGACATTATAACATAAAAGGCGTATCGAATTCTCATAGGTTCCGATACGCCTCCGTCAATTATTCCGTATATTTATATTTCTTCATGATACTGCCTGACACCACAACCATTATCACACCTGCAACGCCCAGCACAAACATCATAAGCGATGCTCCAGAGCCCTTGCCTGCGCCGAAAAGCATAGCCCAAATCGTGCCTTCTTTAACCGCCATAAACGGCTCTGCACACTTGTCGGTAAATAATCCGCCTAAGAACAATCCGATCGGTATGGTAAAGAACTGCAACGTATTCCTGCACGCGTACACGCGTCCCTGCAGTTTGAGCGGTATCGTATTACGCATGATAACGTTTTGATTGGCGCTCATAACGGGCACCAGCGCCCATCCCAGGAACTGTCCGACGCACCATACTATCGGGCTTCTTGAAAATGCCAGGAAGAAATTCTCTGTTCCGAGCGAAAACAACATGGTTAAGTATATCACTCGCACTCTGTCCTTGGGCTTGGGCATAAATGTCGGAAGAAAGCTTCCTATCACCATCGCTATTCCCGCGCACGCCGTCACGTATCCGTATACAGTGTTCCCCGCTCTCGGTATTATCAACGCCGGCAGAACAGCATCAAACATCGACGCTATAAGGTTTACACCCGACATAAATAAAATGACGTTAAGTACAAGTGGCGTCTTCTTAAGAAATGCAAGGCCTTCGCGTGCCAGCACCAGAATGTTTTCTTTGGCCTCCTGCCTCTCCATCTCGGGCAATCGGACAAAGAAAGCGAGTGTCACAAAAGCAATCGCAAATGTCACCATATCCACGCCTATTACAGCGTCGAGACCCGCAATGCCGTATAATGCGGACGCCAATATAGGATTGCCGATAGATATTATCGAGCGTGACAGCGACATAAGGCCGCTGGTCTTCTGATAGTCTTCGGGCGGTGTCAGCATGGTGGTCGCAACTTCCGAAGCCGGTTGCTGAACCGTGTTCATAAGTCCCGAAAAGGCGTTAATCGCATACAAATGCCACATCTGCAATGTATCGGTCTTGTATAGCGCAAATACCAATACCGTGGTCAGTGCTGCAAGTAAATCGCAGACAAGCATCGTTTTCTTTTTATCAAACTTGTCTGAAAGTGCGCCTGCGAAGATGCTCATTATTACATAGGGCGCGTAGGTACATATGGTAAGTGTAGCTGTGCTGAGCGCCGAGCCGGTCTTCTCGTATATCCAAAGCGTCAGGGCGAAACTTGTCATGGCGCTTCCGAGCTGCGATAAGCTCTGGGTGCTCCACAGCTTATAAAATTCTTTTAATCTATTCTGTTTGTTATTCATTTCTTTGCTCCTTTATATATCGTTCTTAAGAGCAAAGTCTGAGGTTAGGTCAATTATCTCCACACAGATTCCTCAAACTCTGCATGGAGAAAAGCACTGCAATTAATCATTTCAGGCTCCTTTATTCATACTTCGGCCAAAGCAAGCTTGGCTGCTTCTTTGGCATGGATTATAGTAGTATCGTATGTTTTAAGAGAACTGTCGGCTTCGTGAATCAGCATACCGATCTCGGTACAGCCAAGGATTACGCCTTCGGCGCCCTTAGCCTTCATGTCATCTATTATACGCTGATATTCTTTTCTTGAGGAGTCAAGAACGTTGCCAAGGCAGAGTTCTTTGAAGATTACGTCGTTAACCTTCTCGATGTCCTTGGTATCGGGAATAATTACTTCAAGGCCGGCATTAAGCAATCTGTCCATGATGAAATCCTGTGTCATGGTGAACTTCGTGCCGAGAAGTCCCACTTTCTTGATTCCGTCGCGCTTGACCGCTGAAGCGGTTGCGTCTGCAATGTGAAGAATAGGAATATTGATTGCTTTCTCTATCTGCGGAACAACCTTGTGCATAGTATTGGTTGCAATAACTATAAAGTCTGCGCCGCCCTTCTCAAGTCTTACCGAAACATCTGTAAGAATCTCTGCGATTCCGTCCCAGTCATCCACACTCATCTTAGCTTCAAGCTCCGCAAAGTCCACATTGTACATTAGAATCTTTGAGCTGTGCAAGCCTCCCAAGTTCTTAACTACTTCTTTGTTGAGGATTTCATAGTACGTAATCGTACTCTCCCAACTCATACCACCGATAAGCCCAATTGTCTTCATATCTATACTATCCTTTCGCAGTTTCTTTATAGTCTATAACTTGGTGCATGTATTTGTAAATACCAAACTTCCATTTTTAAGATAAACATAACATGAACCTGTATAAAGCTCGCGCCATGCACGTATTATGCTTTCTTTTGCACGGATTCATGCAGTAAAGTCGCAAGCAAAAGCTCCGCATGCAAGATTGACAAAACAAACTTACCTGCGGAGCCTCATACATTCATTTATGGTCGTCGAGTGTGTTACGAATTAAACAATACCCTGAGCGTTCATGGCATCAGCAACCTTTAAGAAGCCTGCGATGTTAGCGCCTGCTACGTAGTTGCCTTCAAGGCCGTACTTCTTGGAAGCGTCGTCAAGGTTGTGGAAGATGTTAACCATGATGTCCTTAAGCTTAGCATCAACCTCTTCGAAGGTCCATGAAAGTCTCTCGGAGTTCTGGCTCATCTCGAGCGCGGATGTAGCAACACCGCCTGCGTTAGCAGCCTTACCGGGTACGAAGTATACGCCGTTCTTCTGGAAGTACTCTGTAGCTTCAAGAGTGGTAGGCATGTTAGCGCCTTCACATACAGCGATTACGCCGTTGGCAACAAGGGTCTTAGCGTCATCAAGGTTAAGCTCGTTCTGAGTTGCGCAAGGAAGTGCAACATCAACCTTAACAGTCCACTGGTTGTTCTTCTCAGTAGCCTTGTCGTGGTACTGAGCTGAAGGTCTCTTAGCAGCGTACTCTGTAAGACGTGCTCTGTTAACTTCCTTAACTTCCTGAAGAAGTGCAACATCGATACCTTCGGGATCGTATACCCAACCGGTAGAGTCGGAACATGTAACGGGCTTAGCGCCAAGCTGCCATGCCTTCTCGATTGCGTAGATAGCAACGTTACCGGAACCGGATACTGCAACTGTCTTACCCTTAAGAGAAACACCGTTGCACTTAAGCATTTCATCAGTCATGTAAAGAAGGCCGTAACCTGTAGCTTGGGTTCTTGCAAGAGATCCGCCGTAGCTTAAGCCCTTACCTGTAAGAACGCCTTCGTAGAGGCCGGTAAGCTTCTTGTACTGACCGTACATATAACCGATTTCACGAGCGCCTGTTCCGATGTCACCTGCGGGAACGTCGGTGTCTGCTCCTATATGTCTGTAAAGTTCGTTGATAAAGCTCTGGCAGAAAGCCATAACTTCGCGGTCTGACTTGCCCTTGGGGTCGAAGTCGGAACCACCCTTACCGCCGCCGATGGGAAGGCCTGTAAGAGAGTTCTTGAAAATCTGCTCAAAACCTAAGAACTTGATAATACCAAGATTTACACTGGGATGAAGTCTCAAACCACCCTTGTAAGGTCCGATAGCACTGTTAAACTGTACACGGAAACCGTTGTTAACCTGAACCTGACCTTTATCATCTACCCACGGTACTCTGAAAAGAATCTGTCTCTCGGGAGTGGTAAGTCTCTCAAGAAGAGCGTCCTTTTTGAACTTCTCTTCATTGGCTTCGATAACTACTCTCAAAGACTCCAAAACTTCCTTAACTGCCTGATGGAACTCGGGCTGTGCGGGGTTCTTCTCAACCACCAATTTGTACACATCATCAACGTATGACATAAATTATCCTCCTCAAAAGAAAACCTATACATTTTCTCTTTTTTACTTTTCTGATTATATGTCAAAAAAAGGGTTTTGCACAACTACTTTATTACATTAAATTAGTAAAATTTTTGTATTTATTTTTGTTCACTTTGTACAATCATACTTGTATACAATAATCCAACGCACCCTTCGAACCCACTGAATACGTTGCTTTTTCTTGTTTTTTCATGTTCTGCAATAAAAAAGAGACTCTTTCGAGTCTCTTTAATTACTCCACAAATTCGGACTTTATATAGCCGATCTGATCGTTGAATTTAATCTTGCACCACTCTCCGCCTTCGACGTATTCCACAAGGTCTACTATCTGGCCGTTGGTAAGTGCTCCTATACGCTGAGCTGTCTGAGACGGCTCGCTTCTTACATTAAGGCTTGCGGTAATAACCGTGACAGTGCCGGATGCCTGAATCTTGCTTACATCCTCAATTTCCTCAAGGTATTCGCTCTTAATGTAGCCTTCGCCGCTGTTGTAACTTATCTTACTCCAACCGTTGGTCATATGCTCCAAAAGCACATATGTCTCTCCGGCGCCGGCGCTTCCGATTTTATCGGCTGTCTGGCTGGCAGACTTTCTGACGTTAACTCTGTCGAGCACCTTCACGCGTCGTACAACAGGCTCTGTAGGCACCTCTTCAGGGTTCTCTTCATTGCCGGATACATCTTCGTTCATCTCATCTTCAAGCTGAGTCTTAAGCTTGGCCTCAAGAGCCATCTCTTCACTTACAGCAAGATCGAGATTAACCGATAAGTCAGCCCAGAACTCGCTTAAGTCGGGATTGTTCTCCATTGCCTTGTTATATGAAACTCTTGCAGAGTTCTTAAGGTCCACCACGTCGCTCTGAAGGGTTACGTTCTTAATGTAAAGCGCCTCTTCCTGAGACAATTCGCTTGTATTGATGTAGTAAGCACCGTCGTCATTCTTGCAAATGTAAAATGCCGAAAGACCGGGAACGCTCTCCTCCTGACCCACAAGAAATACATCACTCATAACATAAGCAATATATGTATCAATGTAAGGACCGGGCTTGGTATATACGTGAATGTTCTCGTATCTGTCGATGTACTCACACATCTTCTGAAGACGAAGAAGCTCTGTCTGCGTCACGTTACTGTGGATATCGATAAGGATATCGATATCGGCCATTTCAAGGGCTTCATAATAACGATAAATCAGCTTGTTGATGTCGGGGTAAGCGTCTTCCTCGAATACTGTTTCCTTGACTTCCTGGACATCGGCCTTGGCCTCTTCGAGGACGCTCTTGGCTTCCTCTGTGGCCTGTTCCACGCGATCCCTTGCGTTAAGAGAAATCGCTACGGTAATAAACACCAGTATCACCAGAAGCAAGGGCAACAAAACCTTCCCTATATCGGTAATCCACTCCTTAACAAGAAGCAGATTGTCCTGCATTGCGCTGTTAAATTGTGCGAATGAATCCTTAAAGGAATCATGATCTTTTCTACGTTTCTTACTCATACTATATAATCCCTAATGCATCCGACAGGAATCGAACCTGCATCAAAGGCGTCGGAGGCCTCCGTTCTATCCATTATACTACGGATGCGTTCGTTATGACATCATTTCCACGAAATCAACTTCTACATGATATCATAACGGGGCTTAAAAAGTCAATTTAAGATACTCTTAAGCAATCTCCAACAAGCCTGTATTACGCCTATATCTGTACACGGAATCCGACAAGTAATCTGTCTTCTCCACTTCCGAATCATTTATCTCCCTTACCATCGACCCAAGTATCTCGGGATCGTATCCTGACGATACAGGAAGAAGAATCGTCTCATGAATCGAGCAAGGCAAAATAAAGAGGTCCGACTCCATCTCATCGCTGAATTCGTTAAGCTTATCTTTATCCAGAATGCAAGCCGCCCCAAGAGTCTTAGGTCCGTTGGTAAGCACGTACATGGGAAGTTTCGACGCACCCTCACATTCCTGCATAAACTTCTCGATTTCATCGATGCTCATATGTCTCCTTTCTCTTAATAGGGATATAATCACATCCTCTATATAAGATACGTTTCCGCCGAGGATTCTTATGGTATTTTTTCTCGCATCTTCATAAACCGTCTCGACAGACACGCCCCAATCCTTAAACTGGTCGTTAGTCACGGTAATTGTACCGCTTCCGAAGGATCCGTCCGAAATAATGGTATAGAACACCACCGCAAGGTCCAGGAAATCGATGTGCGGCACCGTATTAAGATATGCCTTGTTCTTGGCCTTGTTAACTAACTTGCAAAGCACCCTCTCCTTCATGCACTCGTAGTCCCTGATGAATGAAACATCCACGTCTTCTTTGACCTGCGCGTCATCAATCATCTCCGTCATCTTGGAACAAATACTCTCTACATTTTCACCGTTTTCGTAGTCCCTATACAAGTCATTTAGATATATAGTGGGCGATATATTGATTCCGGCAAAAGAAACCGTAATTCCCCTAAGCGTTACTCCGTTATTCTTAACAACATCCTTAACGGTAACGGTTGCTTCGTCCTCATAATACCCCTGTAAATGTGCAATAATCTTCTCTTCAAATTCTTTAAAATTCATGATAGTCCTTTCTAATCGCTGAATGCGTTGACGGCCGATATTCGGCCTTTTGAATAGTAATGACTGTCGACTCCTATATGAGCAATAAAAAAGAGACAACAGTAACTGTTGTCTCTCGGCATATCTATGAATCAAATAAGCAGATTAAACTCTGGATAAGTACTCGCCTGTACGTGTATCGATCTTGATAACGTCGCCCTGGTTAACGAAAAGCGGAACTGCAACCTGCGCACCTGTCTCAACAATAGCGGGCTTGGTAGCGCCTGTAGCGGTATCACCCTTGAAGCCGGGCTCGGTATCGGTAATCTCAAGCTCTACGAAGAGAGGGGGCTCAACCATGAATACAGATCCCTGGTATGAACATACCTTACATACTTCGTTCTCTTTAACGAACTTAAGAGCGTCACCGATAGTCTCGTTGTTAAGAGCGATCTGTTCGTAGTTCTCCATGTTCATGAAGGTGTATAAATCACCGTCATTGTACAAATACTGCATATCGAATCTGTCGATACGTGCCTGAGGGAACTTTTCGGTAGGTCTGAAAGTACGCTCTACAACACCGCCGTTGATGATGTTCTTAAGCTTAGTACGTACAAAAGCAGCGCCCTTACCGGGTTTAACATGCTGGAATTCAATAATCTGAAAAATAGCTCCATCGATATCAATGGTAACACCATTTCTGAAATCGCCTGCAGAAATCATTTTAATCCTCCTAAATATGAAACACAAATAATTCCTAAGTATTTTATACTATTATTCACTCATTTTCAACTGTTTTTTCAAAGAAAATGAAAACGCCTATCTGACCGCTCCCGAGGCAATCATCTCCATCGCATGAAGATATCCTTCGAAGCCCTCTCCCACAATCTGTCCGTCGCACGCGGGCCTTGTAACCGATACACGTCTGAACTCTTCTCTGGTATTAATGTCCGAAATATGTACCTCAATCTTGGGAAAAGAAAGAATCTCAAGCGCATCATGAATCGCATAGCTGTAATGCGTATATGCGCCCGGATTAATGACAAGCCCTTCCGTTCCGTCTTCCATTGCGTCCTGAAGTCTGTCGATTATGGCGCCTTCATGATTGCTCTGAAATACTTCCACCGTCATGTTAAGCTCAGAAGCTTTATCGCCTATCATCTGAAGCAAATCCTCGTAAGTACGGCTTGAATATACTGCCGGATCTCTCTTACCCAGCATATTGAGATTGGGTCCGTTAACTACCAGTAATTTCATGTATTATTCCTCCGTGGGATTAACATCCGCCAAAGCCTTTTTAATGGCCTCTACAGTTCTCTCGACAGACAAATTGCCTGTGTCTATTACAATATCCGCAGCAGCCTCGTAGCGGGTCTTCCTGCGCTCAAAAAGCTTTCTGAATGACGCAAGATCGGTTGACAGCGGTCGATTGGGGTCCTTGCCGGCTCTTGTCCATAACTTATCGGGCGATGCCTTAAGATAAATAACCGTGCCACCCTTCTTAAGAGTCTCAAGATTTTCTTCTCTCTCCACGATGCCGCCGCCGGTAGCTATAAGGCGATTCGTCGCGTCGGTAAGACAAGTAAGCGCAAATGCCTCCTGATCCCTGAACCAGCTCTCTCCCGCCTTCTTGAAAATCTCGGGAATACTCATCTTGGTATTCTCTTCAATAAATTCATCTATATCATAGTATTCAAGCGAATACGCCTCGGCAAGAAGCCTTCCTATCGTCGTCTTGCCCGAGCCCATAAAACCGATAAGTATGATATTATTCATTCTCAAGTTTTCTCCTTACGACATCAATCTGCTCCGCGGTAAGCGCGCAGTTGTTCCAAATTTCATAAGCCTCGACCGCCTGATACAAAAGCATCGAAAATCCGTTAGACCATTTAATACCTGCAGCCTTGCATCTGTCGAGGAAATCCGTCGTCTTCATGGGAACGGTCTCTATAGCCGCGCTTAATCTTTCGTAAAAAGAATCATCCGTTATAAGCGCTTCTTCTCCCTTTAAGCCAAGAGATGTGGTCTGGATGCACACGCTTCCCTGCTCAATAGCGGGGCTTCCGGACAAAGGATATGCCTCAAATACATTCGTTTCAAAAGCCTGATTAAGGCTTAAGCACAAGCTCTGCGCCTTTTCAAAAGTTCTGTTTATAACCAATACTTTGGAAGCGCCTTCCGCATACAAAGCATACGCCGCGGCCTTGGCGGCACCGCCTGCTCCGAGGACTATGCCCTGTTTGCCCTTAACGGATATATCTTTAACCTTAAAGGTTCTCTTGATTCCTATTATGTCGGTGTTGGTACCGTAATAACCTTTTCCGGTAAGTTTTAAAGTATTGACCGCGCCTATTTTGCTTGCGGTCTCGCTCACTCCGCAGAGGAAAGGGATTACTTTTTCTTTGTATGGAATGGTAACGTTGAGGCCTTTAACGCCGAGCTTTCTGAACTTGGATAATGCGCCCTTGAGCTCAGACTCCTCAAGCTGATACAGATTGTACTCAAGGTTGTCGCCCCGAAGTTCTGCAAAAGTATTATGTATAAGCGGAGATTTCGAATGACCTACGGGGTTGCCGATAAGTCCGAACTGCGCTTTCTTTTTCATATATCGTCTGTATGATGCAAGGATAGGCTTCTCGAGGATACGCTTTAAGACTATCTGAATCTCCTCGTGCTTGTCGATGGGCTTAACGAGAATCGTGTGCATACCCGCATTGTTGGCACCCCAAACGTCGGTAAAAAGCTGGTCTCCCACGAACAAAGTGTTCTCCACGGTACCGCCCAGCATTTCCACTGCCTTAAGATATCCCTTAACGGCGGGCTTACCTGCTTTATAAATGTATTGAGCACCTACAGGGTCGTTAAACATCTTAACCCTCGGCTCCTTGTTGTTGGACAAAAAAAGAACACCGAAACCTTTATCCATAAGACCCTTAAGTAGCTTCTGCGACTCTTCTGTCTGAGGCGCGCCGTGCTTAACTAAGGTGTTATCGATATCAAAAATAACGTTTCGGTATCCCGCATCGTATAATGTGTCAAAATCTATACTGTATGTAGATTCCTTCATTTCCGAAGGATAGAATCTTCTGAACATGTATTATCCTCGTCATTGGGGCAAAATATTAGGGCGTCTTCAAAAAGACGCCCTAATTATATCACAAATACCTCTTCTTAACTAATTAAAACTTTACAAATACTTTACCGTCTTCACCGGAATAAGTACTGTTGTCATCATTCTGTGTTCCTACAAAGTACTGATAGTCTTCAAGAATCTTATCCTTGTGCATATCTGAAATCGCTCTGTTGATATCAAGCTTCTCGATTTCAAACTCGCTTCCGAGATAAGAATAATCATCGCCCGTGTTAAAGGTAAGGGAGATATTGTCCAGATCTGCGGTCTTGGTACGTAAGTCGGGCTTAGCCGGCTCTACAGGAGTCTCAATCTTTGGAATTGCCAAAGCTTCCTGTGCTTTGATTTCATCCTGCTTCTTAACCGCCTCAACATCTACCTTGGGGATGTCAGTTACTTTATATGAATTGTAAAATCCGCCGTAATCGGAAAATAAGTTAATTGCCATGTCTGAATCCTCCGTATGAAGGGTTTACATAATCACTATACATATTGATTATAATCCGTTTATTAACGGGAATCAACCCCCAGCATTCCTTTGCTGTCATCTATTATATCGGAGGGATACGGCTGTTACTTAACCCCTATTTCAAATATTTTGTCTTGGCGGCGTCCATGAGCGACTTCGTATATTCGTGCTGCGGATTAAAGTATACGTCGTTAAGCTCACCCATCTCCACAATCTTGCCGGACTTCATGACCATTACACGGTCGCAGAGATTGTATATTACTCGCAAATCGTGCGAAATAAAGAGTATCGCAATGCCAAGTTCCTTGTGAAGACGACGAAGCAAGTCGAGTATCTGGCTCTGAACCGTTACATCAAGTGCCGATACAGGCTCGTCCGCTATTAAGAACCTCGGCTCCTGCATAAGCGCTGCCGCAATACATACTCTCTGGCGCTGTCCGCCCGAAAGCTCATGAGGATATCTGTCGAGTATCTCCTCGTCAAGATCGACCTTCTTAAGCATGTCGCGAACGCGGCGCTTTCTCTCTCCCTTATCGAAGTGTCCCTTAACCTTTATGGGCTCCTCCAAAATAAACTCTATCTTCTCCGAAGGATTAAGGCTTCCCGCAGGGTCCTGGAATACCATCTGGGGACGCTTGGCAAAGTGCTTGACACTGCCTGTAACACCTTTCTTCTGGATACCCAATATAGCACGGGATAAGCTTGACTTACCGCAGCCCGACTCGCCCGCAAGGCCTAAAATCTCTCCTTCTTTGACATCAAAAGAAACATCGCTTACGGCAAAAAAAGGCTTCTTGTCTTTCTTAAATTCTACGCTTAAATTCTTAACCTCTAAAATGTTGCCCATGTTCTATGCCTCTTTAAAGAAAGGGTTCTTGGGAATTGCATTGATAAGTTTCTTCGTGTATTCCTGCCGGGGATTTCTGAATATCTCTTCGCAGTTACCGCTTTCCACTACAAGTCCGTTCTGCATTACAAGCACACGCTCACAAAGACTGTTAACGAGACTTAAGTCGTGAGAAATGAACAAAATCGCTGTACCGCGTTCTTTGTTAATACGCTTTAAAAGTTCCACAATTTCCGCCTGAATGGTGACATCAAGCGCAGTCGTAGGCTCATCAGCAATCAAGAGTCTCGGCTGAATAATCATGGCAGCCGCAATCATGGCACGCTGTCTCATGCCGCCCGAAAGCTCATGGGGGTAGCTGTTGTAAACTGCCTCAGGGTTATCAAGCTCCACATCGCGAAGAGCCTGAATGGCGCGTTCTTTCATCTCAGCCTTATCCATAACCGTATGAACACGAAGGCTTTCCTCTACCTGCCAGCCTACTTTCTTAAGGGGATTGAGCGAGTTAAGCGGCTCCTGAAAGACCATACTTATCTCATTGCCCTGAATCTTACGAAGAACCTTACGCTCTACCTCAAGAAGGTTAATGCCTTCAAAGGTAATATGGCCGCTCTTCTCCATATCGTGACGACTGAGAAGTCCCGCGATGGCAAGCGCAGTCATAGTCTTACCCGAGCCCGACTCACCCACGATACCTAAGATGTCGCCTTTTTCCATCTCAAGATCGACATCGTATACTAAGGTGTCGGTAGTCTTCTTATCATGAACTTTTATGCACAAATCTTCTACTTTTAACATGCTCATGATTTGTTCTCCATTGCGTCCGAAAGAAGGGAAAATCCAAGTATCATCATAACAATCACAAGTCCCGGGAAAATAGCGTTCCATGGATTGGTGAATATAACCGACTGAGCTTCGGACAGCATAAGTCCGAGACTCGGATTCGGGGGCTGTGTGCCCATACCGAGGTAGTTCATACCCGCTTCGGCAAGTACGGCATTGTTAAAGCCGATAAGTACGCTTGATAATAAAACCGTACGAAGGTTAGGAAGTATATGAACCACAATTATTCTTAAGTGGCTCGCCCCGTAAAGGCGCACACACTGAATATAGTCAAGGTTACGTATTCTCAGCACTTCACCGCGCACAATACGCGCAAAGCTCGGCACAAAAGCAATACCAAGAGCGATAATCAAAGAATGTGTACCGCCACCAAGAACACCGATTACAAGAAGTGCCAAAAGCACCGACGGGAAAGCCAGCACCGCATCGTTAATACGCATGAGTATCTCATCTACCCATCCGCCGAAATATCCCGTCACGGTACCGATGATAATGCCTACAAAAGTACCGATAAACACTACCGTCGCAGACACGAACATCGTCTCTCTTACACCCACAAGCACTCTTGAGAATATATCACGACCGAAATTGTCGCATCCCATAATATGCTTAAAGGAAACGCCCGCGAACTTGGCAGACATGTCCATCGCAAGAGGATCGTAAGGCGTGCAGAAAATACCCGCAATCATCATAAGAAAAATGATGCCTACGAGCGTAAGGCCGATTATGAACTTTACTTTTTGATTCTTACTCTTGTCCATCCAAAGCCTCTATACATGAATACGGGGATCGAATTTCTTGTAAAGAAGATCCACGATAAGATTGCTTACTACAACTGCAGTCGCCAGCAAAAGAATGATTGCCTCCACCACAGGATAATCTCTTCCCGAAATCGACGTAAGAAGTATGCGTCCGAGTCCCGGAACACCAAATACCTGCTCCACAATAATACTGCCGGCAATAATATCCGCAAAAGTCATGCCAAGGAAGGTAATTACAGGAATAATCGCATTCTTAAGCACGTGCTTGTAAAATACGGCCTTGGTACGATTGCCGCGCGAATATGCGGTACGCACATAGTCCTTGTCAGCTTCCTTGAGCGCTGTATCTTTAAGAAGTTTAACAACCATGGAAATCTTGGGAAGTGCTATGGAAAGCGCCGGAAATACCAGATACGCCACGCACCTGAAAAAGTCTCTTTTATATGAAACATAAGCCCCCGGAGTGAATACATGAAGTATCAGTCCGAATATAAGGGTTATGAGAATTCCCGAAAAGAAAGACGGAATGCTCATTATCATCTGGTTAACCGTGGTAAAGAACACGTCGAGCTTAGAATCGCTCTTACGCGCCACATAAATACCCAGAGGAAATGAAAGAATAGCCGTAATAAGAATAGCCATTACCGATAACAACATGGTAACCGCAATTTTCTCCGATAAAAGCTGTGTTACCGGAGTGTTGTAACTATATGAAATACCGAAATCTCCGTGCACAATGCCGGCAACCCATTCGCCGAAACGTACAAGTACAGGGCGGTCTAAGCCCATCTGATGATTAAGTTCCGCAATTTTTTCTGCCGTGGCCTCGGTACCAAGCTTAGACAAAGCAGGACTTGCGGGTATAAAAGAAAAAGCAAAGAAAACGAGAGCAGAAACAGCCAAAAGAGTCAGTATCAAAGTACCTATCTTCTTTAAGACATATTTCATGCTCTCACCTTCTTTCTACATATTAAGGGAATTGTACCCTATATAATAAACCACTTCGTGCTTTATTATCGATTGCCTTCGAACAAGTCTTTTTGACTTATTCCGGCTCTACTTCGCAGGTTTAATCTTAGCGATATCAAGTACATAGATAGGGTAGAACTCGTATCCTGTGTACTTATTGTTGATGGCTACCATCTCGGCAAGGTCCTGGATGTAAACGTTGGCTGCTTCGCGAGCGAGAATCCATTCACATTCCTTGTAGTACTCGGTTGCCGTAGCATCGTCGGTAGCGTTGATTGCGTTATTGAAAGCGGCATCATAAGCGTCGCTCTTAAAGTTAACAAAGTTCTTGCTGCTTTCGGATGTAAATCTTTCAAGCATAGCCTTGGCTGTCATTGTGGAAGCGTCTACACCTACAACGGTAGCTTCGAAATCACGTCCCACATAAACGTCTGAAAGCCATGAATCCCACTCAACAAGCTTAATCTCGGCATTGACACCGATCTTCTTAAGCTGCTCTACGATAACCTGTGCGGTATCGATATGAGGCTGGTAGTTGGAAGGAACCTTGATTGCAAAAGAAAATCCGTTTTCGTAGCCGGCTTCCTTAAGTAATTCCTTGGCCTTCTCAATATCGGGGTTGTAAACATCGTTAATCTCCTTAACGAAGTACTTACCGAATGCGGGGAACATGGATGAACCAAGCTCTGTACCCTTGCCGTCAAAAGCGAAGTCAATGATTTCCTTGGGGTCTACTGCGTAGCAAAGTGCCTGACGAACCTTCTCGTTGTTGAAAGGCTCAACTGCGTTGTTTAAGTACATAGCCTGAACAAGGTTCATGGTACCTTCTTCAATGTTGAAGTTGGAATCCTTAAGCTGTAATGCCTGTGAAGCGGTAATACGTGCAAAGAAATCTACGGAACCGCCGAGCAAATCCATTGTGATGGAATCTGCATTGGCACAAATCTTAAGGGTTACATCTTCTATGTATGCCTTCTCGCCCCAGTAATCCGCAAATCTCTTTAAGATGATGTTCTCCTGAGGTGAACGTGATACAAACTTGTAAGGGCCTGTACCGCAAGGCTGTGTGGAAAGATTGTCAACGCCTTCGGGAACAATGGCAATTGTCATGGTCTGTAAGAAGTCGCCGTCTTTCTTGTTAAGAGTGATAACGATGTTCTCTCCGTCAGCCTTATACTCCTTAACATTAGAAAAAGCCGATGCGTTGGCAAGAGTGCTGTCCGGATCGGCGTTACGTTTGATACTGTATAAAACATCGTCCGCCGTTACATCTTTACCGTTATGGAACTTAACTCCCTTTCTCAAATGGAAAGTGTAAGTAAGTCCGTCTTCGGATACTGAATATTCATCTGCCACAGCGGGTTTTAAATCACCGTTTGAATCAGGCTTAACCAAGCCTTCATAAATGTTAAAAAGAATCTCTCTTGTTCCTGCCGCCAAAGCTTCATGGGGGTCAAGACTGTCTGATAAATCCTGAGGAATTCCTATGGTGATATGCTTCGAAGCGTCACCCGCCTTGTCGCCTCCGCATGCGCAAAGTGCAACAGTAAGTGTGGCCGATAAGATAATCAGCCTCCATAATTTCATAAAAGCTTTCATTTCTTATCTCCTTTAGCTTCGTTATTAATTTGACAATGTATTTGTATCTTATTTAGAGTCAAAAGTCAATATAAAAAGGTGCAAAACCCACTTTGCACCTTTAAAAATACAATCTTACTTAAGCATCTTCTTAAGCTCGTCCATGAATGTGTCTACATCCTTGAAATCCTTGTATACGGAAGCGAAACGAACATACGCAACTGCGTCTACATCCTTAAGCTTCTGCATTACGAGCTCACCGATTACGTGGCTGTCGATTTCCTTTTCTTCACGGCTGAAGATTTCGGTCTCGACTTCATCCACGATACGACTGATTTCCGATGCGGTTACGGGACGCTTATGACACGCTCTCAATACGCCGCCTTCAAGCTTTCTGCGATCGTAGGTCTCACGATTCTTGTCCTTCTTAACGATAATGAGCGGAATCGTCTCCACCTTTTCGTATGTGGTAAATCTCTTGTCGCAGGCGCTGCACACACGGCGACGTCTGATGGAACTGTTGTCATCGGCGGGTCTTGAGTCAATAACACTGGTATCCGGATGACCGCAAAACGGACATTTCATAATTGTTCTCTCCTCTTGGAAAAAGAAACAAACACTGGTTACATAAGTCATTATAATGCTTATGTTAACTTATGTCAATAAGTTATGGTAACCAATCACTTCTTAAGTGTTTTACTCAAAAGAACGCAACAAGCTATGGAAAGAATCACAATCAAAATTGCATTTGTAAGCAAACCAAACCTTACAAAGAAAGCAGGTACCAAACCTATAAACAAAGCCGCCGTAGTCACGCCGAAAGCAAGTCCCGGACTGGACTTAAGTATGCTTAAACACATGGCAAAAGTGATACTCATGGTCATCGAGAAAAAGAAAACGCCTATAACCGACACCACCATTATCTTATCGCCGAATATAAGGAACGGAATTGCCGCCAGCGTACTGAACACTGCAGTCTTCCACGCTCCTATCCTGTCCACAAAGTATCCGCCGAGCGCTTTACCGAGTCCCATGATTCCGAAAAGGAGTATGGTCTGCCACAGTTCCTTGTTCCAAGAAATCGGTATAGCGTAGCCGAGATAACTCCTTACTGCGGTAACCAGAAAAGCTACCAGAAGAATCGTCCACGGAGAAAACTTTTTCTCAACAACATTGAATGTCGGATATGTACCCTTGCGAACAGACTTGCGCGCTGCCAGAGCACATGCTTCCGATAGCACTGCAGGGATAATCAACCACTGCCATGGAACCTGATTGATACCCATAGTCTGGCCTATAACGATGCCTACTCCTCCGCCGGACACAAAGAGCGCGGACTGAAATATCTTACCTCTGCTCTCCGTAACCGTCGCAATCGCACCGCACTCATGCATGATGGCATTACCGATACCGAGCACTACATAACCGGATATGTGCAGCGCATGCACCGGCGACGCCACAAGGAAAATTGCTCCAAGCATCAAGAGATTGCCGATTGTCTCGTAAGGCAATTTCTTGTGCGACTCTATAAACTTACCGATAATTCCCTGTGGCAGGAACGCAAAGAAGTCATAAACAAAAGCAATCGTCCCCGCAAGCAGCAACGGATAATGAAGCCTTAAAAGATAAAAGCAAATGGTCTCAACACAGGCATGTACGATGAAGTATTCAATTCCTGTTATATTATCCTTAAACTTCTTCATCCTTCTGTTCTGCCTTAATATCCTCTTCTTTGGCCTGCTGAGCATCAAGCTGCTCCGCTTCGGCCTCTTTCTTTAGTTCACTTTTGATGGCGCGGATGCTGAACCTTAGTATTATTACCGCCATAACGACAAAAACTACAGCCGCCACTCCGCCGAGTATTATTACCAATCCGCCCATTCCTGCATCAAGTACCGCGTATTCTACCATCTGAAACCTCCGAATAATTTGATAAAGAACCTGCTTATTCCGTGAATGCCCCTATCTGTCAAAAGACCGGTCACAAACAGTCCAAATATGAATGACGCAAAGTTAGCCACATATGTTACAAGCAATACTTTGATACTTGATTTCTTGGATATCATGAAATAAAGAACCGCTTCGGCAACAGGAATAAGAGTCAATTCTGCAAAAAGTGTCCAGATGCAGATATCTCTTTCGAGCTTCCATTGCGTACCCGACATGTCAAAGAGGAACACAATTATGATTCCCGCGTTAAGACATACATTTGTAAGTGCATTGACAGCCACGATATATTTCTTATTGCGTGTAATGCCCGTGCAGTAGACTATAGGGAACTCCACCATAAGTGTAAGCAGTATGGTTCCTGCAAGAAGTGCTATGGGTAACCCTATCATGTAAAATAAAAACATACAGGTTCCTCCTATTCTTCCGCCTTGTCTTCCGCCGCCTCGGGTACATCAAACGGCGACGTGAGTTTCTCATCTGCTTTATACTTTTTTACACCTTTTCTGATAATGATTACGCTCACAATCGCAATGGCAAAAGCAATTATGATAAACGCGATAATCCAATTGATTCCGTGCGCCACACCTTTAAGCGCCGGCTCCGGCGGCATCGCCACATCAAGCAAAACTTTCATGTTCATAATAACCTCCTCTAACCTTTCGGTCTTAATAATTCTAACATACATGCAACTTCTTATCTATAAAAATAGTTGTATTTATGCCTTATAAATCGTTTTACTAATTCACAGTTTTGATGTATAGTAAAAGAAAAAAGAAAGGATTAATTCCTATGAACATAAAGAGCCTTGCACAGTGCAAATTTACAGGTGACGAATACTGCGGATTCTATTCCTGCGGTCTTACCATGCTTGATAATTCGTCCATGAGACGATTCAACAATACATATGAGAGCGGTTCTAAGACTACTCTTACCTCGGATGACGGTTTGAAGCTTACGGTCTCCTATGATAAGAGTCCTTACAGCGACGCTACAGAGGTTGTTACTTCTTTCGAAAACGGTTCCGGCGCGCCGGTTACGCTTGAGATGCTTACATCATTTCTTTTGCCGGAGGTGAAGGCGGATAAGATTCATCGTATACTCTCTTTCTGGAGTGCGGAGGGGCGCGTTAAGACAGATGACCTTGCGGAGCTTAATATGGAGCATTCCTGGAACAATATGGCTTTCCGTGTAGAGAAGTTTGGTAATGTGGGCTCTATGCCGGTCAGAAAGTACTTCCCCTTTGTGGCACTTGAGGACAGCGAGACGCATTCTTTTACCGCAGTGCAGCTATACTCTCCCGCTTCGTGGCAGATTGAGCTTACGGTTCGCGCGGGTGATGTAGTAAGAGTTTCAGGAGGAATAGCCGACAGAGATTTCGGGCAGTGGACTAAGACAGTTAAGCCCGGCGAAAGTTTTGTGGCGCCCAAGGCGGTTGTGGCTACGGGTTCCTCCCTCGAGGAAGTGTGCGACAAGCTCGTAAAGGCTCAGCGCCCCGATATCAGCCCCATTGACAATAAAATGGGCATTACATTTAACGAATACTGTGCTACATGGGGTAACCCTACGATAGACAACCTTAAAAGACTTGCGGATAAGATTGCCGGCAAGGGCATACAGTTCCTCGTAATGGATTCGGGCTGGTACTCTGATTGCGGTAACTGGTGGGAATATCGCGGAGACTGGAGCATTAACCGTGAACGTTTCCCTAACGGGCTTAAGGAGCTCACCGATTATATCCGTGAGAAAGGCATGATTCCCGGCATATGGTTCGAGTTCGAGGTGGCTTCTCCCAAGTCCGGTGTTTACGAGATTCCCGATCACTTTGTCAAAAAAGACGGTGTGCCTCTCACCATCGGCGGTGCCAGATTCTGGGATATGGAAGACCCTTACGTGGAGTCATTCCTCGACCGAAACGTTATAGGCAATCTTCGCGACAACGGCTTTGGCTACATCAAAGTCGATTATAATGACACAATGGGTATAGGCTGTGACGGTCCCGAAGGTCCCGGCGAGAATCTTCGCAAGAAAGTTATCGCGACTCAGGAGTATTTTAAGAAGATGCGTCGCGAGCTTCCCAACCTTGTAATAGAGAACTGCTCAAGCGGCGGTCATCGTCTCGAGCCTTCCTTCATGGAGCTTGCATCTCAGGCTAGCTTCTCGGATGCCCACGAGATTAGCTCTCTTCCGCTTATAGCCGCTAATCTCCACCGCGTCATCCGCCCCGAACAGAGCCAGATATGGGCTGTTATGCGCGCTGCCGACAGCGATTCACGCATATTCTATTCCATCTGCGCTACTTTTCTTGGTCGTATGGGCTTAAGCGGCGATGTATATGATTTGTCCGATCATCAGTGGGGACTTCTTGACGGAGGCATAGATTTCTATCGTGAGGCCGCACCGATTATCAAAGACGGTTACACTTTCTTTAACTGTGCAGACACCAAGAGCTACAACAATCCTACCGGCTCACAGCTGGTGCTCAGAGTATTCGAGGACAAGGTGCTTTGTGTATATCACCGATTTGCCGGTTCGGAAGATATAGAAACCTTTGCAGGGAAATATGGTATAAACATCTTCTCCCATAATCCACTTAGGCGCTATGGCAGAGCTCAAGAGGATTTCTCCGCAGAAGCTTATATCTTTGAAAAATAGCCTATATAGCATATAAAAGGGCACCGCGAAAGCGATGCCCTTAACTAATGCAATATTCTTATTTCTTCTTAAGGAAGTCCGGAACCACAAGAGTGGTGGGGTCAACCTTACTGTTAAGCTTGGAAGGTGTGTTCTTGAAAAGATCACTGTTAAAGGTTGCTGTAGGCTGTACAGTCGGTGTGGACTGAGGCAGTACAGGCTTAACCGTAGGAGTCGTGGGAGCAACTGCGGGTCTGGGAGTAAGTCCCAAACGGTCGTTATTGTTAACGGAAAGACCGGTTGCAATAACGGCAATCTTACAGGTCTCCTGCTCTTCCTTGGAGTATAATGCACCGAAGATAACGTTAACGTCATCGCCGGCAAGTTCACGAACGTAGTCGGTTGCGTCTGCAACGTCTGCCATGGTGATGTCACCGGAAATGTTAATGATAACGTTCTTGGCACCGGTGATGGTGGTCTCAAGCAACGGAGACTCAACTGCCATCTTAACAGCTTCCATAGCCTTGTCATCGCCCTTACCGTTACCGATACCGATATGAGCAACGCCCATACCCTTCATGACGGTCTGTACATCCGCAAAGTCAAGGTTAATGAGTGCGGGTGCATTGATAAGGTCGGTAATGCCGGATACTGCCTGCTGCAGTACTTCATCGGCTTTCTTAAGTGCATCCGGGAAAGGAGTGCGCTTATCTATAATCTCAAGTAACTTGTCATTGGGAATAACAACAAGTGTATCAACATTCTCTTTAATACGATCGATACCGCTTATGGCGTTAACCATACGCTGACGGGCTTCAAATCTGAAGGGCTTGGTAACTACGCCTACAGTTAAGATACCCATGTCCTTGGCAATCTTGGCAATTACGGGAGCAGCACCTGTACCGGTTCCGCCGCCCATACCGCATGTAATGAATACCATGTCGGCACCGCGAATGGAAGCCTCAAGTACTTCCGCACTTTCCTCGGCTGCTTTCTCACCGATTTCGGGCTTGGCGCCTGCGCCGAGTCCTTTTGTAAGTTTCTCACCTATCTGAATAAGTTTGGGGGCTTTGCAAAGCTGAAGTGCCTGCTTATCGGTATTGACACCGATGAATTCGACTCCCCCTATATCCTCTTCTACCATTCTATTTACAGCGTTATTACCTGCTCCGCCTACACCGATAACTACGATCTTCGCAGCAGATTCCGCTTCATTACTTATAATCTCCAGCAAGGTATTTCCTCCTTCACTTCACAAAAACTCACCAAGTCTATAATATAATTAAATTGTCAACTTCGCAACTAAAAATCTGACATAAAAACTTATTTTTTTATAAGTTTTTTAAATACGTCACCGCGCTCCTCGAAATTTTTAAAGTATCCATAGCTTGCCGCGGCGGGGCTTAACAGTACCGCTTCTCCCGTTTCCGCTTTGGCCAAAGAAGCCTCTACGGCGCCCTCCAAATCGCTTACAAGTACAGCCTTCGGAGCACTTTCAGGCTTACCGAGTGCCTCATACATTTCATAGATTCTCTTGCCCGATTCATACATGCATACAAGGTATTTGAGACGGCTCTTGGCCACATATTCTACCAGTTCCTCGTACTCAATTCCGCGTTCCATTCCGCCCACTAGCAATATAGCGGAATTCTTAATGCTTTCAACCGCACTTATTGCTGATTTAACAGTCGTGGAAATAGAATCATCGTAAAAATCCACACCATGGAAATTGCCGGCATACTCAAGTCTGTGCGGTAAGGGCTCGAAGGTCTCAAGCGCCTTTATAAAGGTTTCTGCGCTTACACCATACCTTTTAACCACATCATATACAAAAGCTGCGTTTAAGACGTTGTGTGCGCCTTTAAGCTTAATCGCAGGATAATCTTCAAATGATTTAACAGGACTGTCTTCACGAGCCACATACACGGTCTCGGAAGGTGCCTCGCCCCACTCCTCAATTACTTCGGGAAGCGTATAAAGAACATCCGTATTCTTCTGGAACTTATATATATTCTTCTTGGCAAGACCATACTTCTCTCTGGTGCCGTAATGATCGAGATGATCCTCATATACATTCAGTAAAACAGCTGTGTGAGGAGAAGTCTTGATGTATTCAAGCTGATGACAGGAAAGTTCGATAACGACAACAGTACCTGCCTTTATCTCATCTGCAATATCAAACACGGGAATACCGATATTACCCGCGAAAACCGTATCCAGCCCCGCAGTCTTAAGCACATGATACATAAGTGATGATGTAGTACTCTTACCCTTAGTACCCGTAATACCGATTATTCTGTCACCGAAAGCCTGCATAAACACTTCGGTCTGGGATGTAATCTCGCACTTATACTCGGCAATATCCTTGTTAAGCACGATTCCCGGGGTCTTAAAGACAACATCGTAATCATCAAGACAATCAAGATATCCGTCACCGGACACGCAGGATACGCCGGCCGGAACATCAGCCGACACATCGCGCTTATCACTGACTGTAAGCGACTTGTAACCGCCTGCTTCCATTATTCTTTTGACAGATGACTGACCTTCTCTTCCGTAGCCAAGCACGCACACGCGCTTGCCCGAGATAAAGTCCTTAATAATATTTATCATTTACGTTAAAGCCTCTCTTTAGGGAGCAGTCGATTCCTCTCCGGATTCTTCCGGTTGATTATCGACGGGCATGTCAGGCGAATCTTCTTCTTTTTCAAAAGAAGTTCTCTTCGTGGACTCGTCGTAATTCTCCATGCGAAGTGTTCCCTTCATTCCTTCAAGTTTCGAAAGAATGGCATTTAAATTCATAATCTTAATGTCTAAGTCTTTTTCTTTGCCCAGCTTAATGGTAATGTCGCCTTTGTAAAGCGTGACCTCGTCAAAGCCCGAAAAATAAATCTTCTCGGCATCAACTTCGTACTTCTCCATAAGCTTGGTTATGTTTAATACCTTCAGGAAAAGGTCCTCGTCCTTGGCCGGAAGCTTCTCGTGAAGTACCACATAATCAAAATCAATTCCCACAACCTCGGGTATTCCGTCGGTTCTCTCTTCCGAAGCCTCCACCACAATACCGTCTTTGTCAAAATAAATATACCTACCGAGATACTCTACATATCCCGCAAGCGCCTTTTCATAAACGGTAATCTTGACAGAATCTTTGGAAAGAATCTTAACGTTGATGGTCTCGACAAAAGGAATGTCGGTGACTTCTTTGTTCTTGTACTTGTGGGAAAGATACAAGGAATTGTCACCGTAGTCTCCTGTCATTATGAGTTCTTTGATTTCATCGTCGGTATAGTGAACGTTGCCCTCCACGTATACATTGACGACTCTATATGTCTCTAAAAGATACTTGTAGGTGAAATACCCTGCAAGAGAAAGAACTGCAAATACAAATAAAACTATCAGTATCGGCGAGACTCTTTTACGATTCTTAGCTTTCTTCATGAGTCTCTTCCTCTTTCATGCGTCGTTTCTTCTTAACGGGAGGTGCATCTTTAAAGTCGCAGTCTCTCGCAATGCGCATTACTATGCCCATTTCCGCCAAAAGAAAGATTACACTGGAGCCGCCGTAGCTTATGAAAGGAAGCGCAATACCGGTATTGGGAATGGTATTGGTAACAACGGCTATATTAAGTATAACCTGCATCGCAATATGTGTGAAAACACCGCATAAAAGCAGGTTCTCGTAAGTATTCGTAATGTGTGATGAAATATCTCTTATGCGCCAAAGCATAAGTATAAACATAACAATAATCGCAAGGCCGCCGAAAAGTCCGAGTTCCTCACATATAATCGAAAAAATCATATCGTTATGAGCTTCGGGAAGGAAGCCTAACTTCTGCATACTCTTGCCGAGTCCCTTACCCCAGATACCGCCGGAACCTATGCCGTAAAGTGACTGGATAGGCTGAAAGCCCTTACCGTCCGCATAAGCCTCGGGATTAAGCCATGCAAGTACACGCTCTCCTCTGAATCCAAGGTGGAGCTTGTCGGGGAACTTTACAAGCGCTATAAAAGCAATCACACCGATTATAGCCACTCCGACAAGAATAATATAGGGTCTTAAATTCTTCTTCTCAGAAAGAGTAATCATCATAAAAGCGATACCGCCCACAATAAATGCGGAACTGAAGTTATCCGTAAGAAAATAGATAACACCGCTTAAAAGGGCTGCCGGAGCCAGTGTGACAAGGATTCCGCTCCAGGAACGACGGCTGTTTGGAGTCATCCTGTCGATAAGCGTTGCGGATGTAATAATAACACCGATCTTGGCAATTTCCGCAGGCTGAATTGACAATCCGAAAATGTATATCCATCTTCTGGCACCGTGGGATTCGTGACCAAGTCCCGTAAGTACCAGGAATAATGAAGCCAAAGAAACAAAATAAATAAGCGGAGCCAGCTTCTTGTAAAGCTCCGTAGGGATAAAGCTTACAACAGTCATAACCGCAAGTCCGAGTACGACCGCTATCGCCTGCTTCCTAAGGAAATACAGCCCGTCTCCGTCATAATTAAGGGATGACACATAAGAGCTTGTGGAATAAATCATTACAAGCCCGAATCCAAGCAAAAAGAGCACGATAAATAAAAGCAGATAGTCAAAGTATCTTCTGTTCTTTACCTGTCTTTTGTCTCCCATGTTCCGAAAATCTCCCGTGTATCAAAAATTAAAATGTTATCGTAGGAATAAATAATAACGATACTGCACAAAGTACAGCGGTTACGGTTGCAAATACCGCAACAACCTTAGCCTCGGTCCAGCCGCCGAGTTCAAAATGATGATGAATAGGTGTCATTCTGAAAATTCTCTTGCCGTGAGTAAGCTTAAAGTATGTCACCTGAATAATAACGCTTAATACTTCCACAAAATAAATCAATGCAAAAATCGGCAGATACAACTGCAAATGAAGCTTAATCGCAAGTCCTGCCACAAGTGCACCGAGTGCAAGCGAACCGGTATCTCCCATGAATACCATAGCCTTGTTGACATTGAACATAAGAAAGCCCAATAACGCTCCGAGGAAAATGGCGGGAAGCACTGCCACCTCAGACTTTAAGCCAATGGCAGTTACCAAAAAGAAAGTCATAATAGCGCTTGTTACGGTAGTCTCAAGGCCATCCACACCGTCGGTAAAATTCGAACCGTTAACGGTTCCTACTATGATAAATATCGTTACCGGAATCGCCAAAACACCGAAATTAACGGTAGAATCGCCCATGAAAGGAACAAACGCATCGAAACTCCATGAATCACTCTTAGTCATATAAAAGCAAAACGCACCTGCCGCAATAAGCTGCAATACAAGCTTCTGCCATACTCTCAGACCGTCTGCGCGCTTAAGAACAACTTTCAAAAAGTCATCGATGAATCCTATAACGCCAAAAGCAATTGTCAAAAGGAAAATCGGAAGAATATCCGGATAATCCTTCACGCAAAAAGCCAACACGATTGCAGCCGAAATAAGATATATGAACGCTCCCATAACAGGAGTTCCGTTCTTCTTAAGATGAGTCTGCGGTCCGTCGTCTCTGACGGTCTGACCTGCCTTAATACGCCTGAGAATCGGAAGTATTACAGGTCCCAATACTATACTTAACAAAAATGCTGCAAGTGACGCAATCAAAATGGTGCTTTTCATAATAAAAACTAATTATCTCCTTCGGGGTTATTGGCGGAGGCATCGGCCTCGGCGTCTTCTTTCTCCACACGGTTGGTGTAGATTGAAAGTTCAAGCGCTAAGAGCTCTTCTCGTTCTTTGTCCGAAACTTCCTCGGTCATGGGGATGTTAAGGTAAGGAAGAATCTCCGTAAGTATCTGTCTTGAAATAATGGATGAGTACTTGGCATCATCCTGCTCGCGTACGTTGGGACGGTCTACTACCACGTAGCAGATAATCTCGGGATCGTCAGCCGGTGCATGGCACATAAAAGAAACCACGTACTCGCCGTTATCACGCGGAACCGTCTCCGCAGTACCTGTCTTACCGCCTATCGAGTATCCTGCGGGCTTAGCTCGCCAGCCGGTACCGTCGGTAACAACAGCGTTACAATATTCAATAATCTTCTCCGATGTGGAAGAAGAAACGATTTGCTTAATAAGTCTGGGCTCAATATTCTTAACAACAGAGCCGCTCGGCGAAAGAATCTTAGACACAACGTGGGGCTCGTAATAATATCCGCCGTTAACAAGCGCCGCATAACCTGCAGCCATCTGAATCATGGTTACGTTAAAGCCCTGACCGAAGCTGGCGGTTGCAAGCTCTGTCTCATTCATGGACTTTTCATTGAATACAAGTCCGTCGGTACGGCTCTCGCCCGCAAGGTCTACATTGGTCTTAAGTCCTAAATTAAATATATTCTGGTAGTCAAGGAAAGTTTCCTTGCCAATCTGAGCTGCCATTTGCATAAGAGCTACGTTACAGGACTTCGCCACGGCTTCTTTGACCGTTAAGTTACCTTCGGCTTTACGTCCGTGACAGTAAATCTTGTGATCGGCTACCTGGAGGAAGCCGCCGCAATAATAGCTTTCGGAACCGTTCATCTTACCGGACTCAAGGCCCATGGCCACAGTGAAAGGCTTCATGACGGAACCGGGCTCATAAGTATCGGTAATGCAGAAGTTCTTCCAAAGCTTATCGTATGCGTCCTTAAGAGTACCGTCCGCTTCCATTTGCTTAATCTGCTCATCTGTATAAAGGTGGCTGATATTCATGGTATCGTTAAGATCGTATGTGGGATAGCTTGCCATCGCAAGAATCTCGCCCGAATCGGCACGCATTACGATGCAGCCTACGTTATTGGCACCAAGGCCCTCGCGGTAGTTGTTCTTGTACTCTTCGCAGAAGTTCTTAAGGTGCTTCTCGACTATCATCTGGACGTTAGTGTCGATGGTCGTAACAAGAGTATTACCGTCAACCGCAGGAATAGTGGTAACCTCCACGGTGGTCTCGTCGCTTAAATATCCGTACTTTCTGCCGGAAGTACCGGTTAAGATATCGTTGTAATATTCTTCAAGTCCGTAAGAAGCCTGACCTTCGGACTTGGAAAAACCGATTAAATCGCAAGCCAGAGTCTTCTGCGGATAGTATCTTACGTAGTATTTCTCAAACCAGACGCCCTTAACGTTCGCATTGTACAAAGAATCCTTCTCCTGACCTGCCTCGGGCACGGTGATATAGGGAAGAAAGCGGCTCATTTCCTCATAGGTCACGTCTTTCTTAACCACATAGTACTGAGAGTCGGGATTGGAATCCATATAGTCGGTAAGAGTCTTACGGTCGGTACCGAATATAGTACATACAGCATCAACAGAGGCGTTGCGGACATCACTACTACCCTTCTGCTCGTCCGACTGTCTTATCTGCTTGGTATCAAGAATAACGTTGTAACGCTCTTCGCTTGCGGCTAGTACGTTACCGTTACAGTCCAAAATCTCGCCTCGCTTGGCGTTTATAACCTTGGAATCGTAAGATTGCTGAGATAAAACCTTCTGCCTGTATTCGTTCTTATTGTCTCTTGTAATGGCAAAAAGTCTGAAGCTTAAACCAACAAAAGCCAGGAGCACTACAATAAAGAATACTCCCAGCCTGGTTGATATACCTCTTGCATTGGCGCGTTTTCTCGCCAAAGCTTTTTTCATCTGTTCATCTTTTCTATCCAAAACAAATACCCATCATCAATCTGACAGGCCTGTAAGCTGCCTCACATAATCGCTGTTCTCTCTGGTATAGCTAACGATCTGGTCTTCGGAAGCATAGACCATGCCAAGTTCTTCGATTGCGACCTTTCTGATGTAATCATAGTCAACCGCATTTACAATTTTACTATACTCGTCGTCATTTGCAAGTGTCAAATTGTTGAGAGTCTGTTCGTAGTATGCAATATCATCAACCATTGTTGTGATATCGTTCTGAAGCTTTAAGTAAGATACCAAAGAAGCCGCAAGCACAACAACAGCAAGACCTAAGAATGCCACGTACAAAAAGCCCATGCTCATTTTTCTCTGCTTCTTAAGCTCGCCTCTGTACTCTCTTAAAGGCTCACCTGTGGGTCTTTCCTTAAGTGCCTCTCTTACGTCGATATTTCTTGCAAGATTGTCTCTCATGTAGTTGTTCTTGTAGCTTGTTCTTGCCATTTCTTACTTCCTTTCGAATACGCGAAGCTTCGCGCTTTTTGATCTTGAGTTAACTTCAAGTTCCTCATCCGAGGGAACTATCGGTTTCTTGGTAACTACCGTACCCTTTGATACGTTGCCGCATACACATACGGGAAAGTTCTTGGGGCAGGTGCAGGGGTCTTCGTTCTTTTTAAAAGAAGTCTTGACTATCCTGTCTTCCAAAGAATGGAATGTTATAATCGAAAGTCTTCCGCCGGGATTTAGAAAATCTATCATCTCATCAAGCGAATCCCTTAATACGTCAAGTTCGTGATTACATTCAATTCTTATAGCCTGGAAGGTTCTCTTTGAAGGATGTCCTCCCTCTACCCTCATCTTCATGGGTATTGCGGCTTTGATTATGTCGTTAAGTTCATAGGTCGTTTCAATCGGTTTGATTTCTCTGGCCTGAACTATATGCTTGGCAATGTTCTGTGCGAATTTGTCTTCGCCGTAGTCTCTTATGATTCTGAAGAGTTCTTTGATCGAGTATGTGTTGACTATGTCGTAAGCCGTAAGCTTCTGACGTCTGTCCATTCTCATGTCGAGTGCCGAATCCGCTTTGTAGGAAAAACCTCTCTCTGCGGTATCAAGCTGGTAAGAAGAGACGCCTAAGTCAAGTACTATACCGTCCACTCCCCCAATGCCTTTCTCTTTAAGGATGCTCACTGCGTCCTTATAGTTAGCACGGATTGCCGTGATTCTCTCGCTGTAATCTTTGAGTCGCTCCGTCGCTGCCTCGATGGCCGCTTCGTCCTGGTCTATTCCGTAGAGGTGACCACCTTCGGTAAGGCGTTTTGCAATCTCAAAAGAATGTCCGCCGCCGCCCAGTGTTCCGTCTACGTATATTCCGTCGGGCTTAATGCTCAAGGATTCAATTGTTTCATGAAGCATTACCGAATAGTGATTAAATTCCATTCAAATCCTCTTATCTTAAATTCCCAGGTCTGACATCTTCTCAGCAATTGCTTCCATGTCATCCACTGCCGAAGCTTCCTCGTATTTGTCCTTGCTCCAGATTTCGATTCGTCCCGCAACTCCGATAAGCACTACGTCTTTATCAAGTCCTGCGAAGGTTCTTAAAACCTGAGGAAGAAGTATTCTTCCCTGCTTGTCTATCTCTACCGAAGCGGCACCGGCAAGCATGAATCTCTGGAACTGTCGAGCGTCCTTGTTGGTAAGCGGTAAAGCACGGAGCTTATCCTCAAACACCTGCCACTCGGAGTTGTTATATCCGAAAAGGCATCCGTCAAGGCCTCTGGTAACCACGAATTCGTTACCGAGCTCCTCCCTGAACTTAGCGGGGATAATCAGTCTGCCTTTTTCATCGATTGTATGGTTATATTCACCTTTAAACATTTGTGACCGATTACCTCGTTTTGGGGCTCAAAATTTACCACTTTCACCCACTTAGATACCACTTTCTACCACTTACAACCACATTTTATAATAAAATACATCGGATTGCAAGTGTTTTCAAGTTAATTTTTGGTTGATTCTACGCGGTTTTTCGGGCTTTTTAAGGCAATAAAAAAACGTCCCCAAGATATTGGGAACGTTTATTAAATCACGTACAATATTTAGTTTTTTATTAATAATTACCTAAAAACCTTATTAAAATTCGTGAATTATTTTTTCTTTTAAACGTTAAATCTGAACAAAATAACGTCTCCGTCCTTAACGACGTAGTCCTTACCTTCCATACCCACAAGAGCTTTCTCTCTTGCTGCGGCAAGGGAACCTGTCTCAAGAAGGTCCTTGTAATTAACTACTTCAGCCTTAATGAAACCTCTTTCGAAGTCTGAGTGAATCTTGCCGGCTGCCTGAGGAGCCTTGGTACCGATCTTAATGGTCCATGCACGACACTCATCTTCTCCTGCGGTTAAGAAGCTCATAAGTCCGAGAATCTTGTAAGAAGCAGCAATAAGCTTATCAAGACCGGATTCCTTAAGACCTAACTCTTCAAGGAACATCTGCTTCTCGTCATCGTCCATCTCGGCGATTTCCTGCTCAATCTGGGCGCTGATTACGAATACTTCGCTTCCGTCCTTCTTAGCAAATTCTCTTACTGCCTGAACGTACTTATTGGAAGCTCCGTCGTCCGCACAATCGTCTTCACATACGTTAGCCGCATAGATTACGGGCTTAGCTGTAAGAAGGTTGTATGATGCGAACCATTCTTTGGAATCCTCGTCATCGGGTACTTCAAAGTTCTTGGCGAGGTTGCCTGCTTCAAGGAAGTTATATATGGACTGAGCGAATTCTTTTTCCTTGGCGTATTTCTTATCGTTATTGGCCGCACGGGCAACCTTGGCGATACGTCTCTCAAGAATCTCCATGTCGGAGAAAATAAGCTCGAGGTTAATGGTCTCGATATCTCTTACGGGGTCGATGCTTCCGTCAACGTGAATAATGTTATCGTTGTCAAAACATCTTACAACGTGAACGATAGCGTCAACTTCACGAATGTTGGCAAGGAACTGGTTGCCCAAACCTTCGCCCTTGGACGCACCCTTAACAAGACCTGCGATGTCCACGAACTCGATGGTGGCGTGTGTAACTTTCTTGGTATTGTACATCTTACCAAGTGCCTCTACTCTCTCATCGGGAACAGGTACGACACCGACGTTGGGATCTATGGTAGCAAAAGGATAATTGGCTGCAAGCGCTCCCGCTTTGGTAAGGGAATTGAAAAGTGTACTCTTGCCGACGTTGGGAAGCCCCACGATTCCTAATTTCATGTATATTCATCTCCTTTAATAATACGAATTCTAAGCATCTAATTAAAATCAGCACGATGAATTATACACTAACCTCATGCGAATTTCAATGTTTTGCACCGAAATCCTCTTATGCACAAGAAAA
>JAFZLD010000017.1 GCA_017553505.1 Lachnospiraceae bacterium
AAGAACAACAAGATTGGTCACAGAGCAGGTCTTGTAGAGTGTGGCGGTGACTTCTACTACGTAATCGAGAACGGCGAGCTTGCAACAGGATTTGTAACCGTAAGCAAGACCAATGGTCTTAAGGACTACGGCGTATACGAATTCGATGCAGACGGCAAGATGCTCGTAGACAAGAACGGATTCTATGATGAGAAGGGCTCAACCTTCTACTATGAGAACGGCAAGCGTACCTACGTAGGTCTTATCGAAGTAGACGGCGACCTCTACTATGTAGCAGGTGACTGCAAGGTAGTTAAGGGCAAGAGCTACTACATCACCCACACCAACGGACTTATCGCCAAGAGTACTCACGCAGTATTCGATGAGAATGGTAAGCTTGTAAGATTTGGTAAGAAATAAAGCACTTTAAGATTGGGCGGCCGGGAAAACGGCCGCCTTTTTCTTTTGCTGTAAATGTTTGTTTTTTTTGCTGCCCGAATGTGGTACAGTAAGTAAAAGAAAAACATATGGGAGTGAGACTGTATGACTAAAGTATTTATCGACGGTAGCGAAGGCACCACGGGACTTCGCATTAATGAGCGTTTTGAGAAGCGTGATGATATTGAGATTTTAAAGATTTCCCCGGAACTGAGGAAGGACCCGGCGGAGATTAAGAGACTTATAAATGAATCCGACGTGACATTCTTGTGCCTTCCCGACCAGGCGGCTATTGAGGCGGCTGAGATGGTGGACAATGACAAGACTGTTATTATCGATGCGTCAACCGCGCACAGAACTCTTCCCGACTGGGCTTACGGTTTCCCGGAGTTATCCCCGGAACACAGGGCTAAGATTAAGAACGGTCGCAAGATTGCGGTTCCCGGCTGCTATGCTTCGGGTTTTATAGCTGTTGCGTATCCTTTGGTTCAAGAAGGCATTATGCCTGCGGACTATCCTGTGTCTGTATTTGCAGCATCAGGCTATAGCGGCGGCGGTAAGAAGCTTATTGCGGCTTACGAGGAAGAGGGACGCGACCCTAAGTTTGATTCCGCGAGAATGTATGCTTGGACTCAGTCTCACAAGCATTTGAAGGAAATGAAGGCTATTACGGGACTTAAGAGGGAGCCGCTATTTGCTCCTTTTACCACCAATTATCACAGCGGTATGATAGTGCAGGTTCCGATTTTCACAGATTTATTGAGCGTTAAGAAGACACCTGAAGAAATCAGGGATTTTTATGCGCGTTATTACGAAGGCGAGAAGTTTATTAAGGTAATGCCTTTCGGTGCGGATGTTGAAGCAGGCGGTGCACTTTTCTCAAGTGAGTGCGCAGGCTGGGACGGAATGCGCATTTATGTAACGGGTAATGAAGACAGAGTTGTGGTTGCAACAAGCTTTGATAACCTCGGTAAGGGTGCGTCGGGTGCGGCCATTCAGTGTCTTAACATAGTTCTTGGTTGCGACGAAGCGAAGGGACTTAATCTGTAATGAGCGGTAAATTATATGTGGTGGCTACTCCCATAGGCAATCTTTCGGATTTCTCGGAGAGAGCGATTGAAACGCTTAGATCCGTAGATTTGATTGCGGCGGAGGACACACGCAATACAATTAAATTACTGACACATTTCGACATTCACACACCTCAGACTGCCAATCACAAGTTTAATGAGCGACAGGCGGTAGACAGACTTGTGCGCGAGATTCTTGACGGCAAGTCTATTGCGGTGGTGTCGGATGCGGGAACTCCCTGCATTAACGACCCCGGGTTCATCCTCGTGGAGGCTTGCGCAGAGGCGGGCATCGATGTGGTAGGTGTGCCGGGATGCTGCGCTGCGGCTACGGTTGTGTCGGTGTCGGGGCTTCCTTCGGACAGCTTTCTTTTTATGGGATTCTTCCCGAGAGAGAAGAGAGATGCCGAGAAGCTGTTTGATTATATAGGCAACAATAAGTCGGAATTGTACATTTTTTACGAGTCGCCAAAGCGTATAATTGATACGATGGAGCTTCTTTCGCAGGCATTTCCGGCGGCTAAGGTTGCGCTTTGCAACGATCTTACCAAGACTTTTGAACGCATATATCGCGGTACTCCCACAGAGGTACTTGCGGATCTCAAGGCCAATCCCAATGCGGAAAAGGGCGAGTATGCTTTTGCCATGTATGTGGAAGCGGTTGAGAAGGCGGAAGATGAGAATGTGCTTTCTCTGGAGGCGATGCTTACGGATGTGTGTGTGAAGCGCGGATGTACGCTTAAGGAGGCCATAAGTCTTCTTTCGACGGATAAGACCGTGAGTCCCACAGGCAAGATTCCTGCGTCCAAGAAAGAACTTTATCAGGCGTCGCTTAATTTAAAAGAAATGTTCTAGGCGGCAAGATTAATAGAATTTTAAAATTATATACAGTTTATTGGGAGGTATTATATGGCAGAATTATGCATGTGTTATCCGGGAGGCCTTCACAAGGCACTCACCTTAAGCTACGACGACGGCGTCGAGCAGGATAAGAAATTAATAGAAATAATGGTTAAATACGGCCTTAAGGGCACATTTAACCTTAACAGCGGAATTTACGCGGCAGAGGGAACGGTTTATCCCGAGGGCACCATTCACAGAAGAATGCCCAAGTCTGAGATTGACAAGCTCTATATTCAGAACGGTATGGAGGTTGCGACTCACGGCTATACACATCCTTTCCTTAACCGCATCCCGCCCCACGTTGCGACTAAGGAAATCATGGAAGACAGAAGAACCCTTGAGGAGCAGTTCGGCTGTGTCGTAAGAGGACACGCTTATCCCTTCGGATGCTTTAACGACACCGTTGTGGATATTTTAAAGCAGTGCGGAATCGTGTACGCGCGTACGGTTCGTTCCACGCACTGGTTCAATCCTCCGGAAGACTGGTTAAGACTCGATCCTACATGTCACCACGACGATCCCGAGCTTTTCAATCTTTGCGATAAGTTCCTGTCCATGAACGGTGACTGGGGCTATCCTCAGATATTCTATCTCTGGGGCCACGCTTATGAGTTTGAAGCCAATAACAACTGGGACAGAATCGAGAAATTCGGCGAGCTTATGGGCGGCCACGACGATATCTGGTATGCCACCAACATCGAGATTTACAATTATCTTGAGTGCTGCAAGCAGCTTAGATTCACCGCTGACGTTACCATGGTCGAGAACCCTACGGCAATCGATATCTGGTTTACTTACGATAACAAGCCTTATATGGTTAAGGCGGGCGAGACGCTTAAAATCGGGTAACACCGCATAGGACAATAGAGTCGTGTGCGAACCGGAATGATATAAAGGAGATTTTTAGATGAAAATACTTGTCACGGGCGGAGCCGGATATATTGGCTCTCATACGGTAGTTGAACTGCAGAACGCGGGTTATGATGTGGTTGTTGTAGATAACCTCAGTAACTCTTCCGAGAAGTCGCTTGACAGAGTGGCTCAGATTACAGGCAAGAAGGTTTCTTTTTACAAGTGCGACATTTTGGACAGAGAGAAGCTTGATGAAATCCTGGCCAAAGAAAAAGTTGACGCCTGCATTCACTTCGCAGGACTTAAGGCAGTAGGCGAATCTGTTGCGAAGCCTTGGGAATACTACGAGAACAATATTGCGGGAACCCTTACTCTTGTGGACGTTATGAGAAAGCACGGAGTTAAGAACATTATCTTTTCTTCCTCCTCGACCGTATACGGCGACCCTGCTTTTGTTCCGATTACCGAAGAGTGTCCCAAGGGTGTCTGCACTAATCCTTATGGTTGGACCAAGTCCATGCTTGAGCAGATTCTTTCGGATATTCAGAAGGCCGACAATGAGTGGAATGTAATTTTGCTTAGATACTTTAACCCTATCGGCGCTCACAAGTCGGGTCTTATCGGTGAGAACCCCAACGGTATCCCCAACAACCTGATGCCTTACATCACTCAGGTGGCTGTCGGCAAGCGCGATCACCTTACAGTATTCGGTAACGACTACGATACTCCCGACGGAACCGGCGTACGCGACTACATCCATGTTGTGGACCTTGCTAAGGGTCACGTTAAGGCACTTAAGAAGATTGAGGAGAATGCAGGCCTCAAAATTTACAACCTCGGTACCGGCACAGGCTACAGCGTGCTTGATATCGTTAAGAATTTCGAAGCCGCTACGGGCGTTAAGATTCCTTACGAAATCGGACCCCGTCGTGCAGGCGACATTGCCATTAACTACGCTTCACCGGACCTTGCCCGCAAGGAGCTTGGCTGGGAGGCAGAGAACGGCATCAAAGAAATGTGTGCCGATTCCTGGAACTGGCAGAAAAACAATCCAAACGGATACGACGACTAATGCAAAAAGCCCGTGACGCCATGAAGGACGTCACGGGTTTTCTTTTGCTCAATAATCTTCTTCAATTACGTGAAACTCCAGATAGTCAAAAGAAATATCTTCTATAAAGCAATCTCTTGTGAATCGGGTCTTGCCGGTTCTCTTGAAATCCGCAATGGTAGACTCAAGCCAGATGGGTTTCTGAAGGTCGAACTCGACGCAGGCCTTCTCGAGGGCGTTATATACCTTGTGGGTGCGGGTGTCGGAAGAGTAGTCTTCGATGGTTAAGTCTTTAATCATATGATTGTTTTCAAATATCTTCACCCAGATACGCATAACCCACAGGTTTTCCTTTCGCTGAGAAGTTTCTTTCGCAATATTTTACCATAGGTTTCACGGATTATTAATAACTTTTTGCGCAAAAACAATTAAACGTTAACCGAATTATGCTATAATAACAATTGGTGTGGAGCGATGAAGCGCCACACCTAAAATTTGTTAAAAAAGGGAAAATATGGAAGTTACTACCAAAGAAGAGCGAAACAGCGAAGTGCAGACATGGAACGAAGTCACCCTTCTTTATTCGTCTGCACTTAAACAGATTAATACCAAGCTTGAGATTCTTAATGATGAGTTTCAGCATGTACATCAGTACAATCCCATCGAGCATATCAAGTCAAGACTCAAGACTCCCGAGAGCATAGTCAAGAAACTTAGAAAATACGGACAGGAATCCACCATCGACAATATGGTGGCGTACGTTAACGATATTGCGGGTATCAGAGTTATTTGTTCTTTTACCAACGATATCTACCGTATTGCGGATATGATTTCCAATCAGTCGGATATCAGGGTAATCGAGGTCAGAGACTATATCAAGAATCCCAAGCCCAGCGGTTACATGAGCTATCATATGCTTGTGACGGTGCCGGTGTATCTGTCGGACAGAATTGTGGATACGAAGGTTGAGATTCAGATTCGTACGGTTGCGCAGGATTTCTGGGCCAGCCTTGAGCATAAGATTAATTATAAATTTGAGGGCGCCGATGTTCCGAAGAACATTCAGGACGAACTCGTGGAATGTGCATATATGGTTTCCAAACTGGACGATCATATGTTATTGTTAAATGAAGAGGTACAGAACCTCGATCGTAACGGTACAGACAGATAGTGGGGTAAGGAGAGAGTATGGACAGTTTTTTTGACAAGATAACGAGCAAATTCGGTGCGGGCGATGCCATCAAGGCCAATTCCGAAGCGGAAGCCAAGGAATTAGAGAAAGCAAGAGAAAAGGCTAATGAGCTTGAGAAGGCAGTAAGCGATATGAGAAGATTAAGCTTCAAGGCAGTAGAGACCAATGAAGCCACCACTCAGCTTGTTGCAAGCGCCATCGAGAAGATAGAGGAATTCAGAGCCACAGGCGGTTCCGAAGGCTCCGAAGAACTTACCAAGATTGCGGCTGAGCTTGAAGCACTTAAGGCTACGGTTGAGAGTTCTTTCAAGGCATCCGGCGAGGAAGCTCATATGGAGAATGTGCGCGTATACAGAAACGTGCAGGCAGCAGTTATCGAGGAGCTTAAGCAGCAGTCCGAAGCCATCGCAATTCAGCACCTTCACATCGAGAAGAAGATTCGCGGGATTAAGCCCTGCGCCATTGTTGCGCTTGTATTCAGCGGTATTTCAATGGTAGGCGTTGCTGTGGCACTCTTCATACTTATAAGCCACTTCGGATTCTAAAGGTGGAAATAGAGAATGGGCAAAGTAGATTTTAAACCGGGCAATATGCTCTATCCCCTGCCGGTGGTAATGGTTACCGTGGCAGACGATAACGGCAAGTCCAATATTATAACGCTCGCTTGGGCGGGCACCATTAATTCGGATCCTGCGATGGTATCGATTTCGGTGAGAAAGGAACGATATTCCTATCCGCTTTTGGTTAAGAACAAAGAGTTCTGCATTAACCTCACCACAAGAGAGCTGGCCTTCGCCACCGATTACTGCGGTGTGAAGAGCGGTCGCGATACCGACAAATGGAAGGATACGGGCCTCACCCCCATCCCCTGCAGTGCCATTAAGGCGGATATGATTGAAGAAAGCCCCGTGAACATCGAGTGCAAGGTCACCAAGTACGAGGACCTTGGCAGTCACACCATCTTCTACGGCGAAGTGGTAGCGGTTCACGCGGATGACAAATACATGGATGAAAAGGGCAAGTTCACATTTGAGGACTCAGACCCCATCACTTATTCTCACGGCAAGTACTATACGCTCGGTGAGAACATAGGCAAATTCGGATACTCAGTACAGAAAAAGAAACCGGACCGTTAATTTAGCGGTTCGGTTTTCCTTTTGTAACGGAATTGTCGCCGAAGCGGTCGCGGATGGAGCGAAGTGCCGCCTCGAGCTTTCTGTTCTTCTCTGTGTCTACGGCGGGGGCTGACGTTGAATCCGAGGTGCCGACTTGAGAAGTTGAACTGTCCGATAAGTATCCTTCCGAAAACAGACTCAACTGATACGGCTCGTCGGGCTTAACAAGCTTACCGGCCCGGACGCCGAGAAGTCTTATAGGCTCACCGTTCCAGAGCCTGTCGAAAAGCGTCATGGAAACCCTGTGCAGAGCGACTGCGGTCTCGATAGGTGAGTCGGTTCCGCACTGGTGAGAGAAGGTCTTAAAGTCTGAGTATTTAATCTCTACAGTGACCTGAGTCGCCAGAACACCGGAGTCGTGGAGACGCTTGGATACGGACTCGCACAAAGAATATATGACATCGGAAGCCACCGACCGGTCGGTTACATCGCGGGCAACGGTAGTGGAATTGCCTATACCTTTGGCTTCCTGAACTTCGGTCTCTACCTTCGAATCATCGATGCCGTTGGCAAACTCCCAAAGCGTGATTCCGTGGCTCTTAAGATGCGATACCAGAATGTCCTTGTCCGTGCGGGCAAGCTCGCCGATTGTAAATATACCGAGCTTATTAAGAGTGGCAGCGGCAGATTTACCGCATAAGAATAAGTCACGGACCGGCAACGGCCACAGTTTTTGCTTAATCTCATATGAATATAGCGTATGAGTCTTATCGGGCTTGGAAAAGTCCGAAGCCATCTTGGCAAGAACCTTTCTGTCTGAAATCCCTACATTAACAGTAAAACCGAAACGCGTATAAATATCGTGCCTTATCATGGCCGCACAGGCCTCGGGCGATTCGTAGCGATGCGCAATCGGAGTATAGTATAGGTAACATTCATCGATACTCGCAGGCTCCACATCGTCGGTCAAAGAATAAAGGTAGTCTTTAAAGAGATGGCTCATGCGCGAGTAAAGCTTAAAATTCGGAGATTCGATAATGAGATTGGGGCACTTCTTAAGAGCGGAGGCGACGGGCTCGGCGGTCTCGATTCCAAGCCTCTTGGCAGGGATAGATTTGGCCGTGACGATGCCGTGACGGGTCTCGCGGTCACCGCCTATAATCGAGGGAACTTCTCTTAAATCAACAGTAGCTCCGTTATTGAGTTTGTCCACCGCTGTCCAGCTTAAAAAGGCTGAATTGACGTCAATGTGAAAGAAAATCGGGCCCATAAGAATCCTCGAACATACGTACTGATATTACTGTACCATAATCCGGTGCACTTTACAATAAGTCAAAATCTTGGTAGAATAGCAGAAAGAAATTAATGATTATATCCGTAGAGATTTGCTTCGGTATTTATATATACAGGGTTTGGGAAGATGGTTTTATTATCCAGATATCATAAAAATTGTAAAGTGGCAGCGTTGCGCGTAGGGTTTATTGCTATAGCCTTAAGCGCTCTTTTTATACCCTCGATTGAACCTGTTAAGAGTGAAGGTAACAATATCTTTACTCTCTATGTTAACGACACCGAAATCGGTACCGTTGACAGCGAGAAGACAGCAGACGAGCTTCTTAATACCGCCCGCCGTGCCGTTGTGGGTGACGCCGAGGGCGTTATTTTGATTGAAGCGGAGGCACGAGTTGTAGGCTCCGAAGTCCTTTACGGCAGGACCGATGATAAGGACGAACTTATCAAGAAGATTGAAGAAGTTTACGAGGCATCCCTCAGAGAGACGATGCAGCATTCCTATACCGTCAAGATTGACGACTATACCGTTAACGTTTCTACAGCCGAGGAAGTTGAAGAACTTCTTGAGGCATCTATCAATCGTTATGCAGATCCGGGTAAGTTCACGGTAGACCTTATCGCAGACACCGACAGAAAGCTTCCCGTACTCATCCCCCAGATTACCAAGCATGGTGACGAGACCGCCAAGGAAAGTACAAGTGTAACCGACTACTTAAGCAATGACGGTTTTTACTATGATTTTGACAAAATAATAGCTGAGGCAACACCTGCGTCATTACCTTCTTTTGACGATTACGATTACGGCATCACAAATGTTTCTTTTGCCAATAACGTGGAAGTGGTGGAGTCGTATCTGTCTTCGAGGGAAGTTGTACCGCTCAGCGCGGCTATCGACGAGGTTACCAAGGACAAGCAGCAGAAGACTATTCATGAAGTTAAGTCCGGTGATACCCTTTCCGTTATCGCTCAGATGTATAATACTACAGTTGATGATATTGTTGAACTTAACGAGAACATTGCCAATGCCAATTCGCGTATCCGTGTAGGTGACGAAATTACAGTAACCGTTCCCAAGCCCGAGCTTTCCATCGCAAGAGAAGAGCTTGTGTACTATGAGGGAACTTACGAAGCGGATGTTATTTACAAATATAACGACAACTGGTATACGACTACCGAGGTTACTCTTCAGGACCCTTCTTCGGGTTACCACAAAGCGGTTGAGAAGGTTACATACCTTGACAGCAAGATGGTAAGCTCCGAAGTCGTCATGGAAGAAATCGTGGCCGAGGCGGTTCCGAAGATTGTTGAGAAGGGTACCAAGATTCCTCCCACATATATTAAGCCTATAAGCGGTGGACGTCTCACCAGTACATTCGGTACACGTACGGCGACTATCCGCGGTATGACATCTTACCACGGTGCGGTTGACTGGGCTACTCCTATCGGTACTTCTGTTGTTGCTTCCTGTGGCGGACGTGTATCCTTTGCAGGATGGAAGGCTTCATACGGTAACTGTATCTTCATCGAGCATCCGGACGGAAGACAGACCAGATACGCTCACTTGAGTAAGGTGTTGGTATCTGCAGGTCAGAATGTATCACAGGGCGAGAAGATTGCGCTTTCCGGTAACACGGGCGTTTCCACCGGGCCTCACTTGCATTTCGAGATGCGTATCGGTGGCAAGGCGGTTGACCCGCTTAAGTACATTTCGTACTAGGAACTGTTGCAATCTTAAGAATTTTGACAATCTAAATTCTTTGTGTTATAAAAAATAAGTTAGATAAGAAATCCAATCAATCGGGATGGAAGAAGATTATGAGACAATACGCAGTTAAGGGCGGAGCACCTCTCGTAGGCGAGGTTGAAATCGGCGGTGCCAAGAACGCGGCGTTGGGAATACTTGCCGCAGCACTTATGGCCGATGAGACGGTCGAAATTGAAAACGTCCCCGATTTATCCGACATTGATGTCATGCTCGGTGCACTTAAGACTTTGGGCGCCAGAGTTGACAAGGTTAATCGACACACGGTTCGGATAAACGGTTCCACTGTTCACACTACATCGTTACTTGACGATGCTTTAAATAAAATTCGCGGTTCCTACTACTTTGTAGGCGCTTTACTCGGTAAATACGGAAAGGCAGAGGTCATTCTCCCCGGAGGATGCAGCATAGGTTCAAGACCTGTCGACCTTCACATGAAGGGCTTCAGAGCTCTCGGCGCTACAGCTGAGATCGATCACGCCTGCATGGTATGTGATTCCGAGAAACTTACAGGAAGCCACATCTTCATGGATGGTGTTTCCGTAGGCGCTACCATTAACATCATGCTTGCCGCTGTAATGGCGGAAGGCCAGACATATATCGAAAACGCTGCCAAGGAGCCCCACGTCGTAGACGTTGCGAACTTCTTAAACAGCATGGGCGCATCCATTAAGGGCGCAGGTACCGACGTTATCCGTATCAAGGGCGTTGAGAGACTTCATGCGACTCACTATTCCATCATTCCCGACCAGATCGAGGCAGGAACTTTCATGATGGCAGCAGCCGCTACCAAGGGCGACGTACTTATCAAGAACGTTATTCCCAAGCACTTGGAGTCCATCACTTCCAAGCTCCTTGAAATCGGTTGCGAGATAGAAGAGTTCGACGATTCTATTCGTGTCGTATCGAGCAAGCCTTTCTTCCACACTCAGGTTAAGACGGCTCCTTATCCCGGATTCCCGACAGATATGCAGCCTCAGATAGCTGTGGTACTCGGACTTGCCGAGGGCACCAGCATCATTACCGAGACAATTTTTGAGAACAGACTTAAATATGTGGATGAGCTTGTAAGACTCGGTGCCAATATGCGTGCCGAAGGTAATACCGCCATTATTGAAGGCGTACAGCGTTACAGCGGCGGTAATGTAACTGCTCCCGACTTAAGAGCCGGTGCGGCACTTGTAGTTGCGGGCTTAAGCGCTGAGGGCGTTACCCTTATAAGCGATATTCATTACGTAGAGAGAGGATATGAAGACTTTCCCGAGAAGTTAAGAAGCCTCGGTGCTCAGATTGAACTTGTCGAGACAGATAAGGACATTCAGAGATTTAAATTAAGAGTGAGCTAAAAATAAACCCTTCGGTGATGTACCGAAGGGTTTTTCTTTTGCTATCAGGAATATCTTATATAATTGCTTCGATGTGCAGGTCGGGCTCGGCGGAAAGATCGATGAACTCGTTGCCGCACTTGATGGTGGGGTTCGCAAGGCTCGAGCGGTTAATAAATACCACGTCGCCGACGCGTCCGTCGTTGAGCTTAACGCGGTTAAGCATGTAAGTGTTAACGATGTTTTCAAGGAAGGTCATGATGAAGCGCGTATCGTATTTCTGCAGACCTTCGTTCTCGAAGATATCAACTACCTTGAAAGGACACATGGGACCACGGTAGATACGTGAGCTTGTCATGGCATCGTATACGTCTACGATGGCAACCATCTTAGCAAAGGTATCAATCTTGGCGTTCTTAAGACCGAAAGGATAGCCGCTTCCGTCGCAACGCTCGTGGTGCATGAGAGCGGAGTTCATGATGGTCTCGGGAACGTTCTGGGCCTTAAGGGCGTTGTAGCCTTCGAGGGTATGCTTCTTAACGATGGTGTACTCACCTTCGGTGAGCTTGCCGGGCTTCTTGATGATTTCTTCGGGTACGGAGACCTTGCCGATATCGTGGAGCAGTCCGCACAGAGTGGCGAGTCTGGTCTCTTCCTCGGTCATACGGAGCCAGCGCGCGAATACGTTGCACATAAGAGCTACGTTGATGGAATGAACGTAAGTCATGTCATCGTACTGACGCATGTTGTGAAGCATGTCGAATACGCTTAAGTATCCGCTTTCGGACTTAAGAAGATTCATGGTGAAGCCGAATACCTCATCTAAGTTCAAAGAACGGGTATTGAGCGCAACCGAATTAAGAAGGTTCTGGAACTTCGGAACCTCTTCGTCGAAACGTTTCTTAAATTCCTTAAACTCGGGGCTGTTCTTAATCTTCTCGGAATAAGAAACGTCCTCGGGCATTTCGGGATTGGCAAGGTAAACCTTGGAAATTTCGTCTTCAACTCTTACGTTGATGATTGAGTAAAACTCAAGCTTTGTAATGGCCTTATCAGTAAGAATCGTGCCTTTGGGTATGATGAGCTGGTTAGTATAAGTGTATACGTCCTCCGCTGTAACCATACCGGGAGTAAGGTCTGTAGTACTGAGCCTCTTCATAGTATTATTCCTTCTTAGATAATCTACTCTTCTTTATTATACTAATTATAAATTGTTTCCCAAGAATTATCAATAAATCTTGACAATACTATACGGAGGAAGTAGACTTTACTTGACTCTTATTCAGAGTGGTGGAGGTACATAGGACCGATGAAGCCACGGCAACCCCCATATGGAAGGTGCCTACCTGAGCGAGCAGGGCAATAGTGCCCGATTCGAACAATAAGAGGATTGAAATAGTGCCTATATTTTAATCCGCTTATTATATAATGATAAGCGGATTTTTATTTACCTAATTTCAATCCTTATCACAGAAAGGACAGAAAATGGAAAAAAGACTTTTTACCTCTGAATCCGTTACCGAAGGACATCCCGACAAGGTCTGCGATGCCATCTCCGACGCGATTCTCGACGCATGCATGGCAGAAGATCCCATGAGCCGTGTAGCATGTGAAACAGCAGCCTGCACAGGTTTCGTACTTGTAACAGGTGAGATTACCACTAACGCATACGTAGACATTCAGTCCATCGTACGTAACACAGTCAAAGAAATCGGATACGACAAGTCCGAATACGGTTTCGACGGCAACACATGTGCAGTACTTGTAGCTATTGACGAACAGTCCGGCGATATCGCTATGGGCGTAGACAAGGCACTTGAGGCCAAAGAAGGCGCTCTCAAAGACGACCTCGACACAGGCGCAGGCGACCAGGGTATGATGTTTGGTTACGCTACCAACGAAACACCCGAGCTTATGCCTTACCCCATTTCCCTTGCACACAAGCTTGCACTTCAGCTTACCAAGGTTAGAAAAGACGGCACTCTTAAGTATTTAAGACCCGACGGTAAGACCCAGGTATCCGTTGAGTATGATGAGAACGGCAAGCCTGTAAGACTCGAGGCTGTTGTATGCTCTACTCAGCACGATCCCGAGGTATCACAGGAACAGATTCACAAGGACATCAAGAAATACGTATTCGACCCCATCCTTCCCAAGGATATGGTTGATGCAAATACCAAGTTCTTTATTAACCCTACCGGCCGTTTCGTAATCGGCGGACCTCACGGTGACGCAGGTCTTACAGGCCGTAAGATTATCGTAGACACCTACGGCGGATATGCTCGTCACGGCGGTGGTGCTTTCTCCGGTAAGGACTGCACCAAGGTAGACCGTTCCGCAGCTTACGCAGCAAGATACGTTGCCAAGAACGTTGTAGCTGCAGGCCTTGCAGACAAGTGCGAGATTCAGCTTTCTTACGCTATCGGCGTAGCAGAGCCCACTTCCGTTCAGGTAGACACCTTCGGAACCGGCAAGCTTTCCGATGCTGAGCTTACCAAGATTGTAAGAGAGAACTTCGACCTTCGTCCTGCAGGAATCATCAAGATGCTCGACCTTCGTCGCCCCATCTACAAGCAGACCGCAGCTTACGGTCACTTCGGACGCACCGACATCGATGTACCGTGGGAGAAGACCGATAAAGCAGCAGCACTTAAGAAATATTTATAAGAATTTGCCAATGAGGGCCGTGAATTTCACGGCCCTTTTTGTATTCAACGGGACCGGTTGTGTGATATAATTACCCTTAAGAATAGCGGGGAGGGCTTCTTTAGCACATGTCTTTTGTACATCTTCACGTCCACACGGAATTTTCGCTTCTGGACGGTTCCAATAAGATAAAAGAATACGTGAAACGCCTCAAGGAACTGGGCATGACCGCCGGAGCCATCACCGATCACGGCGTTATGTACGGTTGCATAGATTACTACAAGGCGGCCAGAGAAGAAGGCATTAAGCCGATTCTGGGCTGCGAGGTGTACGTTGCCCCCAACTCCCGTTTTGACAAAGAAATCGGGGGCGGTGAGGAACGCTATCATCACCTTGTACTGCTTGCCGAGAATAATGTAGGTTACGCTAACCTTTGTAAGATTGTCAGCATCGGATTCACCGAGGGCTATTATTACAGGCCCAGAGTGGATTTCGAGATTCTCAATAAGTATCATGAGGGCATTATCGCCCTTTCTGCCTGTATCGCGGGCGAGCTTCCGAGATACATACTTAAAGGTATGATGACTGAGGCGAGAGCCTGCGCTCAGAAGTACCTTGACTGCTTCGGCGAGGGCAATTATTTCCTCGAACTTCAAGACCATGGACTGCCTGAGCAGAGGACCGTTAACTCTGCACTTCTTACCATCAGCCAGGAAATGAACATACCGCTTGTGGCCACCAATGACGTTCACTACACTTATGCTGCGGACGCCGAGCCTCACGAGTTGCTTCTTTGTATCCAGACCGGCAAGACAATGAAGGACGAGGACCGTCTGGTGTATGCAGGCGGACAATATTACGTTAAGAGTGAGGAGGAGATGCGCCTTCTTTTTCCGTATGCGCAGGAAGCGATTGAGAATACGCAGAAAATCGCGGACAGATGCAATGTGGAGATTGAATTCGGCGTGACGAAGCTCCCTCATTTCGAGGTGCCTGAGGGTTACGATTCCTGGACTTACCTTAATAAGCTCTGCGATGACGGTCTCCGCGAGCGCTATCCCGACAATTACGAGGAGCTCAGAGAACGTCTGGATTACGAGCTTTCCGTCATCAATAAGATGGGCTACGTCGACTATTTCCTGATAGTCTGGGACTTCATCAATTATGCGAAGGAAAACGGTATCATGGTGGGTCCCGGTCGAGGCTCCGCGGCAGGTTCCATCGTTTCGTACTGCCTTAAGATTACCAACATCGACCCTATCAGATATAACCTTCTTTTTGAGCGATTTCTTAACCCCGAGCGAGTGTCCATGCCCGATATCGATATTGACTTCTGCTACGAGAGACGTCAGGAAGTTATAGAGTATGTACGTCGCAAGTATGGCCCCGAGAAAGTAGTGCAGATTGTTACTTTCGGTACGCTTGCGGCCAAGGGTGTTATCAGGGATGTGGCGCGCGTTATGGACCTTCCTTACTCAAGGGGCGACCAGATTGCCAAGCTTATTCCCAATGAATTAAATATTACGCTTGATAAGGCGCTTACCATGAATCCGGAACTTAAGAACCTTTATGACACGGATGACGAAGTGCATTATCTTATCGATATGAGCCGTCGTCTTGAGGGTCTTCCGAGGCATACTTCCATGCATGCTGCGGGCGTTTTGATATGCCCCAAAGCAGCCGATGAATTCGTGCCCCTGCAGCGCGGCGCCGACGGTTCCATTACCACACAGTATATTATGACCACTCTTGAGGAGCTTGGTCTTCTTAAGATGGACTTCCTGGGACTTCGTACACTCACGGTTATTCGCGATGCCGTGCGACTTGCAGAAGAGGCTCAAGGTGTCAAGATTGATATAGACAACATAGATTACAACGACAAGGGTGTACTGGACCTTATGGGCTCGGGCCACACCGAAGGCATATTCCAGCTTGAAAGTGCGGGTATGAAGAGCTTCATGAAGGAACTGAAGCCTCAGTCACTTGAAGATATTACCGCGGGAATCGCGCTTTACCGTCCCGGCCCCATGGACTTTATTCCCAAGTACATCGCAGGTAAGCTCAATCAGGACAACATCACCTACAGAACCCCTGAGCTAAAGCCTATTCTCGAGGCTACCTACGGCTGTATCGTCTACCAGGAGCAGGTTATGCAGATAGTGCGTGACCTCGGCGGATACACCATGGGCCGAAGCGACTTGGTACGCCGTGCCATGAGTAAAAAGAAACAGCACGTCATGGAAGTCGAGCGCAACAACTTCATCTACGGTAATGAAGAAGAAGGCGTTCCCGGCTGTATTTCCAAGGGCATTTCTGAGGACGCGGCCAGCGGTATTTACGACGATATGATGGACTTTGCGAAGTATGCTTTTAACAAGTCCCACGCAGCCTGCTACGCTGTCGTATCCTACCAGACCGCATACCTTAAGCATTACTACCCCGTAGAGTTCATGGCGGCTCTTATGACGAGCTTTATTGAAAACGCCGGCAAGGTATCCGAATACATCAACGTATGCCGCTCCATGGGCATCGGAATTGTTGCACCGGACGTTAATAGCGGTGATGTATCATTTTCAGTAGTGGACGGTAAGATTGGATACGCTCTTACCGCGATTAAGAACGTCGGACGCCCCGTCATTGAAGGGCTTGTGGAAGAGCGAAAAGTCGGCGGCCCCTACAAGAGCCTTACGGATTTCATCAATCGCATGACTTCCCGCGACCTTAACAAGCGCGCTGTCGAGAACTTTATCAAGGCAGGTGCTTTTGACTCCCTCGGCGGCACGAGAAAGCAGTATATGAGCGCTTACGTGCGCATCATGGACTCTGCCAACGCCGATAAGAAGAATGTAATATCCGGCCAGATAAGTCTGTTCGACTTCGCCTCCCCCGAGGCCAAAGAAGACTTCAAGGAAAGCCTCCCCGATGTAGGCGAGTACTCCAAAGAAGTGATGTTACAGTTCGAGAAGGAAGTTCTCGGAATTTACGTTTCCGGACACCCCCTCGAAGACTTCAGAAACGTATTACTAAAGAATACTTCCGCCACGGCAGCAGATTTTGCTCTTGACCCCGAGACGGATACGGTTAAAATAAATGATGGAGAACGCGTAACCATAGGCGGTATGGTGACCGGCAAGACCATTAAGTATACGAAGACCAACAAGATGATGGCCTTCATTAATCTTGAAGATCTGCTCGGTTCCGTGGAAGTCATCGTGTTCCCCAAGGACTACGAGAAATACGCTTCGCTTCTCAAGGAAGACGAGAAGATTTTCATCGAAGGCCGCGCAAGCGTCGAGGAAGACAAGGACGCCAAGCTCATCTGCGAGCGCGTAAAGAGTTTCGACGATATTCCCAAGAAGCTCTGGGTGCAGTTTCCTGACATGAAGGCTTTTGAGGAAGGCTGGCAGAAGTTAGTCGGAATCATCGATACTTCCGAGGGTCGTGACCACGTTATGGTATATGTGGCGGCGGAGAACAAGCGCAAGGATCTCGGAGTTCAGTACGGAGTTTCGATTACGGCGGGACTTACGGAGGCACTCAGCGATGCTTTCGGTTCCGACAATATAAGAGTTACGAATTAAATGGTGCGATACACTTTCTTTTGCGGTGTTACACACATATAAAGGAGATTAAATATGGCTGCACACATTAAGACAATAGGCGTGCTTACAAGCGGTGGCGATGCCCCCGGTATGAACGCGGCAATAAGAGCCGTAGTCAGAAAGTCCTTAAATAACGGCCTTAACGTTAAAGGTATCAAGAAAGGCTACATGGGCCTTCTTAACGAAGAAATCGTGGACATGGATGCGAAGTCCGTTTCCGACACTATTCAGAGGGGCGGTACGGTTCTCGGAACCGCAAGATGTCTTGAGTTCAAAGAAGAAGCTGTTCAGGCGGAAGCTGCCAAAATCTGTAAGAAGCACGGAATCGACGGACTCGTGGTAATCGGCGGAGACGGTTCCTACAGAGGCGCGCAGGCACTTGCCGCTCACGGAATCAATACTATCGGCGTTCCCGGTACTATTGACCTTGATATTGCCTGCACAGACTACACAATCGGTTTTGATACCGCTGTCAATACAGCGATGGAAGCTATCGATAAGGTAAGAGATACTTCTTCTTCGCATGAGCGTTGCTCCATTATTGAAGTTATGGGCCGTAATGCGGGCTATATCGCTTTGTGGTGCGGTGTTGCGAGCGGTGCCGAGGATATTCTTATTCCCGAGACTTACGATTACAACGAGCAGATGATCGTTAACAATATTATCGATAACAGAAAGATCGGTAAGACCCATCACCTGATTATCAATGCCGAAGGTATCGGTCACTCCACTTCCATGGCAAGACGTATTGAGGCGGCTACCGGTATCGAGACCAGAGCTACCATCCTCGGATACATGCAGCGTGGCGGAAGTCCCACATGTAAGGACCGTTACTATGCATCCATTATGGGCGCATATGCGGCAGATATTCTTGCAGAGGGTAAGAGCAACCGTTGTGTCTGCTACAAGGGCGGACAGTTCATCGACACGGACATCGACGAGGCTCTCGCAATGGAGAAGACCATCGACCCTTACCAGTTTGAAATCAGCAAGCTGTTATCAAGAAACGAAAACACAGATATCAAGAAAAAATGATTACATCTTCAGACAATAAACGTATTAAAAACGTAATATCTCTCTTAGAAAAAGCCAAAGCAAGACGCGAACAGGATGCCTTCGTTATCGAAGGCATCAAACTTTTTGAGGAGGTGCCCGAAAGCCGCATTTTAGAGGTGTTTGTGGCCGAATCCTATAAGGGACCGAGGGGCAAACTTGACAAACTACCCTCAGAAGTGGTAAAAGATGATGTGTTCAAAAAAATGACAGACACGTTAGCTCCGCAAGGAGTGCTTGCCGTAGTCAGACGTGAACACTATGAGCTTAAAGACCTTTTAAACAAGGGTAACGCGCCCTGCTTTCTGGTGCTTGAGACCATTCAGGATCCGGGTAACCTCGGCACCATTATGCGTACTGCGGAAGGCGCAGGCGTTGCGGGTGTACTTATGAGCTCAGACACAGTAGATATCTATAACCCGAAAACCGTTAGGTCCACAATGGGCTCCATTTTCAGAGTGCCTTTTGTGTATTGCGACGATTTACAAGCTTCTGTGGAAGAGCTGAAGGCTTCCGGTGTGGAATGCTATGCGGCTCACCTTAAAGGCGAGAAGTCCTGCTACGACTACAATTATGCTAAGCCTACCGCTTTCTTTATCGGTAACGAAGGAAACGGGTTAAGCGATAAGATGGCAGCCATGGCGGACACTTACATAAGGATTCCCATGGAAGGCAGGCTTGAATCTCTTAATGCAGGCATATCGGCCGCAATTTTGACCTATGAAGCAAAGAGACAGAGAGATAGGAACATTGGTAAAGAAAGTTAGAATTAAGTCAATAGCGAAGCGACTCAGCATCGGACTTGCACTTCTGATTCTCCCGTTCTTTGTAACCGCACATTCTTACGCGGATACGGCCAGTGAATTTCTGGCAAGTGAGAACGTCGGAGCATCACTCGTGCTCAGCGCAGATGCTTACAATAACGCAGCTACGAGCGGACTCGGAGTCAAGCTTAAAGCTTCCGAGGAAATCGAGTCGGAAGATCTCGTAATGGTAGCCCTTACTTCTACTCTTAACGTAAGAAGCGAAGGCGACCCGGATGCAGAGATTGTCGGCAAGATTTATCGTGACTGCGGAGGTATAGTCCTTGAAAGAGGCGAGACCTGGAGCCTTATAGAGTCAGGAGATTTGATAGGCTGGTGTAATAATAAGTACCTTCTTTTCGACCAGGATGCCATTGACCTTGCCAAGGACGTAGGCACCATGACAGCAACAGTTACCGCTGCATGCACTCCCGTATATTCATCAAGCGGGGATGACAAGGAAATTATCGGATACGCATCTGAGAAGACATTATTTGAAGTAATCTACGAAGACGGAGAAGATTGGGTCTGCGTAGCTTACGACGAGCTTGACGGATTCATCAAGACCGAATTCGTGGAAGTTGAGTTCATCATCGACCACGGCGAGACCATCGAAGCCATTCGTGAGAGAAGACGTAAAGAAGCAGAAGAGAAAAAGAAACTCGTACGCCGTAACGAAGCAATTGCGGCAGACAACGATACACTTAAGATGCTTGCCACCATTATCTGGTGCGAGTCAAGAGGCGAGAGCTATGAAGGTCAGCTCGCCGTAGGTTCGGTAATTATGAACCGTGTTCGTTCGGGAGCATATCCGAACAGCGTTTATGATGTAATATTTGCATCGGGGCAGTTCTCACCCGTTAAGACAGGAAGCTTCCAGAAAGCATACGAGAACAACTCCGCCAATGACAACGCTTACAAAGCGGCTCAGGAAGTTCTTGACGGATATACCAACGTCGGTGATATGACTCACTTCAGACGTAAAGGTAACAGAGAAGGCTATATTATAGGCAATCACGTATTTTACTAGATGTAGCTTTTAAATTAGCATGACAATACTGCGGCAAGTGTCTTGACACTGCCGCCGTTTTGTGATTATAATACGTAAGTTGATGTGTAACGTTAAGTTGCGCATGGGGAAAGGAACTCATAATGGAAGCTAAGAAAAACATACTTACATACGAAGGACTTACCAAGTACGAAGAAGAATTACAGGACTTGAAAGTTCGCAGACGTAAAGAAGTAGCTCAGAAGATAAAAGAGGCAAGAGAACTCGGCGACCTTTCCGAGAATGCCGAATACGATGCAGCCAAGGACGAGCAGCGCGACATCGAAGCCCGTATCGAAGAGCTTGAGAAGATTCTTAAGAACGCAGAAGTCGTAGTTGAGGACGAGGTTGACTCTTCCAAGATTAACGTAGGCTGCAAGGTTAAGATTCTTGATATTGAATTCAATGAAGAAGTTGAGTATAAAATTGTCGGCTCCAGCGAGGCTAACAGCTTAAAGGGAATGATTTCCAACGAATCTCCCGTAGGTAAGGCCCTTATCGGACATAAGAAGGGCGAGACCGTTACCGTTGAGACTCAGATGGGAAGCATCAAGTACAAGATTCTTTCTATTCAGAGATCATAATCGGTAACTTAAGACGATGATTTTATAGGGAGGGCTGAAGCCCTCCCTATGTGTATAATCTAGGGCACATTGTGCCCGGTACAAAATAATAAATTGAAAGGACTTATCATGGGTAACGAACAGAACAACAATCAAGCACCCGAACAGGACATTAATCAGCTCCTTAAGGTAAGACGCGAGAAACTCTCCGCACTTCAGGAAGCAGGCAAGGACCCCTTCCGGATCACCAAGTACAATCAGACACATCACACAGATGAAGTCAAGTCACTGTACGAGGAACATGAAGCGAAGCTTCTTGCAGGCAGAGTCACACCTTCTGTTGACGGACTTGATGAGGCGGCTGCCCGTGAAGTTTTAAATAACGATTACAACGAGAGAAGAGCCATTATGGACGCTTCACCTATCAACGTATCTATTGCAGGTCGTATGATGTTTAAGCGCGTAATGGGTAAGGCTTCTTTTTGCAATATCCAGGACTTAAAGGGTAACATTCAGGTATATGTTGCTCGCGACGTTATCGGTGAGGATTCTTACGCAGACTTTAAGAAGTCCGATATCGGTGACATCTATGGTATTACAGGTTTTGCTTTTCGTACTAAGACCGGTGAGATTTCTGTTCATGCAGATTCCATGACACTTCTTTCCAAGAGCTTACAGATTTTGCCCGAGAAGTTTCACGGACTTACCGATACAGATACAAGATATCGTCAGCGTTACGTTGACCTTATCATGAACGCAGAGTCTAAGGACACCTTCATCAAGCGTTCCAAGATGATCAGCGCTATTCGTCGCTACCTTGATACCAAGGGCTTCATGGAAGTTGAGACGCCCATGCTTGTATCCAATGCCGGCGGTGCTGCAGCCCGTCCGTTCGAGACTCACTTTAACGCACTTGATGAGGACTTACGTCTTCGTATCTCTCTTGAGCTTTACTTAAAGAGACTTATCGTAGGCGGCCTTGAGCGCGTATACGAAATTGGTCGAGTATTCCGTAACGAGGGTCTTGACACCCGTCACAACCCCGAGTTCACTCTTATGGAGCTCTACCAGGCATACACAGATTACCACGGCATGATGGACCTTACAGAGGACATGTTCAGAACCGTAGCAGGTGAAGTACTCGGTACCACTAAGTTCATGTACGGCGACGTTGAGCTTGACTTCGGTAAGCCTTTCGAGCGTATCACTATGCTTGATGCCGTTAAGAAATACGCAGGGGTTGACTTCGACCAGATTAAGACTGATGACGAGGCCAAAGCAATTGCCAAGGAAAAGCACGTTGAATTCGAAGATCACCACAAGAAGGGTGATATCCTCAACCTCTTCTTCGAAGAGTTCTGCGAGGATAAGATGGTTCAGCCTACCTTCGTAATGGACCACCCCGTAGAGATTTCACCTCTTACCAAGCGTAAGCCCGACAAGCCCGACTACGTAGAGCGTTTCGAGCTCTTCATCAACGGTTGGGAAATGTGTAACGCTTACTCCGAGCTTAACGATCCTATCGACCAGCGTGAACGTTTCAAAGCTCAGGACGCTCTCGCAGCAGCCGGCGACGAAGAAGCTAACCACACCGACGAGGACTTCCTTAATGCCCTTGAAATCGGTATGGCACCTACCGGCGGTATCGGCTACGGTTTAGACCGTCTCGCAATGTTGCTTACCAACAGCCCTGCGATTCGCGATGTTTTATTGTTCCCGACAATGAAGAGTGTCAAGGACTGAAGCCTGGTAAAATTAGTTAAGTGAATTGAAACCCAAAGAGACTACTTTCTTGAAAGAAATTTTGAGAAGGTGGTCTTTTTTGCGTTACGGGTTCAGAGTGTTCGTACCACTATCAAAAAGCAGTAGGATAAATCGAATGGATAGAGTTTGTTTGCTGTTAATAGAAAGAAAGTAAAATCAACTGGAAAGCTATTTTTAACGGAGGAAAATTATGGCATTTTGTAGTCAGTGTGGAGCGAGAATAAATGAAACTGTAAAGTTCTGTCCGAAGTGCGGCGCTAAAGTTATCGAAGAAATTAGTGCAAATGGTGAAGGTAATCATATTGATAATACTATTAGACAGAACGCAGAAAATGCAGATATTACCCCAAACAAAGGTAATAAAGCGAAGCTGTTTATAGGGGTGAGCTTAAGCATTATGGCGATTGCCTTACTTTGTGTCTTTTTGTTGCCTATCAAATTACCACTGATTGTTCGGTTTCGATTGCATAAGAATACAGGAAATGATGAGCGTCGGTTTATGACTGCGAAAGTGGTTGTGAACTAGGCGCTTTTTTATGGTCAGATTCAACAATTAGCATAGAGAGATGTATCCGACCAACATACATGGGTAGATTGGTAGAACCCACCAATCTGCGAAAAAAAGTGCGAAGCTGAGCATAGAGGTAGAGAACTGGCTTCAAAATTCAATTGACAATAGGCGGGAAAATGCTATAATAAAATTACCCGCCGGGTAATTTTATGACAGAGGGCAGATATGTGCTTCAAATTGAGTATAGTAACGAAAAAGTAAAAAGCCTATGTACAAGTGTCAAAGTAGCAAATAAGCTTTTTGGCGGTAATGCAGCCTATACAAAAAGTTTGATGGCACGTATTAATGCAATTCAAAACGCAGATACGCTTAGGGATATAATAGTTCAAAAGAGCTTTAGGTTTCATAACCTTCATGGAGATATGGAAGGTCTATTTGCTATTGATGTAAAGACAAAAGCAGATCCTTGGAGAATAATACTTCAGCCGCTTGATGAGAACAAGATGCCGTATAACCCGTGCAATATTGACGAGATTTCCGGAATAGTGAGAATAGTTGAAGTGATGGAGGTGAGCAAACACTATGAGTAATTATGTTGAATATAACGATAAGATGGCTTTCCATCCAGGATATTATATTAAAGAATTAGTAGATGATAGTGGATTGACTCAAGAGGATTTTGCAATAAGATTGGATACAACACCTAAAAATTTGAGTTGTCTGATAAGGGGAGAACAAAGCTTATCGATAGATATTGCTATGAAACTATCTAGAATGCTGGGCACTAGTATTTCATATTGGCTGAATCTTCAACAGACGTATGATTCTTTAGTGGCAGAATTTAATTCTTCTGAAATACTAGAAGAAGAAAAAAGAGTCTTTAAGTCATTGGATTATGCATATTTTAGAGATAATTTTGGTTTACCTGACTTACCTAGACAAATTGATGAGCAAATAAAAAGTGTACGAGAATTTTTGAGGGTTGCTAGTTTAACTGTATTTAGAAAACGGGACATGGCGGTTAGCTTTAGGAGCTGTGCAGATGGATTAAATGAAGCAAATGTTATTAAAGCTAATACAATGGTTCAAATCGCAATTAATGAAGCTTTAGCTGCTGATGCACCCAAATTTAGCAGGAACAAACTCGAGGCTGCTGCTCAGTATGCACTTACATTGACTTGTAATCATAAAGAGTTTTTCCCTTTGATTCGAAAAGCTTTTTTTGAAGCAGGAGTGATACTTGTAGTACTACCTAATTTGTCTGGATCAAAAATATATGGAGCAACGAAAAAAATTGGAAACAAATTTTTGCTGATGGTAAATGATAGAAGATTGTATTCGGATACATTTTGGTTTACTCTGTTCCATGAGATTGGCCATATTATGAATGGCGATTATGGAATAACTTTTGAAGACGAAAAGAATGGAACAGAGGATGCGGCTGATAAGTATGCAGAAGACGCTTTGATACCACCTGACGCGTATAACACATTTGTGGCAAGTAATAAATTCAATCTGTATACTATAGGGCAATTTGCTGAATCTATTAATAGAGATCCGGCTATTGTCTTAGGAAGGCTACAGAATGATAAAAAGGTTTTGTTTACAGATTGGCAATTAACAAATGCGTTGAGACATCGTTATAAAGTGAAAACGAAATAGCAAATATGAATACCACTTAAGTGATATTCAATCAGTTATGAGTCATGCTGGTATAGAAACGACCATGGATATTTACGCTGAGTCAATCGATAAGAAAAAGCAGGAGTCATTCGACAAATTAGCGTCAAAATTGGATAGTATCTTTTTGAAAAAAACTAGCCATAAAAGCTGACAACAATTTGTAAAATAATTCATTTTGAAGACACGCATAATAAATGTAAAACAGGCTTAACTAAGGATAATTGAGCCTGTTTTTTTTATTAGATAAAGTGCATTTCATTTTGAGAATGATAAATGTAAAAAAAGATATGCTCTTTACAAAAAAGAGAAACTGTATTACAATAACGACCGACAAGCTGTCGGTTACCGATTACAACTTTAGAGAAGAATTATGAGAATAGTAAAAACTGCGGAAGATAGAAAAAACGAAATACTTGATGTGGCTGAAGAGCTTTTTGTCGAGAAGGGTTATGACAATGCCAGCACCAATGATATCATAGCAAGGATCGGTATCGCGAGAGGTACGTTATATCATCACTTCCGTTCCAAGGAAGAGATACTTGATGCCATTATAGACAGGATGACAGGAGAATGCATTGCGAAAGCCGGGATGATAGTAAGGGATAAGAAGCGACCGGTTCTGGAGAGAGTTACCATGGCTATGGTAGCCCTTAATACTACAGGTAATGCCAAAGATGTGGTGATGGAGCAGATGCACAGGCCACAGAACGCCCTGCTTCATCAGAAGATGCAGGACAGGCTCATAGGCGGAGTGGTGCCTCTTTTTGCCGAGCTGATAACAGAAGGCAATAAGGAAGGCATATTTAATACCAAGTATCCGATGGAAGCATCCGAAATGATTATGATTTATTCCAATGAAGTCTTCGACGATGACAAGAACCTGACCCCGGAGCAGAAAAAGTCCAAGGGAATTGCGTTCTTATACAACGCAGAGAAACTTCTCGGGGCCAAAGAAGGTAGCTTGACAGCGGCACTTATGCAGTTCTTTGGATAAAGACAGTGTAATTAAGACCGAAATCAGTGTATTAGAGCAATCGCGCACTACCATGTGATATACCCAATTTAGAAATACGGGACTTACCGAGCATAGTAAGTCCCATATATTAAACTTCGCAACCGACAACTTGTCGGTGAAACACAAAGGTGAACGCAACCGGACAGACACGAAATGACATACATAAGAAAGAGTGGGGAAGATGGAAAGAAAAAGCAATTTTGGAAAGTTTTTATTATTGTGGGCAGGAGAGCTCATTTCATCGGTGGGCGGCGGGCTCACTGCCTTCGGACTCGGAGTATATATCTTTAGGCAGACGGGAAGCGCGGCAAGCATGGCCATAATCACGCTTCTTGGATTTCTTCCGACGTTGCTGTTATCGGTTCCCGCAGGAGCACTTGCGGACCGTTATGACAGACGCCTTCTGATGATGTTAGGGGATGGGTGCTCTGCCCTAGGCGTGATATATATCCTGATCTGCATGATTAAAGGTAATGCAAGCATTACGCAGATCGGTATCGGTGTTTTTGTAAGTGCGTGTTTCTCGGCACTCCTTGAGCCGTCCTTCAGGGCTACGATTACAGATTTACTTACCAAAGAAGAATTTTCAAGAGCCAGCGGTCTTGTATCTCTGGCGGGCAGTGCCAGATACCTTTTATCACCTGTCATAGCAGGATTCCTTCTTTCGATAAACGACGTAAAACTGCTTCTGATAATTGATATATGCACATTTTTCCTGACAGTAACAAGCACAGCGGTGGTGCGTCGTGGAATCGAGGCCCAAAATGTTGAAAAGAAGGAACCTCTGCTAAAGAGCATGAAAGAAGGCTGGCACATCCTGTGCGCCAAAAAGGGCGTGATTACCTTGGTGGTGATATCCTCTGTTATCACTCTCTTCATGGGAGTATTTCAGATTCTTGCGGAGCCGCTTATTCTTTCTTTTGCCGATGCAACAACACTTGGAGTTGCGGAGACGCTCTGCGCCTGCGGAATGCTTGTAAGCGGGGTGCTACTTGGAATAGAAGGACTTAAGGGTAATTATGTCAGAACTCTTGGAATGGCACTAATCTTTGCCGGAGCTGCCATGCTGGGATTTGGACTTACGGAAAACATCTTTGTAATCTGCGTCTTTGGATTTTTGTTTTTTGCGGCACTTCCTTTTGCCAACAATTGCCTGGATTATCTGGTGCGGACGAGTATACCGGATGACGCGCAGGGAAGAGTGTGGGGGCTGATAGGATTTATATCACAGTTTGGATATGTATTTGCGTACGGACTGTCGGGCACAGCGGCGGATGTCCTTGGAAAGCTGACCGGCCGTGGTGTAGGCAGAGGCTCGGCGTTTGTTATTATGATTGCCGGAATTTGCCTGTCACTTTCGGCTTTGTCGGTATTTATTTCGAGAAACGTCAGGGAATTGGAAAAAGAGGGAAACTATGTATCGAAGACTGATTCTGAATGATTTCAAAAACAATAAGCTGGCAACTGTTGCCACCTGTATATTCATGACTGTCAATGCGGCTCTTTTGGGACTCGCGGTGCTCCTTTTTGTGAATCTGTCGGGAGCCATTGACAGATTGATGGATGTAGCGGAGACGCCGGACTTTCTCCAGATGCATACGGGGGAAATCGATGAGAGCAAGATTACCGAATTTGCGTGCCAAAGAAACGATGTGGACAAGATGCAGATTTGCGGATTTTTAAACATTCCCAACAGCCGAATACAGATAGGGGATAAGTCCCTTGACGGAAATATACAGGATAACGGTCTTTTCTGTCAGAACGATTACTTTGACTATCTGGTGGACATGGACAACAACGTGATAGTTCCGTCCGCGGGCGAGGTCTACGTTCCGGTCTGCTACAGAAAGGAGTATGGCATAGTCCGGGGAGATCTTCTACATATCGGATCGGAAACTTTGACTGTCACAGGATTTCTCCGAGACTCGCAGATGAACTCCATGATGGCTTCCTCCAAGCGTTTTCTTGTAAGCAGAGAGGACTACGACAGGCTAAGCTCCATAGGAAGCGAAGAGTACCTCATTGAGTTTAAACTTAAGAAAGGCAGCGACTTCAGCGCATTTTCCACAGCCTATGAAGAGGCGGGACTTCCGGGAAACGGCCCTACCATTACATATCCTCTTATCAGGATGATGAACGCCCTTTCGGACGGAATGTTGATATTGGTGATTCTGCTTATCAGCGTTTCAATTCTGCTTATATCAACCCTGTGCATCAGATGCCTCATCCTTACCGGCCTTGAAAAGGACAAGTACGAGATCGGAATGATGAAGGCTGTGGGCGTCTCCGGAAGGGGAGTCAGGAGAATTTACATTTCGAAGTATCTTATTCTTTCGCTGGCGGGGACAATACTGGGATTTTTGACGGCACTTTTATCTGCAACGCCTCTATCGGCTCAGATGAAGGAACTGTACGGAGATGCCGGAAAGCAGGGGCTTACATATATTTTCATGATTCTGGGAGAAATACTTGTGGAAGCAGTAATTTTACTCTCCATAAACAGAACTCTCAAGAACATAGAAAAAGCACCCACAGTCTCTATATTGAACGGCCTGGGAAGCTTTGGGAAAAAGAAAAATCTTTGGATGCCTGCGGGAATCATCACAGCGGTTTCAACGTTTATCCTTTTGGTTCCGCTGAATTTATCCAGCACGTTAAAGGCGCCTGGGTTTGTGACTTACATGGGAATCGGTTCAAGCCAGATAAGAATCGACATAAGGCAAATGGATAATATCACGACACTTTCAGAGAATCTGGATAAAGAACTATCCGCCGATGAAAGAGTATCCGGCTTTACCCTGATGAGAACAGGTAGCTACAGGACGGTAATGCCTGATGGCAAGAGTGTTAACCTGCTTATTGAAAGCGGTGACCACGGTAAATTCCCTGTAAGATACAGCAAAGGTACTTATCCCCGGACTGATGCGGAGATAGCACTTTCTATCCTGAATGCGGAGGAACTGGGGTCGTCTGTAGAGGATAGCATAGAGGTATATCTTAAGGGCACTGACGGCAGCACAACGGTGAAAAGTTGCAGAGTCTGCGGACTTTACTCAGACATAACCAACGGAGGCAAAACGGCCAAAGCCTGCTTTGATACTGCAGAAGACGCCACTCCGGTGATGTGGAGCATAGCTTATGTTTCTTTGGCAGATGAGAGTCTTGCCGGGAACTGGACGAAAGAGTTCAGAGAAAACCATGTATCCATGGGAGAAGGAATTAAGGCCATGCCCATAAGTGAATACCTTAATGGTATATATGGCGGGACAATAAGCACCATAGGTAAAGCGTCGGTAGTCACCACAATACTTGCAATGGTAGTTCTTTTTGTGGTAATTCTCCTGCTGCTTAGGCTTCTTATTTGGAGAGAGCGAAGTGACAGCTCGTTAAAGAAGGCCTTTGGCTTTGCTTCAAGAGATATACAAAAGGACTATTTAAAGAAAGTGTCGGTGGCTGTATTGCTTGGAATCGGCTTGGGAATTTTTGCAGGTGTAATTCCGGGGCAATTCATAGCGGGACTTTTTCTTAACAGCCTGGGAGCCCGAGGCTTTAGATTTATCATTAACCCGGCATATGTATTTGCACTGGCTCCGGCGCTTACGATTATTACTGCTTTTGCTGCAACAGTCATCGGACTTTTGGAAATAAAAACAATTCGGGCATTTGAGTGTCTCCGTTAAGGGACGGGAAGGTAAAAAGAATGAGCGAGCTTTTAAAAGTAAAAAATTTAAAAAAGGGTGAGATTATCAGAGAAATCGGCTTTGAGCTTATGAAAGGCGAAATGACGGCAATTATGGGGCCTTCCGGGTCCGGCAAATCAACGCTTCTTTACAACGTGTCCGGAATGGACAGAGCCGACGAAGGTGAGGTATGGCTTGGCGGGCAGGAAATCAGAACGCTCAGCGAAGACGAGAAAGCTGATATACGTCTTCATAAGATGGGCTTTGTTTTCCAACAGATGAACTGCCTTTCCAACATCAATCTTATCGATAACATAGTTTTCCCCGCTGCTCATGCAGACAGAAAGCGACAGAGTGAGTACTATGCCCGGGCAAGAGAACTGATGGCCAAATTCCACATAGAGGATCTTGCGGAGAGAAAAATAAATGAAGTCTCAGGCGGACAGCTTCAAAGGGCCTGCATATGCAGAAGCATGATAATGAAGCCTGATATCATTTTTGCCGATGAGCCAACCGGAGCTTTGAATCAGTCATCTTCGGCAGAGGTAATGGATGCGTTCCTTAAGATAAACAGTGAAGGAACTGCGATTCTTATGGTCACTCATGACAGCAAGGTGGCAAGTAAATGCGAGAGAGTGTTATATATCCTTGACGGCGAAATAAAGGGAGAACTTAGTCTTGGAAAGTATACCCCGGATAACGCAAGGGAGCGCGAACAGCAGGTGGCGGCATGGCTTACCGGTCTGGGGTGGTAACTCTGATAAAAACAAATAAAACTTGCTCTACAGTGGTATAATATAATTAATAAAAACCACTGAAAAGTGTGCGAAGGATTTGTGCTATGAATATATGCTTGCTTAACGATTCTTTTCCGCCGGTAATCGACGGGGTGGCCAATGTTGTGCTTAATTACGGCCGCGCACTTACGCAAAATCATGGAGCCAATGTTATAGTAGGGACGCCGAAGTATCCTAATGCGGATTATACCGGCTATCCCTATAAAGTTGTGCCTTATCCCAGTATAGATACTACCGGAATTATCGATGGATATCGTGCGGGCAATTCTCTTTCCGCCCGGGAAATCGATGAAATCGCGGAGTTTGGACCCGATATCATCCATACCCATTGCCCGGCTTCGTCTACTCTAATGGCGCGTATTCTGCAACATTCTACAGGTGCGCCGGTTGTTTTCACTTATCACACCAAATTTGATATAGATATCGCCAGGGCGGTGGGGGATGGATTTCGAAAGAAAGAAGTCATCAAGGTTATGATTAACAACATTTCTGCCTGCGATGAAGTCTGGACGGTGTCGCAGGGCGCAGGGGAGAACCTTAAGAGCCTCGGCTTTGAAGGCGATTACAGGGTTATGCCCAACGGTGTCGATTTTGCGCGGGGCAGAGCCGATGATGCGACGGTTAAGGCGGCGGTAAAAGAATACGACCTTCCGCCCGGAGTTCCGGTCTTTCTTTTTGTGGGAAGACTCGTAAAGTACAAAGGACTGCCGTTGATTCTTGAGGCGTTGAAGATGGCGCGGGAAGCGGGGCTTGAGTTCAGAATGCTTATGGTGGGCTCGGGACCGGACGAGGAAGAACTTAAGAAAATGGCGGAGGATTTACGCCTGACGGATAAGGTGTTCTTTACGGGGCCGATACGTGACCGAGAGGTGCTTAGAGCGATTAATACGAGGGCGGACTTGTTTCTTTTTCCGTCCACTTACGATACTAACGGCATAGTGGTGCGCGAGGCTGCGGCATGCGGGCTTGCGTCGGTGCTGATAAAGGGTTCATGTGCCGCGGAGGGTATTAAGCACGGACGAAACGGTTATCTGATTGATGAAACGCCTGAGGCTATGGCGAAGCTCCTTACAGATATCTGCAAGGACATGGATAAGGTGGCCGAGGTAGGTGACCACGCCATGAAGGAGATTTACCTTTCCTGGGACGACGCGGTGAAGATGGCTTATGAGCGCTACGGAGAGATTCGCGAACTGGCGGCTGCAGGGGAATACCTTAACAGGAAGAGAGAGCCGGTGGATTATCTTATAGCGGCTGCAGCGGATGCGGCTGAAGCCTTTAAACGAATCGGTGATGTTCCGAAACATTTTATTACGCACATACACGAGGAAATCGAAGCGGCAAGAGACCGCATGGAGGGACAGTTATGGCAGTAAAAAATGAACTTGAAACCAGAGACTGGTACAAGACAGCAGTGTTTTATCAAATCTGGGTCAGAAGCTTTGCAGACGGTAACGGAGACGGAATCGGCGACCTTTACGGTGTATATGACAAGCTCGAATATTTAAAAAGCCTTGGGGTTACGGCTATATGGTTTAATCCATTGTATCCTTCTCCCAATGCGGACTTTGGCTATGACATTTCGGACTACTGCAACATTCATCCCGACTACGGTGACCTCGAGCAGTTTAAGAAGGTGCTTAATAAGGCTCACGAGCTCGGTATGAAGGTCATTATGGACCTTGTTATAAATCACACATCGGATGAGCATCCGTGGTTTATCGAGAGCCGTAAGGGCGGTGATGACAACCCTTATAAGGATTATTACATCTGGCGTGACGAGCCCAATAACTGGGACTCCATCTTTGAAGGAAAGGCGTGGGAGTACGATTCGGTACGCGGACAGTACTATCTGCATCTTTTTGCAAAGAAGCAGCCCGATCTCAATATGGATAACCCGAAGGTTCGTGAGGAAGTTAAGAACATCCTTCGTTTCTGGCTTTCTATGGGCGTGGACGGCTTCCGCGAGGATGTTATCAACTTTATTTCTAAGAGAGAAGGCCTTCCGAACGGTATCGGTTTCCTGCCTATAATCGGAAGCATGCACCACTACAAGGATGGCCCGCACATTCATGAGTATCTTGCGGAGTTTAGAGCGGTATGCGATGAATACGGCGCCGTTCAGATAGGTGAAGGTCCCATGACTACGGTTAATTCAGCTATGAAGTACTTAAGCGGCGATACCAAGTCCATGGATATGATGTTTTCTTTTGACCATATGATGGCGGACTGTCTGTTTACGGAGTATTTCCACAGGCCCTTCAGTCTTATAAGACTTAAAACCGCTTTATCGCGCTGGCAGTACAAGCTTGCGGACAAAGCATGGAACTCACTCTATCTTGAGAACCATGACCACCCGCGTGTAATAAGCCGCTACGGAAGCGAGAAGTATCATCGAGAGAGCGGTACGGCGCTTGCTACGGCATATATGTTCCTTAAGGGCACACCCTTTATCTATCAGGGCCAGGAGATTGGTATGACCAATATCAAGCTTTCCTCCATCGACCAGTACGTGGATGTGTCGTCCAAGAACAATTACATAAGATATCACGTTAAGGACCCTGTTGAGGCAAGACTTCACAGAATTCACATTTCCAGCCGCGATTCCGCCAGAACGCCCATGCAGTGGGATGCTTCCGAAAACGCGGGATTTACCACCGGCAAGCCCTGGTTCTACGTCAATCCCAACTACAAGGCGATTAACGTTGCGGCGCAGGAGGACGACGAGAACAGTATACTTAACTACTACAGAAAGTGCGTTGAGTTAAGGAAGGGGAATCAGGTTCTTCTTTTTGGCGATTACAAGGAATATGATCACAAGAATCCCTTCGTATACATGTATGAGAGGAGAAAAGGAAAGACTTCATATTTCGTGATTTGTTCTTTTACCGGCGAGCCCATTACATATAAGCTTCCGAGAGGATTCGGCGGCCACACGGCTAAGATTATGCTTTCAAACTATCCTAAGAAACGCGTGCCCGGAGAAATCAGGAGAATGCCGGAGGACGGATTAAAGCTGGCACCCTACGAGGCTCTGGTGGTTAAAATGAAGAGGGTATAAGCCGGGCTTTAGTATGATATACTGAATTATAAGCGTGTATTGGAGGGGAATTCGTTATGATTGATTACATCACTGTGGCCGTTACGCTTACACTCGGCGTTCTCGGGTTAATCGTTAACAGTATACTTCAGCGAAAGAACAACAGCATAAGCACCGTTACGAAGACCAGAATTGCGGGCATGGAGAAGCTTCAGAAATGCATGCAGGATATTCTGACTTATTCGGATGCGCACTATCTGGGCACTATGGGTGATAAGCTGTTGCAGAATGAAAATGTCAGGAACCTGACTCGCAGCGTGTCGGAACTTCGGTCGCTTCTCAGCTGTTCTTTTGAAACCGACGCTAAGGTATGCGAGAAGGCGGAAGCGGTGCTTGATACGGTTCAGAAGTTCTTTGCCAAAGAAACAACCGTCGAAGACATCATTGGAGCAAGAAACCGATTCACGGAGCTCATAGATCCTTACATCCAGACCGAGTGGAGACGGATTAAGGTTGAAACCGTCAGCAAGAGATGTAAAGGCCTCGGAAAGCTTGTTGCGTGGAACAAGGCATACGAAGAATACAGAGAATACTACGATAAGTGGCATAAGGAGTAACCTTGGAACAATTACTTAAAAGAAACGAGAACGAAAATAACGAACTCGTAGTTAACGTATTCCTCGTGCTGATGGGACTCGCGGTGGTAGTGTGGGCGCTGGCGGCGGCGGGCATTTTCGAAGTATATTTTAATATAGCGTCGGCTTTCTTAATTGTGTGGATGATATTGTTGTTGATACCGGTAATAATGGTTAAGCTGCTGAAGTTCAGAAAGCCGGCTGTGAAGTATATACTTGTTGCAGATTCGGCTGTACTTGTAGGCGTGTGCTACATGTTCTTTTCCTTCCAGGTGCTGATTCTGTTTCTGGTGCCGGTGCTGATAGCACTACTCTATATGAATAAGAAGGTGCTGTGGTTCGGTGAGGCTGTGGCATTCGTGGCTATGGCGGCGACAACGCTTCTTTTTATCAAGTACGCGGCGCAGCCGTGGATCAGGATAAATGATAACCCGGACGATGTAGTGCGACTTGAACTGATTCCGAGAATCATTCAGATGGTTGCGTGCTTCCTGATTGTAAACGTGCTTCAGAACAGAGTGACTTCATACTTTACGGAGTATGACCATTTTGCCAAAGAAACTTGTCCGACCACCGACAGCTCAGACTCGGCGGGCGCGGCAGAGATGGCTGAGTTTGAGAGACTTCTCGCGGGTCTGTCGGAGAGCGAAGCGAATGTATTCGTTAAGCTTCTTCAGGGCAAGACCAATACGCAGATTGCGGATGAGCTTTCTTTTTCCGGCGGAACGGTTAAGAATTATGTGTCGGCGATTTACGACAAGCTTGACTGCAGAGAAAGAAACTATCTGATACTTAAATACGGTGCTGTGGCGGCAAGATATGAGATGATTCGGGGTAAATAAAGTTAATATTGAAGCTAAGTTTTGAGAGGCACTTTCTTTGGCAGAGGTCAAAGAAGGTGCTTTTTTTGTACTCAAAAAAATACAATTTGAGTATTGACCCGGTGGTAACCACCGGGTTTATAAAAACATAGCACACGTTATTTATGGAGGTAAATGAACATGCAGAAAAAGACCAGTGTAAAAACGAAACTTATAGCAATTATGCTTTCAATAGCAATTATCCCCCTGACGGTAGCAGTATTAATCAGCTATGTTGGCTCTACCAACGCCTCAAGGGAAGCTGCCAAGAAGAACCTTGACTGGCAGGCCAAGTATATTGAAGCTGAGATCGACAATCTTTTTACAAGATGTGAGACAGCGCTTACAAGCTTTGCATCATCCCAGCAGACTATCGCTTTCCTTAAGGGAGAAGAGGTAGACGCTTCGGTTGTTAAGAAGCAGATGGTTGCCATTAACGAATCCTTTGGCGATAACAATACAATCGTTATGACCAACACCAAGGGTGACATGGTAATGAGAAGCGACGACGGCGAATTTAAGAATATAGCACAGAGAGACTATTTCCAGAATGCATTAAAGGGTAAGAATTATGTTTCTACCGTTATGGTCAGCTCTGTTACCAATACAAGAAACGTATGTGTTGCCGTTCCCGTATACGATACAAACGGAACAAAGGTTATCGGTGTGGTACATAAGACACTTAACCCCGATGACATTCACACTATGCTTGCAGCCGATGCGGATGAAGCTTTCCTCGTAGACCAGGAAGCTACCATGGTTGCACACTCAGACTTTGAAATTGCAGCAACAGATGAGCCTATTAACTACTCATCTTCACCTTATATGACTTCAAACGCAAAGACAGGTTTCTACGTAAGCAATGCCAAGGGATATCCCGTATACGTAAGCTATGTCAAGAACCTTACTTCCGGATACACCGTATGTGCCGGACAGACTGAGAAAGATGTAGTGGCAGAAGCAAGACGCGGCGCTATGACTATCGTTATTGCCGGTGTCGTTATGGTACTTGTTGTTTTAGGTATGTCCGTAGTAATTGCCAAGAGCTTTACAAGCCCCATGATTGAGGTAAACGGTTTATTATCAGCTCTTGCAAACGGTGAGTTTAAGAAATCAGACAAGTACGGTAAGCGTACAGACGAGTTCGGTCAGATGATCGGTAATGCAAATTCGCTTATCGATAAGCTTTCTTCTATTGTCGGCCACATTAAGGAATCTTCAAATACAGTTAATGATTCATCCGAGGAATTATCGGATATGGCCAATCAGATTGCGGCTACCGCAGAGAGTGTTGCCGAGGCAGTACAGGAAATCGCTGCAGGTGCTACGGAGCAGGCCAAGGAAGTACAGAACTCCGCTGAAAATGCAGGATATATTACAGAGGCAGTCGAAGGCGTACAGAATTCAGCCAACGACTTAAACAGCCTCGCTAACCGTATGAAGCAGGCATCAGAGTCATCAAGCGAATCTCTTACCAGCTTCCATGAGTCAAGTGAAATCATGACCGCCAAGATCGGTGAAATCACAGAAAAGATTTCCGCTACTCAGGATGCGGTTGCAGATATTAATGCAAGAGTTGAAGGAATTTCCGATATTGCGGCTCAGACCAACCTTCTTTCACTTAACGCTTCTATTGAAGCAGCAAGAGCAGGCGACGCAGGAAGAGGATTTGCAGTAGTGGCAGAAGAAATCAGAAAGCTTGCGGACGATTCCGAAAGCCTTGCAAGAGAAATCCATGATGTAATGGAAGCGCTCTTAAATCAGTCAACATCCGCAGTTAATGCGGCCAAAGAAATCATTGAGGACAACAAGATTCAGCAGGTTGCTTTGGCTAAGACCATCGATGCGGTTAACGGAATGATTTCGGACATTGAATTGACTGTAGACAGAGTAGACAAGATTTCCGGTGAGACAGATACCTGTGTTGATTCCAATAAAAAGGTATCCAACGCTATGGCAGCTCTTTCCGCTATTTCGGAAGAGAATGCGGCAGCAACCGAAACCACCGGAGCATCTGTCGAAGAGCTTTCGGCTACAGTTACCACTCTCGCCGAGTCCGCAGACAACTTAAAGAAGATTGCGGAAGAACTCAACGAGGAAATGAAATTCTTTAAATAACAATAACGAGGAGCGGTATCATTCAAGCTTGGCAAATACGGAAAAGTAATGATGATACCTCTTCTCTTTATCATAGAAACGTGATACCAGAACGGAATAAACCTTGTCAAAGGGTCTTGAATACATTTGAGTTATTCTGTCCATAAATTCAAATAAAAAAGACTCATTGATACGTTCCCGGCCTACCAAATCTACCATCTGGGCGACGACTTTGGCGCCGGGGATAGTGATACCGTTATCCATATTGAGAAAATCTGCGTACTTTTTTTCGGTGATAAGCCCGTAGTTACCATCGCCTTGCGTGTCCTTATCCACGATGAGAGAAGTTGTGAAGAACTGTGAATTATTAAAGGCCTCTCTCATTGATTCAAAGTACGGATTCTTAGGGTCGGTAGTATAAGGAACAAAGAATAAGTCTTCGGTTTTGACTTCCGAAATCTCGAAAAGATGGTCTTGAACCAGGCGCGTAAACGTAAGGTCTTTGAGCGCTTTCTTTCTGAGGAGAGTGTACTCGATGATTTTATTCGTGTAGTAATCCGCGTGCTCGGCAAGACTTTCGATGATTCGCGGAAAGTCAGACTCATAGAGAGCTTCTTTGGCATCGGAAAGGGAGAATCCCAGCGAACGGTATTTGAGAATGTCGATAAGAGTGCTCACGTCCCAATAGCTGTATTCTCTGTAACCGTTCTCGGTATTTACGTGTGGATTTAAAAGCCCGAGGCGCTCGTAGTGCCGGAGCGTTTCGCGCGTAATGTCAAATATACGGCATAAATCTTTGGTGGAGTATTTATGTTCCTTCATGTGCAATCCTCGATGTGGAGATATAAGAGAATTGTACAGCATGGGAATTAATAGATTGAATTTTGTAAAAGTTAACTTTGGGCGGAGCGTCTGTCACGGATGACGATGCGCTTCGTGGATTCTCAAAAAGCCTGCTTCGGCGGCGTAGGAGGTAAAAATGTCCGATTTAACAATCAACAGTACTGAAAAGAAAGACGAAAAGCTCTATCTTGTTTTTCACGTAGGCGAAGAGCGTTATGCCGTAGACGTCTATGATGTAAACAATATTATTATGATACCCGCAATCACCAAAATGCCCGGAACCGATGAGTGCTACAAAGGCATTATTCACTTAAGAGGTGAAATTATTCCCATAATGAGCCTCAGTAAGAGATTAAACATCGGCAAGGACGAAATTACCAAAGACTCACGTATCATTATTCTCGATCTTGCGAACGATAAGCGCATCGGCGTGATTGTGGACTCTGTTACCGAAGTGATTACCATCCCTGCGGACCACATAGAAGAACCGTCCGCATTTGTAAGCAAAGAGGATTCTCTTATCAGCGGAATCGGCAGAAAGGATTCTAACCTGATTTCAATCATTGAGACTAACTTGCTTGCGAGACTCGAATATGCGTCATAACGGAAATTTGCCGGAATATGACCAAAGTCATATGAAGTTGTGACCGCGGTAACTGGAAATCATCCCGCTCTCTTGGTAGAAGTATCAAGGAGGCGGGATTTTTTTGCTGCTTAAAAATGACACTGTGTCCGTGCAAAAGAAACTCAAATCAGTGCAGCGCGAAACGCTATCCCGCAAATATGGTAATAATTAGGAGAGGTTAGATATGAAGATTAGTGAGAAAATAAAAAGAAAGGTCGGACATACAATGCTGGTAGCATTTATCGGTTTGTGCATCGTACTGGTGGTGAACTTTGTGCCCACAATCAATCTTGAGACTGCAGGAATGTCGATGATTGAGGGAGAATGGATAAATGTATATTACGAAAAAGAAGCCGGGGCGGCAATGGATACGTTTCGTTACGCCGACGGTGAAGTCGAAAGAATAGCAAGAAAGCTCGGCTTTCGTGAAAAACAGGCGGTAAACGTATTTGTATACGATAATCAGAAGACCATGCAGATGAAGAAATACGGGTTCATCGGCCCTATGCTGCACCTTGACTGGTACATAGGCGATAACATCGGAACGAACGTAATCCTTACATCGCCCGCCAATCCGGGGCCGGCGCATACATATGATGACAATAAGTACGCCGTGCTCCACGAGATAGTGCACGCATATATCAGTGTCATGAATCCGGGTATCCGCTTGTGGCTTACGGAGGGCTGTGCGCTGTATCTGGCAAACGGTGCGCCGATAGCTGACGAAGATTTGCCTTATATGAAGATTCCGAGTTTTGCAGAAACAAGAACGGCTAATCCTGTAAGATTTGCTAACTGCGGCGGATATTCTTTTGCCTACGATTACATCGAGTTTCTGGACAAAAAATACGGCTGGGACAAGGTTGTGGGCCTTTTGCAGACAGAAGATTATGAGAAGATTCTGGGTAAGAGTGAGCGCGGAATTTATGATGAATGGGTTGCTTCGTTAAATAGCAGAGCCAAAAGAAACTAATCTGTGTTATGATATACGGAAAAGGTGTATTTATGGCTGTTAAAAAAACGATAAAGAAAATAGTTATTATTATATTGGCGGTAGTTTTTCTTTTTCTGCTCGTAAGAACGGTTGTGCCCGGGTGGATGCCTAAAGTTAAGGGTGAGAATGCTGTAAGCGAGTTTAGAAAAGCAGAGATTAACGGTGCAGAGCTGCAACTGATGATTCGCGGCGAGGACATGGGCAATCCTGTGGTGATATTCGTGCACGGCGGTCCTTGCTGCTCGGAGATTCCGTATGTGAGGAAGTATCAGAAAGACTGGGAGAAGGACTTCACAATCGTCCATTACGACCAGCGCGGAAGCGGTAAGTCATATGAGTTCGGTACGGATTATTCACAGGTGACTACGACGACTCATGTGGAAGATTTGATAGCGCTTACGGAATATATCGAGGATTACCTCGGAACCGACAAGGTAATACTTCTCGGGCATTCTTTCGGAACTTATATAGGCACGCAGGCAGCAGCGCTGAGGCCTGATTTGTACGAAGCTTATGTGGGAATCGGACAGATGTCTGATACTGTAACGAGCGAACTTAATACGCTTGATAAGTGCATAGCTGCGGCGCGAGACAAGGGTGATGCCAAGGCGGCGGAAGAACTCGAGACAATGAGAGCACCGATTTCCGCAGGTGAAATGATTACGCCCCGCGACAAAGTATATAAGTACGGCTTCGGTGCAAGGCTCATAGACGATAACAGAGATTACACGCGGGCCTTCCTACTCGGCCCTGAGTACAATCTGGTGGACGTAGTAAGATACCTCGCCGGCGCCAATAAATGCCAGGAGAGTCTCATCAAGGAGGCGCTCGAGCATCCGATTACGGATATCGTAGATAAAATAGATATTCCCGTATACTTCGTGATGGGTCGGTATGACGGCATGACATCGCCTGAAGCGGCAGAAGAATACCTGCAGGATATTAAGGGCGACGGAGAGAAGAAATTCATTCTTTTTGAGAATTCGGCACACTATCCTCAGTTCGAGGAAAAAGAAGCATTTTATAAGTGGATGACAGATATGTTTCGATAACATACTTTTCAACAAGTGAAAGCGCTTTCGAGCGCTTTTTCTTTTACCTGATTTGACAAATGTATATAAAAGTATATAATCGAATTAAAAGTATATAAAAGTATATAAGAGTATATACGGCAACAAAAAGTATATAAAAGTATATAAGAAGAGCGAAAGTATATAAGAATATATATTGGAGGCGTGTATGGATAAAAATCCTTTTGCAATCAATTTTGGCAAGGTTCCGTTACAGTATATCAGCAGAGATATTGTGATAGATGAAATAGTCGATGAACTCAGTAGCGAGTACGTACAGAACCCGTGTTTCATGCTGACAGGTGCCAGAGGAAGCGGGAAAACGGTAACCTTGACTGCTATAGAGAAGAAAATAAGTGAATCAAATGATTGGATTATTATTCGTCTGAATCCGGAGAGGAATATGCTTGAGAGCCTTGTTGCCAAGTTATATGACAGTAAGGAATATCTGACTAAATTTATTGACGCGAGCGTTAATCTTTCCAAGTTTGGTATCGGTGTAAGTCTGGCTTCAAAGCCTCCGATAGCAGATATAGAGTCTGCATTGGAGATTATACTGAAAGAAGTCAAAAAGAAAAAGAAGAGATTGCTCGTCACTGTTGATGAGGCTTCAAACACCGCATATATGCGCGAGTTTGCAAGCAGTTTTCAGATAATGATCAGAGAAGAATTGCCTATATATCTTATTATGGCCGGTTTGTATGAAAATATCAGAGGCATAGAGAATGAGAAGAATCTTACGTTTCTTTACCGAACTCCCAAATATGAAATGGAACCGCTTAACATTACTATTATAGCCGACAGATATTCCAAAACCATGAAGATGAATTATGAACAGGCTATGGAATGCGCGCTTATTACGAAGGGGTATCCATTTGCGTATCAGGCATTAGGCAAATATTTGTGGGAAGATGATAAGCATCAATTGAGTATTGAAATTCTGGCCAAATTGGATGATGCTTTGAACCATTACGTTTATTCAAAAATATGGGCTGAGCTTTCGCCAAAGGATAAGTGGTACATGTCCTTCATTGTGCAAAAAGAAAAAATGTCGGTTTCGGAAATCCTGGAATTGTCAAAGGAAAAGAAAAATGAGTTCTCTCAATATAGAGCCCGCCTAAGGGATAAAGGCTTAATAAATGCTGATTCTTATGGCGAGATTAGTTTCAGACTTCCCAGGTTTGATGTTTTTGTAAAAAACACGCAGATGTAAGAGGTTTATTATGCTTAGATTAAGACCGTTCAAACCCTGTGACGCTCAGTGCGTGGCACAGTGGTGCAAGGATAAAGATGTATATAACAAATGGGGCGGAAGTTACTATAGGGGTGTTTGAAAATAACATTCCTGCGCGAAAGTGCTATACCTCTATCGGATTTCATGAATCACCCAATATCCCCGCTCATATGTCAGAAGTTGACGGTGAGCGGTGGAACACACTTGAGTTAATTATCACAAAAGAAGAATTCGAAAAATAATAAAAAAGTCCTTGACCCTGACGTTACGTAATAGTTTATGGTATTATTACACGGAAGGGAGACAAGCCATGATGACAGTTAATGAAGTAAGTAAACTGACGGGAGTGAGTATACGCACACTGCAGTATTACGACAACATTGGACTCTTAAAGCCGGCAGAGTATACGGAGTCCGGATACAGGCTGTATGACGATACGGCGCTGGAAACGTTGCAACAGATATTGTTATTCAGAGAGCTTGAGTTTCCGCTTAAGGAAATTAAGGACATAATCGGAAGTTCCGACTTTGACAAAAGAAAGGCTTTGGATCAACAGATAGAACTTCTGACTCTCAAGAAAGAGTATTTGGAAAACCTTATTTCTTTTGCCCGTGGACTGAAAAAGAAAGGAGCAAAAAATATGGATTTTTCAGCATTTGATACCGCTAAAATAGACGAGTACGCTAAGAAAGCCAAGGAGCAGTGGGGCAACACCGCCGCATATAAAGAATACGAGAAGAAGGCAGAGGGTCGCTCGAAGGAGGAGGAGGTTTCCGTGATGGAAGAGTTCATGGGACTTTTCGCCGAGTTTGGAAAGATTAAGGACAAGGCGCCCGAATCTTCAGAGGCGCAGGCTATGGTGCAGAAGCTTAAGGATTACATCACAGAGCATTTCTACAATTGCACCAATGATATTCTTGCGGGACTTGGAAAGGCTTATGCAAGCGGTAATGAGTTTACCGAGAATATCGATAAGGCGGGCGGAGTCGGAACGGCTTCTTTTGCGAGCAAAGCGATAGCAGTATATTGCGGTAAGTAAGAATTGAAGGGCAGACTGAACCAATAATATAGTTCAGCCTGCTTTTTTTATGTTATGCTATTGTCAGTGAGGAAATTTTTATGAAACACATAGATGCTGACGGAATTACATTTATAGAACCGCTATCCGGCACGGGCGAGTGGTATTACGGAATAGGCTACGAGCACGGCGACCTTTATGAGGCGGAAGAACTGTATAAGATGGGGGAGCCGGTTAAGGGCAGGAGCCTTGTGCTGGTGCATTACCCCGACGGAACCGTATACAGACCGGTGCCCAAGGAAGAAGGGAAATATACTACGCCGCCGAAGTATTACGAGGGCGGAATATACTTAATTCGTGTGGACTTTCCGCGGGGCATGATAGAGATTGTCAGATTCGATGAGAAGAGTCACGAGACGAGCGTCACGGCCGAGATTCCGCTTAATTCGGTTAAGGACTGCTACAATTTGGGATTGACGACTAAGCCACTCACGATGACGAGGCAGTGTGTGGGCGACAATGATTTTGAGATAGTATGGCCAGAGAAGGTTAAGTTTAAGATGGATGACCACGACTCTTTCTTTTTACGGGATGGGGATAAGCTTTACTTCAGCAGGTGGCATGAGGAGGGCGACGGTCCTGACTATAATTACCGGGAAGAAATTGTAGTAAGGAATTTAAAGGGCGAAGTTACGGATACTTTCGCGGGAGATATACAGATTATGCCAAACGGAGAGTACTGGCATTTGAAATAAAAAGGGAATTGAATCGGAGGAGGAATTATTATGGCTTTACCTGAAAGAATTCACAGGAAGACAGATGAAGCGGATTATGTTTTGGTAGATGATGAGGGCAATGAGGTTAAACGGAGTCTTTACAAGCATTGGTATGCCGGAAAGCGGTATGCTATGATTTGGGAGACGAAGTATTCGCCTTCGGAGACTCCTACGGTTTATGAGGAGCCCAATGATGACGATCACTTTTTCATGATTCATGATGATAAGCTTATAGCTGAAATTGCCGATGATTTTTGGAAGGCTGTGTCACAGCCGCTTCAGACCGATGGACCGGCTTGGTATTACGAGAATAAACGCCCCGATATCGGAGCTATGGAACCGGTTAAGAACTTCATGGGCATAAGCGGGTTAAATATGCTGATGGGCGAAGAACCGCAGAAAATCGAGCGCCCCAAGAATATCATACACGAGGACGGAACATGGACCTGCGTGACCTGCAATCACGTCAACAGCGGCAGATTCTGCTCGGAGTGCGGATATCCCAAGGAATAAAAGCGCAGCAAGTGACAAAAGAATAAATAAGTGTAAAGCAGACTCAAATTAGTGTAATGGGGAGTCTGCTTTTTCTTTTGCCTTAATATGTAGACTGTAAAGGGATGTTAGATAGAAGGGAGCCGATAATGGGAATGAGTAAGTATGAACCTTTATGGGAATATGTCAAAGAAAACGGGGAAAACCGTCTTGTAATGACTTACGAAGAGGCTGAAAACGTACTGAATTTTCCTATTGAGCATTCTTTCCTGACTTATAAGAAGGAATTGCAGAATTACGGGTACGTGGTAAAGAAGATTTCCATGAAAGACGAAAGGATACTGTTTGAAAAGATAAGTTAGCGGTGCGATTCTACTTTGAGTAGGTAGCGTGTGGCTGTCATCTGTCTTATCATCACGGTATCGGAAGGAGGCGGTAATCATGGATAATACAACAGCTAAGGTGAGTTGCTTTGCAAGAGCATATCACTACAAGAACAACACAACACACATTTTCGCAGACAACTGTGCGCAGAAAATTCTCGGCGAGGAATATGCTCAGATAGCGGAGAGCATGGCGCAGGGAATTAACTTCTTTATGCCCGGGTTCAAAGGAAGCAAAGAGGACGGACTCAGATTAATCGTAGACAATCAGCTATCACCTTCGGTGCTCGGAAGAAGTGCTTTCTGCGAAAGAAAGCTTTCCGAAGCTGAGGCCGACGGTTGCAGGCAGTATGTACTCTTTGCGGCAGGGTATGATACTTATGCCTTGAGAAACACAGATGCATCGGTAAAAGTTTATGAGCTCGATTTGCCTGAAATGGTTGAAGACAAAAGAAGCAGAATGGGAAAATTGGGGAAGGAATCGAGCGCGACGTATGTACGCTGTAATCTGGCGGAAGAAACCTGGCCGGACAAGCTTTTGGAAAAAGGCTTTAAAGAAACGGATAGAGCCTTCGGAAGCCTGCTCGGAATCAGCTACTATCTTGAAAAAGAAGAATGGGAGAGACTGTTACGCAGTGTAGCAGGCATTATGCCGAAGGGGTCGAAGATATGCTTTGATTATCCTTTGGCTCAGGAGAGTAAAGAAACTATAGTAAATAAGGCACTTGCAAGCGGTGCCGGTGAGCGTATGAAAGCGCTGTACACGGAGGCGGGTATGCGTGTTCTTTTGACGGAGTGCGGATTCAGAGTGACGGAGCATCTTGAGGCTTCGGATATGACGGATAGGTACTTCGCAGATTATAACAAGAATACGCCGGATCATCCGATGAAGGCGCCGGAAGGCGTAGCCTACGTGCTTGCGGTAAGAATGTAATCGGTACCGATATAATCAACATCTCTTCACTATCGACTTGATGCACTGCAAGGAACCGATAAGGCCTCCAGGAGACCCTCGGCGGGCAGCAATCATTATCAAGGGCGGTAAGATTGCGCTTGTGTACAATAAAGTTGTTAAATATCTATTAAGCAGACTCTATTTCGGTGAAATGAGTCTGCTTATAGTGTATAATGACGAAAGATGATTAGTTGGGAGAAGAGAAATGGTGGTCTTTAAAAGAGTCAGCGTGGAGTCGCAGGATGCGGTAACGCTGCTTAATGAGTTAAACGATACTCTTATGGGGATTCTGGGGCACAACGGTACCATGCATGTGTGCATGGACGATTTCAAGCTTGAGAGAGCGTTCTTTCTGATAGGCTATGATGCGGACGAGCCGATGTGCTGTGCAGGAGTTCGCCGCATGGATGATAAGACCGGCGAGATTAAACGTGTCTACGCAAGAGAGAATAAAAAGGGGCTTGGTGCCGCTTTGATGCGTGCGCTGGAGAGAGAAGCCCGTGTGGAAGGCTACAAGAGACTGGCTCTTGAGTGTCGCGCAGGCAATACTCACGCAATAGAATTCTACAAAAGAAACGGTTACATCGTCTGCGATAGTTACCCGCCATATGACGAGGAAGACGATGCGGTGTGCCTTGATAAGAAATTGTAAGAGAACAGGGGGACTTGATGGAACAACTTTTTACAATCGATTTAAAAGATTATAATGAGAACGACCACGTATTCAGACGCCCTTCGGCCAGGGCAATTATCATAAAGGGTGACAAGATAGCGCTGGTGTACAGTAAGGTTGAGAAATATTACAAGTTCCCGGGTGGAGGCATCCACGACGATGAGGACAAGAGAGAAGCTCTTATCCGGGAAGTCAGGGAAGAAGTCGGCATGGTGGTTAAGCCGGAGACCATAAAGGAGTTCGGAAGCGTTTTAAGGCGCCAAAAGGCCAAGGAAGAAGGAGTAATCTTTGAACAGGAGAATTATTACTACTTCTGCGAGACTGAGGACGAACTGGTAAGTCAGGAGCTTGACGAGTACGAGAAAGAAGCGGAGTTCGAGCTTAGGATTGTACCGATAGATGAGGCAATCGCGACCAATGAAGCTTATACAAGCACGGATTCTTTCAATCCCGTGATGATTAAGCGAGAGTGTCGCGTGCTTAGAATGATAAAGGAAACATTAAATTAAGTGTACAGCAGACCTGAATCGGTGTGATTTAGGTCTGTTTTCTTTTGTCGTGATAAGCTGTCCTGAGGCTATGGAGGTGAAAGAATGATAGTATCGACAGTAAAAGAAGTGTTTCCAAACAATATAAGAGAAGTCTGGGATGTGGTGACGTCGCTTGATAAGTATGCCTGGAGAAGCGATATCGCCAAGATTGATATAATAAACAGCAAACAGTTTGTGGAATACTCAATGGATGGGACTCCCACATATTTCAGCGTAACGGGTATAGAACCGCTCAAACGCTGGGAATTTGACATGGGAAACAACAATGTGGAAGGACACTGGATTGGCGAATTTTCCTACAAGTATGGAAGAACCACAGTGGAATTTACCGAGGAGATAAGGGTTAAGAAGTGGTATTTGAAGCCTTTTGCAAGGCGTTACCTTAAAAGGCAGCAGGAAGTATATATGCAGGATTTAAGAAAGGTACTGTATCATGAAGTGTAGGAGAGGAAGCAGAGGCTTCCTCTTTTATGTTATAATTGTTTCGAAAAAAGTGCTTACGAAGGGTGGGGCCTTGGTGGTATAATGCCGGATGCGTTAAGACACAGGAGTGTTCGGGCGCGGAAAGGAATACTTCATGGAAGAAAGAAGTGCTTTTGATACAGAACGATTGGTGCATACATACTTTAAGATGGCGTTGCCGGTTGTGTTCAGCATGGTTATTACACTGATTTACAACCTCGCGGATACGTATTTTATTGCAAGGACCAATGATGCCGTACTAGTAGCGGGCGTGTCATTGTGCGCACCGTTATTTACAGCGCTTATGGCTATTGGAAATATATATGGACAGGGCGGAAGCTCCCTCATTGCAAGGCTTCTTGGCAACAATGATACTGATAGCATTAAGAGGGTGAGCTCGTTCTGCTTTTACCTCGCTATTGCAACGGGCGTGATTATTGCTGTTGTCATGCGTGCCTTTTCTTTGCCTATACTCAAACTTCTCGGCGTAAGTTCGCAGACCCTTTTGCCGGCTGCGGAGTACTACTCTGTCATAGTCATGGGCGCACCGCTCTTGATTTTGTCATTTATTCATACGAACTTGATGCGAAGCGAAGGCATGGCGACAACATCGATGATATGTACCGTGTCGGGCTCGATTCTTAACATTATCCTTGACCCTATATTCATAAGCGTGTTCGGATGGGGCGCTTGGGGCGCGGCACTTGCTACGATTCTCGGGTATGTGTTGACGGATATTTTGTGCCTGTTCTTTGTTCTTCGCAAAAGCAAGGTTCTCTCTGTCGATATTCGTAATTCGCATGTGCAGGGTAACGAGCTCGGTCAGATATTCGGCGTGGGCATTACTGCGGCGATTACCAATATTGCTTCAAGCGTTTGCATGATTCTTATGAACCAGTTTCTTAAGGAATACGGCGACGAGAAGATTGCTGCGCTCGGAATAGTTATGAAGATTACTATGATAGTGCAGCTTATGCTTGTGGGATTTTCTTTTGGAGGAGTGCCGTTATTCGGCTTCCTGTTTGGAGCGGGGCAGAAAGAAAAACTCAAGGAACTTCTGCATTTCTGTACAACATTCCTCTGCGGGCTGGCGCTTGTGGAGTCGCTCATTGTGTTCCTGACAGCCAAGCCTTTTATGAGAGTTTTCATAGAGGATGAGGCTATTATTGCAGATGGCGCAGTGATGTTACGCTGGCAGATTTTCGGCATGGTATTCTGCGCGATAGTGCTTCTTTATACATGTCTATTCCAGGCAAGCGGCAAGGCGTTACAGGCACTTGCGATGTCGCTTAGCAGACAGGGACTTATATTTGTGGCAGTATTCGTGATCGCTACGATTATAGCGGGATATCAGGGATTTCTGATGTCACAGCTTATATCCGATGCGGTAAGCGCGGCACTGGCGCTGGTATTATACAAGTTTGCGTTTAGGAAATAAAAGACCCGTGCGGTTACACGAGTCCTTTAAGAATATCTATGTAATTTAAAGTCAGCTGCGACGGGTGAATGGTGCCCGGAAGTATGTAGCCGATTTCCATATAGTCATCAACTTCAAGCGGCCTCGCAATTATGTTGGGGCCGTTTAATTCTTCACTGATGACGCCGCTGCAGATGGTGTAGCCGTTAAGACCGATGAGCATGTTAAAAAGAGTCGCGCGGTCGCACACCACGAGTTCTTTGTCGCAGTCGGCGGTACTCAAGATTTCCTCGGAAAAATAAAACGAATTGTGACTGCCCTGCTCATAGGAAAGGCGGGGATAGGGCTTTAAATCCTCGAGAGTCAGTTTCTTTTTACCCGCGAGAGGATTGCCCTTGCCGATGAATACGTGGGGCTTAGCCACGAAAAGCGTGTTAAAAGAAAGATTGTTGTCACGGAGGGTCTTTCTGATGACGGTCTCGTTGAACTTGTTGAGGTAGAGTATGCCTATCTCGCTTCGAAGGTGCGCCACGTCGTCGATGATGTCGTAGGTCTGGGTCTCGCGCATGTGGAATTCGTACTTGCCGCCGCCATGCTCCTTAATGAGCTGTACGAAGGCTTCCACGGCAAAAGAATAATGCTGCGAGGAAACGCAGAATCTTTGCTTGCCGGCGGTCTTGCCGGTGTATCTTTCTTCTATGAGATCGGCCTGCTCAAGGACCTGTCTCGCATATCCTAGGAATTCATCGCCGTCGGGGGTGAGTTCGATACCCTTGTTGGAGCGTGTAAATATAGTGATACCGTATTCTTTTTCCAACTCGTGAATGGCGGATGTGAGGGAAGGCTGGGCAATAAAGAGCTTGCGCGCGGCTTCGGTCATGTTGCCGGTTTCCGCTACGGTTACGGCGTATTGGAGCTGTTTGAGAGTCATTGAGGGCCTCCTGATAATAGATATTGAAAACATTGTACCACGCGCCATAGGAAAAATCTATGGAGAGACCGCTATAATTAATATTTTACCTATGAAAATACTAGGTCTATAATCCCTCTAAAGTACAAAGAAAAACGAGAGGAGATACACAGGAATGAGTACATTACAGACGCCTTTTCGCTACGATTTCGTAGGAAGTTTTTTAAGACCGCAGGCACTTAAGGATGCCAAGGCGGCATTTCAGGCAGGAAAGATTTCTAAGGAGGAACTCGATAAGGTAATAAACGAAGAAATCACCAAGGTTGTGGCCAAGCAGAAAGAGTTAGGCTACCACGTAATCACCGACGGCGAGTTCAGGAGAACCTTCTGGCACCTTGACTTCATGTGGGGATTCGAGGGCGTAGATCACAAGGCTACAGGAAACGGAGTACCTTTCAACGACGAGCTTGCAATCCTTGACGATACCTATCTTGTGGGCAAGATTAAGGCGAAGGCTCATCCCTTCGTGGAATATTTTAAGTTCTTAAAGCAGTTTGAGGACGAGAATACTGTTGCAAAGTACACGGTACCCGCGCCCGCGCAGATGTTCCAGCAGATGATTATTCCTACCAATTTCGAGACCACCCGTAAGTTCTACCCCGATAACGAAGGACTTATTCAGGATATAGCCGCTGCTTACCGCGACGTTATTAAGCAGTTCTATGATGCAGGCTGCCGCAACCTTCAGTTCGACGACTGCACCTGGGGCGCTTTGGTAGGTGACGCAGCCAAGCTTCGTTACAAGTCTCTCGGCATCGACCTTGACGATGTTAAGGCTGAGCTTCTTAAGGTTAACAACCTTGCACTCGAAGGCAAGCCCGCAGACATGGTAATCAACTCCCACATCTGCCGCGGTAACTACCACTCAACGTACTTCACCAGCGGACCTTACGACTCCGTAGCAGATTATGTTTTTGCCAAAGAAAACGTGAACGCACTCTTCCTTGAGTACGATGACGAGCGTTCCGGCGGCTTTGCGCCTCTGTCTAAGATTTCTACAGATAAGAAGGTAGTGCTCGGCCTTATCACCACCAAGTCCCCCAAGCTTGAGGATAAGGCGGCAGTCATCGCAAGAATCAAAGAGGCAGCTCACTACGTGCCCCTCGACCGTTTATACTTAAGCCCTCAGTGCGGCTTTGCATCATGCGAAATCGGTAACAAGCTCACCGAAGAAGAGCAGTGGGCTAAGCTCAGACTGGTCAAAGAAATCGCTGACGAAGTCTGGGGATAAATAACGGTTTTCTACCGTTCATATTTCAAAAATGACCGCTCATGTCAAAAGTGTTTCTTTGGCCTTGAGAAATGTGTACTATCACATCAACAAGACAACAAACACTTAGACAAGGAGCGGTTTTTATTATGAGTAACGCAATTGTAACGAACGGACTTATAAAAAGATACAAAGATAAGACGGCGGTTGACGGTATATCAATGACCGTCGAAGAAGGAAAGCTTGTGGCTCTCCTCGGCGTCAACGGCGCGGGCAAGACCACGACGATAAGAATGCTTACCTGCCTGTCGAAACCCACTGCAGGAACGGCGCAGGTGCTCGGCCACGATGTGGTCAAGGAATCCGATGAGGTGAAGAAGCTTGTGGGCATATCCACACAGGATACCGCAGTGGCCGAGAACCTCACGGTGCGCGAGAACCTTGAATTTATGGCTTCGCTGTATCTGGATAAGAGCAGAATCAACGGCGCGGTTGAGAAGGCTATAGAAGCTTTCGGACTTGAGGAGTTCCGCAACAAGAAAGCAAAGCATTTATCCGGCGGTTGGAAAAGAAAGCTTTCCATCGCCATGGCAATTATCGGCGAGCCCAAGATTTTGTTCCTCGACGAGCCTACACTGGGACTCGATGTTCTGGCTCGCAGACAGTTGTGGACGGAGATTGAGGAGATTAAGAAGCACATGACCATCGTGCTTACCACTCATTACATGGAAGAAGCGGAAGCGCTTGCAGATGAAATATTTGTAATGATTGACGGTAAGGTGGCTGCGGACGGCACACTTTCCGAGCTTGAGGCCCGCACGGGTAAGAAGGGTCTTGAAGAAGTATTTGTTAAGATTGCGGAGGAATATTAATCATGAAGAACAGAACATTTTCTTTTGCCAAAAGAAATCTTATAGAGATGTCGAGGGATTCGCTGAGCTACATATTCTGCGTGGCGTTCCCGATAGTAATGCTGGTGATTATGTCGGTGGTGAATGCAAGCATTCCCAAGGAAGCGGGCATGACGCTTTTCAGAATCGATAATCTGGCAGGCGGCATAGTGATATTCGGGCAGACATTTGTAATGCTGTTTTCGGCGCTTAATGTAAGCAAGGACCGCTCGGGCTCGTTTCTTATAAGGCTTTTTGCATCACCCATGAAGAGCAGAAACTTTACAGGCGGATACATACTTCCGTTAATCGTTGTGGCTATTGTGCAGGCAGTGATTGCTTTCGTGGCATCGTTTATAGTATCGCTTGTTACGGGAACTGAGTTAAATGTGTTCGGGCTCCTGGTAGGAACGATTGCTGTGATTCCTTCAGCGATTATGTTTATTGCCATCGGAATGATTTTCGGAACAATCTTTAACGAGAAGGCAGCTCCCGGAATGTGCTCCATCATTATATCTTTTGGCGCGATTGTAGGCGGTATCTGGTTTGACGTCGAGGGCGTGGGCGGATTTATGGCTAAGCTTGGCAAGTGCCTTCCTTTCCTGTATGCAACAAAGACTGCGAGAGCTGCGATTAAGCTCGATTTCGGATTTGACACATTCGTGGTTCCCATGATTGTTGTTGCGGGTTCGGCGGCAGTGCTTACAGCGCTTGCGTGCATGTTCTTTGGCCGCAAGATGCGTGCAGATCTTGCATAAAGAAGTATAGACCCCTCGATATGTGCTATACTTAATATAGTGAAATTATCGAGGGGTTTTCTATGCTGATAAGGACTGAAATTGACGGTAAGTACAAAGAAATAGAGCTTCATGTGTGCAACGGTGAGGAGACAGGTGAAGTGCGTGATATAGTGCACGAGCTGCACGAACTCTACGACAGGAGGATTGCGGGCGTAGATGCGCGCGGCAACAGGTGCATGCTTAACCCGGGCGAGGTAGTGTCGGCCTACGCAGAAGGTCAGAAGGTTATGATACTCGGAACCGACGGCACTTACACGGTGACGAAGAAACTCTATGAGCTCGAGGAAGAACTGGGCGAACGTAACTTCGTAAGAATTTCCAAGTCCGAGATTGTGAATATTAAGAAGATTAAGAACCTTGATATGAGCGTTACGGGTACCATCAAAATCTGCATGAAAAACGGTTACGAAACCTTTGTATCCCGCCGAAACGTGAGCAAGATTAAGGAAAGATTATTATCCGAAAGGTCGGTGAAGAATTCATGAAAAAGATTTTAAAGAGAGGAATGATAAGCTTTTTTATATCTTCTTTTGCCGGCGCATTGGTGAATCTGATTATTGATGTTGCCGTGAACGCAGGCGGGATGAAGGGGTTCATATCCATGTCGCCGGACTTCGTGAAGCTGTTCCCGACACCGGTGATAGCGGCGTATGTCAACGTGATGCTGTACGGACTCATCGGTTTTACTTTCGCGGTTATGGCGTTTGTGTATGAGGTAGAGAAGATAGGATTTGTGATTCAGAGTATTATATACTTCGTGGTGACAGCTGCGGTGTGCCTGTCGATAACGGTGATCCTGTGGCAGCTTTACAAATATCCGGCTGCTTTTGCGGGAACGCTTGCAGGCTACGGCGTGACGCATGTGATTATGATTGTAATCGGCTACAGGAAACTTAAGGAAGATATTAAAGAGATCAATGAAATATCCCTTGATATAGGGGAATAATAAGGCAAAAGAAAAGACCGTATCCTTGTGGGGATGCGGTCTTTGTTGTTATGCGGGCGCTGCGCTTAGTAGTTGGCGTCGCCTTTGTTCTTGATGAAGTTTACGATGTGCTGACCGAGGAAATCGATGCCCTTGTCGGTAAGCATTGTGTTCTCAACATATTCGGTGATGTTGGACTCGTTAATGCCGTAGGAATAATTGTCTACGAAGCTTACGCAGTACTTGGTGGCTACGTAGTAAATGTTTTCAAAGTAATAAGATGAAGTCATAAGACCGTAGTCTGTCTGGCTTGAGTATACAAGCTTGCCGGTTTCGTCGGTGTAGACCGAAGGATAAGGCGATACGAGAATAATGTTTAGGTGAGGGTAGTTCTTCTGAAGAAGCGTAAGTGACTGCTCCAGTGAACCGCGCACGCCTCGCACATCGTCTTCGGCGATGGCATAAGCAGCCTTGCCGTTGTAGTAGTCGATGAGGTTGTACATTATTATTACGGTATCGATTTTGTTAAGGTCTACAGACTTGAAAGTCTCAAGCATTTCGTAGTAACGATCTTCGACACGGAACAGGTCGGCCCAGTCCGTACAAAGAAGGTACGATACGTCTTTTTGATCCAATTCCCACACAACGTGATAGAGGGAAGCGGCGTCCCAGCCGTAAGCGATTTCGGGACCGTCACAGCTGATACGGCTTGTATCGATGGTTAAGTCATAGAACTTGGCATCAAGGTTGTCCTTAAGAATATTAAGGATAGAGTGCTCGGCGCCGTTGTTATTGGCGTAAACGTTACCGAGTACAAGGATGTCTTCAACGTCGTCCTTAATATGATTGGGGAAGTCTTCCTCGGAGGGGTAGATGTACATATCCTGCACCTCAATGTCGAACTCGCCTTCCTCAATATCTGCGGTATTGACGGATATGGAACGGGAATCCCAATCAAGTAATCTGTAAACACAAAAAACAATTATTGCCAATATAACAATGCCGAGACCGGAAATTATACCGATTCGTCTTCTTTTTTCTTTTTCCATTAAACTACTCCTTTCGCGGATAGGGCTATTGTACTATCGGAAAAAGAATAAATCCACAAAATGCATCGATATTAAGAAATTATTCAAAAAAAACAAAGGTATTCAATTTGTAAATGTCGTATATAAATGCTATAATCTAATGTACTATGGTATCTTGAAAAGTGTGTGCATTTTCGTATCCTTAAGGGGTAAATGCACTTTTAAGATATGGGATTATGGATAGAGGAGATGTGTTATGGGCTACAACGATAACAACACCGATGACGAAGTCTACATATTGGTGGATGAAGACGGCAATGAAGTGTTCTTAGACGACGATGCCGATATAGAAGATTCCGGCGAGTATGCGGCTGAGGCTGAGCCTGAATACGAAGCTGATTCTTTGTATGATACGAAGCCTGTATATGCGGCTGAGCCTGAGGGCGATACTGTTCTTTATAATAAGTACGACGTAGAAACGGCACTCGATGATGAGGTCGGTGAGGTTGAGCTTGAAGAAGAGTATGAACTCGAGGAGCCTTCATACGACACCGGAGTTATAGATTTTGATGAGGAAGAAGATCCTCGCGACGAGATAGCGGAGAGAGGCGGAAGCAATATCCTTCTTTTGGCCGGAGCTGTGGTAATTGTGCTTGCGGCTGTGCTTCTCGGAATTGTTTATTTTGCCAAGAAGACTCCCAAGGATAAGGGCGTTGATTTCTCGACGGTCGGAACGCAGATTGCGTCTATCGGAGTTATAGGTGAGGATAACATCAATGCCATCACGTCTGCGGAGGGCAGTCGTCTCGATGCTTTGTACGAGGCTCAGAAGAGCTACGACTACGAAGAAGCCGACCAGGAAGGCGGCGTTTCGAGTGTTAACATTACACTTACTTCCATAGTTAAAGACTTAAAGATTAAGATGGTCAACTCCAAGGACAAGCTTATCGGCAATGTTCCTTTTGTGGTTGAAGTTACCACTCCCGCGGGCAAGACCGAGAAGTGGGAGGATGACAATAAAGACGGTATCATTTACAAGACCGATCTTGAGGGCGGTATCTACAAGGTTAAGATTGTGCCTCTTAACGGCTACGATTCCATGTATGATTTCTCCACCGCGACGATTCAGTCCATTACCGTCAAAACTCAGCTTGACTACCAGAAGGTTAACGTCAAGAACGAGATTAAGAAATCCAATCAGGTAGACGCTGCCGAAGACGGCGCTACCAATGAAACCGAAGTTGAATCAAAGCTTAAGGATACGGTTACTTACGTAGTAAGTGCGAAGGTTGCAAGCTCCGAAGGCTTCAAGGCAATTTCCAAGGATACAATCACCGATCCCATGAAGACCCTTACGACTAAGAATGAGGCGTCGGTGGGAAGGTTTAAGAGACTGGCTGACGAAGATGTTACTACGGATAATCCCGGTGGCGGCACAACAGATCCCGGCACTGATCCGGGAACCAATCCGGGTGGCGGATCGGAAGATCCGACAGGAAATGATCCGGTTGATCCGCCGGAACCGCAGTATGAATATGAAGCAAAATGGACCTATGAATATGCAGGTGGGAAATGGATTCGATACAAAAAGTGCGTAACACCCAATGCGCCTGCAGATAAGGCTCAGAAAGACAGAACAGAAGTCACTGCTGAATTAGTGAAAGCCGGTTCCGCAGATAACCATACACATACTTACAAATGTACGGTTGCGGGGGAGACTGACGAGTGGACATCTAATTGCGTCGATAGCGATAGCAACAATGTATGCGATATTTGCGGAGGAACACTTGTTGTAAAAACCGAAGTGACGATAGCTTATGATCCTACTACCGTAAATCTTACAGTAGGCAAGGATGCGACGGTAAAAGTTTCTGCGACCAGAACACCTACTGCGGAAATCGAGAGCTACACTTGGGAAACCGATGGTGACAAAAAAGAGTTTATTAAGCTCGAGAACGATAAGACTAAAGATGTAAAAATCACCGGATTAAAAGCGGGAGATGTTAATCTCAGATGCAAAGTTAAGTTTAAAGGTGATGACAAGACCTATGAAGGTTCTTGGGTACTTGTAAAGATATCGACCGGCACTACCCTTACTTTTGACAGAACAGCCAAGAAAGCTATCTTTGTAGACGGCGACAAGTTTACTCTTAATGCTACGATTAAGGGTGCCAAGACCGGTAAGGTTAACTGGACTGTAGATGATGCCAACAAGGACAAGATTAAGGTTGAGGTTTCTTTGAGCGGCAAGGACGGCGATGCAGAGAGAAAGGCTACTTGCGTTGTTTCGGGTCTTAAGCCCGGTACTGCTACGCTTACATGTACCAGCGCAGATGATGCGAACATCAAGCAGTCGATTACAATGGTTGTAGTTGCTAACCCTAAGACTGATAAGACGACCAAGCTTGTTGATAACAACGGCAAACAGGTATATATTTACGATAAGTCCTCCAAGAAGTATGTTGAGGCTACATATGCAGATTACTACTCGGGTGTAGATTTGTTCACACCTGTGGAAGTATCATATATTTATAACGGTTGGTGGACGATTGACGGTAAGACGTATTACTTCGACGCCAACGGTAAGAAGGTTACGGGCGACCAGGTAATACTCGGTGCGAAGTATTCTTTCGGCTCCGACGGAGCGCTTAAGGGCGGCACCGGACTCTTTGGTATTGATGTATCCACATGGAACGGCACCATCGACTGGAAGCAGGTTGCCAAGTCCGGTGTATCTTACGCAATCATCCGTTGCGGTTACAGAGGTACCACTTACGGAAGCCTTGTAGAAGACAACAAGTTCGCAAGCAACATCAAGAACGCGTCGGATGCAGGTATTAAGGTGGGTGTATACTTCTTTACACAGGCTGTTTCCGAGGCGGAAGCGGTTGAAGAGGCATCTATGTGTCTGTCACTTGTTGAGGGATACAAGCTTTCATATCCTATATTCGTCGATGTAGAGAGCGGTTCGGGTAATGCCCGCGCCAACGGCCTTTCCAAGGAAGCAAGAACGGCCATCGTTAAGGCATTCTGCAAGACCATCAGCAACAGCGGATACAAGGCAGGTGTTTACGCCAATAAGAACTGGCTTAACACGAAGCTTAATGCTACCGAACTTACCGCTTACACGATCTGGCTTGCACAGTACGCTTCGGCTCCGACCTATAATACGACTCGCTACGATTTGTGGCAGTATTCGAGCCAGGGTTCCATTAAGGGTATCAGCGGTAACGTCGATTTGGACCTTAGCTATCTCGGATACTAATTTATAAATTGTTAAAGGCTTTCTTTGGCCATATTAAATAAATGGCCTTAATATAGAAAGAAAACGATAGGAGAATTTTTATGAGAACATACCTTGTAACGGGAGGCGCCGGATTTATCGGCTCCAACTTCATTCACTACATGTTTAACAAGTACGGTGATGATATCAGAATCATTAACGTAGACAAGCTTACTTACGCAGGTAACCTTGAAAATTTGAAGGATATCGAGAATCGTGCGAACTATTCTTTTGTCAGAGCTGATATCTGTGACAGCCCTGCAATCGAAGAGATTTTTAAGAAGAACGATATCGATGTTGTGGTTCACTTCGCGGCAGAAAGTCACGTGGATCGAAGCATCAGAAATCCCGAAGTTTTTGTTAAGACCAATGTTCTCGGAACACTTGTAATGCTTAACAATGCTAAGGCTTCATGGGAGCTTCCCGACGGTTCATATATGGAAGGCAAGAGATTCCTTCACGTATCCACCGACGAAGTATACGGTTCACTTGAAGAGGACGGCGGATACTTCTATGAGACCACTCCTTACTCACCTCACAGCCCTTATTCGGCAAGTAAGGCAAGCTCGGATATGCTTGTTAAGGCTTATATGGACACTTACAAGTTCCCTGCAAATATTACCAACTGCTCCAACAACTACGGCCCTTACCAGTTCCCCGAGAAGTTGATTCCCCTTATTATCAACAATGCTCTTAACGGTAAGAAGCTTCCCGTATACGGTGACGGTAAGAACGTAAGAGACTGGCTCTATGTTATGGACCATGCCAAGGCAATCGATATGGTTATCAACAAGGGTCGCCTCTTTGAAACATACAACGTAGGCGGACACAACGAGAAGCAGAACATCGAGATTATCAATATTATTCTTGATACTCTTCAGGAGATGCTTCCCGAAGGAGATCCCAGAAAGGCTCATATCAATAAGGACCTTATCACATACGTTGAGGACAGAAAGGGACACGACAGAAGATACGCTATCGCTCCCGACAAGATTAAGGCTGAAATCGGCTGGGAACCCGAAACCATGTTCAAAGAAGGTATCAAGCTTACCATTAAGTGGTACTTCGAGCATGAAGACTGGATGAAGAACGTTACCAGCGGTGACTACGTAAATTATTACGCAGAAATGTATAAGAATAAATAAGACCTAAAGGAGATTACTCGGAATGAAAGGTATCATCTTGGCCGGCGGCTCCGGCACCAGGCTTTATCCTCTTACAAAGGCAATTTCCAAGCAGATTATGCCTGTATACGATAAGCCCATGATTTATTACCCTCTTTCAACTTTGATGCTCGCGGGAATCCGTGAAGTGCTTATTATTTCCACTCCCAGAGATCTTCCCGTATTCAAGGAGCTTTTCGGAGACGGAAGCCAGCTTGGAATGAGCTTTTCTTACGCTGTGCAGGAGTACCCGAGAGGACTTGCGGATGCGTTTATTATCGGCGAATCATTTATCGGTAACGATGCGGCTGCTTTGGTGCTGGGTGATAATATCTTCTACGGCCAGAGCTTTTCGAAGGTATTGCAGCAGGCTGCGGCTCGTACAGAGTCTGAGCCCGGTGCGACAATCTTCGGTTATTACGTAAGAGACCCCAGAGAGTACGGCGTTGTAGAGTTCGATGCTAACGGTAAGGCATTATCCATCGAAGAGAAGCCTGAGCATCCGAAGAGCAACTACGCTGTTCCGGGACTTTATTTTTACGATAACGACGTTGTTGAAATTGCCAAGAACGTTAAGCCTTCTGCAAGAGGCGAGATAGAAATTACAAGCATCAACAATGAGTATTTGTCACGCGGCACGCTTCATGTTGAGACTATGGGACGTGGATTTGCATGGCTTGATACCGGTAACCACGATGCGCTTTTGGATGCGGCTAACTTCGTGGCTACATTCCAGAAGAGACAGGGACTTTACATTTCCTGTATAGAAGAAATTGCTTTTAAGAGAGGCTTCATTAACAAGGACGAACTCTTAAAACTTGCAGAACCTCTCATGAAGACCGCTTACGGTAAATATCTTGTTGAGGTAGCTAATGGACTCTAAGGTCAAACGCGTTGTAATATTACTGTGCGTTTTAATGGGAGTCACGGTAATAGGTATCGTGATTCTTGCCAACATGGACTCTTTGCGAAAGAAAAAACCTTCGGCGACAAGTACGGTGTCGGAGGTTGTTTCTGTGAGCGAAGAGAAGCCGGAGTTACAGATAGGCTATGACCTGGAAGCCTGGAAGAAAGATGCGTCTTTTTTTGACCGGGAGAGCGATACGCTGGCGGCACGAATTCTTGAAGATATGAAGGATTTAAGTGTTAAGGCGGTGAGCGAGGAGCGCGACCTTCGAGTGCAGATATTGGACTATGAGGGTGAGCGAAAGACGGGCGAGGCTTTCAAGATTGCTGTGGCGACGGAGAAGAAGCCCAATGATTATGAGAATTACGCCGACGCCGATAAGGATGGCGTGATTACGATTGATTATATGGAGCCCGGCAAGTATCTGGTGACGCTGCTTCCGATTGATGGGTATACGGTTCCCGATAAGCCCACGGAAGTGGTGGTTAAGAATAAGATTGAATACGAGTTTATCGAGGACATAGAGCTTTTGTTTGCTGAGAAGACGGAGGCGGAGACCGGGCTTGAAGATACGATGGTGGTCGGGGCTGAGTCATATGCGGACAAGAAGCAGAATACTTCTTTTGCCAAAGACGATTATGTGTATGGCGTGGACCTCTCGGACAAGAACACGGTGACGGATTTTAATAAGATTTATGAATCCGGAGTGCGATTCGTGATGTTGCGAGTCGGTTACAGAGGCTCGATATCGGGCGACATTGTAATTGATGAGACGTTCGATGAGTATGCGACTCTTGCCAATCGTGCGGGACTTGATGTCGGAGCTTATTTCTTCTCGCAGGCGATTAATGAGAAGGAAGCTGTCGAGGAAGCATCGGCTGTATATGCGTGTTGTCGAGAAAAAAACATCTGTTATCCAATATGTATTCGTATAGATCAGGCAGGTGGGCTGGGTCGTGCGGATTCCTTGAGCCGCGAGGACAGGACGAAGGTGGCGCAGGCATTTATGGAGACTGTTAAAGGCTTCGGATATGAGTCTTGCGTATATGCATCGTCCAACTGGCTGAAGACCAACCTCGATATGAGAAAGCTTAGCGGATACAGAATATGGATGGCGCAGTTCAATGCCAATCCGGTAGAGGATATATACTATGATATGTGGCAATATTCCTCTAAGGGCAAGGTTCCGGGCATTGACGGCGAGGTAAATTTAAGCAAATCATTCTTGAATAATTAAATCAAGATTAAATAAATGGAGAAGATGAAATGGGTAAATTGACAGTTGAAAAATGTGATATTGAAGGCGTTCTCATTATCACGCCTGAAGTGAGAGAGGATGCCAGAGGCTACTTCATGGAGACATACCAGAAGAAGGATTTCGAAGCTGTAGGCGTTAATGTGGACTTTGTACAGGACAATCAGTCGGCGTCCAGAAAGGGCGTTTTGAGAGGTCTTCATTTCCAGAAGCAGTTCCCTCAGGATAAATTGGTACGAGTTATTAAGGGTGCCGTATACGATGTATGCGTAGACCTTCGTGAAGGTTCCAAAACATTCGGTAAGTGGATGGGCGTTGAACTTTCCGAGCAGAACAAGAAGCAGTTCTTTATTCCCAAGGGATTTGCTCACGGCTTCCTTGTACTTTCCGATTATGCGGAGTTCGTGTATAAGTGTTCCGATTTCTATCATCCCAACGATGAAGGCGGTATTGCATACAACGACCCTGACATTGCTGTTAAGTGGCCCATCGAAGAAGGCCTTGAACTTATCATGAGCGAAAAGGATACCAAGTGGGGCGGATTTAAAGAATATGTCGCAGAAAGAAAATAAGAAAACACTTAGCTTAATATGGAAGCTTGCGCGTAACGATTTTAAGACTCGTTACGCCGGCTCCTATCTGGGAGCACTGTGGGCGATGGTTCAGCCGGTTATCACAGTGCTTATGTACTATATCGTTTTTGACAAGATTTTTAAGCAGAGAGCTACGGCTGTTGCAGGCGGAATAGAGGTTCCTTACGTTCTTTTCCTGACTGCGGGTCTGGTTCCCTGGTTTTATTTTTCCGAAGGTTTATCCAACGGCGCCAATGCTTTGGTACAGTATAGCTACCTTGTTAAAAAGGTAGTATTTAAAATTGATATTCTGCCTGTTATAAAGGTCGTAGCTGCTTCCTTTATACATGTCTTTTTCATGTGTGTTCTTCTGATTGTGGCGGCAGTATACAAATATTACCCCAATCTGTACACGATTCAGCTTCTTTATTACAGTTTTTGTCTGTTTATGCTGCTTCTGGCGTTAAGTTATGCAACGTCGGCTATAGTGGTATTTTTCAGGGATTTGAATCAGATTATTTCTATCTTTTTGCAAATAGGAATGTGGGCGACTCCCATTCTTTGGAATATAGCGAATCTTTCTCCGAAGTGGCAGATTGCCATGAAGGTGATTAACCCTGTGGCCTATGTGGTGCTTGGATACAGGGCGACGATTTGTGAGAACAAGGGCTTTTGGACAGAACCGCTTTATACGGCGTATTTCTGGGGACTTGTGCTGGTGCTTTGGCTTATAGGCAGAGCGATATTTAAGAAACTTAAGGTCCATTTTGCGGACGTTTTATAGAGGTATCGATGAGTAAAGAAATGCTTGACGGCGAATCAAGAGAAAAAATCATATCGGTAAAGGGCCTTAAGAAGGCTTATAAGCTGTACAATAAGCCCTCGGATCGTCTTTTTGATGCGTTCGGGCTTAAGAAGAATTGCTATTCGGTGAACTATGCTCTTAAGGGCGTGGATATAGACATTTATAAGGGCGAGACTGTAGGTATTATCGGAACCAACGGCTCCGGCAAATCCACCCTTTTGAAAATAATAACAGGTGTTCTTAATGCGACGGAAGGCGATGTGAAGGTTAACGGTCGTATCTCGGCGTTGCTGGAACTCGGTGCCGGATTCAATCAGGAATACAACGGTATCGAGAACGTCTATCTTAACGGCACCATGATGGGCTTCACGGAAAAAGAAATCGAGAAGAGATTGCCTGATATACTGGAGTTTGCGGATATCGGTGATTATGTGTATCAGCCGGTTAAGACTTATTCGTCGGGTATGTTCGTGCGTCTTGCTTTTGCTGTGGCGATTAATATAGATCCGGAGATATTGATTGTAGATGAGGCACTTTCGGTCGGTGACGTGTTCTTCCAGTCGAAGTGCTATCACAAGTTTGAAGAATTCAAAAAGTCGGGCAAGACGATTATATTCGTGTCGCACGATTTAAGCTCGATTTCCAAGTACTGCGACAGAGTACTGGTGCTTAATAAAGGCGATAAGGTCGCTGAGGGTAAGCCCAAGGAAATGATAGATGTATACAAGCAGATTCTTGTGGGTCAGTATGCCGAGGATAAGGGCGATATGTTCGCGGCGGACGGCGAGAACAAGGAACTTTTGGAATACGGCTCCAAGGAAGCTGTTATTGAAGAATACTGGGTGACGGATTCTAAAGGACTTCGTACGAATGCGCTTATTAAGGGAGATGTGTTCACGATACACATGAAGGTGCGGTTCGATAAGGATGTGGAGAAACCCATATTTGCTTATAAGTTCGTTAATCCTAAGGGCGTAGAGGTTACCGGCACCAATACAATGTTTGAGAAAGCGTTCCTTGAGAATGTGAAGGCCGGAAGTGAACTTGAGATTACGTTTACGCAGGAGATGAACCTGCAGGGCGGCGAGTACCTGATTTCTTTTGGTTGTACCGGATACATAAACGATACGTTTACGGTTTATCACAGAATGTATTACGCGATGAGCGTTGCGGTTATATCTGACAAGGATACCGTCGGATTTTACGATATGAACAGTAAGATTACAGTGACGAAGATTAAGTAGTTGTTACAATCGGACTTTTGAAAGAGGATTTTTGATGGTTAATAGCACCTTTATAGGTAAGGTAAGTGTTAACTTCATAGATTGCGAACCCGAGAAAAACAAGGGTTATCTTAAAGAGGATATTCTGAAGATTGTAAGGGATACCAACAAATTGGAATATCCGGGCATTATTGCGGACAAAAACAAGTATGAGTATCTGTATCATCTGTCTGATATACGCGGCAACGTTGTGAGATGGTTGCCGATTCGTGAAGGCGATTCTGTGCTGGAACTGGACGCTGAGTGTGGCGCAATAACAGGTGCTCTTCTTGAGATGACTGATAATGTCACAGCATATTGCTGTTGCGCGACAGATGCAGAGATAATTGCAGAGCGATTCTCAAATTGCAAGAAATATGTCGTTTATGCAGGAACAATAGATGCAATATCTACAATTGATTCGACCTATAATTGGGTAATTGTAAGGAATGCACGGTTATTGCCCGAAGCGGAACGTTTGGCGGGTAAAACCGGACGCGTGATATTTATTACCGACAATCGTATGGGTATGAGGAATCTTGCGGGAGTGAAAGCTGCCGGCGAGAGTGAATATTTTACCGGTGTTGAAGGTAAGAGCGATTCGGGAGTAACTTTTGCGGGTCTCAGAAAGATTCTTTCAACAACAGGCTTTTCCAAAGCGCAGATGTTCTATCCTTATCCCGATTATAGATTTATGAAATGTCTGTATTCGAACTCAAGACTTCCCAAGGTGGGAGAGCTTGTAGACAACGGACTTAACTTTGAATCCGACAGACTCGATCTGTTTTCGGAAAAAGAAGCCTTTGATGCTTGCTGTGAAGATGGAAGCTTTCAATATTATTCCAACTCATATCTTGTAGTGCTCGGTAATCCCGTGGATGTTGAGTATGCAAGATTTTCCAATGACAGAGCTCCCGAGTATGGAATATTTACTACGATAGAATCTGTTCCCGGCGGTAAAGTGGTCAGAAAACGTCCGCTCAGCGATGCTGCCGATGAGCATATCAAGAATCTTGGCAGATATTATGAAAAGCTTTCTGCAAGATATGAAGGTTCGGGACTTAAGATTAACAGGTGCAACGTACTTGAAGCGGCCGACAGACTTTCTGCAGATTTTGAGTATGTGGAAGGCGTAGAGCTCTCGAGAATTTTTGACAAGCTTCTTAAAAAGAATGATTTGGATAACTTCTATGCGCTGTTTGATAAATATGTGAGTCTTGTGGGCTACAATGACGATGCGGATATTGCGGATCTTGACGTTGTTTTCTCCAACATTCTTGTAAGCGGGGATGACTGGATTTTGATAGACTACGAATGGTGCAAGGAAGGTAATGTTCCTGTTCGCGAGACTGCTTACAGAGCGCTTTATTGTTATTTATTGGAAGATAAGAGTCGTGAAAAAATAAATCAGGATTTAATACTTGATAAGCTTGTTCTTTCGCATGAAGCGGCAGAAGATATCAGAAACGATGAGGTTATCTTCCAAAAGCGCGTAACCGGGCGGAATTTATCGCTCGGCGAGTTGAGAGAACATATGGGATTAAAGAGCGTTAATCCTATTCCGCTTGTGGGTAAGATTAAAGATAATTCATCAATTTATAAAGTTATGATTTATCCCGGCAAGGGTGAAGGTGAATTCAGCGAGGAAACCGCTTACGAATGCAAAGATGCGTATGTGGATGAAACCGTTGCGAAGATTACGGCGGCAGTCGGAACCGACAATTCGATTATGAGAGTCGATCCTCTTGATGCGCCTTGCCTGGTAACAATCCGAGAAGCCAAGCTTGGGGAAGAGGATTTTCCGGTAGACAGCAAGAAGTATGTTTTGTCCAACGGTGTAAGAATAGGTAAGAACAATTTTGTGTTCTCTACGGCAGATCCCAACTTGTATTTCAACGTTGACGGATTTGTTCATGATGAAGATACATTTTTATATTTGGAACTTGAAGTGGTTCCGCTTGCGGCAGATACTGCGGAGACGGTAGCCAAGAACATTAAGAAACTTTTCTAACAGGATCGCCATGATTAAAAGTCTGATTAAGAATGCGACAATTAAACATGCGGATAAGGTTTATGCCAAGTCGATAGAGGGAGCGGTTCCTTCCTATGATGAATGGATTAGGGACAAGGAGTCTTCTTTTGAACGGATTGATATGTCCGTGCGATCTAAGGGAGATGAGACTGAGGCCGGAGAAGCCAAAGCCATGTCCAAGCTTTCTTATGTGACGACTTATGAAGGCTCAAGCTTCAGAATCGTTCCATATTCTGTTGTGGATGCTTCTTTTGAGATTAAGTATTTATTGGAAGACTTTATAATCTTTACGAACGGTGAACTTACCGACAGGGCGATTCCGTTTATTCAAAAAGCATTTCTCGAGAATCCCGAGGCTGATGTACTCTATGGCGATGAGGATATCGCGACACTCGACGCGGGCGATTTGCTTAAGTATGGAAGAAGTGTGGTGGGCACCAGACAGAATCCTTTCTTTAAACCCGAATGGTCGCCCAATGCATTTTTGGATCATTTTTATTTCTGTAATGTAGTTGTAATAAGAAGAAGTTCGTTCAGGGATGTTTATATGCCCGAGGACGTGTACGGTGTGAGAAAGATATACCGGATGCTTCTTGAATATATCTTTAAAGATGAGAAGTCACTTCGCAAGAGTGTTATCAGTGTCGGCGAGATTCTGATTCATGCCAAGGACTATACCAATAACGAGATTAAGTACGAGAATGCAGGCAGATACGCAAGTAACCTTGTTGCGGTCAAGAGCGACAAATACAAAATATCGGTCGTTATTCCATCTAGGAACAATCCGCACTTGCTTGAGCAATGCTTATCATCCTTGTTTGATTCGCTCTATGATGATACCGAAGTCGAGATCATCGTCGTAGACAACGGAAGCGCCCCGGACAAAAAACAGGATATTGAAGCGGTGCTCTCCAAGTACCATGCCATATACAAATACAATCCCATGGACTTCAATTTCTCCGCTCAGTGCAATGCCGGAGTGGCAGAATCCAAATATCCGATGGTACTTTTGTTAAATGACGATATAACATTTAAAGAAAAAGGCACCCTCGAAACCATGGCCGATGAGCTTAAATACAGTTTTACCGGCGCTGTGGGACTGAAGCTTTTGTACCCGAATTCAAACACTATTCAGCATGTGGGAGTAATGAATAATCGAATCGGACCGGTTCACAAACTTCAGTTTTGCGATGACAGACAATCATACTATCACGGATTTAATCATACGGTTCAGAACGTTTCTGCAGTTACCGCTGCTTGCCTTATGGTAAGACGTGATGCGTTTGACAAGGTTCATGGACTGGATGAGAGTCTGAAGGTTGCCTTTAATGACGTTGATTTCTGCTTCAGACTTCTTGAGGCCGGATACGTTAATGTAGTATGCAATAACATTTATGCTGTTCATGCCGAGTCGATTACCCGAGGGCGCGACGAAGACACCAAGTCAATCGTCAGACTCAACGTGGAGAAAGAACGCCTCTATGAAATACACGGTTCACTTCGCGGATATGACCCGTACTTTTCCAAGTACCTTCTCGCTGATTGCCTGGACTCCAGAATCGTTCCGGCAAGTGAATATGAATACAAGCGGGCAGAAGAAACCGCAGCCCAAAAAACGGTTGTGGATTTAAGTAAATGTGGTGCCAGGGAAGACGCCTGCGTAATTCTTTCAGTAGAATATGCTGATAGTAAGAGCGGATTTTCTTTTGACAAAGAAGAAGGAAACAGCTATCTGATACAGGGCTTCGCGTATGTTGCGGGAACGGATAACGCGTGTTATCACAAGTCGCTTTTGCTTCAGGGCGAGCTTCAGACGTTTTCTTTGCCCATCAACGGATGTGTAAGAAATGATGTTGCGCTTTCCTGCACAGATCAGGTGAATGTTGAAAAATCCGGATTTTGTGTTAATATACCCGGGGCGGAACTTAAGCCCGGCAATTATCGGGTCGGCATACTTATGACCAAGAAAATGTCCAAGGAAAAGCTGTATGCTTTTTCCAATAAATATATGGTGGTGAAATAAATGGATTACAAAGAACTCTACGAGCAGGAGCAGGAACGAAACGCGGTTCTGTCCGAGCGTCTTGCGGAGCTTGAAGAGGAGAAAGAAGAAATCTCCTTTAAGCTTAAACGCATCAAAGACAATCCCATATGGAAAGCTTCCACGCCCGTGAGAATGTTCGGCCACAAAGTGGTGAACAATATCAGACGTGTGAAAAATCTCGGCGGCCCCCGCGGAATCGCCATGAAGATTAATTATAAGAAGAGAGAAGCCGAGGCCAAGAAATTCTACGGCACCAAGAGCTTCCCCGACGAGGCACGCAGGAAATATGAAGAGGAGTATTCTTTTGACTACAGACCTCTTATCAGCATCCTAGTTCCGCTTTACAACACCGACAAGACCATGCTCAAGGAAATGATTGACTCGGTGGTGTGGCAGACTTACTCGAATTGGGAGCTTTGTCTCGCTGACGGTTCAGACGACGCGCATGCATATGTAGGTGAGACGGTGCGCGAGTACGGCGACTCACGTATCAAATATACGAAGCTTGAGAAGAACGAAGGCATTTCGGGCAACACCAATCAGTGCCTTAAACTTGCCACCGGCGAGTACATCGGACTTTTCGACCACGACGATATCCTTCATCCTTCGGCATTGTTTGAATATGTGAAGGTTATCAACGAGCAGGGTGCCGACTACATTTACTGCGACGAGACCACTTTCAAGAGCGGTAACATCGACCACATGCTTACGATGCATTTTAAGCCCGACTATGCGGTGGACAATCTTCGCGCCAATAACTACATATGTCACTTCAGCGTATTTAAAAAGACTCTGCTCGACGGAACCGAGCTCTTCAGAACGAAGTTTGACGGCAGCCAGGATCATGATATGATTTTGAGACTTACCGACAGAGCGGAGAAAATCGTTCACGTTCCGAGACTTTTATACTACTGGCGTTGTCACTCCGGCAGCGTAGCCAGCAACATCTCGGCCAAGGAATACGCTATCGACGCAGCCAAGGGTGCGGTAGCCGACCACTTAAGAAAACATGGTTACACAGACTTCAAGATTACCAGTACCAGAGCCTTTGAAACCATCTTTAAGATAAGATACAAGCTTAACGGAACACCATTAATAACAATTGTTATTCCAAATAAAGACCACGCGGCAGACCTTAAACGTTGCGTAACTTCCATACTTGAGAAGTCTACATATACCAATTACGAGATTATCATCGTCGAGAACAACAGCACCGAGAAAGCAACCTTCGATCTCTACGAAGACTTGAAGGAGATGTCCGACAAGATTAAAGTCGTAACCTTCGAAGGCGAGTTCAATTACTCGGCGGTTAACAATTTTGGTGTATCCTTTGCAAAGGGAGAATACATTCTTTTGCTTAATAACGATACCGAAGTCATCACCCTCAACTGGCTTGAGGAGATGCTTATGTACGCTCAGCGTGAAGACGTGGGCGCAGTCGGTGCTAAGCTTTATTATGCGGACCGCACCATCCAGCATGCGGGCGTCGTAATCGGACTCGGTGCTCACAGAACCGCAGGCCACACTCATTACAAAATGCCCAAAGAAAACTTAGGCTACATGGGTCGCCTCTGCTACACCCAGGACGTTACGGCGGTTACGGGTGCCTGCCTTCTTGTCAAGAAATCCCTTTGGGATGAGGTGGGCGGACTTGACACCGATTTCAAGATATCGTTAAATGATGTTGATTTTTGTCTGAAACTTCGCGAGAAAGGGTATTTGAACGTATTTACTCCTTTCGCAGAGCTTTACCACTACGAGTCGATTTCGAGGGGACTCGACGATAAGGGTGAGAAAGCTGAGCGATACAATAAAGAATCTGAGTTCTTCAGAACTAAATGGAAAGACGCGCTTGAAAAGGGCGATCCTTACTACAACGCGAACTTTTCTTTGGACAGAAGCGATTTTTCAGTAAAAGTTGAATAAAGGAGATGTGTCAGATGACGGTTAAAGAACAATATGAATTTTGGCTTAGCAACTCATACTTTGACGACGCTACCAAGGCAGAGCTTAAGGCTATTGCTTCCGATGACAACGAAATTAACGAAAGATTTTATAAGAACTTGGAGTTCGGTACCGGCGGCCTCAGAGGCATAATCGGTGCCGGCACCAACAGAATGAACGTATATACAGTAAGAAAGGCTACCCAGGGTCTTGCCAATTACATAATCAAGCAGGGCGCACAGTCTAAGGGTGTTGCTATTGCTTACGACTCAAGAAGAATGTCTCCCGAGTTTGCGGATGAAGCAGCGCTTTGTCTTGCGGCTAACGGCATCAAGGCTTATGTATTCGAGACTTTGAGACCTACCCCCGAGCTTTCTTTTGCAGTAAGAGAACTCGGCTGTACCGCAGGTATCGTGGTAACTGCAAGCCACAATCCCCCTGAGTACAACGGTTACAAGGTATACTGGGAAGACGGCGCACAGGTAACCGCTCCCAAGGACAAGGACATCATCACCGAGGTTAACAACGTAGCTAACTTCTCCGATGCCAAGACCATGGCCAAAGAAGACGCCATGAAAGCCGGCTTATACAACGTAATCGGCAAGGAAATCGACGACCGTTACATGGAAGAGCTCAAAAAGCAGATTATCCATCCCGAGATTATCAAGGAAGTTGCGGGCGATATTAAGATCGTATACTCACCTTTCCACGGAACAGGTAACATTCCCGTTCGCCGTATCCTCAAAGAACTCGGATTTAAGAACGTATATGTAGTTCCCGAGCAGGAACTTCCCGACCCCGATTTCACCACACTTGAGTATCCCAATCCCGAGGATCCCAAGGCATTCACACTTGCACTTAAGCTTGCAAGAGAAGTTAAGGCTGATGTTGTGCTTGCAACCGACCCCGATGCCGACCGTCTCGGAATTTACTCATACGACACCAAGACCGATGACTACGTTCCTTTCACAGGTAACATGTCCGGTATGCTCATCGCAGAGTATATATTAAAAGAAAGAACCAAGCTTGGCACAATGCCTGCTAACCCCGCACTCGTTAAGACCATCGTTACCACCAATATGGCCGATCCGATTGCCGAGAAATATAATGTTAAATTAGTAGAAGTTCTGACCGGCTTTAAGTACATCGGCGAGCAGATTAAATGGTTCATCGAGAAAGGGACCAACAACTACGTATTCGGTCTCGAAGAAAGTTACGGTTGTCTTGCAGGCACCCACGCTCGTGATAAGGATGCGGTTGTTGCAGTTATGTGCCTCTGCGAAGTTGCAGCTTGGTGCAAGAAGAACGGCGTAACCCTCTGGGATCGCATGCTCGACATCTACAAAGAATTCGGTTACTACAAGGAAGACCTTTACACCATCACCCTTAAGGGAATGGACGGTTCTCAGAAGATTCAGGAGATGATGGAGAAGCTTCGTCAGAATCCTCCCAAGGAACTCGGCGCATGGAAGGTGCTTTCTTTCAGAGATTACGATAAGGACGTTATAACCGACATGGCTACCGGCGCCAAGAAGCCTACCGGTTTGCCTAAATCCAACGTATTATATTTCGATTTAACCGACAACGCATGGTGCTGTGCCCGTCCTTCGGGAACAGAACCCAAGATTAAGTTCTACATCGGCGTTAAGGGTAACAGCCTCGAAGATTCGGTTAAGAAAGTGGAAGAACTTAAGAACAATCTTAAGGCAATACTGTAAGGTACAATGGGTAATATTTCAAAAACCATCCGTTATTTTAAAAGAAATGGTATCAAAAAAACATGGTATGCTGCGGCGGAGCGTCTCTTTTACAGGGACGTTCCGCTTAGTGCGTCTGAAAGTACTTATGAAGGACCGATAGACGAGGACATTAAGTTCAGTGTACTGGTTCCCGTCTACGAGACTCCGAAAGAGTACCTTCGCGAGATGATTGACTCGGTTCTCGGCCAGGCATACGGCAACTTCGAATTGATTCTTGCCGATGCATCTAAGTCAGAGGAACCGGCCGGCGTTATTAAATCATACACGGATGAACGCATCAAATATATTAAGGTCAAAGAAAACGGAGGCATCTCCGCCAACACGAATGTTGCGCTTGACGCTGCAACGGGTGACTACTGCGCACTTCTCGATCACGACGATTTTCTCGACTTCGACGCTCTTTATGAGAATGCGCGAGTGCTCTCGGAAGCTAAGAGAAAAGGTCGGAAAGTCAACCTGATATACTCTGACGAAGACAAGTGTAACGGCGATGCCACCAAGTATTTCGAACCTCATATCAAGGAAAACTTTAATCAGGATTTAATATTATCCAACAACTATATCTGCCATTTTACGGTCATTAAGACTTCTTTGCTCAAGAAAATCAAGTTTAGAAGCGAATATGACGGAGCGCAGGATTATGACGTAATACTGCGGACTATAGCCCATTCAGAGCCTTCGGAGATATGTCATATAGGTAAGATTCTGTACCACTGGCGCTGCCACGAAGAATCTACAGCGTTCAACCCCGCGAGCAAAGAGTATGCCTACGAAGCCGGCAGAAGAGCGATAGAAGATTTTCTTTTTAATAAATACAATAAGAAGTTATCGGTTACGGATCTTCCTCACAAAGGATTCTACAGAGTCGAGTGGGGCGAAGATATCTTTGAACTCAGACCCGAATTGGGAGCTGTGGGCGACCTGTATATAGCGGGTAATAAGATAACAAGAGGTATTTATTCAAATTCAGGTCACGAATTATTTTTAAACATGAATAAACATTTCTCGGGATACATGCACGGAGCGGTTTTGACAAGAGATGTAATCGCTTGCGATATCAGAACCGTAACACCGGCACCGAAGATGCGAGAGACCTATGAAAAGCTGATAAAACAGCTTAATGAATATACTGCGAACAACAAGAAATCCAAGGCGGATATCCATACTTTTGCCGGAAAACTTAGTATGGAATTTGCCGAAGAACTGAAAAAACAAGGTTTAATTTTTCTTTTTCTTCCAAAAATCGAACGGTAGTAGTACCACAGTACCAATATTAAGAAAAGATTAATTTGTTTTATAGTAAAGTTCGATGTAGTATTGTAATAGTGTTTTCTTGTACATTGAAGAATACGCTACGGCGTTTAGTTTTGGAGGAAATATGGCAAGTAAGAAGAAGAAAACTTCCGCAGGTAAGATTGTTTTGTTTGTTGCGGAAATTTTAATTTTGGTTGCTCTTTTGGTCGTAATGTGGCTCGTCCTTAAGACTACCGATAAGGAGGAAGGCGTTCAGAAGGTTTCCATCGACGAGAAGGAAATCGAAGTGGCTCTTCCCGAAGAAGTTAAAGAAAATGAGGCAATGAAGGGATACAGAAACATTGCGCTTTTCGGTGTTGACTCACGTACCGGTCAGCTTGATTCAAAGACCCGTTCAGATACAATCATTATCGCATCCATCAATCAGGATACCAAGGAAGTTAAATTGGTATCGGTTTACAGAGATTCATATTTAAATATCGATCCCGGTAAGACCAACAGCTACGATAAATGTAACAGTGCTTATGCATACGGCGGTGCGGACAGAGCCATTAAGATGCTCAATGCGAACCTCGACCTTAACATCACCGACTTTATCACAATCGGTTTCGAAGGTCTTCGCGACGTAGTCAATGCACTCGGCGGCGTTTATATTGATGTAGATGAAGAAGAAATCAAGCACCTTAACAACTACCAGATTTCAATGGTAGAGAAGATGAGCGATGTTGACTCATACACTCCCGTTAAGGATACAGGTTATCAGCTTCTCGACGGTTTACAGGCTACAGCATACTGCCGTATCCGTTATACAGCAGGTAACGACTTTAAGAGAACCGAGAGACAGCGTGAAGTTATTAAGGCTTGTCTCGATGTTGCCAAGACCACAAGCGTAAGCAAGCTTAAGTCAGCATGTGAGAATATCTTCAGCGAGATTCATACATCGTTAAGTCTTCCCGAGATTCTTGATTTGCTTGTTGACGTAGCTTCATATGAAATTGTTGATGAGGGCGGCTTCCCCAGCAAGGATCATTACACCACAGGTATGATCGACACAAAGAGCTGTGTAATTCCTGTAGATCTTCAGACTAACGTTGTATGGCTTCACAAGTTCCTCTTCAATGAAGACGACTATAAGCCTTCGGCTAACATTTCCGAATACAGCGATGAAATCAAGAGACAGGCATCCAAGTATCTTGGCAGCCAGGTAGAGCCTTCCGACGATTTCGGAGACGATTAAAAGACACATTTAAATCTGCAAAATGACCGAGCTTGGTTCACTTGTGGGCACAAGCTTTGGTGAAAATTTAATGATTGAAATAATTATAGTTGTGCTATAATGAACAAGGGACCGGGAGTTCTTCCCAGGTCCCTTTTAAAATTTTATTTCAAGGATATTTTTATGACAGTAGATTTGATTATTCCGGCATATAAGCCCGATAAAACCTTTCTTGACGCTGTGGATGCAATGTCATCCCAGACAGTTTCTTTTGACAAAATAATAGTTGTCAATACCGAGCAGAAATACTTCGATCGCCTGGTATATTCCAATAGATTTCTTGACGAGCACAAGTCTCTTTATGTGCGCCACATTTCCAAGCGCGAATTTGACTGTGGCAAGACCTGCAACTTCGGTGTTAAGAACTCCGAGACCGACTGCTTTATTATCATGTCTCAGAACGTGATACCCAATTCGCCGGAAGTGGTTTCGAAGCTTTTGAGCGCGCTTGAGAACGACCCCAAATGTGCCGTTTCTTACGCAAGACAGATTGTGCCCGACGGACATCCCGAGACTGACAAGTATCTGAAGCGCTATTTCTTTTCCGAAGACGGTGCGGTGCTTACTTCCAAAGATTTAGAGTCTGTGAAGAACGGTTCGGTAAGCGGTATCAATTGCTGCGCCGCATACAGACGTGAGATTTTTGACGCTCTCGGCGGCTTCCCCAATCACATTATCTGTAATGAAGACATTATTTACGCTGCCAAGGCTCTTGAAGCCGGCTACAAGGTAAGCTACGTTGCCGATGCTGTTGTGACCGATTACGCCCGCTTAACGGACAAAGAACAGTTAAGACGCGCCTTCGACTTCGGCGTGTGTGTTCTTAAGAATCCCGAAGTCTACGATTACACAGCGGTAAGAGACAATGCCCGCAAGGTGGAGAAGATGCTTCTTTCGCATCTTAAGAGAAAGGGCTTCTCCAGTGAAGGCTTTGAATTGAAGCGTATGTACAGAGCTCAGAAGACCGGCTACAAGAAAGCACTTAAGTATGCGAAGATGTCTCCCGCAGACCTTCACAAATACAGTGCCAACCTTGAGTTCTGGCGCATGGATGAAATCTTAAGAGACAGAAAGAGCGTAGACGGTCACGCGGGTTACGGAAGAAGCGATGAGGAGGTTAAGATGATTTCTCAGCCTCCCGTAAGAGCATATAAGAGGGACGAAGAAGAGTAATTTGGCTCTCTGACATCGGCAGATGCGTATTTCATAATTTTTAAATAAATAAGACACAATTCCGTCACAATTGGGATTTACAATCAGCTCAAGAATTGAAAAAGGAGGTAACTTTTCAATGGATGAGCAGAATTTTAACAATAACAATTTTGGCACTGATTCTTTCGGCAATAATGGTAACGGCGGAGAGAATCCCGCAGACAATAGTACACACAGCGAATACGGAGCAGGCACTTGGCATGAGACAAGACCCTCATACGAGTCTAAGACCGAGTACGGCTACACCTGGCAGGAACAGGTAAGACCTACGGAGCCCGCAAGAGACACCGTATCTGCAACTAAGCCCGCTAAGGCTAAGAAAGCAAAGAACAAATCACACTTCTTCCCGAAGCTTTGCGCGGCAATGGCATTCGGTCTTGCATTCGGCGCTTGCGCGGCAGGTTCTTTTTACGCAATCAACACTTACGTAATTAAAGAAGAGCCCAAGGCAATCGAGACCAATACCGATGTTGAAGAGCTTCAGAAGAGTGTGGCGGAGCTTCAGTCGGCGCTTGCATCTTCAAGCGACAAGAACTCCACAGTCATTAACACCGCGGCAGTTTCAGATGTTACAAGCGTTGTGGACAAGGTTATGCCTTCAATGGTAGCCATCACCAATAAAGGCGAGTATTCCGTAAGTGACTGGTTCGGCAGAAGATATACTCAGGACACCGAGTCCTACGGCTCCGGCATCATCATCGGCGAGAGCGATACAGAGTACTTCATCGCTACCAACAATCACGTAATTGCGGACAATAAGTCCTTATCGGTTCTTTTTGTGGATGAGACAACGGCTGACGCGTATGTTAAAGGTTATGATTCCGGCATGGACATTTCCGTTATAGCGGTAGCCAAGGACAGCTTAACCGCAGAGACCAAGTCAGCCATAAAGGTTGCAACTCTCGGCGATTCCGACAGCCTTAAGATCGGTGAAGCAGCAATTGCCATCGGTAATGCGCTCGGCTATGGCCAGTCAGTTACCACGGGCGTTGTAAGTGCACTCGGACGTGACATCACAATCGACGGAACCACTTATTCGAACCTTATTCAGACCAGTGCAGCCATTAACCCCGGCAACTCCGGCGGCGCGCTCCTTAATATAAACGGCGAGGTTGTAGGTATTAACTCCTCCAAGGCCGGAGATTCACAGATTGATAACATGGGATTTGCAATTCCGATCAGCTCTGTTAAGGATATCCTCAAGGAGTTTTCCGACAGAGAGACCCGCAACAAAGTTGACGCAGAGAGCAAGGGCTACCTCGGTATCGGCGGTAACGACAGCTACGATGTTACAATGCTCGGCTATCCTGCAGGCGTATACGTAAGCAAGGTTTACGAAGGCTCACCCGCTGAGGCCGCAGGCATCTACATGGGCGACGTCATCACCAAGGTTGAAGGCCAGTCGGTTAAGACAATATCCGAACTTTCCGGCTTCCTTGACTACTACAAGGTTGGCGAGACCGTAACGCTTACCGTTACCAGAAACGTTAACGGCGAGCTCAAGGAACTGACCCTCGACGTAGTACTCGGCGACAAGAACGCAATCGTCGAACAGCCATAAAGATTAAGATTTTTTTAGAGCATCGCCTGATGGGTGGTGCTCTTTTTTTGGCTGTGTTATAATCGTATCCGGGGGCTATGGCCAAAGAAACCGAATCGGAGAGAATATGAGCAAATTATCAATTGTAGTGCCCGTATATTACAGCGCGGACACCCTTCAGATGTTATATGACGATATGAAAGAAAAAATCCTCGGCAAAATCGGGGATTATGAAATAGTATTCGTGGACGACGGCTCGGGGGATAATTCCTACGAAGTCATGGAGTCCATTAAGGCACAGGACCCGAACGTTGTGCTTGTTAAGCTTTCCAGAAATTTCGGCGAGCATGCGGCACTGCTTGCGGGCTTAAGCGTATGTACCGGTGACTGCGCGGTGACCAAGCAGGCGGATCTTCAGGAAGATTCGACGCTCATTCTTGATATGTATGAGAGCTGGAAGCAGGGCAACAAGGTAGTGCTTGCCATCAGACGTTCACGAGACGAGAACGGTCTCAAGGTATTTATGGCGAATCGCTACTACGGCCTTGTACGTAAGTTTGTTAACCCCAACATGCCTGCGGGTGGCTGCGATTGTTACCTTATCGACAGACAGGTTATCGAGGTTCTCGAGCTTCTTGATGAAAAGAATTCGTCCCTCACGCTTCAGGTTATGTGGGCGGGCTTTAAGACCGACATGATTTACTTTGACCGCAAAGACCGTGAGGTAGGCAAGTCGCGCTGGACCCTTTCCAAGAAAGTTAAACTGGCGGCCGACTCCATCCTCAGCTTTTCATACGCGCCCCTTCGATTGATGATGGGTGTGGGCTTTGTTTTTGATATTATTGCGCTGGCGTTGATGATCAGCGTATTTGTAGAGTATTTCACCACGGGTACACCTGTCGAAGGTTGGGCGTCCCTTATGTGCGTTGTTCTTTTCGGCTTCGGCCTTATCATGCTTATGATCGGTGTCATAGGTGAATACATCTGGCGTGCTCTCGATGCATCACGTAACAGACCGCCTTACATTATCGACGAGGTAGTGCGTGAAGACAAAGAGTAATACTTCGAGATTAATCAAATTTCTTTGGATTATTGTTGCGCTTGTAAGCATCAAGACCATATTTACGGATTTTGGTGCCGACAACGCCTACACTATGGCTATGTCCTACAGACATTTAAGCGGAGACAGAATGTTCCTTGAGATGTGGGAGCCTCACCAGACTTCCATTTTCTTTACGGACGCGCTTATGTGGGTGTACGGGTTGATAGTGCCGAGTTTTGCGGGTGTTGCGATTTATCTGCAGGTGTGCGGAACGGCTTTTTTTGCTGTGATTGCGTACTTTCTGTTCAGGGAAGTTCGCGAGCTTGCGGGCGATTTGCCGGCGCATTTTGCGACAATATTCTTTCTGATATTTAGGGCCAAGCAGACCGTTTTCCCGGAATTCTCCAATATGGAGATTGGCTTTTCGGTGCTGGTTTTATTGTGCCTTGTCAATTTCTTTAAAGAGCCGAAGAAATATTCGCGACTCATTTTCGCAGCATTGTTTCTGTGCCTGGAAGTGCTTTCTTATCCGTCCTGCGTCACGGCTTTTGTGGCAGTAGTGGTTTTGATATGCATGTACACGGATAGGAAGCTTAAGAATGTGCTGATTTTCACGGCAACGACGGCAGTGGTCGGCATAGCATATGTCATGTTTTTTGCACTCCGCGTCGGCCCGAAGCTTTTTATCGAATGCTTGAAAGGTATAGTTGACTCGGATTCCCATGCCAACACCACACTTGTGGGAGGATTCGATTACTATCGCGGTACGGTTTATGCGCTTGTGTGGATAGCGGTTTCCGTTGCGATTGCGCTCTTGGCGGCTGCTGTTTGGAAAGGCATCTTACGTAAGAAATTCAACACGCTTACCGTTTTCGGTGCGGTTTTCTTTGCCGGCAACGCTATAATGATTATCGGCCAAAGAAAAACCGGCATCGATTGGACCTGCTGCTTCTACATTATTCCTGTTGTGCTGATGGCCCTTGGATTCTTCGATTTCAAAGAACTGCCGGTGGAGCGCAGGAGATTCTTCGTGTCCGGCGTGCTGATTTCGGTGGCTTCGGCCATTGCGGCGGCGATGCTTACGGACCTTGGAATTATCACTTCGATAGCATTTTTGGTGCTTGGCGGTACGGTTTCTTTTGCCGCAATCAAGGACTTGAGGGAGAAGGCGCTTGCGGGCGTGACGCTAATTCTCATGACGGTTCTCTTTAACAGGGGAATCGTGCTGTGGGGATACGGCAACCAGTGGGATGTGTGGACTGTTTACGAGGTGGAGCGGTACGTTAAAGGCGGCCCGACGAAGTTTCTGGTAACGGACTACATGACCAGCAAGATGGACGAGGTCAATATAGCTGAGTTCAACCGGTACATAGGACCTGACGACACGCTCCTGATAGTGGGAGACGAGTGGCTGTTCGACCCTGCGGATTTTATGTTCACGGAAGCGGAGATTTCCAACTGGTCCGTGATTGACACTCCTTTCTACAACGAGGAGATGCTGCACTATTTCGAGATTAATCCCGGTAAAGAACCTACTGTTGTGGCGGTTAAGTGCTGGTTCGGTAACCTTGATATATCGCCCGACAGCTTCATTATGAAGTGGGTCGAGGAAGGTTACGAGAAGATAGGTGACGGAAGCTATTTCAGATTCTACAGAAAAGCTCAGAACGCAGAATAGAAAATTGTTATAACTGTTGAAAAAAGTGCCGAAACTATTTATAATGGTTTTGGCATTTTACGCTTTTGGGGGAGCTCTGAAAGCGTTTTAATTTGAAAGGAGTTTCATATATGAACAACAAATGGATTCGCGGTGCGATTCCTGCATTGTTACTTCACTGCAGTATCGGTACCGTATATTGTTGGTCCACATTCAGCACAGAGATTGCCAATTACATCGGCGCATCCAAGAGCGCTTGCGGTTGGGCTTTCTCACTCGCTATTTTCTTTCTCGGCATGTCAGCCGCTTTCCTTGGCGATGTAGTAGAGAAGGATATTCACAAATCTTCACTTATTGCGACTATTTGCTTTTCCGTAGGTATGGTAGGAACAGGCGCAGCTATCTTGCTTAAGTCACTCCCTCTTATCTTCTTATTCTACGGTTGCATCATGGGTATCGGCCTTGGTACCGGTTACCTTTCACCTGTTAAGACCCTTATGCTCTGGTTCAAGGACAAGAAAGGTCTTGCTACAGGTCTTGCAGTTGCAGGCTTCGGCGCAGCTAAAGCTATCGCTACCCCTGTAATGCAGTTCATTCTTGACAAGTTTGACAACAATCCCGCTCCCATGTTCTTCATCATGGGCGGTGTATATTTCGTAATGATGTTCATCGGTCACTTACTTCTCAGAAAGCCTTCTGACTGGGTTGAGCAGCATGCGAAGGGCGGTATCAAAGAGTTCTTCTCAACTCTCGGTGCTAACTTCAAGTATGCTTTTTCCAAGAAAACCTTCATCGGTATCTGGCTTATGTTCTACATCAACATTACCTGCGGTCTTGCACTTATCTCTCAGGAGAAGCAGATTTTCAATGCTGTAGGTTTTGCAGGTATCGCGGCAGTACTCGGTACCGTTACCGCTATTGCCAATGCCGGCGGACGTCTCGGATTCTCCGCTTGGGCTGACAAGCTTAAGGATCGTAACTCAATCTACAAGCTTATCTTCATCCTTTCCATCGCATTTACCGCTTGCGTAATCTTCACAAGAGGTATCGAGAACGGCGCTAACGTTAAGATTCTTGCAATCATCTGCGTAGGCCTTCTTATCATGGTTAATGCAGGATACGGCGGCGGTTTCTCCAATGTACCCACACTTCTTTCCGACCACTTCGGTATGGAGAAGATTTCCGCAGTACATGGTATGTGCCTTTCCGCTTGGGCTTTTGCAGGTCTTACCGGTAACCAGATGGCTACCTTCATCGTTAAGCACTTCGGTACTCCCGATGAGGCAGTTAATCCCGTAGGATACCAGACCGTTCTTTACGTTACCTGCGCACTTTACTTAATCGCTTTAATCATCAGCTGCGTAATGGTTCCCAAGTCAGGCAAAGCAGCAGCTGCCAAGAAAGAAGCTTAATCGGCTCTAATCAATAATGACAACGGCAAAGCCCTCGACCTGTAAAGGCCGGGGGCTTTCTTGTGGAAAAATGTATGCAAAGGAGAATGAATTAGGCTTGTGCAGGGATCTGCGGTACGACTTCCGTACGCATCTCTATAAGGGGGCCGCCGGTACCGTTAATGTACTCGGGGGTAATGGTTACCTTGCCGATGTTCTTGTCCTTGGGAATCTCATACATGATATCCAGCATGAACTCCTCAATGATGGCACGAAGGGCACGGGCGCCGGTATCGCGCTCCATAGCCTTCTCGGCAATGGCCGCAAGAGCCTCGTCTGAGAACTCAAGCTTGACCTCATCAAGCTCAAGAAGCTTCTGATACTGCTTAAGAATAGCGTTCTTAGGCTCTTTCAAAATATCTATAAGCATTTCTTTATCAAGCATTTCCATTGGACAAAGAACGGGCAAACGTCCCACAAACTCGGGAATCATACCGAACTTCTTAATGTCTTCCACTTTGACGTGGCTTAAGATGTTCTTTTCCTTGTCCCATTTATCCTTAAGCTCTGCGGTGTAACCGATTGAGGTCTTCTTATTAAGACGTTGCTTAACGATTTCCTCAAGATCGGGGAACGCTCCGCCGCATATAAAAAGAATATTCTTCGTATTCACAGTAGCAAGGGGCACCATAGCGTTCTTGGAATTGGCTCCGATGGGAACTTCAACTTCGGCACCTTCCAATAGCTTAAGCATACCCTGCTGAACCGACTCACCGCTTACGTCGCGGGAAGTGGTTTCTTTTTTCTTGGCAATCTTATCTATCTCGTCGATGAAGATAATACCGCGCTCGGCACGCTCAACGTCATTGTCGGCTGCTGCAAGAAGCTTGGTCACAACTGATTCGATATCATCACCGATGTAGCCGGCCTCCGTAAGAGACGTAGCGTCTGCAATGGCAAGCGGTACATCAAGAAGCTTCGCAAGCGTCTTAACAAGATAAGTCTTACCGCAACCGGTGGGACCGATCATAAGGATATTGGACTTATCAATCTCTATCTCATCCATGGTGCCGGTAGCAACACGCTTGTAGTGGTTGTATACGGCAACGGAAATAATTTTCTTGGCCTGTTCCTGACCGATTACGTATTCGTCGAGTTTCTCTTTAATCTTGTGAGGAGGCAAAATCTCCTTAAGATTGATGGGCTCTAAGGGCTTTTTCTTTTTCTTGCCGGTCTGGACGCGCATGCCGGGGAAGCCGTTCTGCAGGTCGTTTAAGTTAAAGAAACTGATGTTGGGGAAGCCGTTGCCTCCGAAAGGACGGCCCTTCTTGTCCTCAGTTTCCTCCTCGGTATCGGGAGTATCTGTCGCAGCCGAAGCAGGCTCGGAAGATGCCGGCTTATCGGAAACGGCTTCGGTGTCGACCTCAGCATAAGGATTCTTAAGCTCCTCACCCGAAGGCTCAGCGGGCTTAGGCTCCGCCGGCTTCTGACCGTTACCGTTAAAAGGCGTACCGAACAGACCCTGCGTAAGGTTCATGCTCTCAGCCATATCTATTGTCTTTTGTAAACAGTCCGCACAAACGCACATATTTCCGGGAAGCTTGATAAGGGAACCTGCCTTGCTCTCGGGTCGCATGCATATCATACAGACGGATTCAAATTCTTCTGACATTCGTATTCCTCTCTTAAATAAGTACTGCTTTCATATTGAATATAATACATCATTAGTACCACATTCAAGTTAAGAAATCATAAACAAAGTCTAACGAAATAAGAAACATGCCCGCCAAATGGGCGTTTTCACAAGGAAAATCGACACTGCGTTGATATAATATTAAAAAATAGCGATATAGATATTGCAAATGAAATCGCATGATTGTAATATATTCATGTACACACTAACGTGTACAAACAAAATACTAGCTTAAAGCTATGATTGAGAGGAGACATTCAATGAAGAAGGTACTTCAAAGAACAGCAGGCGTATTGATGGCAGCAGTATTGTGGTTCTCATGCGCATTCCAGACACAGGGCGCACCCTTAAGACCGCAGACACTGGAGAATGCATACGAAAACGTAATGGCGTATGCGGCAGAAAACGGCATTGAATTGTCGATGACCCTTAAGGATTTCACCGACAATTACAACGGACAGAACATTGAGCTTTACGAGCAGTCTTACTACAAACTTTTAAGAGTAGATTCGTTAGCAAACGATTCTTTTGCAGGCAAGCTTAACAGCGACAAATTCGAAGTAATCGACTTCGGCAGAGGTTCGGCGGAGATTCAGTCTTCCTCATCCTCATCATCTTCAAGTGGCAGTCACAACTACTATTACAATACAGGAACATCTTGCCCTTCATCCGCAACCTATTCCAAATATAAACTTTTGAGCAAGGTTCAGAAGGGCGACATTATATATGAAGCATCCGGTTTCTTCGGAATCACCGGCCACATCGCAGTGGTTGAAGGTATCTATTCAAGACCCGGCGGCGGCCAGTACATCAGATTGATCGAAGCTATCGACAAAGGCGTTGTAAGAAGCATCCTTGACGACACCAGAATCGACGAAAGAGACGGATACGTTCTCAGAGTAAAGGGCGCAACCACAACACAGAAGAACAACGCGGTTTCTTTCTGCGTAGGCGAGGTTGGCTCAAAGTACAGCCTTGATTTCGCGCATGATACCAGCTCTTCCGAGACCGACTGGTACTGCTCCGAACTTGCTTGGGCAGCATACAAGAACCAGGGTATCGATATAGAGACCACCGGCTGGCTTAACGAGCCCGGTATCACTCCCAGAGATATCTACAGATCCAACAAAGTAAGCACGGTAAGTATCAATTAAACTCCCTTTCGAAGCCCGTGGCGCCGATTCGTCGGTTCCACGGGCTCTTTTTTTCTGTAATTGCAAAAGAAACTGCCGCGCAAGCCCCGAAATATTGCAAATTCACATAATATCATGATAGAATAATAAAAAAGCGGGGAAGGTCGGGGGGCCTATGAAACTTAGTGAGATTGTTGAGGATTCAATCATAAATGTACTGGTGAGCAAGGAGGATTCGAGTATCAGCCTTACCACCACCATGGCGTTTTATGACGAGGATATGCTTTTCGTGAATCCTTTCATGTATGAGGACAATATTGTTTCTTTTGACGTACCGGGACTGTCGGTTGAGATGATGGTGGTACGCGAGAATGAAGTTCCTTATTATTGGAAGAGAGTCCACGTAGGGCTTATGAAGGTTGACGGCAAGGTCTATCATGTCATCAGTTCCCGTCACACCGGTGCACGCCTCAACAGACGTAACTCCTTCAGAGTGTTCGTAGGTGAAGAAGGCTCTGCATTCGAGCTTCGCGGCGGCACCAAGCTTCCTATTATAGTTAAGGATATAAGCGCGACGGGTATCGGCTTTATCACTTCCGGCGACAGTGAAGAATACTTCATGCCGGGAGACCAGGTTCACATTAACTATATAGATAAGGAAGAACGTTTCGGAATCGACGTGGTCGGCAGAGTGGTCCGCTCCACCGTAACCGACAAGGGACGCCTCTACGGATGTTCTTTTTCCAAGGTATATCCCCAGCTTGGCAAGTACGTAACCGACAAGCAGCTCCATAGGAAAAGAAAACCGAGACCGATACAGTAGACTGACTAATTCGACAAAAGAATATTTTGCTTGACAATGCACTTGTGCGTACGTATAATATGATAGCGTGCGTGAAAGTGCATTTTTTTCGTTGTGCGCAGATTCACGCGTGACTATTACAGAAAGGAAGACAACAGAATGCCTACATTTAACCAGTTAGTAAGAAAGGGCCGTGAGAACAAGGTTACCAAGTCCACAGCTCCCGCTCTTCAGAAGGGTTACAACTCTTTACACAAGAAGGCTACAGACCAGAGCTCACCTCAGAAGCGTGGTGTTTGTACCGCTGTTAAGACCAAGACCCCTAAGAAGCCTAACTCAGCTCTCAGAAAGATCGCCAGAGTACGTCTTTCCAACGGAATCGAAGTTACTTCTTACATTCCCGGTGAAGGCCACAACCTTCAGGAGCACAGTGTTGTATTGGTAAGAGGCGGCCGTGTTAAAGACTTACCCGGTACAAGATACCACATCGTTCGTGGTACCCTTGATACTGCAGGTGTTGCTAACAGAAAACAGGCTCGCTCCAAGTACGGCGCTAAGAGACCTAAGGCAGGTAAGTAATTTTACCTAAGCCATGTACCACAAAGACTAATTAGTGTTGGAATTCTGTTATTCAGATATACCTGCACGTACACAAATTGTGAATTAGTACACGTTGTGAGTACCGATGATTTATTCGGAACGTTTTCTTTTGCGAACCGTTCCCGAAAAATGTAACTGATTTTCGAATGAATAAGGAGGGAAGAACCGTGCCACGTAAAGGACATATTCAGAAAAGAGACGTATTGGCAGATCCTTTATACAATGACAAGGTAGTTACCAAGCTTATCAACAACATCATGCTTGATGGTAAGAAGAGCGTAGCTCAGAAGATTGTATACGGAGCATTTTCAATCGTTGAAGAAAAAGGCGGCAAGCCCGCACTTGAGACTTTCCAGGAAGCTATGAACAACATGATGCCTCTCTTGGAAGTTAAAGCTAGACGTATCGGCGGTGCTACATATCAGGTACCTATCGAAGTTAAGCCCGAGAGACGTCAGGCATTGGCATTAAGATGGCTTACCATGTTTTCACGTAAGCGTGGAGAAAAGACCATGGAAGAGCGTCTTGCCAACGAAATTCTTGATGCAGCTAACAATACAGGTTCAGCTGTAAAGAGAAAAGAAGATATGCACAAAATGGCAGAAGCAAACAAGGCGTTTGCTCATTACCGTTTCTAATTTCAGTAGGAGGAAAAAATATTGGCTGGAAGAGAATATCCGCTTGAGCGGACCCGTAATATTGGTATTATGGCTCATATCGATGCCGGTAAGACTACTACTACTGAGCGTATTCTTTACTATACCGGAATTAACCACAAGATCGGTGATACCCACGATGGTACTGCTACCATGGACTGGATGGAGCAGGAACAGGAAAGAGGTATTACCATCACATCCGCAGCTACCACATGTCACTGGACATTACAGGAGCAGACCAAGCCCAAGGCAGGCGCTTTGGAGCATCGTATCAACATCATTGATACCCCCGGTCACGTTGACTTCACTGTAGAAGTTGAGCGTTCACTCCGCGTACTTGACGGTGCCGTTGGTGTATTCTGCGCTAAGGGTGGTGTTGAGCCTCAGTCTGAGAACGTATGGCGTCAGGCTGATACCTATAACGTACCCAGAATGGCTTTCGTTAACAAGATGGACATTTTAGGTGCTAACTTCTATGCATGTGTTGACCAGATTAAGAGCCGTCTCGGTAAGAATGCTATCTGCATTCAGTTACCTATCGGTAAGGAAGATGAGTTCAAAGGCATCATAGACTTATTTGAAATGAAGTCCTATATCTACAACGATGACAAGGGTGATGATATCACCGTTGGCGACATCCCTGAGGATATGAAGGACGAGGCAGAACTTTACCACACAGAACTTATCGAGAAGTGTTGTGAACTTGACGACGATCTCATGATGAAGTATCTCGAAGGTGAAGAAATCTCCAATGATGAGCTTAAGGCAGCATTAAGAAAGGGTACCTGCGAATGTACAGCAGTTCCCGTTTGCTGCGGTACAGCATACAGAAACAAGGGTGTTCAGAAGTTACTTGATGCAGTTATCGAGTATATGCCTTCACCTATCGACATCCCTTCAATCAAGGGTGTTGACCTTGACGGTAACGAAGTTGAGAGACATTCTTCCGATGAAGAGCCTTTCTCAGCTCTTGCATTCAAGATTATGGCAGACCCCTTCGTAGGTAAGCTTGCATTCTTCCGTGTTTACTCCGGTACCATGAATTCAGGTTCCTACGTACTTAACTCTACCAAGGACAAGAAAGAACGTGTTGGCCGTATCCTTCAGATGCATGCCAATAAGCGTGCAGAACTTGAAAAGGTTTACTCCGGCGATATCGCTGCAGCAGTAGGCTTCAAGTTCACCACCACAGGCGATACCATCTGTGACGAGCAGCATCCCGTTATTCTTGAGTCCATGGTATTCCCTGAGCCCGTTATCGAGCTTGCTATCGAGCCCAAGACCAAGGCAGGTCAGGGTAAGCTTGGTGAAGCACTCGCTAAGCTTGCTGAAGAAGATCCTACCTTCAGAGCTCATACAGATCAGGAAACAGGCCAGACCATTATCGCAGGTATGGGTGAGCTCCACCTTGAAATTATCGTAGACAGACTTCTTCGTGAATTTAAGGTAGAAGCTAACGTTGGTGCTCCTCAGGTTGCTTACAAGGAATGCATCACCAAGCCTGTTGACGTTGACTCTAAATACGCTAAGCAGTCCGGTGGACGTGGACAGTACGGTCACTGTAAAGTTAAGTTCGAGCCCATGGACTACAATGCTGAAGAAACATTCAAGTTCGAATCTACCGTTGTCGGTGGTGCTATTCCCAAGGAATACATCCCCGCAGTCGGCGAAGGTATCGAAGAGGCTACAAAGGCCGGTATCCTTGGCGGATTCCCCGTACTCGGTGTTTACGCTAATGTATACGACGGTTCTTACCATGAAGTCGACTCTTCAGAAATGGCATTCCACATTGCAGGTTCACTTGCTATGAAGGAAGCTATGCAGAAGGGTGCTCCTCAGCTTCTCGAGCCCATCATGAAGGTTGAAGTAACAATGCCCGAGGAATACATGGGCGACGTTATCGGCGATATCAACTCCCGTCGTGGTCGTATCGAAGGTATGGACGACATGGGAGGCGGAAAGATCGTTCGCGGTTACGTTCCGCTTGCTGAAATGTTCGGTTACTCAACAGACCTTCGTTCCAAGACACAGGGTCGTGGTAACTACTCAATGTTCTTTGAGAAGTACGAGCCCGTTCCGAAGAACGTACAGGAGAAGGTTCTTGCTTCCAAAGCAAAATAAAGGACTTGAAAAGGTCGGCTGATTCTAATATAATCAAGATTAGTCGAGTATTTTACTAAAATTAAAATCAAACATTCATTTAATGGAGGATTATTAAAATGGCAAAAGCTAAATTTGACAGAACTAAGCCCCACTGTAACATTGGTACAATCGGCCACGTTGACCATGGTAAAACAACTCTTACCGCAGCTATCACCAAGGTTTTAGCTGAAAGAGTTCAGGGTAACGAAAAGGTTGACTTCGAAAACATCGATAAGGCTCCCGAAGAGAGAGAAAGAGGTATCACCATTTCTACAGCTCACGTAGAGTACTCAACAACAAAGAGACACTATGCACACGTTGACTGCCCCGGCCATGCTGA
>JAFZLD010000018.1 GCA_017553505.1 Lachnospiraceae bacterium
AGATAAGAGACATTACGCACACGTTGACTGTCCAGGACATGCTGACTACGTTAAGAACATGATCACTGGTGCAGCTCAGATGGACGGTGCTATCCTCGTTGTTGCAGCTACTGACGGTGTTATGGCTCAGACCAAGGAGCACATCCTTCTTTCCAGACAGGTAGGCGTTCCTTACATCGTAGTATTCCTTAACAAGTGCGACATGGTAGACGATCCCGAACTTATCGAGCTCGTTGAAATGGAAGTTACCGAGCAGCTTGAAGAGTACGACTTCAAGGATTGCCCTATCGTTAAGGGTTCAGCTCTTAAGGCTCTTGAAGATCCCTCATCCGAATGGGGCGACAAGATTATGGAACTCATGGACACTGTTGATTCCTACATTCCCGATCCTCAGCGTGATACCGACAAGCCTTTCCTTATGCCTGTCGAGGACGTATTCACCATCACAGGTCGTGGTACCGTTGCTACCGGCCGTGTAGAGCGTGGTACACTTCACATGTCTGATGAAGTTGAAATCATCGGTATCAAGGAAGAGACTCAGAAGTCCGTTGTAACCGGTATCGAAATGTTCCGTAAGCTCCTTGACGAAGCTCAGGCTGGTGATAACATCGGTGTTCTTCTTCGTGGTATCAACAGAACTGATATCGAAAGAGGTCAGGTTCTTGCTAAGCCCGGTACTGTAAAGTGCCACAAGAAATTTACCGCTCAGGTATACGTTCTTACAAAGGATGAAGGTGGACGTCATACTCCTTTCTTCAACAACTATCGTCCTCAGTTCTACTTCAGAACAACTGACGTAACAGGTGTATGTAACCTTCCTGCAGGCACCGAGATGTGCATGCCTGGTGATAACGTAGAAATGACCATCGAACTTATTCACCCCATCGCTATGGAGCAGGGTCTTACCTTCGCTATCCGTGAAGGTGGACGTACTGTAGGTTCAGGCCGTGTTGCTACTATCATTGAATAGTCGCGAGTAACGAGAAGCGAATTTACACTAAATAATAAAAAGCTCAGTTCAAGCTTGCTTGAAACTGAGCTTTTTTTGTTTAGTGCATGCTTGCGGCGACAGACGCGAACATGAGGAACCGCGGAGCAGTTTCGAATTCGCTTCGTATTGTGTATAGGCGGATTGTATATTTGTAAAATGCTTGTTACAATCAAGCTGTAGATGTCTTAACAATGAAAAGGGGTATCACATGGCATCATCCATGATTCATTACATAGTATCGCACTTAATAGCCGATCGATTAAAGGTTAAAGATCTTAATATGTTTCTTTTGGGTTCGGTAATAGCGCCGGATACGGGCAATAAAGAAGACGGTAGTTACTGTAAGCTTCATTATATGGATATACGTGGCGACATTGCGTTAAAAGGTTTTAACTGGGTTTCTTTTGCTGATGAGCACAAGGATTCGATGGAAGAAGATTATTACAAGGGATATTGCTGCCACCTTATAATGGATGCGCTATGGTTTCACGACGTATGTGATAAGTACATCAGGCATCTCCCTAAAGACATCAAGAGCGAAAAGATACAGGCTATGTACAGAGATTATTGGAGACTTAATCATTTGCTGCTAAAGGAATACAATATTCCTGCTGATTCTATCAGCGTGGCCGACATACCTGATGAAAGTATTGACAATGCAAGTTTGCTAAAAATGGCAGATACTTTCGCCGAGCAATTACAGGCGCCTGAATGCAACTTGAATGAGCTGGAAGTACTGACCTGGGATATTGTGACGGATTACTTAGAGGAGGCCAAGAATCTGTGCTTGCGGGAGATGACAGCTATTTCAAATGGCTGTGGCGGTATGAATCCGACGGACTTATTTGTACCTACGATCAATTAAGCATAGTGATAAATAATATTATATAAAAATCCGACGTTGCAAAAACCTGTGACGTCGGGTTTTTGTGTATACATGGAAGGCGGGAACGTGTATCATAAAGGCTGTAATGTATTAAACAGAAATTGTCGCCCACACACAATAAACGACAATTTGAAAGGCGGTTACGCATGAATTTAAATAAAATTGCAGCTCCCGGCAGCGCCAAAAGCAAGATGATATACCATGAGGACATGGAGAAGCTCCACATAGGTACCATGGACAAGCACTGTTATTTCATACCTTTTGCGCCGCAGGAGGATTCTTTTGCAAATAGAGAGCAGTCGGGGAGACTCGAGATGCTTAACGGCGACTGGAAGTTTAGGTACTTTGACAGCGTTATAGATCTTGAGGATGATTTTACCAAAATCGATACCGATACTACAATTCCCGTGCCTTCCAACTGGCAGCTTCATGGTTATGATATTCCGCAGTATACGAATGTAGTTTACCCGATTACCTTTGAGCCACCTTACGTGCCTGATGAGAACCCTGTAGGCGTGTACAGCAGAGAGTATGACTACAAGTGCGACGGTATGGACAGAATCCTCGTATTTGAGGGCGTCGACAGCTGTATGTATCTTTACGTGAACGACGAGTTCGCAGGCTACTCGCAGGTGTCACACTGTACTTCGGAGTTCGATATTACTCCTTTCCTTAAAAGGGGAAGCAACAAGATAACCGTTGCGGTTCTTAAGTGGTGTGACGGAACGTACCTCGAGGATCAGGACAAGATAAGACTTTCCGGCATCTTCAGAGATGTCTATGTGCTCAGCAGACCGAAGAAGAGGATTACAGATTACAGAATCAGCACGGAGATAGATACTAAGAACAATACGGCAAAGCTTTCTTTTGCAGCTACAGGCGCTGATGCGCATGTGACATTGTACGCTCCGGACGGCACAGTGGTCAAAGAAACAGACGCGACGGAAGGCGAGACAGTCGAAATCGCTGTAGCCGACGCAAAGTTTTGGTCCGCAGAGTGCCCGACACTATATAAATTCAAAATCGAGACCGTAGAGGAAACCATCGGCGAGTTCGTAGGATTCCGCAAGATTGCCATAGATAACGGTGTGGTGAAGGTCAACGATGTACCTGTGAAATTCAGAGGCGTCAACAGACACGACAGCTACCCCGATACAGGCTATTACTGCACCGACGAGCAGATGCTTAACGACCTGGTGCTTATGAAGCAGCACAATATCAATGCAATAAGAACCTCGCACTATCCCGATTCGCCCAAGTTCTATCAGCTCTGCGACCGCATGGGCTTTTATGTAATTGATGAGGGCGACATGGAGGCCCACGGCTGCGTGGACGTATATAACGACTTTAAATGGTCGGCGAATAACGGCTACAACGGAATTGCGCTCATTGCTTCCGATGACAGATTTAAGAGCGCGATTCTCGACAGGTCCGAGAGCCTTGTAAAGCGCGATATTAACCGTCCTTGTGTACTGTTCTGGTCCCTCGGTAATGAGAGCGGCTACGGTACCAACATGAAAGCTGCGGGAGAACTGGTCAAAAAACTCGACTCCACAAGGCTTCTCCACTACGAAAGCATTCACCATCTCGACGACACATCGAACGCAATACTCGACGTATACTCGCAGATGTACACATCCACAGAAGATATGCAGAAGTACCTTGAAAACAAGGACGAGAAGCGTCCCTTCATGCTTTGCGAATACTGCCACGCAATGGGCAACGGCCCCGGCGACCTTGAAGACTACCACATGGCTTTCCACTCAAGCGAGCGTTTCTGCGGTGGCTTCATCTGGGAGTGGTGCGACCACGGCGTAATTCTGGGCACCACACCCGACGGCAAGGTTAAGTACGGTTATGGCGGAGACTTTGGAGAGCGCCACAACGACGGCAACTTCTGCATGGATGCTCTCGTATATCCTGACAGAACCCCTCACACCGGTCTTCTTGAGACCAAGCAGGTATACAGACCTGTGCGCGTGGTTAAAGGCTCGGGCGATTACGAATTTGTATTCCGTAGCCTGTTAGAGCATGTAAAGGCATCAGACATTTTGAACTGCCACTACGAAGTGGAGTATGACGGTGGCAAGGCAGACGGTCACGACATAGAATTTGAGTTAAATTCCCTCGGCGAGTATCACATAAACCTTCCCGAGCTCGCCGAGATTGCCGATAAGGACGCTTACGTACGCTTTGTTTTTACGTACAAGGCTGACACAGCTTTCTGCAAGAAAGGCTACGAAGCTTGCTTTGACCAGGTAAGAATCAACGACGCGCATACGACGGAAAAAGAAACCGCAGTGCCCACCGCAAGCTCTGTACGGGTATCCGAGGCACCTCTCGAGGTAACCGTTACAGCAGGCTTCGTCACCTACACCTTTAGCAAGCGTCTCTGCAAGATAACATCAATAAAGGCTGCCGGCAAGGAACTCCTCGAGAAGCCTATGGAATTTAACTTCTTCAGAGCACCCACCGACAACGACAGTCCCCGCGGCGACTGGTACAGAGCGCACCTTAACGACTACATCATCAAAGGCTACGACGCAGAAGTATCCTGCGACGGTACCAAAGCCACCATCAAGCAAAAGCAATCCTTTGGCTGGAGTATGTATCAACCCTTCGCGACAATCGATGCAGTATACACATTCAGCGCGAACGGACTCGACATACACTGCAATCTCGAAGCCGGCAACAAGCTTACCTTCCTTCCGAGATTCGGCCTTCGTCTGTTCCTGCCCAAGGAATACGACAAGGTATCCTACTACGGCTACGGCCCTTACGAAAGCTATATCGATAAGCACCGTGCCGACTACCTCGGCAACTTCGAGGCGAAAGTTTCAGACATGCACGAAGACTACATCAAGCCTCAGGAGAACTCCTCTCACTACGGCTGCAAGCACGTAACCGTATCGGACGGCACCACGAAAGTTACGTTTAAGCACGACGAAGGACTTTCTTTTAACGCCTCCGAATACACACAGGAAGAGCTCTCGACCAAGCGCCACAACTACGAGCTTGAGAAATCGGGCTACACCGTATTCTGCGCCGACGCTTACATGGCCGGCGTAGGCTCCAACTCATGCGGCCCGCAGCTCAAAGAACGCTACAGGGTTCCGCTCCCGAAGCTTTCGGCGGACTTCCACATGACGGTGTCATAAAAGTATAAAAGCGACTGATTCCAAGTAACGAATCGGCCGCTTTTTCTTTTCAAAAAACTCAAATTGTGTCACAATATACTAAGACAGTAATTCATAAAAGGGGAATAAAGATGAAGAGAAATACGTTGATTAAGATGATAATGCTGGCGGTTCTCGCGACAAGCCTTCTTTTGCAGGGATGTGAAAAGAAAGCGACAACAAGCGTAACGGAGCCGGCAACGTCAACAAGCAGTGTGGAGACGACTACGACCACGACCACGACGGAGCCCGCGCCGGAGCCGGAGGAAAAATCGGAGAAGATTATCGAGAATCTCCCGGAGCGAACCGATGACATTATCCTGCGACTGATTCAGCAGGATGCGGAAGACCCGCTGGTGATTGACGTAAGAAATGACGGAAGTTTCAGCTACTACACTGCGAGCCATGCAGACCAAAGCGAAGTGATGAACGGCTACTGGAGCTATCTTGGAGCAGAGTTGTGTCTTGCGGATACGGATATAGATGAGCTTTGGGTAAACAGTCTGATGCTTTACGACGGAAGCTTTGAGTATAACGCTTTAAACTGTGCCGGATTTGCTTACGGAGATGTGGTTGATAAGGCAATTTTCAAGGACAGCGAGAATACGCCCGATGAAGCCAAGATGGAGGAATATCAGGACAATCTCGGCGGGGCACCTTTCCATGCAAGAATTCCCGGAAAGTATGCTATGACCGATGACAGATACTTAGGCTTCTGGGAAGACGTCGAATCGGGCTGGTTCGAGATTACGGTTTCCAAGGCCAGTGCGGAAATCGGCGGATACACGATTAACCTTGGTAATGTGGACGGCGAATGCCTGATTTACGGCGACGCACATATTGACGGAGACACACTGAGTATTCATCAGATAAATAACACGAATCAGCAGGCTGAGGTTACGCTTGAGCCCAGCGGAGAAGGCATTCTTTTGCGCGTGGAAGGCGACATCAACATCGGCAACGCAGAGGGTGACGGCCCTTACACATTCGTTAAAGAATTCAAGAGATAGGTAGAAACTTATGTTACGATACAAGAACTACATTTTTGACCTCTACGGAACACTCATCGACATCTGGACCGACGAGGACAAGAAGCAGCTATGGGAGAATCTGGCGCTTTTCTATTCCCACTACGGCGTAGATTACAAGCCCTCGGAACTTAAGCGTGCGTACAGGCGCATGGTCAAAGAAGAAGAGAACCTGATGAAGCGCGACGGAATAATCGACTATCCGGAGATTAACCTCGAGACCGTGTTCCTGCGCTTGTTAAAAGAGGCACCCAAGGGTCACCCCACAGCGCGACTGGTTAAAGACGAAAAAGAATGGGTGGCGGCGGTTGCCAACATTTTCAGAATCGAGAGCTACAAGAAGATTAAGGTCTACAAGAACGCCGAGAAGGTGCTCAAGACGCTTAAAGAGCGCAAGTGCGGTGTGTATCTTCTGTCGAACGCGCAGAGAGTCTTTACGGTGCCGGAGCTTGAGAGGCTGGGGCTCGCGGGATACTTTGACAAGATTTACATTTCGTCCGACATGGGCATTAAGAAGCCCGACCCGAAGTTTATGCAGTCCCTTCTTTCGGCGGAAGGACTTAACAAGGATAAGTGCATAATGGTCGGCAACGACATGGACAGCGACATCGCGATGGCCAAGAAGCTACAGATGCCCGCGGTGCTCGTCAATACCTTTCATTACAGCAAGGTTGAGCTGTGGAAGAAGGATAATCAGTACCCGGTTATCAATGATTTGAAAGAGCTGTTAGAGTAAGCGGCCGGGGACGCCGGTGTACGCCGCGAAATATTGCGACAGAACAGAAACATATTTGGATTGTGAGCAATGAGATTAATTGCTATTATGGGTTTATAGTTTGATGTTTGAGGACGGAGGTTTCATTATGGATGCTAATATCATCAAAAGAAACGAACTTTTGGCGCAGAAAGTCATTAAAGGGCTTGAGTCCCGCAACATGACCGGTTACTATACGGCTACCAAGGAAGAGGCTTTGAAAAAAGCACTTGAGCTTATTCCCGAAGGCAGCAGCATTACCATGGGCGGCGCTATGAGCGCTCACGAGATTGGACTTGTTGAGGCAATCAAGAAGGGCAATTACAACTTCATCGACAGAGATGTTGCCAAGACTCCTGAAGAGAAGCGCGCGATTATGCTGAAGGGCTACGATGCTGACTTCTTTTTATCAAGTGTTAATGCAATGACGGATGACGGAGTATTGGTCAATATTGACGGTAACTCCAACAGAGTATCGATGATTGCACAGGGGCCCAAGAAGGTTCTTTTTATCGTAGGTATGAATAAGGTGTGCGGAGACATAGACCACGCCATGAAGCGCGCAAGAAATGTTGCGGCACCGACCAATGCTCAGAGATTCGGGCTTTCGACTCCTTGCTCGAAGGCAGGCACTTGCTTTGACTGCAAGTCACCCGATACTATCTGCTGTCAGTTCTTAATCACAAGATTTTCAAGACACGAGGGCAGAATTCACGTAATACTTGTTAACGACAATTTAGGATTTTAAGCTGTCGCGGGGCTGTTAGCAGCCCCGTGATATTATGTATATATACGTCATATCCTTACGGAGACAACAGTGAAACCTATTAACATCTACACACTTACCAGAATATCGGATGCCAAAAGCCTCGAGCGACTGGAGCGACAGATGTCGTTTCGAAGCCGCACCATGAAAATCAAGGAGTGGGAGACGGAAGGCCTTAAAGCTTTCTGCGACCGCATGATGGGCGTGCTTGAGAGCGCATACAGCCTTGATTTTTATTATTCTTTTACCATGCCCAAACTCGGCAAAGAATTCGACTTACTCCGCGTGAATGATTCGACGGTGGTGAATGTGGAGCTTAAAAGCGGCAATGTTACCGACGAGGCCATCAAGAAGCAGCTGATTCAGAATCGCTACTACCTGGCTACGCTTAAAAAGAACGCGTACTTCTACACCTACATCAGCGGCGACGACAGGCTGATTCGTCTTTCCAACAGCGGAAATCTTGTGGAGGCGGACTGGCAGGAGCTGGCAGAGCTTCTCCTCAATCAGACCGATTGCTATACGGGCGATATTGAGGATTTGTTCAAAGAAGACACGTATCTTATTTCGCCCCTCAGTGACCCGGCGAGGTTCTTACGCGGCGAGTATTTCCTGACTTTCCAACAGAGAGATATCAAGAAAGCCATTCTTAAAAACCTGGACAAAGAAGGCATGCTGGTGCAGGGATTCACGGGACTTCCGGGCACGGGCAAGACCCTTCTTTTGTATGATATTGCGTTAGAGATGTCTAAGTACGACAAAGTGTGCGTACTGCACTTTGGGTCGCACGCGGCGGAGCTTGAGGAACTTAATGAGAGACTTAAGCGCGTGGATTTCTATTACTGCGAGGCGGGTAAGAGCACTGAAGTTGTGGGCGATTATGTGGCGATTTTCGTAGACGAGGGCCACAGGATTGATAAGACTGCGCTTGAAGAAATTCGCAAGATGTCCATTCGCATGAAGGCGCCGATAATTTTCTCGTACGACTGCGAGGACGCGATTGAGCCCTATGAGCGGTCGGGGTACGGCGCGTGGCTGATAGAGGCGGTGCCGGGATTCGTGCGGTTTACGCTTACCAATAAGATTCGTCTTAACAGCGAGCTGTCGACATTCATTCATTGTGTAATGCGCGCTTCGGGCAATCATCGCAGAGACTATCCGTCGGTGTACGTGGGATACGCTTCCGATGAAGAGGAGGCGGGCAATCTTATCAGGGCGCTTAATCGTGAGGGGTACGTGTACATATATGATGAGGCGGTGAATCCGCTTAACGCCGAGCAGGCTGCTTTTGACGCTATCGAGGCGGGCGAGTCGACCTGCAAGGAATTTGAACGCGTGGTCATGCTGATGGATGATTCCTTCATCTACGGCGACGACGGATATTTGCGGTCGAAGGTTTCGAAGGGAGCCGACGATTTCAGGGTTAAGAACATTTTCCACGGGCTCAGCCGTGCCAAAGAACGTGTGGCGCTGGTGGTGCTCGGTAACAAGCAGGTGTTTGATGCACTGCTGTGGATTTTACAAAAATAAAGGTACATAGGGAGATTTAGTTATGGTTTCTTTTGCAAGTGATTATATAGCGGGGGCGCATCCTGCGGTACTTAAGAGACTGGTGGAGACCAATCTTGAGACGTTACCGGGATACGGCACCGATGAATATTGTGCGTCGGCGGCGGAGAAGATTAAGAAGGCTTGCGGACAAGGGGTACAGATTCTTCCTTGAGTCGCCTACAAATCAGCGGTTTGTGATACTGGACAACAAGAAGCTTAAGGAACTTGAGAAGCAGGTTTCTTTCAGCTTCTGGGAAAAGTACAGCGACACCGAAACGGTAGTGCGCTTTGCCACGAGCTGGTCTACGACGGAAGAGGACCTTAAGTATCTTGAGTCGATAATATAGCTTTCCGGCGGCTGCGGTTACGGAGCTTTTCTGTAGGCGCCGGGAGTTTTGGAATAGTATTGTTTGAAAGCATTGGTGAAATGCTCGGGCGAGGAGAATCCAAGTTCCTCGGAGATTTCGCCGATGCTTTTTTGCGTGCCTTTAAGAAGCAGGAGGGCGGCGGACATGCGCGCTTCCGTTTTCTTTTGCTGGAAAGTCATGTTGTAGTGCTTGTTAAGAAGACGCTCCGTCTGGCGCGTGCCCAAATTGACGCGGCGCGCAAGCTCCGAGAGAGTCAGGTCTTTGTAATCGTAAAGGAAGGCCTCCTCGATGGTGAGGTAGGTCATATCGGCGGGGTTCGTAAGAACTGCGGGCGCGTGCTTGACGGTGCCCTTTTTGTAGAGCCTGGTTATAGTAAGAAGGTATTGCTCTATCAAGGAAGTCACCATTAATTCATACCCGTATTTCTTAGAATTCAGCTCCCCAAAAATCGCTTCCATAATGCCCGCCGGCGCATCGCCTGCATCACAGATATGAAAAGCGGTATCAATGAAAGGCATCATCGGATTGCTGCGCTTCACCGTTTCCGGTACGCTCACCTGCAAATACATTCCATACTCAACCATCACATCATCGGGATCGGAAATCTGCTCATGAAACACACCCGGCCCCGTTACAAAGAACGTTCCCGGTTCAACCTTATAAGTCACTTTATCTGCTATCAAAGTTCCACGGCCATTTTTGATGTAATGTAACTCATAGCTGTTCTTACTATGACTGTGCCCCGGGAAGGGTGTAAGTATTGTTTCTTCACCAATGCTCAATATCGTGAATTGGATACCCGACATTTCAAAGGATATCCTTAAGTCTCTGTATTTCATATTTGGTACCTCGCCATACACCAATGATAACACACAATCTGTAAAAATACGACACATGCCTTTACAATCAGTCATCCCATGACATTGTTTAACATATTCTCTAGCTATACTCTATAGGTAGGCGCAGTACCGAATGAATGCTGAAAGTATTTTGTTGGGACCCTATCGGAGCGTCGGCGCTTAGCGGCTGTACTTCAAGCCGCTTATGCACGAAAACTTCTGTTTGAGTTGCAAAAAAGGGCTGTGCTGCTCTTCAAGCACCACTTTTTGCGTAGGGCAGACCGCAGTCTATACGGAGCGTCTGACCGGCCGCTACGTGAGATCGGAGCGGGAGAGTGTCTCAAGAAAATACTTTCAGCATTCATGACCGGTTGAGAAAACCTATAGGGATAGGAGAAAAAGATGATTGTAAAGGGTACGTATTTTCAGAATGATGCGGAGAAGCCATTGGTATATGGCGATGTGGAAATAGAGAATGTGAAAAGACAGAGACTTAAGGGGGAGCCGGCTAAGGACGGAGTGTTGTGCGAGCCTGTAATGGTGGGCTTTTGCGGCACCGATAATGAGTTTCTGAATATGAGTTATAAGGGCGAGATGGGCCCGAAGTTCCCGGAGGGAAAGAACAGACTGATTAACGGTCACGAAGGTATCGTGTGGGTGCCTTCGGAGAATAGATTTGCGATAGTTCTGATTCGCGGAGGCGACAGCGTGGATCCTACGAGATATACGGAGGATGAGACGTACTTTGAGTATGGCTGCGATAAGGCGGACGGACTGTTTGCGGACAAGCAGTACTTTAACCCGGATATGCTTTTGAAGATTCCGGATGGGTATGTGCACGATGGAAAGCTGGACCTTTCTTTTGCCAAGAAGATGGTGTTCCCGGACCCCTTCGCGTGCATGCTGTTTCAGCTTGAGAGGATGGAGGACATGGGAAGCGCCCATAACTTCAGACGCGCGATGAGAGAGCATAAGTGCGATGAGACTAAGGCCCGTGAGATTGCCAAAGAAGAAATCTTTAAAAGAACCGTAATCTTCGGCCTCGGCACCACGGGTATGTTCATTGGGGATTTGATTTCCAAGAAGTATCCGGACTCGAAGATTCTTTTCGTGGCAAGAAGTGCGGAAGACTCGACAAAGGTGAAATTCGCACTGAAGAATTCACATGCGGAGTACCTGCGTAATACGTATGAAAGCGAGCAGGAGCTTGCGGACGCGATTGTTGAGAAACTTGGCGGAAGGGCGACGACTTTTATCGGAGTGAGCGGTTCTAATGTGGAGCACAGAGTTGCTTTTGAGCATAGGGCGCTTGGTTGTAACGGACTTTATAACAGCTTTTCGCTGGGCCCGAAGATTTCTTTTGACACAATGCCCTTTGGATTCGAGAACCACTTGATTATCGCATCCATCAACTTCAGACAGGACCACATGGAGCAGGCGATAGAGATGCTTGCGAAGAGCAATTACGACGAGATTGTGGAGCTTATTGACAGGGATGAGTTCGCGGAAGACCCGATTAAAGCGTACAAGGAGAAGATTTACTCGAAGAGTGCGCCCATGAAGACCGCGGTCATCTGGAACGAAAAATACGTAAACAGGGAGAGATAAGATGAAGACTGTTAAGATAAATAAACCTTTTGAAATAGGAGTTGTGGACACCGAGAAGCCTGTACCCCGCGAGGGCGAGGCGCTTTTGCAGGTGATGTACTGCGGAATCTGCGGTGCGGATGTGGCGAGCTTTACGGGCAATCAGCCTTTTACTACATATCCCAGAATTCCCGGACACGAGTTCAGCGCACGAATTGTGGAGATTCCCGAGAACTCACGAGGACTTAAGGCGGGCGACATTGTGACCTGTAACCCTTATTTTAACTGCGGAAAATGCTACTCATGTAAGCGCGGCTTTGTGAACTGCTGCACCGATAACCAGACTATGGGCGTACAGCGCGACGGAAGCTTCAGAGAATATATCGTGATGCCGATTGAGCGTATTTACGAAGGTAAAGGCTTGTCGGCCAAAGAACTTGCTTTGGTAGAGCCTTTCACCATCGGCTGGCATGCACTGAGCCGTACAGAGATTAAGCCTACCGACAGAGTGCTCGTGGTCGGCGCGGGTCCAATCGGACTCTTTGCAACGATTTCGGCAGTTGCCAAGGGCGCAACTGTATATGTGGCGGATATCCTTGACGGTCGTCTTGAAAAGGCTGTGAAGTTCGGCGCTAAGGGCACCATCAATTCGGCGAAGGTTGACATCGTGGAAGAGGCTATGCGCATTACAGACGGCGACGGCTTTGACGTATGTGTTGAGGCTTGCGGAAGCTCGGTGACATTCTTAAATTGTATCGATTGTGCTGCTTTTGCCGGCAAGATTATTCTTATCGGTAACGGCAAGAAGGAGACGACTTTCCTTCACTCGATTCTTCTTAAGAAGGAGCTTAACGTCTTCGGAAGCCGTAACTCTTTCCCTAAGGATTTCAAGGCAGTTATCGATTTGATTTCCACGGGCAAGGTTAACGTGATGGATATGGTGAGCGCGGTGTACCCGATTGATGATGTGGCGGCGGCTTTTGACGCACTTACACACAATGACGGAAGCCTTTCGAAGGTGCTCATCGAAGTTAATAAGTAACAGTTTTTGGCGGGGTTAATTATGAATTGTATCAAGATAGACGCTCACGTGCATTTGTGGGCCAAGCAGCAAGGAATTGTAGGCGGCAGGCCGGTTTACTCTGTGGGTAACGGTAAGGCTGATTTCGGCGGAGAGATTCGCCAGATGATGCCACCGTACATGGACGACAACAGGAATTCGGCCGAGCGCCTCATTGCCAACATGGACTACGCGCGCGTGAACGGTGCGGTTATTACGCAGGAGTATATAGACGGCAACCAGGATATGTATCTTCTTTTGTCCAAAGAAAAATATCGCGACCGCTTACGAATCTGCTCGCTGTATGAGGAGCACGACGATTTCAGAGTTGATGACTTTGACGGAATTAAGATATGTGCAGGGCGCTTGAAGAACCAAGACTTGCGTGCCCATATGGAAGTGTTCAAGAAGGCCGAGCGTTTTGGAAAGTTTGTATCGATTGACATGGCTGACGGAGATGCGCAGGTGGAGTCGATGCAGGCGGTGATTGATGAGTGCCCGGATCTTCGCGTGGCTATCGGACATTTCGGTATGGTTACGACCGAGGGCTGGGAGCGTCAGATTGCGCTTGCTAAGAATAAGAATGTGTATATTGAAAGCGGCGGGCTTACGTGGCTCTTCCACAAGGAGTTTTACCCATATCCGTCGGCAGTTGATGCTATACTTACAGCGCGGGATATCTGCGGGATGGATAAGCTTATGTGGGGAAGCGATTACCCGCGTACGATGACGGATATTACGTATATCATGGCGGTGCGCTTTATCGAGGAGACCGATAAGCTTACGGAGGCTGAGAAGCAGGCGTTCCTCGGCGGCAATGCGATGCGCTTCTACGGTTTTGATTTCAAGGAGCCGATGCCTTTCATCGACAATATGCTCTAAAGGAGAATTGATATGTTAAAAGGAATACCTTCAATAATCGGCCCGGACTTGCTTAAAGTCCTCTGCGAAATGGGCCACGGAGATACAATAGTAATTGCCGACGGTAATTTCCCAGCAGCTTCTATAGCCAAGGATGCCATACTGATTCGCATGGACGGACACGGAGTGCCCGAGATTCTCGAAGCAATCTTGAAGCTTGTGCCACTAGATCAGTATGTGGAGAAGCCCGTAACACTCATGGAGCGTTGCGAGGGTGACAATGCGGACATATCTATCTGGGATAAGTACAAGAGGATTGTAAATGACGCGGAGTCACGGGGAGAAGCGTTAATCGGAACCTTAGAGAGGTTTGCTTTTTACGATGAGGCGGGGAAGGCGTATGCGGTGATTGCTACGTCGGAGACTAACCAGTATGCGAATGTGATACTCAAAAAAGGCTGTGTATTGTAAATACAGCTCCCCTTTCATATGAAAACCGGCGGATGTGCACCGCCGGTTTTTGATTGCTTATTCTTTTAACAACTTAAGTCCGTACGACCGATACCTGAGCCACGCGGTAAATCCTGCCATGAACCACACGATTCCGACAGACCACCAGATGCCCCAAAGGCCGATGGCTGGGATGGCGGTGAGGATAAACGGAACGGTGAAACGGCCGATAACCTCGACTATACCGTTAAGCAGCGAGAAGAATGCATCGCCGAGGCCGCCCAGTACTCCGCGGATGGAATAGATGACTCCGAGGAATATGTAGAAGAGACTCGATATCTGAATGGCGCGACCGCCCACAGCGATAACTTCCGCATCGTCTACGAATATGGCCACGATATTCGAACCGAAGAACTGCATAACCGGAAGCATAAGCACTGAGAAGACAGCAACAATTATAAGTCCGAGGCGATGGCCGACCTTAACGCGCTCCAATTCGCGGGCACCGAAATTCTGGCCGGTGTAAGTGGAAAGCGTTGCGCCGACAGTCTGGTAAGGCTGATGGATGACCTGTTCGATACGGCTGATTGCGGTGCTGGCGGCAACAGCAACGGGACCGAAGGAATTGATAACCGCCTGAAGAGCCATGCACGAAATCGAAATCATCGAGAACTGCAGTGAAAGCGGCACACCGAGACGAATGGTCTTATAGACAATGCTCTTATCGTACTCAAAGTCTTCTTTGGCCAGCTTAAAGTAAGGATTGTGGCGGAAGGAGTGAAGTATACACAACACGCCGGATAAAAGCTGAGCGATAACCGTAGCAATCGCCGCGCCCCACACTCCCGTATTCAGCACGAGGATAAAGAAAAAGTCGAGGCCTACGTTTAAAATACAGGAAAAGATAAGGAAGTACAAAGGCGTTCTGGAATCGCCGAGCGCACGCAGTATCGACGAAATAAAGTTATACAGCGATACGAAGATGGTACCGACGCACATTATCCTTAAATATATGAGGGAATCGGCCATAATGTCCTCGGGAGTCTTTAAAAGCACCAAAAGCGGGTGCGAAAGAAGGAGCCCGAGTCCTCCTATTATAATAGGAACAATCAGCATTATGAAACCTGTGTTGGTGATACATTTCTTAACCGACTTATCGTCGCCCTGCCCGAAGAACTGCGAGGTTACAATGCCGCCGCCGTTACCGATACCGTTGCAGAGTGCGAAGAAAAGAAAGGTAACCGAACCTGTGGCGCCTACCGCCGCAAGAGCGTCCTTACCTATAATACGGCCTACGATTATGGAGTCCGCAAGATTATATAGTTGCTGAAAAATATTACCCACGAGCATGGGAATCGCGAACTTGATTATAAGCTTAAGCGGATTGCCCGTGGTCATATTGAGCGTGTTATTCCTGGATTTACGCATAAAGGAAATTCCTCCTGTATAGTCCTTTATACTACTTTCCTATTAATAATTCTTTCGTTTTCCGTCTCAAAAATATCATTAAAAAGCGCGGCCCCAAAGGTTTCCGCAGCGTCAAAAAAATGTTGTTAGAAAAACGTATTACCGGAAAAGAATTAGACGAAATATTCCGAAAATTTATATTTATACAAAAGAATATGCAAATTTGCATTAAAAAGGGAACAATATAAAGACATCGAAAACATCGCGAATAAAAATACAATCTATTTATCCTGCTTTTACTGATAAACACTGTATTTTTAAATACAATGCGATATTAATGTATACATGTATATCAGTATTTTGTGATTGACAGATTTAGATTAGTTGTGTAAAATGTAGAAATCATGATACAGTTTGACTTTAACAGATTGCATCGTTGAAGAAATAATTCATTACATTATCAAAAGGGAGGATAATAATGAAAAAGAAACTTTTAAGTGTTATTCTCGCTGCTGCAATGGTTCTTTCTTTTGCAGGTTGTGAGAAGAAGGCACCCGTTTCCGAATCAGTTTCATCTACAGAAGTATCCGCTTCCGTATCTGAATCTGTTGAGGAACCCGTTGTTGAAGAAGTTGATCCCGACAACGTTCCCGAGTTTGCAGTATTGGCACTCGAGGGCAAAGAGTACGGCGTTGACTACGAATCTTTATACGATCACGTTGGTAAGAGCATTACCATCGCTGACGTAACCGAAGATCCTGATACAGGATTTGCTTACATCACTGTAGACGGCGAGCAGAAGCTCCTTGGTCTTGATTTCTTAACCTTCGCTATGGTTTACAACACCGAGCCCGCAGGTGAGTACAAGACTAACGACGAAGTATACGCTGCATGGTGGAAATATTACATTACACGTTGGAACGCTCTTCTTCCTGAGATTCCGCTTTACTCCAATGAGTACTACGATCTCTACAATGCACAGATTAAGGGCGTTGACACACACCCCACCAACCCTTACTGGACTCCTGCAGAAGCTTTAATCGACTGGTCTTCAGAAAAGGCTGAAAAGGACATCATTCTCGGTAACACCACTGAACTTTCCGGACAGTTCCGTTACGCTTCGTTCGGTAAGTCCAACCCCGGCGGTTCCGATCACGATATTGAAAACATGACCAACGGACTTGAGACTGTATCCAAGACCAAAGAAGGTGGATACGTATGGAACGATTTAGTAGTTGACTCTCATGAAGAAGTAGTTAACGAAGACGGTTCCAAGACATTCACCATCAAGGTTAAGGATGACCTTAAGTTCTCCGATGGTTCACCTATTACCGCTAAGGACTTCATCGCAAGATCAATGTCCTTCTACACACCCGTAGCTACTCAGGCTTCAGGTTTCCAGGTAACCGGTACTACCGTTGTTGGTTACGAAGAGTTTAACAAGTACACCGGTCCCGACAGTGCAGAAGGCACCAAGGTTCTTTCCGGTTACAGACTTATTGATGATTATACATTCTCAGTTACCATTAAGCCTGACTACATTCCTTATTTCTATGATATTACTTACGCAGGATTCACACCTAACTTCAGAGCAATGTGGATCGGCGATGCTGATATCAAGGATGACGGCGAAGGCTGCTACTTCACCGATGACTTCTACGCTAAGAATGGTGAAGACTATGTTTTAAAGGATCTTATTGAGGCTACAGGTACCGATACTTCCGATGCAGCATATGCTAAGTATCCTTACTCAGGTGCATACTGTGTTAAGTCTTTCGATACTGCAGACAGCTCCGCAGTTTTAGTTAAGAACGAATACTTCAAGGGTAACTACGAAGGTGCTACACCTTCTATCGAAAAGGTTATCTACAAGAAGGTTGTTTCCGCTACTCAGCTTGAAGACTTCAAGGCAGGCGGTATTGATGTTATCTCCGGTATTACCGGTGGCGCAGCTACCGACGAAGCTATCGCTCTTGCAGACGGCTCCGAAGGCAAGTACGTTTACACTCACTACAGCCGTGCAGGTTACGGTAAGCTCGGTTTCCGTGCTGACTACGGCCCTGCTCAGTTCGCAGCAGTTCGTCAGGCTATCGCATTCTGCATGAACCGTGGTCAGTTCGCTAAGGACTTCACCGGTGGTTACGGTGGCGTTGTTGACGGACCTTACTACACAGGTTCTTGGATGTACCAGGAAGCTGTTAAGCAGGGTATGATTCTTAACGCTTATGCTACTTCAGCAGACAGCGCAATCGAAGTACTTAAGGCAGGCGGCTGGAACTACGCAGCTGACGGTTCCGAGTATGTAGACGGCGTTCGTTACAAGAAGATTCCTGCAGAGTACGCTACCAAGGAGATTAAGGAATACCAGTCCGTAGACGGTACTTACAAGACTACCGAAGTTAACGGTGACTACTACATGCCTCTTGTAATCAACTGGTATGGTACTGTTGACAACGAGTTCACCGATCTTCTTCAGACAGGTTTCAAGACCAATGAAAACGTTACCGCAGCAGGTATGGTAGTATACAACACCACAGGTGATTTCGCTCCCATGCTTGACGAGTTGTATCAGGCAGCTGTATACGGTTACTATTCAGGTTCACCTATGTACTGTGCATTCAACTTTGCAACAAGCTTCAGTTCTGCAGTGTATGACTACACTTGGAACCTTACAATCAATCCTTCAATGTATGAAGATTACTCTGCATACTACATCAAGGACTACGCAGATATCTATTTGCTTAAATAATAGATTATTTGAATTGCATTAAGCATTTCTGACATTAATGTTGTGCTCGGCGGCAAAGACGCCGTCGGGCGCAACCTTTTTGGGTTTTTACGTGTGTATTTTTTTAAGATGGTTAGATTTTGAAAGTTACATGCGAATCCATGTGTGAGTTTTTGTATCATACATGGATTTTGTCACGTTTAAAATAAGGATTTTTGTTATTTTATTTACACTTAAAGTTATTTTTTGATATATTAGTATGGATATTATCGGAGTAATCCGGTTTATTAATAAATAAAGAAAGTTAGATTTGAGAGGTACCAGTGATGGGAAGATACATTGCAAAAAGATGCTTGTACATTTTAGCCGTGTTCGCTCTGCTTACATTTCTTCTCTTCAGTCTTTACAGACTGATGCCTGCTAACCGTGCTTACACGGATGCCAGAAATGAATTGCAGTCACTTAAGAACAGTATTCCCGCGGCTGAAAGAGAAACCAAATTTGAGGAGCTTTACCTTAAGTATCAGCGTATGTACGGAACAGATACCGACGATACAGTAATTTTGTACTTAAGATGGCTTGGACTTTATCCTTTTTATGACGGAAAGTGCAACGGTGTATTCCAAGGCAATTTCGGTCATTCATATGAGTATAATGCTCCGGTAGTACAGATAATCGGACCTGCGCTTCGCAATTCCATGATTATAGGCGCAGTGGCTGAAATATTTATTTTGGCCATTACCATTCCTTTGGGAATATTATGTGCGGTTAAGAGAGGAAGCAGACTCGATAGAGGAATACAGACATTTTCGCTTATCGGTTTCTCAACACCGAGCTTTATTACATACATTATGTTCATTTTGTTATTTGCTTCCATTCTCCGATGGTTCCCTGTTTCGGGCATGAAGACACCCGGTAGTGACTACCACGGATGGATGTGGGTTAAAGATACACTTCATTATATTTCGCTTCCTGTAATCGCATTGGTTTTCGGAGGACTTGCCAGTATTCTTCGTATTACAAGAGCCTCTATGCTTGATGCGTTAAGCCTTGACTGCGTAAGAACCGCAAGAGCTAAGGGACTTAGCAGCAAGAAGGTTATCTTATCGCATGCATGGAGAAATGCGCTTATTCCCCTTGTTTCCATCTTTGTTGGCGGATTCTTCGGAATAATCGGTGGTGCGATTATGCTTGAGCGTATGTTCGGTATTAAGGGTATGGGACTTATGTTCCTTGACTCTATCAGTAAGGCCGATTATGACGTTATCATGTTCATTGAAGTTATTTACGTGTTTATTGGTCTTGTATCCAACCTTATCACAGACTTGTGCTACGGTTTGGTAGACCCCAGAGTACGTATCAGTAAGTAAGGAGGCAGTTGAAATGAAGAAGAAAAAAGAAAACATATTTCACATCCTTGCGCGCTGGTTCGTAAGAATGTTTATGGGGCCCAAGTACGAAGAGAAGATGTACAAAAAAGCCAACAAGAACATTGTTATCGACGATGAAAAACAGTCGGTACCCAATGATTCCGAGTTGATTGTAAGCCCCGCCAAGCAGGCATTACAGGGCTTTTTGGATAACAAATTTGCAGTATTTGCACTTTTTGCATGGGTGTTTATTTTTGCATTTGTATTTATAGCACCTCTCTTTATGCCCAAGTACTCTGATGCATATACAGAGGTTACACTTAAGAACCTTCCGCCCAACCGTACCATGATGAAGGTTCCCGAAGAATTAAAGAACGATATTAAGATGATTGACAGTTACGGTCCTTTCTCCGTAGGCCTTTCCAATGCAGGTAAGGTTTATGTATGGGGATGTAAGAAGCTTGGAGCTTCAGGTATGGACGTTGAGATTCCCGAAGAATACAAGGATATCAAGATGGCCATGGTTGCTGCAGGCGTGGATCATATCGTTGCAATCGGAGAAGACGGCAAGATTTACGCATGGGGCAGCGACAGATTCGGCCAGTACGGACGTTCTGAGAACGCAATTACAAGTTCGACTATTGAAGCTATGCCCGAAGAACTCTATGAGAATGGTGTAGATGTTGCGCATGTCAAGAAGCTTACCTGTGGTTACCAGGCTACCGCAATCCTTATGGATGACGGTCGTGTTTACGTGTGGGGTAATAAGCAGACTTACTCCAACATGGATAATTTCCTTGGACGAGAAGATATCTATGATATCGACTTTACCCTTAACTATATTGTAGGTATCGACAGTAAGAGAAACGGTATCTTTACCGGTACACGTGGACTTTACGACACAGCCAAGACTTCTTTCAGCGGCAAGGGTGAGAAGATGTTCACCTTCTTAAACGGCAGAAAGATTAACGAGATTACAGCAACTACAGCCAATATGTGTATTCTTCTTGACGACGGAAGTATCGCTATTGTCGGTGACTCGGTTGCAGATACCGTAGATGTTCCTACTCTTCCCGAAGGCGAGCAGTTCGTGGACATCAAGGCAGGTAACTACCATTATACAGCTCTTACCAATAAGGGGAATGTTTATTCCTTTGGCGGAGATCATTACCGTCAGGCAGAAGCGCCCGCTAAACTTCAGGGTGTGTCCAAGATTTTTGCAGGTTCTTTCCAGAGCTATGCTGTAGATGCTAACGGTGACTACATGGATGCATGGGGATTCAAGGGCTTTCTTCTCGGTTCCGATGATGTCGGCGCAGACATTTGGGAACGTATGATTAACGGTGGCCGTATCACCATGACAGTCGGTGCCGTAGCCGTTATTATCGAGATTATTATCGGTGTTTCATTAGGCTGTATCGCAGGTTACTATGGCGGTTGGGTTGATATTCTTATCATGCGTATTGCAGAGGTGTTCAGCTCACTTCCTACCATCCCGATTATGCTTATTTTAACATCCCTCATTGCACAGATGTCACTTACTACTAACCAAAGACTTATGATGATAATGGTTATTCTCGGTGTTCTCGGATGGCCCGGATTTGCCAATATTACCCGTGCGCAGATTCTTGTTGCACGTGAAAGCGAATATGTTACCGCCGCTCAGGCTATGGGTATCAAAGAGGGCAGAATAGCATTCAGACACATTCTTCCCAATATTGTTTCGGTTATTCTTGTAAGTATTACATTAAGATTTGCAGGCGCTATGCAGACAGAAACCGCATTGTCATTCCTGGGATTCGGTGTTAACTATCCTCAGCCCAGCTGGGGCAACATGCTTTCAAGAGCCAGCAACGCTACCGCAGCCAAGAACTTCTGGTGGCAGTGGGTGTTTACGTCCATTCTTATTATCTTCGTAGGTGTATGTATTAACACCATCGGCGATACGATTCGTGACGTTATGGACCCCAAGACTAACAGTGAAAGGTAGGGGGCAGACATGGCATATTTATTAGAAGTTAAGAATTTACATACATTTTTCAAGACCAAGAAAGGTATCGTTAAGGCAGTTAACGATGTATCCTATACACTTGAAGCCGGCAAGACCATCGGTATCGTAGGTGAGTCCGGTTCCGGTAAGTCCGTAAGCGCAATGAGTATCTTAAGACTTCTTGACGGTAACGGATATATTGACAGTGGTGAGATTATTTTCGACGGTAAAGATCTTGCTACATATTCAGAGAAAGAGATGTGTGAAATCAGAGGTAACGAAATCTCCGTTATCTTCCAGGAGCCCATGACCAGCTTGAATCCTGTCTTTTCTATCGACAGGCAGCTTTCCGAGCCCTTTATGATTCACCAGGGAATGAGCAAGAAAGAAGCTCATGAGCACGCTGTTCAAATGCTCAGAGACGTTCAGATTCCCAATCCTGAAGTTGTAATCAATCAGTATCCTCATCAGCTTTCGGGCGGTATGAGACAGAGAGTCATGATTGCTATGGCTCTTGCCTGCAAGCCCAAGATTCTTATTGCCGATGAGCCTACAACAGCGCTTGATGTTACAATTCAGGCTCAGATTCTTAAGCTCATGAACAAGCTTAAGAAGGATACCGGTGCAGCCATCATCTTCATTACCCATGACCTTGGCGTAATCAATGAGATGGCGGACGATGTTGCGGTTATGTACTGTGGACAGGTAGTTGAGCACGCGCCTGCATCGGTTATTTTCCACAAGCAGAAATACAGCCATCCTTATACGGAAGGCCTTATGCAGTCTATTCCCAGACTGGATACAGAGGAGGAGCGTCTTGAGCCCATTCCCGGCGTTGTGCCTCATCCTCTTGCACTTCCCAAGGGTTGTAAGTTTGCACCCAGATGTAAATATTGCACAGAGAGATGCCTTAATGAGGAGCCTCCGCTTTTACAGGTGGGAGAGAATCACAAGGTAAGATGTTTCTATGCGGAAAAGGAGGTGCGTTTCAGTGCAGAACACAAAGAAATTACTGTCAATAACTAATTTAAAGAAATACTTCCCTGTCGCTAAAACCTCTATTTTCCAGAGAAAACAGTTATACGTCAGAGCCAATGAAGATATTTCCATAGATATTTATGAAGGTGAGACCCTCGGTGTCGTAGGTGAGTCGGGATGCGGTAAGTCTACTCTCGGTCGAGTATTACTTCAGTTGTATCCTCAGACCGCAGGCTGCAGCCTTTACTACGGTTCCACTATTGATGACGTAACACCTTCATACGTGAAGGATACAATTCTTCACGCAGACAAATACAGAAAGCAATATGAAAAGGCTGTTGCCAAGGCAGAAGCGCTCGACAAGAAAGTTGAGGAAGCCGGCGGCGAAGACTCTGCGGATTTCTACCTTCTTCAGAGCCAGAACATTGCACACTGCGATGTTCAGACAGCAGAGAGCAACATTGTAAAGATTCTCGGCGGATTCTTTGTTAAAGATGACGCAGAGGGCAAGAAACTTCTTCTTGAGGTTTTTGAAGCCAATAAGAAGCGTAACGTTCTTCTTGACAAGAAGAAGATTTATACTGTCGAACTTGAGCACTATGAGCATGACATAAAGGTTAACGGCTCCAATGCCAAGTCAGAGGCCAAGGTAAGCAAGGCCAAGGATGAAATCATAAAGCTTGATGAGGAAATCGGTGCTGTCGATAAAGAAATTGCCAATGCTAAGAACAAGCTTAATGCAGTAAAGGGCAAATATAGCTCCGATGCAGAATTTGCCAAGTACGATGCAATGACAGACAACGGTATCGACCTTGCAAGACTTACATACAAAGAAATGAGAGCCTTAAGAAAGGATCTTCAGATTATATTCCAGGATCCTTACTCGAGCTTGAATCCTCGTTTCACCGTAGGTCAGATTATTGAAGAAGGTCTTGTTACACACAACTTCTTCAAGCACGGTTCAGCCAAGCTTCGCGAGTACATCGTAGAGACAATGGAGAAGTGCGGACTTCAGGAGTACATGCTTCACAGATATCCTCACCAGTTCTCCGGCGGACAGAGACAACGTATCTGTATCGCAAGAGCTCTTGCAGTACAGCCCAAGTTCGTAGTATGTGACGAGTGCGTATCCGCTCTTGACGTATCCATTCAGTCACAGATTATTAACCTCTTACAAGAACTTAAAGAGAAACAGAACCTTACATACATGTTTATTTCCCATGATCTTTCGGTTGTTAAGTTTATTTCCGACCGTATCGTGGTAATGTACCTTGGTAATGTAGTTGAACTTGCAGACAAGAAGGCCATATTTGACGATCCCCGTCATCCTTACACTGTAGCTCTTCTTTCTTCAATCCCTACTACAGACCCTGATTCTGCCGATAAGGAGAGAATTGTCCTCGAGGGTAACATCCCGAGCCCTGTTAATCCTCCCGCAGGTTGTAAGTTCTGCACACGTTGCTACATGGCAACCGAGAAGTGCTCACGCGTAGCTCCTCCTCTTACTGAGATTGAGCCCGGTCACTTCTGTGCATGTCACTACCCTGAGCGTAAGATTGACGAGAATAAGAACTTCCTTTTTGAGGCCAAGACGACAAAGGACGCTTAAATGGCACTTTTTCAGAACAATGATGAGCCCACTCAACGTAAGAAACGCGGCATAGAGAAATTCGCCGACGATTACACGATTGAGTATTATGAAGACAAGAAAGGCCGCGAGAAGCAGCGCGCCGTGTATATCGGTCCTCACATTTATGTGTTGGAAGACGAGCATTCTCTTAAGCTTAAGCTTATAGGAGTTTTGCTTACGTCGCTTATTGCGGTAGCGGCCGTGCTTTTGTCTCATATGGGGGAGCACGCCTCCGCATGGTGGTTCGGTACCATCCTTCCGCAGGCAGCAGCGCTTTTCCCTTGCATGTTCGTAGGCTTCGGGCTTCCCAACCTTCCCTTCAACGGTAAGGACATGCAGCGCGACCAGTACATGCACGGTATGATAAGACTCCTTAACTGCTTTGGCGCAATCGCCGTCATCATGGCGATAGAGCTTATAGCAGAGATTGTCTACAGAGCAACGCATTCTGACTGGCTGTTCTTATCAGGCGATATAGCCTTCTTAGTGAAGGTATTCGCCGCTATAGTATTCAGCATAGTTTCGGTTGTAATTCTAAGAAGTATCGACGTTGATGAAACCGAGCTCGGTGTAGAACGCACGAATAGCAACAAATAAAGCACTTTTATAAACGCAAGCAAAGCTGATTTGCTTGCGTTTCTTTTATTAATGTGTTAAAGTGTTAACATGTTAGCGCGCGACGCAGAGATACTCGGAAACGTCAGCTGCAGCGCTAAATTTGTGAACGGAGAGGAAATGGATATGAAGAAAATTATAACAACACTTTTGGCACTTGTTCTTGTGCTTTCTTTGACCGCTTGCGGTTCATCTTCAGCTAATTTAAGATTCGTAACCGGTGGTGAGTCCGGCACATATTACGGATTCGGTTCCGTAATTGCCCAGCACGCTACCAATAACGCGGGCGTTAAGGTAACCGGCCTTGTAGGTAACGGTTCCCAGTCCAATATCAATGAGTTAAAAGAAGGTAACGCAGAACTTGCATTCTGCCAGTCAGACGTTATGGCTTACGCTTATAACGGCACCAACCTTTTTGATACACCTATCACATGCTTCTCAACCGTTGCAGCTCTTTACACAGAGCAGGTTCAGATTGTTACTCTTAATGCAGACATTAAGACAGTGGCAGACCTCAAGGGTAAGAAGGTATCCATCGGTGCCGCAGGTTCGGGCGTATACTTCAACGCTATCGACGTACTCGGCGTATATGGTTTAACCGAGAGCGATATCGAGCCTACATACCAGAGCTTCGGCGATTCCGCAGACGCTCTTAAGGATGGCAAGATTGACGCTGCATTCATGGTAGCAGGTGCTCCCACAACAGCAGTAGTAGACCTTTCCACCACAAAGCAGGTATATCTCGTATCTCTTGACGACGAGCATGTAAATAAGCTTCTTGAAGCTTCACCTTACTACGCTAAGGCAGTTATCAGCGCAGATACTTACAACATGCCTTCAGACGTTACAACCGTAGCGGTAGGCGCAGTTATCCTTGCCAACAACGATGTATCCGAAGATGCAGTATATGCATTCGTTAAGGACATTTTCGAAAACGCTGCTTCTCTTACAGACAGCCATGCTAAATACGCCGAAGTCAATCTTGAGTACGGCGCTTCCATCAAATCCGTACCTTATCATTCCGGTGCTGCCAAGTACTTCGCAGAAAAAGGATTTAAGGTTAAATAGTTTGTAATCACAAGCAACAAAGGCGGATTCTTGTGAAGAGTCCGCCTTTCTTTCTTAGGAGAATCGGTACATATGAGTGAACTACAGAAGAATCTCCGGGCGGAGACCACAACTCAGGCAGAAATCGACGACATCATGAAGAAATACGACAGGGAGTCCAACACCCGCGTGTGGGAAGGCACCCCCAAGAAAATAATCGTCGGCTTCATGTCGCTTTTTTCTATATACTGCATATACATGACGCTTTTCTCGACGGCACTTCCGGAGACGAGACTGTCCCTGTTCCTTGGTTTCATCACCATCATAGGCTTCCTCGTATACCCCGTAAGTAAAAAGAATGTGCGCGTGAACCACATGCCCTGGTACGACATAGTGCTGATGGTGCTCGGCGCGGGCTGTTTCTTTTACTTTGCCTTCGCAGCCAAGTCCATCATCAAAATGGTGGCCAATACCGGTATCGGACCGCTTCAGGTAATAATCGGTACTCTCGGAATTCTTATCATGATTGAACTTTGCAGACGCTGCGTCGGCGTGCCGATACTTTGCGTGCTCGGAGCGCTGCTTTTGTATGCATTCATCAATCAGTTTACTTACGGCGCAAGCTTCTACAAGGCTCTTCGCGCCATCATCAATAAGCTTTTCTATTCAACCAACGGAATAATCGGCACACCCACCAACGTGTGCTACACATACATAGTGCTGTTCATTATATTTGGTGCGTTCCTTGAGAGAACCGGTATATCGAACTTCTTTATTTCTTTTGCCAACAGAATCGCAGGATGGTCTTCGGGCGGCCCCGCGAAGGTTGCGGTTATAAGTTCCGCTCTCTGCGGTATGGTATCCGGTTCCTCCGTAGGTAATACGGTTACCACAGGTTCAGTTACCATCCCTATGATGAAGAAGACCGGCTACAAGCCTGAATTCGCAGGCGCAGTTGAGGCTGCGGCATCCACCGGCGGACAGATAATGCCCCCTATCATGGGCGCGGCTGCGTTCCTTATGGCAGAGTACATGAGCATACCCTACGCTCAGGTGGCTCTGAAAGCCGTTTTACCCGCGGTACTGTATTTTGCAGGCATATTTATAGCCGTTCACCTTGAGGCCAAGAAATTGGGCTTAAAAGGCCTTAAAAAAGAGGACCTCCCGAAATGGAAGTTCCTCCTTAAGAACTGTTACCTGATTATCCCGCTCGTGCTCCTCGTATGGCTCGTATCTTCGGGCGCGAGAACCATGGCATATTCCGCCGCACTTTCCATCATCGCGGCCCTGGTAATCGGTTTCATCAACTTACTTATCAACAATCGCAGTGAGAGAAAGGATGAGGCTTTCGGCACCGTCCTCAAAGATACATGTGCTACGACCTTCAAAAACTCTGTCGACGCACTTCACGCAGGTGCCAAGGGCGCCATCACAGTTGCGGTAGCGTGCGCAATGGCAGGTATGATTGCGGGCTGTATCACAGTTACAGGCCTTGCATCTATCCTTATCAACGCAATCGTTCAGATAGCAGGTAACGCAACAATGATCGGTCTCGTGCTGACCATGTTATGCTGTATCATCCTCGGCATGGGCGTACCTACGACTGCTACTTACTGTATTATGGCTTCCACATGCGCACCGATACTTATACAGCTTGGCTTCCCGGCGGTTGCGGCTCATTTCTTCGTATTCTATTTCGGAATCGTGGCGGATATTACGCCTCCCGTAGCGCTTGCGGCGTATGCAGGCTCGGCTATAGCCAAATCCAACCCCATGAAGACGGGCGTCAACGCAACCAGACTTGCGATAGCGGCATTCATCGTGCCTTACGTATTCGCGTATAGCCCGGCAATGTTGCTCGTAGATACGACACCGCTTCAGGTATGCCTTATCGTAGTAACCGCTTTGCTCGGAATCTTCGGAGTTGCGGCAGGTATAGGCGGATACATATTCAGCAACACCAATCCCGTGTTCAGACTTTTGATTATCGCGGGAGGCTTAATGCTTCTTGTGCCCGGAACGTTTACCGATATCATCGGCGTGGCACTTGTGGCATTTGTATGCGTGGCAGACTTTTTAACAGCTAAGAGACTTAAGGCAGCCTGACTGCAAGCGACAGGCATCGACAAAATCTATACAGACAAAGAAAAATCCGCGGTGGCATAAAGGCTACTGCGGATTCTTTTTAATATTCTCTATCATAAGGTCGAGGCAGCCGGTAAAGATTACACGGATACGCTCGCTGATTGCGTGCATTTCCTCGGGAGTGTCGCCGTGGGACTCGCCTCTTATCCAGCGTACCAATACTCCGAAAAGCGCTTCCTCATAGTACGTGGAGATAATGCCCATGTCGATGTCGGAAAGCTTGTAGTCGGCAAGGTGGAGATTGATGTACTTCACAAAAACGTTGTGAATCATGCCGATCACGTTCTTTTGCAGAGTTTCCTGACCGAGGGTCTTGTAAAGGTTCTTCCAGACTTTCTTGTACATAACGGTGAATTCGATTATGTCAAAAAGAACCTTGTCGTCGTCGGCGGGGTCGCTTAACTCAAGAACTTTAATCTTCTCCTGAATGGCGCTGTCGAGAACATCATATATGTCGTGGAAGTGATAGTAGAAGGTGTTGCGGGTGATGCCGCACTGCTTGACTATCTCGCCCACAGTAATCTTGCGAAGGGGTTTCGTCTCCGCAAGGGTGATGGTGCAGTCGATTATGGACTGCTTGGTGGAAACGGCCATGGGACCTCCTCTAAATTCATGCCCGACCGGATGGTTCAATAGGCATTATGGTTAATAAAAGAATACATATTAATAAAAAAATAATCAAGTTTACATTGAATATTAGACTATGTTTGGTTAAAATAGAATGAGGTTTTTGACCGAGAACAATAACAAATACTTATCAGAGGTAATAAGATGAAAAAATATTTAAGCATTTTTCTTGCAGGCGCAATGATGCTTTCACTTGCGGCTTGCGGCAAGGAAACATCTGCTTCGGGTTCTCCTTCTTTTGAAATCAGCGAGAATCCCATCGTAGTTACAACCGACGACGGAGCAGGTAAGGAAACAAGTGCTTCCGAAGAGACAGGCAAGAAGGAAGACGTTATTCCTGCCAACTCTTACAGAAGTGAGCTTACCAACGAATGGATCAGCAACGACATTAAGGACCAGCGTCCCGTTGCAGTCATGGTTGACAATGAATCCACAGCGCTTCCTCACTACGGCACCAGCAATGCAGATATCGTATACGAGATGATGAACTCCACCGCCAACGGACGAATCACCCGTCTTATGTGTATCTTCAAGGACTGGCGTAATATCGAGCAGATCGGTAACATCAGAAGTACACGTAGCACAAATGCTATTATTTTCCCTGAGTACAATGCAATCTTAGTACACGACGGCGGTCCCTTCTACATTAAGGACTGGCTTGCCAACCCTAAGTTCCCTAACTCTTACGATCACTTAAGCGGCGGTTTCGCTCGTATCGACAGAGGAAAAGGCGGTACTTACGAAGAGTACGCTACCATGGACGACTACAAGGGCGTAGGCGAGTACGCAGGTAACTCTTACGACGGACTTGCAACACGTATTAAGAAAGCTAAATTCGACGAAGAGTACAATGAGTACTACATGGGCAAGCACTTCACCTTCAGCGACGACGAGATAAGCCTTAAGGATATTAAGGATGCCGAGAAGGCCGAGAAGGTTGAGCTTCCTTACGACCACAACAAGACCAAGCTTACATACAACTCCGATACCGAGACTTATGATTATTCCGAGTACGGTGAGAAGTATGTTGACGGTCTTTACGATGACGGCAGAGGACTTACCTTTAAGAACGTAATCATTCAGGTTGCAGACTTCGTACAGTTCGATGACAACGGTTACATGTGCTTCTACGCAATCGGTTCCGGTACAGGTTACTTCCTTACCGACGGATACGCTATCCCCATCAAGTGGGAGAAGCCCGACCAGGACGAGCTTACCAAGTTCTACAGAGCCGACAACGGCGAAGAGATCACCCTTAACACAGGTAAGACCTACATCACCATCTGTCCTCTCGACGTATCTAAGAAGATTGTAATTAAATAAATATCTATGGGGCAAATACCCTTCGGGGTCTTTGCCCTTATTTAGCTTTAAGGATTATTATGAAAAAGGTCATTGAGTTTTTGAAAAAAGAAGCCGTTCTCACAGCGGCTCTGCTTCTTGCAATCATTTCTTCTTTTGTGGTTAAGCCCGACAAGGAATACATAGAATATGTGGACCTTCGGACGCTTGCCATACTTTTTTCCCTTATGTGCGTTATGGCGGGACTTCAGGGTCTTGGCGTATTCAAAAGAATAGCGGGCGGACTTTTAAACAGCGTTAAGAGCGAGCGTAAGATAGTGTTAATCTTAGTGATGCTTTGCTTTTTCTTTTCCATGCTGATTACGAATGATGTGGCGTTAATCACTTTTGTGCCTTTTACGTTCACGACGCTTGAGATGCTGGGTGCCGACAAATACAAGAAGCTTGTAATTCCGGTGGTGGTGCTTCAGACAATTGCGGCTAATCTCGGCAGTATGTTAACGCCTCTCGGCAATCCGCAGAATCTTTATCTTTACGGCAAGATGGAAACGGACTTTGGCTCTTTTGTGATGATTATGCTGCCTTATACGGTGGCATCACTGGTGCTGGTGGTTGTTAGCGCGTTTATATTTACTCGCGGAAAGGCTACGCAGGCTGAGACCGAGACCGGGACTGAGACCGGCGCGGAGACGGCTACCCGTGACGGCAGTAACCGCATGACGCTTACAGAGATGTTCCAGAAGACCAACAACAGATACCATATGCTGCTTGTGCTGTATCTGCTTCTTTTTATCGTAGCGCTCATGACGGTTGTGAGAGTGTTGCCTTATGAGATTATGTTCTTTATCACGCTGATACTCGTGCTTATAGCCGACAGGAAGACGATTCTGAAGGTGGACTGGTCATTGCTTCTTACGTTTGTGGGCTTCTTTGTGTTCATCGGTAACATGGGAAGGGTGCCTGCTTTTTCTGAGGCACTGTCGAAGGTTATTACAGGGCGCGAGACCTGGACAGCGATTGTATCCAGCCAGGTAATCAGCAATGTGCCGGCGGCACTTCTTCTTTCGGGATTTACGAGCGATTTGAAGTCACTCGTAATCGGTACGAACCTCGGCGGACTCGGTACGCTTATTGCGTCGATGGCAAGCCTTATATCCTACAAGCTTGCGGCCGCAAGAAAAGATATCAAGATGGGCAAGTATCTAGGATTTTTCACCGTGATGAACGTGGTATTTCTTTGTGTTCTTGCGGTTCTATATGTTATACTTAGCTAGTGGGCTTGTATGCTGATAAGTTCGCACGATGAATAATTACAGAAATGAGTTACATTGTTATGGATAAGATTAAACAACTTTTCATAAAATACGAGGAGATAATTATCTACCTGATAGTGGGTGTGCTTACGACGATTGTCTCCTGGACCTGCAAGTTCTTATGGAACAGATTCGTGTTCGGAGGACCGATGCATCCCACAGCCACACAGACCTTTATACTGGCGATTGTTACGTGGGTATCGGGCGTTGCCTTTGCATATCCTTTGAACCGTAAGTGGGTATTTAAGTCCAAGGGTCCGTGGGTAGGCGAGTGCGCCAAGTTCTGGGGCTCGAGACTTTCGACTTTCTTTCTTGATATGTTTATCACGGAAGTGTTCGGACCGCTCCTTGGAATCAACGTCGTGGTTGTAACGCTTATTTCAGCGGTGCTTGTTACGATTCTTAACTACATTATCAGCAAGGTATTTGTCTTTAAAAAGAAAAAAGAAGTTGATGAGGAGATTGTTGAATGAAGCTTTCTTTTGACTGGAATGAGTACGAGGCGCTTGTAAGAAAAGCGGGGGCAGAGGGTTGCGTATTACTTAAGAACGATAATGAGGCTCTTCCCTTGAAGAACGGTGAGAAGGTTGCGCTTTTCGGCCGTACGCAGTTTGACTATATCAAGAGCGGCTCGGGCTCGGGCGGAATGGTTAACATTCCTTACCTTGTAAATGTGTACGACGGATTTAAGAATGCGGGAATCGCGGTTGATGAAGCGGTTGCCGATGTATACAAAGAGTGGCTTAAGGACCATCCTTTTGACAAGGGTGTGGGCTGGGCAGGCGAGCCTTTCAGCCAGGTGGAGATGCCTGTTGAGAGCGCTATGGTTGCGGGCGCAGCTTCCAGAAATGATGCGGCGGTTGTGGTATTCGGCCGTCTCGCAGGTGAAGACAAAGACAATAAGCCCGAAGAAGGCAGCTATCTCTTAAGAGAAGACGAGAGAGCACTTCTCAAAGAGGTGTGCGGTGCGTTTAAGCGCGTTATCGTGCTCATCAATTCGGGTAATATCATAGATATGAAATGGGTTAAGGAATTTAACCCGGCAGCAGTCATGTACATATGGCAGGGCGGCGTCGAGGGCGGTAATGCGGCCGCTGACGTTGTTACAGGTAAGGTAACTCCTTGCGGTAAGCTTACGGACACGATTGCTTATGACATTACCGATTATCCTTGCGAGGGTAATTTCGGAGATCCCAAGATCGGTATTTATGCCGAGGATATTTTTGTGGGCTACAGATATTTCGAGACCTTTAAGAAGGATGCTGTGCTGTATCCTTTCGGTTTCGGACTTTCATATACGGAGTTTGACCATGCGGCTACCATGGACTTTGACGGCGACAAGATTACCGTTAAGACCAAGGTTACCAATGTGGGCAAGGTGCTTGGTAAGGAAGTTGTGCAGGTATATTACAAGGCGCCTGCGGGTAAGCTTTCCAAGCCCGAGAGAGAACTTGCACAGTTTGGCAAGACAGGTACGCTCTTTGCGGGTGCTTCGGAAGACGTGACGGTTTCTTTTGACATCAAGGATATGGCATCTTATGATGACGGAGGATACACGGGATTTAAGAATGCTTTCGTACTCGAGGCAGGTACTTACGAGATTTACGAGGGTAAGGATGTAAGAAGCGCTGTGCTTATCGGAAGCGTTGACCTTAAGGAAACTGTTCTTGTGGAACAGACCGAAGATGCACTTTCTCCCAAGACCCCTTTCAAAAGAATGATTAACGACGGCGGCAAGGTGGCATGGCAGGATACACCTCTTCGTGAGACTCCTACCGCAGAATTTATAGAGAGAGAACGTGCAACGCTTAAGGAGATTCCTTACGCAGGTTCCCAGAAGCACAACCTTAAGGAAGTGCGCGACGGCAAGATTGACCTTGATACATTTATCGCAGGCTTGTCCGATGAAGAGATGATTCAGATGACCCGTGGTGAGGGCATGTGCTCCGCGAGAGTATGCCCCGGTACTGCGGCTGCTTTTGCAGGTGTCACGGATAAGCTTGTAAGCTACGGTATTCCCGCTTGTTGTTGTTCCGACGGACCCAGCGGTATCAGAATGGACGTGGGTACCATGGCGATGCAGGGACCTAACGGTGTGGCGCTTGCTTGTACTTTTGACAGAGAGCTCGTAGAGAGCTTGTACGAATACATGGGACTCGAGCTTCGTTACAACAAGATTGATTCGCTTCTCGGTCCCGGTATCAATATCCACAGAAGTCCTCTTAACGGACGTAACTTTGAGTACTTCAGCGAAGACCCTTATCTAACCGGCGCTATGGCGGTTGCCGAGCTTAAGGGTATGCACAAGAATAAAGTTACGGGCACCATTAAGCACTTCTCCTGCAACAACCAGGAATTCGGCAGACATTCTATCGACAGCGTTGTTTCCAAACGTGCGCTTCGTGAGATATACTTAAAGGGATTTGAAATGGCTGTTAAGGAAGGTGGCGCTTACAATATCATGACCACCTACGGAAGTCTTAACGGAATCCATACAGCGTCGAGCTTTGAGCAGAACATCATGGTTACCAGACACGACTGGGGCTTTGAAGGCTTACTCGAGACCGACTGGTGGACCATGATCAATGAAGAAGGCGGCGAGCCCACGAGGCAGAACACTTCTTTCATGATCAGAGGCGGTAACGATGTTTACATGGTTACTTCGAACTCGGAACGTAACGACAATAACGACGACTCTGCGGAAGGCCTTAAGAACGGTGTGTTCACAAGGGCAGAGCTTCAGAGAAACGTGCGTAATATACTTATTGCGGCTATGAAGACGGCTTCTTTTGACAGATTATGCGGAGAGGTCGACGAGTGGGATGTTAAGAACAAGCCCGAAGTCGAGAAGTATGAGAAACTCGTTGAGTTTAAGGTGGAAGCCGAGGACGGAACCGTCATCGACGAAAGCCTCATCGATACATCCAAGGGCGCTATGAACAGAATCTTCGTCTGCCTTAAGGAGAAAGGAATATTCTCGCTTAAGATGGACGTTGCGGCGGAAGGCAGCGACCTTGCACAGATTCCCATGGTACTTAGCCTTAACGGCGTACCCAAGAAAGTGGTTTTAAGAAACGGCGCAGACCATGAATTCAGAGAAGAGACACTTTTCCTCGAGACGTTCTTGAGCATTAACGTTTACGTCGGAATTTCGTTCAATCAGGACGGAATCAAGCTTAAAAATATTCACGTTGTGAAGGAACAGATGCAGTGAGACTGTCAATTTTCAACATCAACCTGTTTTCCAAATACAGGGAGAAAATTGAAGAAAGAAACAAAAAAGGCATATACGGCGGAGGAATAATTTTCCTTGCCGTATTTGTGCTGGATTATATTATCAAGCTTTTTGTCAATCCGGACGCGGTTAATTATTTCTTTGGCTTTTATATGCTGATTGACATAGCTTTTCTTGCACTCTTTAAGTTCTTCGGAAGTAAGATCAAGAGGGCGGTTTCGGTTATGTGCCTGCTTTGGTACGTGCTCGGATTCCTCGTGGTGGGGCACATTCAGTTTATGTATCCCGATACGCTTGCGATTGTCGAGTACGCTGCAATGGCGATTCCGCTTTCGGTCATTATTCTGATAGAGCCTTTCTTTTTGATACTTGGTCAGTTATTCGGCGCGGGACTTGTTTCCGTAACAATTTATTTTACCCAGGGCGGCATCATTAACGGCATAGATATGTCGAAGATTATTATTGTGGGACTGCTTGCCATCATTACGGGTATGATTACCACTTACATACGTATCGAGGGTCTTGTTTTTGACAGCGAGGTTACGTTCTTTGCGGGAAGCGAGGACGATGATTTTGTGGCCGAGTATTCCGACAGTGCATGGAGCGGACGTAACAAGTACGGAATCTTAAGCGGCGAGCTTGCGGCCAAGAGACGTGTGTTTTCTTTTATCTTCAACATTTCGAGAGGCAGTCTTACTCACATTCGTGAGGTTAATGTTTTCAAGCTCAAAGAAGGCATGAGCTGGGAAGAGGTGCGTGAGCGCATGATAAGAATGGCGCTTGACCCCGGTTCGAAGATGCGTCTTTCGAGATTCCTTGACCTTAATACCATTAAGCAGGCTTACAAGGCCGACAAGCGCAGGTTCTCGGTAATAGCGGGATTTACCGTGGACGAGACCGAGAGAATCTGGCTTGATATCGAATGCATACTTAAGACCCATCCGGTGTCGGGCGAGCTGCTTGCGTCGATTGTGGTGGAGGATATCACTGAGGAACGTATCCTCATGGGCGTCCTCAATAAGATTGTAGAGCAGAACTACGACTACGTAATGTGCGTAGAGAGAAAGTTAAATCGTACCATAACATTCAATGTTAAGCCCGGACAGGAGATTCGCGGTACTTACGGAGATGTTTACGATGTTGAGATGGGCGCGTATATCAGGGAGTCGGTTGATGCTCACGATGTGGAGCGTGCCTTCAGACTTACGAACCTTGAACGCGTAGACGAACTCATATCGCAGAACGGCATGCACGAGTTCCTTCTTGATGAGAAAGAACGAGGCGGCGCTATCCGTAAGAAACTCTTTCAGTACTCCTACCTCGATCCCACGCGCAATTTCCTCTGCGTAATCAAGCAGGACGTTACGGAAGTCATCAGCAAGGAAGACGATGCCAAGAACCGCCTCTCCAAGGCCTTAAGGGAGAAGGAAATCGCCATGAATGCCCGAAGCGAATTCCTAACCCGCATGAGCCATGAGATGCGTACCCCCATGAATGCGATTCTGGGTCTTGCGTCTCTTATGAAAGACGAGATTAACAATCCGGAACTTCTGGATTCTTATATATCCAAGCTTCAGTATTCGGGGCGCTTTCTTTTGCAGCTTATCAATGACGTACTTGATATGTCTAAGCTTGAGCAGGAGAAATTCACGGTCAATCTCGTGCCGTATGCGTTCTCGGAGTTCTGGGGTTCGGTAGATATGCTGATAGGCCCTATGTGCGCAAAGAAAGGCATAGAGCTTAAGTGGAATTCGAGTATTCCCGACGACAGATTCATTTATGCGGATCCGTTGAGACTTACGCAGATATTTGTAAATCTGTTGTCCAATTCGGTTAAGTATACCAATGCCGGCGGACATATCCTCTTTGAATGCAAGGAAGATACAAGAGTCGGTAACAAGGTATTTGATACCTTCGTGGTGACGGACGACGGAATCGGAATGAGCGAAGCGTTCCAGAAGCATCTTTTCGAGCCCTTTGCCCAGGAGTCGCACGACGTCAATTCCGACCTTAACGGAACGGGCCTCGGCCTTTCAATCGTAAAGGGTATAGTCGATGCGCTCGGCGGCAGCATTGAGGTAGAGAGCAAGTCGGGTGTGGGCTCCAAGTTCACCGTGCATCTTTCTTTTGACCTTGCCGAAGAAGGCGGGCGCGCCGTAGCAAGGAACAAAGAAGTCGACCTTGAAGGCAAGCGCGTTCTCGTGGTGGAGGACAATGATATCAACCGAGAAATTGCCGAAGCCGTTCTGCAAAAGAAAGGCATGCTTACCGAGATTGCGGCTGACGGTCAGGAAGCGGTTGAAAAGTTTGCGTCTCATGCGCCGGGCTATTACGATATGATTCTTATGGATATTCGAATGCCGGTTATGAGCGGACTTACGGCGACGAAGCGTATTCGTTCGATGGAGCGTGACGACGCGGCTGCGATTCCGATAATTGCGATGACGGCCAATGCTTTCTCGCAGGACGTACAGGCTTCACTGGATGCGGGCATGAACGCTCATCTTAGTAAGCCCATCGAGCCGAAACTTTTGTACAGTACGATATCTAAATTCATTTCTTAAAATGTCTATAATCTCTCCCCGAAATCGGGGAGAGAAATTTTATAAAATAACCCTTGACTTAATAAAAATTTTGACGTAGAATGTAGGTTGCTCTATTGTGGAGTGCTTTGGTTTTTTATGCCCATTTTTCCATATAAAAACGGCTAAATCATAAGAACGGGGTGAGTGTCAATGGAAAAAAACAGAATACGTCCTATTGCCGCAGGCAGAAATTCACGTATGAGTTATTCTCGACAAAAAGAAGTTTTGGAAATGCCCAACCTTATTGAAGTTCAGAAGGACTCTTACGAGTGGTTCTTAAAGGACGGATTAAAAGAGGTATTTGACGACATTTCTCCGATTGAAGATTTTGGCGGTAGATTAAGCCTTGAGTTCGTAGATTCCGAACTTTGCAAGGAAGATGCCAAGTACACAATCGAGAAGTGTAAGGAAAGAGATGCTACATATGCAGCTCCCTTGAAAGTCAAAGTACGTCTTTGCAACAAGGAAACGGGAGCCATCATCGAACACGATATCTTCATGGGAGATCTTCCTCTTATGACAGAAACCGGTACATTCGTAATCAACGGTGCCGAGCGTGTAATCGTAAGCCAGATGGTTCGTTCTCCCGGTATCTATTACAATATCGAGCACGATAAAATCGGTAAGCGTTTGTTCTTTTCAACGGTTATTCCCAATCGTGGTGCATGGCTTGAATACGAGACAGATTCCAATGATGTCTTTTATGTACGTGTAGACAGAACCCGTAAGGTTCCGATTACCGTTCTTTTGCGTGCCCTCGGACTTGGTACCAATGAAGAGATTAAAGAAGTATTCGGCGACGAGCCTAAGATTGAAGCTTCTTTTGCCAAGGATACATCAAGCAACTATCAGGAAGGTTTGCTTGAACTTTACAAGAAGATTCGTCCCGGCGAGCCTCTTTCCGTTGATAACGCAAAGAGCCTTATCGAGGGAATGTTCTTCGACCCCAAGCGTTATGACTTAGCACGTGTAGGTAGATATAAATTTAATAAGAAACTTGCGCTTAAGAACCGTATCCGCAACATGGTTCTTGCAGAGGATGCAGTATCACCCGTAACAGGTGAAGTTGTTGCCGAGAAAGGCACCAAGATTACTGTTGAAATCGCTAACGCAATTCAGGATGCGGCAGTTCCTTTCGTAATGGTAGAGACAGAAGAGCGCGTTGAGCGTGTTCTTTCCAACTTAATGGTTGACATTACCAAGTACGTAGACTGCGATCCCGCAGAGCTCGGTATTACCGAGGCTGTTTACTATCCCACTCTCAAGGCTATTCTTGATGAGTACGGCGATAAGCCCGAAGAATTATTCGATGCATTGAAGCGCAACGTACATGAGCTTGTTCCCAAGCACATTACCGTTGATGATATTTTTGCATCCGTTAACTACAATATGCATCTTGAGTACGGTATCGGTAACGATGACGATATCGACCACTTAGGAAACAGACGTATCCGTGCTGTCGGTGAGCTTTTACAGAACCAGTACCGTATCGGTCTTTCAAGACTTGAGCGTGTGGTTCGTGAGCGTATGCAGACACATGATACCGAGGAAGTTACTCCTCAGGCTCTTATCAACATCAAGCCCGTACAGGCAGCTGTTAAGGAGTTCTTCGGTTCATCACAGCTCTCACAGTTCATGGATCAGAACAACCCTCTCGGTGAGTTAACTCATAAGAGACGTTTGTCGGCACTTGGTCCCGGCGGTCTTTCAAGAGAGAGAGCATCCTTCGAAGTTCGAGACGTACATTACTCCCACTACGGACGTATGTGTCCCATCGAGACTCCCGAAGGTCCCAACATCGGTCTTATTAACTCTCTTGCATCTTATGCAAGAATTAACGTATACGGTTTCATCGAGGCTCCTTATCGTAAGATTGATAAGACAGATCCCGAGAACCCTCGCGTTACCGACGAAGTTGTATACATGACAGCGGATGAGGAAGACAACTACCACGTAGCTCAGGCTAACGTAGCACTTAATCCTGACGGAACCTTCGTTAAGAAGTCCGTATCAGGTCGTTTCCGTGAGGAGACACAGGAATACCCCATCACCATGTTCGATTACATGGACGTATCACCTAAGATGGTATTCTCAGTTGCTACAGCGCTTATTCCTTTCCTTCAGAACGACGATGCTAACCGTGCCCTCATGGGTTCCAACATGCAGCGTCAGGCCGTACCGCTTATGGTTACCGAAGCTCCCGCAGTAGGTACCGGTATGGAGCCCAAGGCAGCAGTAGACGCAGGTGTCTGCGTAGTTGCCAAGGAATCCGGTGTTGTTGATTATGTATCATCCAATCTCGTACGCATCAATCAGGACAACGGCGAGACCGTAGAATACAAGCTTACTAAATTCCAGCGTAGTAACCAGTCCAACTGCTACAACCAGAAGCCCATCGTATTCAAGGGCGAGAGAGTAGAGAAGGGCGAAGTTATCGCTGACGGACCTTCCACTTCCGGTGGTGAACTTGCACTCGGTAAGAACCCTCTTATCGGATTCATGACCTGGGAAGGTTACAACTACGAGGATGCTGTACTTTTAAGTGAGCGCCTTGTACAGGATGACGTTTATACATCCATTCATATAGAGGAATACGAAGCAGAAGCTCGTGATACCAAGCTCGGACCCGAAGAAATCACAAGAGACGTTCCCGGTGTCGGCGACGATGCCCTTAAGGATCTTGATGACAGAGGTATTATCCGTATCGGTGCTGAGGTTCGTGCCGGCGACATTCTCGTAGGTAAGGTAACACCTAAGGGTGAGACCGAGCTTACAGCTGAAGAGAGACTCTTAAGAGCAATCTTCGGTGAGAAGGCTCGCGAGGTCAGAGATACCTCCCTTAAGGTACCTCACGGCGAATACGGTATAGTAGTAGCTGCCAAGGTATTCACAAGAGAAAACGGCGACGAGTTGTCACCCGGCGTTAACGAATCCGTTCGTGTCTACATCGCTCAGAAGCGTAAGATCAGCGTCGGCGATAAGATGGCAGGTCGTCACGGTAACAAGGGTGTCGTTTCAAGAGTACTTCCCGTAGAAGATATGCCTTATCTTCCCAACGGTCGTCCCCTTGATATCGTGCTTAACCCCTTGGGCGTACCTTCACGTATGAATATCGGACAGGTCCTTGAAATCCACTTGTCACTTGCAGCCAAGGCTCTTGGCTTCAACATCGCAACACCCGTATTTGACGGCGCTAACGAGAAGGACATTCAGGATTCCCTTGAACTTGCCAATGACTACGTAAATCTTCCTTTCGACGAGGCAGAAGCTAAGGCCGAAGCTGAGAAGAACGGAACCAAATATGATAAGAATGCACCTACCTTCTCAAGTCTCCACAAGGATGAACTTCTTCCCGAAGTTTATGATTACCTTTCGGAGAACAGAGCTCACAGAGCACTTTGGAAGGGTGTTCCGATTTCCAGAGACGGTAAAGTTCAGTTAAGAGACGGCCGTACCGGTGAACTCTTCGACGGACCTACCACAATCGGTCACATGCATTATCTTAAGCTCCACCACCTGGTTGACGATAAGATCCACGCTCGTTCAACCGGCCCTTACTCACTCGTTACACAGCAGCCTCTCGGCGGTAAAGCCCAGTTCGGTGGTCAGCGTTTCGGTGAAATGGAAGTTTGGGCACTGGAAGCTTACGGTGCTGCTTATACCTTACAGGAAATTCTTACGGTTAAGTCCGATGACGTTGTCGGCCGTGTTAAGACCTACGAGGCAATTATTAAGGGCGAGAACATTCCCAAGCCCGGTATTCCCGAGTCCTTCAAGGTACTCCTTAAGGAACTCCAGTCCCTCGGTCTTGATATCAAGGTACTTCGTGAGGACAACACCGAAGTTGAACTTACAGAATCAGTCGACTATGGCGAGACCGATTTCAGAATGGCTGAAATCGACGGAAGCGACAGAGGCGGCAGAGGCAATGAAGACTTCGCATCAGCAGGTTATCAGACTCAGGAATTCGATGAGTCCGGTGAGCTTGTGGAAGCGGAAGATACCTTCGAAGAGGATATGGAATTTGCAGAAGACGATTACGAAGGAAGCCTCGACGAATAAGTTTTTCTAATAAAAATGTAAAGGAGCGCCATAAATGTCGGAAATTAAGAATGATACATACCAGCCGATGACTTTTGACAAGATTCAGATCGGCTTAGCATCCCCTGAGAAAATCAGGGCTTGGTCCAGACGCGGTGACGACCCGGATTTCGGTATCGTTACCAAGCCCGAGACCATCAACTACAGAACATTAAAGCCCGAGAAAGATGGCTTGTTCTGTGAAAGAATATTCGGACCCAACAAAGACTGGGAATGTCACTGCGGTAAGTACAAGAAGATTCGCTATAAAGGCGTTATCTGTGACCGCTGCGGTGTAGAAGTTACCAAGGCAAGCGTTCGTCGTGAGCGTATGGGACGTATCGAGCTCGCTGCTCCTGTTTCTCATATCTGGTATTTCAAGGGTATCCCTTCCCGTATGGGTCTCATTCTCGACATCTCTCCCAGAGTACTCGAGAAGGTACTTTATTTCGCATCTTACATTGTACTCGACGCAGGCGAGACCAACCTTGAATACAAGCAGGTTCTTTCCGAACGTGAGTATCAGGATGCCAAGGAAACCTACGGCAACAAGTTCCGTGTAGGAATGGGCGCCGAGGCTATCAAAGAGTTATTACAGGCTATCGATCTTGAGACCGAAGCCGAAGAATTAAAGGCTGAACTCAAGGAGTCCACCGGCCAGAAGAGAGCTCGTATCATCAAGAGACTCGAGGTTGTGGAAGCTTTCCGTGAGTCCGGTAACAAGCCCGAGTGGATGGTAATGGATGTTATTCCCGTTATCCCTCCGGACCTTCGTCCTATGGTACAGCTTGAAGGCGGCAGATTCGCTACATCCGATCTTAACGACCTTTACAGACGTATCATCAACCGTAACAACCGTTTACAGAGACTTCTCGAACTCGGTGCGCCCGACATCATCGTACGTAACGAGAAGAGAATGCTTCAGGAAGCAGTTGACGCACTTATCGACAACGGCCGTCGCGGACGTCCCGTAACAGGCCCCGGTAACAGAGCTCTTAAGTCTCTTTCCGATATGTTAAAGGGTAAGGGCGGACGTTTCCGTCAGAACCTTCTCGGTAAGCGTGTAGACTACTCCGGACGTTCCGTTATCGTAGTAGGACCAGAACTTAAGATTTACCAGTGCGGTCTCCCTAAGGAGATGGCAATCGAATTGTTCAAGCCCTTCGTTATGAAGGAGCTTGTGGGACGTGGCATTTCCCAGAATATTAAGAATGCCAAGAAGCTTGTTGAAAGACTCGACTCCCAGGTATGGGACGTGCTCGAGGACGTTATTAAAGAGCATCCCGTAATGCTTAACCGTGCTCCTACACTTCACAGACTCGGTATTCAGGCTTTCGAGCCCATCCTTGTAGAAGGTAAGGCTATTAAGCTTCATCCCCTTGTATGTACCGCTTTCAACGCCGACTTCGACGGTGACCAGATGGCTGTACACCTTCCTCTTAGCGTAGAGGCTCAGGCAGAATGCAGATTCCTTCTTCTTTCTCCCAACAACCTCTTAAAGCCTTCGGACGGTGGCCCTGTTGCGGTTCCTACACAGGATATGGTTCTTGGTATTTACTACCTCACCATGCACAAGTACTATGACGACCCTTCTCTTAAGGATCAGGCTGTTGCAGAGTTCGCTTCAATCGATGAGCTCAAGGCTGCTTACGAAGAATACGAGAAGAAAGTTGCCAAGGCCGTTAAAGGCAAGGACGGCGACGCTGCCAAGGAAGCAGTTGCTGCCATCAAGGACGCACATCTTGACTACGATGCAGTCGTAAGAGTATGCGTTGACACTGAGAGAAACCGTGTTGTAACCTGTCGTGTTATCGATATCATGGGCAGATATTACAACTCCACAAGAGAAGCTTTACTTGCATACGAGAACGGTGAGATTACTCTTCACCAGAGCATCTATGTAAGAAAGACCACCGAATGGAACGGCGAAGAAGTTGAAGGTATCATCGAGACCACTCTCGGACGCCTCCTCTTCAATGAGATTATCCCTCAGGATTTAGGTTACGTAGATCGCTCCAAGAGAGAGAATGCTCTTCTTCTTGAAGTAGACTTCCACGTAAAGAGAAAACACTTAAAAGAGATTTTACAGCGAGTAATCAATATACACGGCGCATCAGTAACCGCTGAAGTTCTTGACCTTGTTAAGGCTACCGGTTACAAGTACTCCACAAGAGCAGCTATGACCGTATCAATTTCCGATATGACCGTGCCTGCTTCCAAGCCCGAAATTCTTGAAGGCGCTCAGGAGACCGTTGAAAAGATTACACGTAACTACAGAAGAGGTCTTATCACCGACGAAGAAAGATATCGTGCGGTAGTAGAGACCTGGAACGAGGCCGATGGCAAGCTTACCAAAGAGCTTCTTGACGGTCTTGACAAGTATAACAACATATTCATGATGGCCGACTCCGGTGCCCGTGGTAGTAACCAGCAGATTAAGCAGCTTGCAGGTATGCGTGGACTTATGGCGGATACAACCGGTAAGACCATTGAGCTTCCTATTAAGTCCAACTTCCGTGAAGGTCTTGACGTACTCGAATACTTCATGTCCGCACACGGTGCTCGTAAGGGTCTGTCCGATACCGCTATCAGAACCGCTGACTCAGGTTACTTAACCCGTCGTATGGTTGACGTATCACAGGAACTTATCATTCGTGAAATCGACTGCTGTGAAGGCAGAGAAGAGATCCCCGGAATGGATGTATATGCATTCATGGACGGTAAGGAAACAATCGAAGGTCTTAAGGACCGTATCCAGGGCAGATATACCTGCGATGACATTCTTAACGCCAAGGGCGAAGTAATCGTTAAAAAGAACCACATGATTACCCCCAGCCGTGCGGCAAGAGTGCTCAAGGAAGGTATTGACGTTAACGGTAAGCCCGTATCCGATGAAGAGGGCAATGTTAATCCCGGAGCACGCATTAAGGTTCGTAACATTCTTTGCTGCCGTTCACACAACGGTATCTGCGCTAAGTGTTACGGTGCCAACATGGCAACCGGTGAAGCAGTACAGGTCGGCGAAGCTGTAGGTATCATCGCAGCTCAGTCAATCGGTGAGCCCGGTACACAGCTTACCATGAGAACATTCCATACCGGTGGTGTTGCCGGCGGCGATATCACACAGGGTCTTCCCCGTGTAGAGGAATTGTTCGAAGCAAGAAAGCCTAAGGGACTTGCAATCATCGCTGAATTCGGCGGTAAGGCAAGCATTAAAGATACCAAGAAAAAGCGTGAAGTAGTAGTTACCAACGAGGAAACAGGTGAGTCCAAGTCTTACCTCATCCCTTACGGTTCACGTATCAAGGTAACCGATGAGCAGATTATCGAAGCCGGTGACGAACTCACCGAAGGTTCCGTTAACCCTCACGACTTACTCAAGATCAAAGGTATCCGTGCGGTACAGGATTACATGCTCAGAGAAGTTCAGCGTGTATACCGTCTCCAGGGTGTTGATATCAACGATAAGCACATCGAAGTCATTGTACGTCAGATGCTTAAGAAGGTTCGTATCGAGAACAACGGCGATGCAGAATTCCTTCCCGGCTCCATGATTGACTTCCTTGACTTTGAAGACATGAACGAACAGCTCATTGCTGAAGGTAAGGCTCCCGCAGAGGGAACAAGAGTTATCCTTGGTATTACCAAGTCCGCTCTTGCTACCAACTCCTTCTTGTCAGCAGCTTCCTTCCAGGAGACCACCAAGGTTCTTACAGAAGCAGCTATCAAGGGTAAGGTAGATCCCCTTATCGGTCTTAAGGAAAACGTTATCTTAGGTAAGCTCATCCCTGCAGGTACAGGTATGAAGCGTTACAGAGACGTAGAACTTTCATCCGATGAAAGATACGAGCAGATGCTTGTTGAAAGAGCAGAAGCCGAAGCTAAGGCAGCCAAGCAGCGCAGCGCTGAAGAAGAGCCCGAAGAGACCATCACAGTAGAAGAAGAACTCGTATACGAAACCGAGGAAGCAGCTTCTGCAGATGAAGAATAAGCAATAACAATTAAGGCACGTGGTGTAAGCCACGTGCCTTTTATCATGCGTTTAATTATTTAAAATAACCACATCAATTTACTTACCGAATACCGGCAACGTATCGTCGTAGTCAAGTTCCCCGGTAGTATCGGTCTTCCACGAAGTAATATCATAGAACGACTCGCCCGCACTCTCGGGATAGAGAATTCGTATCTCAACCTCTAAGGTCTGAATATCGTTAATCGGTATTGCGAAGGCCTTTTTTTTGCCGACATTCTCGAAATATCCCGCGCGAGAAATCCCTGTATCGTACAAATCCTTAAGCGTCTTATCGAAGCTTGCCAGCTGCTCCTCGGCCTCATTGCAGGCGTCGTAATATGCCTGAGAGTTCTCCACAACACGCTTGCTGAGCTTGTAATCACTCATGGCGCTTGAGAGCGACAATATAGCAAAAGAAACCAGACACAAGATTACGAATATGAACAATACCGAAGATGTACCGACATTTAACGGTAATTCACGTTTTTTCTTAGCCATTACGACACCTCCTTCTTATGACGCTTGAAGGTGTACGCATACACTTCCTCGGACTTCGGAGTGTAGAAGAACTTAAACGTCATATATTCAAAGGTCTCATCCGACGAAAAATCCAAAGAATAAGAGTACTCCGGCAGATTAAATGCCGAGGAAAGCGTAGTCTCAATCATGTCACGACCGCTTCCGCCGAACTCATAGAAGCATTCAGCCGCGTTATCGGCCCACAGGACCGCGTAATTGGCGCTCTCGGTCTCATGTGCCACATCATGTGCCTTAATGAACACACGCATGCACACGGCGCTTGTAAGGGCAAAAAACAATATGACGATAATTAGCTCCATCAAGAACAGAGCAGATTTTGATTTTTGCATTTGACTACCTTTCAAAACCGGAACACCGGGAATTTATTTCAAGCTTCTTACATGAACGAACAAAGTCTCGTCCGCGCTCTTATCGGGCGTAATATCGAATCGATACAAAGAATCCGTAACCTTCGTAATCTTAAACGACTTAACATCCAGAATATCCGTACCGAACTCGGGGCCAAGGTCCTGACCGTATCTTGTGAAGAGTTCTTTGACCTTGCCTTCATACTCGTAGAGATAAGTGCAATACGTGATATTGTCAATCTCCTCCGAAATAACAAGCGCATCGCCGCCTGCATAAGTGCCCACCGACACAAGCCCGTCGACATCGCTCTGGTGCACCTTGTTGTAGATGTAGGAAAAAGAAGTTCTTGAGCTGTAATTGCCGCTCATCTTATTGACAACATTCTGATACACGCTCGCGCCCGTGCCTGTTAATGACACAACGGAAATTGCGAACACCAGGAAAAGCGTGATAACGAACAAAGCATCAATTGTATGCTCCGAAGACTTATTCATGCCGCTCTCCTTTCCTGATAACCACAACCTCCGGGTAGATATTGGAACCTTCAGGGCGATAATCTATAAAGAAAGAATCCTTGTCATAAGTAAGACCGTAATGCTCAACCATATACTCAAGGTTAGGCGGATAAGTACCCTCTACGCAGTAGCAGGACACAATAGCCCTGTTAAGCGCGGAATTAAGGCTTTCCTCCTGACGCGCCTTGGTATCGTCGGAAATATTCCCAAGCATGTAGAGAAAGAACACGAACACAGCAATAAAGAATATCACCGAGAACTGCACGCTTCCGAATAAAGTTTTTAAAGAACGCCTTTCTTTAAACCTGTACATAAACTGTCCCTTCAACTAGCCGATGGTGGTCATAATTCCCATAAGAGGAAGAATTACCGACAAAAGAATGAGCCCCACAACAAGCGACAACACGATAACCAGCGTAGGCTCGATTACAGAAATAATATTGTTAATCTTTTTTTCATTGGCACGCTGGTAGCCGTCCGCAATCTTATTAAGCACCTGCTCGATATCACCGGTCTTAATACCTACGGCAACCATACGGTTGTTAACGTTACTGAAAATGGAGGCTTCTTTTAAGCCGTCCGCAAGACTGTCGCCGTTAAGAAGCACCTGACGGCAGACATCAATCTTTTCCTCGGTTTTCTTATTCTCCACAAGGTTGGAAACCATCTTAAGGCTTTCAAAAGTATCAAGACCTGCGGAAATCGCAAGCGCCATACCTGAAGCAAAGCGTTCTGCCGCGAGACCCTCGTAGAAACCCTTAAACAACGGAATTTTGGAAGCAAAAGTCTTGATGGCCTTCTTGCCGGACTGCGACTTCGAGAAGAAGAGATACAGCACCACAAGAACCGCCAGAATAGCAATAAACACAACGGAGTATGACTTAAGCGCACTGCCGAGATTCATAAGAGAAGCGGCAAAGCCCGTCATTTCCGTACCAAGCTGTATGAATACCTGATTGAATATGGGGAGAACTCTCGTAATAAGAATAACGATAACCACAAGCATCATCACGATCATAACCAAAGGATAGGTTACTGCACTTCTGATACTCTCTGAAATCTGTGTCTCACGATCGTAATAAGCTGCAAGTGCCGACATAACTTCGTCAAGCGAACCGGCCTTCTCACCAAGCTTGATCGTATTGATTACGTAGTCCGGAAAGACACCTACAATCTCAAGACTCTCGGCGAAACTGTTGCCTTCATTAACAGCGTCGATAATCGCCTGAAGCAGTTTCTTCGAGCCCGAATCATTGGTGTCTGACAAAAGAATGCGGATGCCCTCGGTGGGAGTGATTCCCGCCTGCAAAAGAATGGACACCTGACTGCAGAAGGAGGCAAGCTCCTCGTTGGATAGTTTCCTTGATTTACTCATTCCGTTAATTCCCCTCATAAGTATTAGTAAACGTGTGAAATCTCGTAATTGGTTCCGTCACCGATGTATTTCTTCAAAGTCTTGGGATCGGTGCTGGCACCGAAGGTAGGATCAACCAGCGACCATTCCTTACCGTTAAACTGGATGATTCCGTTAAGCCAGCCCACATCCTCGATATATACGCTTATCCATGCGTGATACACGGGATTCTCGGCACCCACATATCCGACCTCAAGTCTTGTGGGAATCCGCTGACTCCTAAGCATACTCGTCATAACTGCCGAGTAGTCAAGACAAATACCTGTGCCACTTTCCAATATCTCATCAACATTCGAAATGTAACCCGACGCAACCGTATTGGCCTTGTCGTAGTCATACACGATGTTCTGCGTGATGAAATCGTAAACATTGGTAACGACGTCTAAGTCTGTGCTGCAATATGCCGCAAGATTGGCGCCCTTGGTAATAACCTTGCAACTGTCGTTGTAATAAACATACTGATTGGGATGCAAGTACGGTCCGAACTCCGAGATGTCCGGAAAATCAAGAGAAGTGGCGTACGCTACCGAGTACTTGGTGCCGGAAATGTTCTCACAGACACTGAACTCGTAGGTGCCGTTTCCGCCCGTAAGAGGGAAAGCGGCGTAACCGTTCTTGATATCATACTTGTTCTGAATACCGTCGGGACCGGTAATTAAGAGCTTAACCTTGGCGCAGGAGCCGAGATAATTGACCATCACGTAGCCGTCTTTGTAATTGGAATAATCAAGAACAGCCAAGTCGTTACCGTCCGAAGCGGTGCCGGGAGCGGTAGTCTCAAGACAAACCGGAGTGTTGTCGCGCGCGGTCTTAGGGTCAATTACCTTATCGGCCGAAGAAAGTGCCGTGTGAACCTCGGGATTCTCGATGGTGGTAGTGGTACTCGGCTTAATACTGCCGCCTCCGCCTCCGCCGATTCCGGGGTCATCCGTAACAGCCTTCTCACATGCGGTAAGGAAAAGTATCGATATGGTTAATATCAAAAGAACGTACTTGTTCTTTTTAATCATAGGGATTATCTCCTTTTTCGGGGACTTAAGAGCAAGTGAATGCACTTGCCGTTCGTATCGTAAACATAGATGTTGTATTCCTTCTTGTCATAAGGAAAAACAACGGTGTTGGTAGCACTGTCGTACTCGGCGATGCTGACTGTCTCGTCGTCATCGTCCACCATATAACTGTTCACAACATCAACGGGAGAACCGTCGAAGGTGATGGAGAAAGTGGACTCTGTCATATGGTGTTCTTTGACCGTTAAGGGGCGACTTGAGGCCGCATCTACGGACATAAGAACCTTGCTGTGCGGAAAGAACACGGGCATCAGCAAAGTTATAACAAATATCAATGATGATAATACTATAAAGAGATTATCGGAGAATAAATTTTGCTTGCTTCTTAACACGATTTTGTCAAAAGGAACCGTGTTGGGAGAAGTCTCGGCCTTGGCAAATACTTTCTCAAGCATTTTGCCGGCTGTATTTATATCCATACTGTAGGTTTTCTTTTTCATAAATTCACCAATCCTTAACCGTTCATAAGATTTTTAAGCTTGGACACAGACGCCGCGAGTTGTCTCTTGACGGTGGAACGGCTTATGCCGGTGGCACTTACGATATCGTCGATTTTCATGGAGTTAAAGTATCGAAGGGTGACAAGCTCGCGCTCGGAGACAGATAGCTTATCGAGGGCTTCAAAGAGCCGCTTGCTCTCGTCGCGATCGAGGGCGCTGGCCTCGGGGTTCGTGGTGCGCTTGGTGTCGCATACCTCCTCGAGAAGCTCGGGGTCGGCCTCGCCGTAATCGGATTTGTGAGCCTTGGCCATATCGAAGCAGACGTGGAAAGAAATCTGGTTAAGCCAGGCTACAAAGAGAGTAGGGTCGTTAAGCTTCTTTATATTCTTAAGAGCCGACACGAAGATTTCCTGAACTGCGTCCTGAGCCAGGTAGTCGTCTCTAAGATAGTGCCGTGTGTAGTTGTAAACCTTATTAAAGGTCATATTGTAGAGTTCCGCAAAAGCGTCGCTGTCCCCATTCTGCGCGCGCTTGACGTACTCCGCAATGTAAGTGTGAGAAAATTCCATAAAAGTTTAAAACCCTAACCTATCTTCCGAGTTTCTTGTACGCTTGAGCAATGAGTTCGGAGAAGCTTGAAACTTCTTCTTTGTCGAAGAGAACCGATTCGGACCTGACTACGATTGAAACGGGCTCGTGTTTGTTGTATTCATCGATGCCGTTGCTTAAGAGCTTGCAGAAAGAAGAAAGCTTATCATCGGTACACTTCTCGATAACGGTTACAAATTCGTTACCGCCGTTTCTTCCCACAAAGCCAAAGTCCTTGGCCGAAGATTCGAGGATATTGGAGAAGTCGCGGATGACCTTGTCGCCCACATCCTTGCCGTTGGCCTCGTTGATGGCCTTTATATTGGAAATCTCGCTTACCATGCAGCAGATTCCGTTAAGCGAATCCTTGGAACCGTGAGTGTCAAAGAACATGCTGCAGCTCGTGCGGTTAGGGATGCCGGTCTTGGAATCGAGGTACGCAAGATTCTCAAGCTGATGGCTCTGAATCTTTAATTCCCTGATTTTGATGAAGTCATATATCAGAAATGACAGCGAAAGAATAATCGTCGCATACATAACACTGCAAAGAGTGAACAGGCTCTTGTCGACGAAAATGCTGGATTTCATGGTCTTATTGGTAAGAAGAACAATAAGAAAGATTACCTCGAGAATAATGAAAACGGAAAGCTCTATAACCTTTAAGGTTTTGAATCTGTGGACGTTCTTTTTCATAAAGCGATAAGAAATCTCCTTTCTTGTCTTTGTAATAAATCGTTACACAAAAAAGTGTATAATTATATAGATTATAGTGTATTATATAGGTAAGACCTATTCTTCGGTCGGTGTTTCATACCTATATATTATAAACCAAAATGCGATAATAATCATTAAAAATTCTATCTGTGGCGGCGGTAGGAAACCCCAATTAAAAAATAATTAAATTTTTTTGCAAAAACCTGAACCTTTTTTCAAAAGAATAAGTCTTTACTTAATGAAAAGGATAAAGGAATGACTGATTTATGATTACATTGGACGGTTTAAAGTACGGATTTAAATTTATAGCTTCTGCTACCGCACAAACCTTTGAAAACGCATACGACCTCATAGTGGTCGATGACGAAGCCACACCTCTTTCAAACGGACCGCTTTCCGTTAACTACTATCCCACGGCAATAGCTGTTGTAATCGCCCTCGCGGTGATAGCACTCTTAGCTGTATGGATGATAAGAAGAAACGGATATAAAGCGAGACTTCTTGAATTAAGACAGAAGGCCGGAGATACGAGCAAGGCGATTCCTTTTACCATCAGAGGAATCAAAGACGCGGTTAAAGAAGCTGAGAAAAACTTAATAACAATTTAATCTATACGGGGGGAACAATCAAATGATTGAGAGACGAAGAATTGACCGAGTATCCTATAACGCAGACAGTGTCATTGTCGTGCGGGAGGATTTAAAGAAAATATACTGCAAGGTTAAGAACTTAAGTCCTTTAGGAATGGCTGTGACGGTGGACGGAGATACACCTTCACTCCTTGGCAAAGACGTAATAATCGTAGCCGACACATTGATAATGTATGCGGACGTTATTCGTGAAGATCCCGCCGAGGACGGTAACAAAATTGTTGCATTAAATGCCAAGAAATTTACAAATGAGGTTTTGGAGTATTTGTTTGAGCACATTGCTGAAGATGAGGAACAGTAAGTGCTAAGTCACAAAAGGGGAACAGAAAGGAAAAGGGAAAGAATGAAAAAGAACATCAGATTGAACAAGCAGATTATCAAAGCTCTCTCAATCGGTATCAGCGCGAGCATGTTACTTCAGCCTGTAACAGCATATGCAGATGCGCTTGATACCCCCGCACCCGAACCTGCAACAGACGGTTCAGAGAGCACAGTAGCTCCCGAGCAGGATTTCGACGGAGCCAAGGCAGATGCAGTTGTTGCAGATGCAGCGGTTGATACCGCTATCGAAGCTTCACACGAAGCTATCAACGCAGTTACAGGAAGCACAGCATATGACGAGACTAAGGCTGTAGCTGTAAGCTTCAATGATGTTTTAACAGACAACGAAACAGAACTTGCCGATGATGTAATCGACACCACCGACGAGAAGACTTCCGCAGAGGAATACGTTGAGAAGGCAGAGCAGGACAACATGCTTGCACTTGCAGCAGACGTATCCGCAGGCAATGCGGCAAGAGACATGAACGCCGATGTGTCTACCGGCGATCAGGCACAGGCTGATGCAGAAGCTCTTGCTTCCGCTACACTTGCTTCCGTATCCGGCAATGCAGAGACCGTTGCACAGGAAAGACAGAACATTGCCAATGCAACCGATCCTGATGAAGCCAGAGCGGCATACACCAGAGCAACCAACGCAGTTAAGGCTGCCGATGATACCGTTATCCAGGCAGAAGTTGACTTCGCAGTTATCGAAGGCACATACAAAAGTGCCAAGGACGATTATGTAGCAAAGAAGGCAGCTTATGAAGCAGCAGTTCAGGCTCTTAACGATGCCAGAGCTCAGTTTGGTATTGATGTAAGCGGCGGTGAAGCAGAGGCAGAAGATGCCCTTGCAAGACTCGACCGGCTTGCAGCAGAGGCTGAGGCATTAAGAATTGCTACCGAAGATGCTTTGGCTAAGTACGCCAAGGAAGAAAAAGCACTTTATGAGATTCAGAGACTTGAGGCTGAGGCAGCAGCACTTCCCGATGCTTCCGGCGGAGAAGTTTACGAAGATGTTTTCGATCCTTTATTTAAGGCAATTATGGAGGGATATTATGGTCCCGAAATCGAAGGCGCAGAAGTTACAGACATTGTATGGACTAAGTTCGAAGGCAATGACAAACTCAACTACGCTACAGTTACCTTCAAAAAGGGCGACACAACATATACCAGAATTTTAAACTACAGACGTACCAAGAACGGCAACAAGGGCGGTCGTATCGTAATCTTTGAAAAGGTTGAGCACGTAGTATATGACAAGCTCGATGTTACCGGCGGCCTTAAGGACGGCGAAGTAGTAGAATACGGCGACAAGCTCGTTACCAAGAACGAAGACGGCGAATACGTAGTATACAATAATGCCGACGGCGTTGAAGACAACAAGCTTGGAGACAATCAGACCGTTAACGAAGGAACAGAAGTTGTCAGCTACGAATATGTAAACGGCAACCTTGTTAAGACCGTTACAGCTGATGTTACCACCACAACATTCACAGGCGCTACACTCGATGCAAGCGAAATCACCATGAAGGATGAAGATGCCGCAAAGGCAGCATATGTGGCTGCAGTGCAGGCTGAGATTGACAAGCTTGAAGAAGGCAAGTCTATCATTATTTCCTACGAAGAAGACGGTGTAGAAAAGCAGATCGAGTACAAGAGCGGCGATACAGCTACAGATATAGGCTTCGTAGTTGATACTAAGGATGTACAAGAACTGGTTACGGTAATAAAGGACGTTTCCCAGAACTACATGGAGACCGTCGGCTATACCGTAAACGGTACTTACCGCGAGAAGTTTACCAAGACTATCGATGTAGCAAAGGATAACTTCAAATCCAGAGAAGCAGCTGTTACTTCGTACAAAGAAGGTGGCTTCAACGACGATGTTGAATATCACAAAGAAGATGACGTTCTGGGCTTTGGCGGTCACTACGAAGGTGAGAAAGAAATTTCAGAAACAGCCAACAATGACGCTAAGTATATTAAGTATAAGAACTGGTCAAACAGCACAAGATACAAATATACAGGAACTTATACTGTTGAATTTGAAAAGATTACCTCGACGACAATTGACGATTACTGCGCAATATTGACATTCTTAAACGAGCCTTCCGATGAAGAAAGAAAGCAGGCTGTAATCGATGACATTGTTGCTAAGGGCGGAGAAATTATTACATTCAAAGCTCTCGACGGAAACTTCTTTAAGGGCAGCATAATCTACGTACCCGGCGTAAGCCTTGAAAATGTTACCGTTACCGACGAAGCTGATGCAGAGGCAGCCTTCAATGCGGCAGTAGCAGGTATCAGTGCTCCCGGTTCAGCAGTATTTACAGGAACAACCGCTATCCAGGAAGAACGTTATAAGGACGTTCCCACGGAAGTTGAAGAGTTACAGCCGGTTACCAAGTATGGTTACAAGGAACTTGCTTACCTCATCAAGTCAATCAGCATAGATCAGAATGTTGTAGTATCCAACACCGAATGGGAACAGGTTTATGCCAATGCTACCGTTGAGTGGAGAAACGATAACTACAATTCAGGTAATGTTCTTCTTGCTGAGTACACCGATAAGAAGGGCGATTACTACAACGATAACGGCGTGAAGATGCACCTTACCACCAAACAGAAAGCAACTACCCTTACTTTCCGTAAGAAGGTTGACGGCGTAGCAGCTAACGTTAAGATGTACAATGACCTTATCAGCAAGGCTAAGAGCGCTGAGTCAGCTATCGCAACTGCTAAGCAGAAGGTTTCCGACCTTGAAGCTGCTATCAAAGCTCTTAAGACAGCTGAGGCAAGAGCCGATGAAATCGCTAAGTTCGAAGCAGACCTTGAAAAGGCTAAGGCAGACCTTAAGGCAGCAATTGATTTAAGAGATCAGCTTTTAGACGACCTTATAGATATCGCTGAAGAGCTTGACGATAAGGTTAATCCCGGCCCTACACCCGGACCCACACCCGGCCCTACACCCGGTCCTACACCCGGACCTACCGAGCCTACTCCCGCTCCTGCAGCACCCATCTTATTCACAGCTCCTGCACCTGCTCCCGCAGCACCTGTTTTGGAACTTGAAGAAGAGGAAACTCCTTTAGTTGAAGCTCCTCAGGATGTACAGGCAGAAGAACTCGAAGTTGAAGACGATGATACTGCTCTTGCAGCAGCTCCCATCAATGTAGGCGACGATGCTACACCTCTCGCAAGCATTCCCGACCAGAGCGAAATGTCTTGGTGGTGGTTGTTAATCGTATTGGTACTTGGTGCTACCGGTGCAGAAATGTACAGAAGACACATGGCCAAGAAGAAAGCAGCCGAAATCAATACTACAGACGTTAAGTAATTCTTTACTACTAAAATGAAAATCGTCGTGCAGGTAACTGCACGGCGATTTTTTTGTTATTTCAAAAAGTTTATTATAAAAAAGCAATACCGTCACAGGAAACGATTTTTGAAGAAACGGTTTATTTAAACACGCATATTTTCACGCTGTCGTAGGAGAAGGCGGGAATATAGAGGTTTAAAAATTTACCAAAATGTAGTATAATCACACTATATAAATAAGTGTTTTGGCGATAATCTCGGAGGACTTAAATCAATGATTAAGAAGAGTTTAAGCTTTCTTTTGCTGATAACTGTATTATCCGTATCTCTTGCGGGCTGCTCTAAGAAGCCTGTTACTTCGGAGAGCGTATCGTTCCCTGAAGAGATACCGCTTGTAACTACCACATCGGTTTCGACGCCCACCGAGTCTTCGGTATCGACGGGGATTGAAAGCTCGGTTTCTTTTGAAACGCCTGTTGAGAATGAAGAGGCGACAATCGATTACAAGCTGGTGGTCCTCAATCAGTGCAATGCCGACATCGGTATGGTATGCATGCTCGACCCTGTCAGTGCCGAGCAGACAGAAATTGGGCCGCTTGCGGACGGAACGGCTTTGATAATGAATTTTGAAGGCTGGCCGGAGCGAAATACCACTCTGGACCTGGCATTTTATAACAATAGCGGTAATTTGGTATCTACCACAGAAGTGGACATAACGGGGGTTGAGTCCACTGTAACGGTTTCTCTTTCGGGAAACGGCAATATTGAAAAAGTTAAGGGTGAAGTAAATTAGCGAATTTATATAAATGTATTTGGAGGGTTCATGAAAAGAGAAGTTGTAATTATCGGAGCGGGCGTTGTCGGCTCCTCGATTGCAAGAGAATTGTCTCGTTATAACGTAGACGTATGCGTGCTGGAGAAAGCATCCGATGTCTGCGAGGGCACATCCAAGGCCAACAGCGGGATAGTTCATGCGGGTTTTGACGCAGAGCCGGGTACTCTGAAAGCCCGTTTTAACGTTGCGGGAAGCCGTAAGATGGAGGCTTTGTCCCGCGAGCTTGATTTTTCCTACAAGAGGAACGGTTCACTTGTCCTTTGTTTCTCAAAGGATGGTTATCCCCAATTAGAAGAACTTAAGAAACGCGGCGAGTCTAACGGTGTGGAAGGCGTTACGATCCTTACCGGTGACGAAGTGCGTAAGATGGAGCCTGCAATCTCGGATGAGGTTGTGGCTGCTTTGTATGCGCCCACGGGAGCGATTGTGTGCCCCTTCGGACTTACGATAGCCATGGCGGAGAACGCGGCTGTTAACGGCACTGAGTTTAGATTTAACGAGCCTGTGACGGGCATTAAGGCTGGCGGTGACGGATTCGTAGTGACCACCGATAAGGGCACTTACGAGTGCAAGGCGGTAATCAATGCGGCAGGCGTGTATGCGGACGCTATCCACAATATGGTCTGCGCCGACAAGATTCACATTACGGCAAGAAAAGGCGAATATTGCCTCTATGATAAAAAGGTGGGCGGAACGGTTTCCTCCACCATATTCCAGCTTCCGGGAACATACGGCAAGGGCGTATTGGTAACGCCTACGGTGCACGGTAACTTGTTACTCGGGCCCACCGCTACGGATACCCCGGACAAAGAAGAAGTCAACACCACGAAGGTAGGTCTCGATACCCTTCAGGCCACAGCGGCCAAGAGCATCAAGACTGTGCCGTACAGATCAGTAATTACTTCTTTTGCGGGATTACGTGCGCATGAGGACGGCGGAGACTTTATAGTGGGTGAGTCAAGCGTTAAGGGATTCTACGATGCGGCGGGAATTGAGTCGCCGGGACTTTCGGCGGCACCTGCTATCGGTGAGTTTCTGGCAGGTGAAGTGGCAGGATATCTTGGGGCTATTGAGAAGAGCGATTTCAAGGCTACGAGAAAGGGCATACCCAACGTGGCACTTGCTTCCAAGGAAGAGCGCGACAGACTCATTAAGGAGAATCCGCTCTATGCCAATGTTATCTGCCGTTGCGAGCTTGTGACGGAAGGCGAGATTGTGGACGCTATCAAGAGACCTGTCGGAGCGACTACGCTCGACGGTGTGAAGAGGCGTACAAGAGCCGGTATGGGACGTTGTCAGGCAGGTTTCTGCTCTCCTAAGACACTTGAGATACTGGCCAGAGAGCTGGGAACGGATATTACGAAGATTACCAAGCATGGCGAAGGTTCGGAGTTCTTATCCGAGCACAAAGGTTTGTAAGGGAGGCGCGCATGAATACTAAGATAGCAATCATCGGCGGCGGCCCCGCAGGCCTTGCCGCAGCAGTAAGCGCATATGATGCGGGAGTTAAGGATGTAGTGATACTCGAGCGTGACGACAAGCTCGGCGGTATTCTCAATCAGTGCATCCACAACGGTTTCGGTCTTCATACTTTCAAGGAAGAGCTGACCGGTCCCGAGTACGCAGAGCGCTTTATAGAGAAGGTACGCGAGAGAAATATCGAGTGCCTGCTTAAGACAATAGTTGTAGACCTTTCCGAGTCGCAGGGGGGCGGTGTGACCGTTACCGCAATGTCGGCCGAGAAAGGAATGTTTGAAATACAGGCTGAGGCTGTAGTCCTTGCAATGGGTTGTCGTGAGCGTCCGAGAGGAGCTCTCAATACTCCCGGTTACAGACCCGCGGGTATTTACTCGGCAGGAACGGCCCAGAGATACGTTAATATTGAGGGCAAGATGCCCGGTCATGAGGTGGTAATCCTTGGTTCCGGTGACATCGGCCTTATTATGGCGCGTCGTATGACGTTAGAGGGCGCACACGTTAAGGCAGTGGCAGAGCTTATGCCTTATTCCGGCGGACTTAAGCGTAATATCGTGCAGTGCCTTGATGACTTTGACATTCCGCTTAAGCTCAGCACTACCGTTACGGATATTAAGGGTAAGGACCGAGTGGAGAGCGTTGTTCTTTCTAAGGTAGACGAGAAGAACAATCCTATCCCCGGCACGGAGGAGGAGATTCCTTGCGATACGCTTCTTTTGTCCTGCGGACTGCTTCCCGAGAATGAGCTTTCAAGTATGCTCGGAGTGGATTTAAGCCCTGTTACGGGCGGCGCGAGAGTGGACGAGAGTCTTGAGACTTCCATTCCCGGCGTATTCGCCTGCGGTAATGTGTTGCACGTTCATGACCTTGTGGACTATGTGTCGGGCGAGGCTACGGAGGCCGGCAAGCATGCTGCTGAGTATGTTCTGGGCAAGACCCCGGCGGGAGAAGAGGCGTCGATTGCGCTTGAGACCGGAAATGGTGTAAGGTACACGGTTCCTTCTTTTGTCAGACCCGGCAGACTTGAGAATTTCCTTACGGTTCGCTTTAGGGTGGGTAACGTCTACAAGAACCCCGAGATATGCGTGTACCTCGGCGACAAGTGCCTGCAGAGGCGTAAAAAGCAGATATGCGCCCCTGGAGAAATGGAACAGGTGATGATTAAGAAATCAGACATAGAGGCTATGGCGCCCGGCGAGACCATACGCATAGCCATCGAGACAGAACAGGAGGCGGCACAATAATGGAAACGAAGAATCTGACATGTATCGGCTGCCCCATGGGCTGTGCCCTCACGGTTACATATGAGCCCGGCAACAGGGAGTCCGTCAAGGTCACGGGCAATACCTGTAAGAAAGGCGAACTCTACGCGATAGACGAGGTTACGAATCCCACAAGAATCGTTACGGGAACGGTAAGGGTTTCCAATCGCAAGAACCTTGTGGCTTCCGTTAAGACCAAGGACGTTATTCCGAAGAGCAAGATTTTTGATGTAGCTCACGAACTTATGAAGATTTCCGTGGAAGCGCCCGCTAAGATAGGCGACGTTGTGGTTAAGGACATCTGCGGAACGGGTTCAGACTTGATAATTACGAGAAACGTTGAATAGGGGGATATGCAGTGGATAAGTATTTAATGGCATTGGATCAGGGTACTACGAGTTCGAGATGTATTCTTTTTGACAGAAGCGGTAACATCGTTAACATGGCTCAGCGCGAGTTTACGCAGATTTATCCCAAGCCCGGCTGGGTAGAGCACAACGCTATGGAGATTTGGTCTTCGCAGCTTGCGGTGGCTCTTGAGGCTATGGCGCTCGTGAATGCGGACTTTAGCAAGATTGAGGCTATCGGCATTACTAACCAGCGCGAGACCACAATCGTGTGGAATAAGAACACCGGCGAGCCTGTTTACAACGCTATCGTGTGGCAGTGTAAGCGTACCGCCGACTATATCGAGAAGGTCAAAGAAGAAGGAATGACCGACAAGATTCGCGAGAAGACCGGACTTATTCCCGACGCATATTTCAGCGCTACGAAGCTTAAGTGGATCCTCGACAATGTTGAGGGCGCAAGAGAAGCGGCCGAGAAAGGTGATCTTTTATTCGGAACCGTGGACACCTGGCTTATGTGGAACTTAACCAAGGGCGCCATTCATAAGACCGATTACACTAACGCATCACGTACGATGCTTTTTAATATCAATACTCTTGAGTGGGATAAGGAACTCTGCGATTACTTCGGAATTCCTATGTGTATGCTTCCTGAGGTGTGTAAGTCTAGCACTTTCTTTGGCAAGACAGCGCCTTTTGTATTAGGCGGAGAGATACCTATTACGGGTGTTGCGGGCGACCAGCAGGCGGCTCTTTTCGGTCAGTGCTGTTTCGAGCCCGGCGATGCTAAGAACACTTACGGAACAGGTTGCTTCCTGCTTATGAATACAGGTAAGAAAGCGATATTCTCCAATAACGGTCTGGTTACCACCATTGCTGCCAGCGAGTGCGACAAGCCCGATTATGCGCTTGAAGGAAGCGTCTTCGTAGCCGGAGCGGCGGTTCAGTGGTTAAGAGACGAAATGCGTATGGTTGAGACCGCGCGCCAGACAGAAGAATTCGCCACCGTAGTGCCCGACACTGCGGGAGTATATATAGTGCCCGCCTTCGTAGGTATGGGCGCCCCTTACTGGGATCAGTACGCACGCGGAACCGTCGTAGGCGTTACCCGCGGCTGTAAGAAAGAACACTTTATCCGCGCTACCCTCGAATCCATAGCTTACCAGACTCACGATGTCCTTAAGTCCATGGAAGAGGACTCTACCATAAAACTTAATACCCTTAAGGTGGACGGCGGCGCCAGCGCCAATAACTTCCTCATGAAGTTCCAGGCCGATATGCTGGGCCTTAGCGTAGAGCGCCCCAAGTGCATCGAGACCACAGCCCTCGGCGCGGCATACCTTGCAGGCCTCGCTACAGGCTATTACAAGAACCGCGAAGACATCGTTCAAAACTGGAAGCTCGGCCGCAGATTTGAGCCTACCATGGACATGCCTACCCGCAATAAATTGCTGAAAGGCTGGGATGTAGCGGTTAAGTGCGCACAGCTGTATGGTGAACTTACGGAAGATTAATAATTTGTAGGAGGGGATAGAATAGTGAGAATGATACATAAGATTACAGCGATTGTGGCGTTGACCGCCTGCGTGTGCCTGTGTGCATGCGCTCATAAGCAGGTTACAAGTGCTTCGGATGAGACGGTTTCTGTGTCCGAATCCGTGACATCGGTCGTTAAAGAAGAGGCGGCTGTAAGCGAGCCGGAAGAGGTTTCTGTTGAGGAACCTGAAGAGGAAAAAGAAGAACCGACGCCGGAGCCTGAACCCGAAAAAGAAGTCGTTTACGAAACCTTAACCGAAGAGGAAGCAGCTCCTTACCTTGAGCATTTATCCATATCAGATAATGAAACTTCTCTTGGCAACATGGTTCTTACGGAAGATGAAAGTTACCTGTTTTATTTTGACTGTGGAGAGAATTTTAAGGCAGAAGAAGCTACACTTCAGATTAAACGTGAAAAGGATTATCCACAAAAAATTCATGTTAGCGTTGTATTCGGTGAGGAAGAACTACCGCTCGGGCGTTATTACGAAGCTAAAGAGAGTTGGTTTCCCTGGCCTAAGTTTGACCCTAGGGTAGGGATTAACCTTGGCAACATTCCGGATTTTATCACAAATAATGAATATGAATGTGCCTTGGTAAAGGGTTGCCCGGATGATGACAATTGTCTGCTGATAGATTTCGGAACTGAAATCGGAACTGTAAAGACCGGCAATATATGTTTAGATGGCGGGGATGGAGAATATGAGCATGTACCGATAGCTGACAAGCCTATGCTAGCAGTGATTATAGATAATGGAGATTGGGGATACGTTTATGCCACGGAAAAGCTTTTGGAAAAAATCCCTTACCCCTTACTGTGTTATGTAGGAATGGAGGACGGAAAGGTCCGCTGGATTTATGAGTTGTTTGTTTCATAAGATTATAAAAGGCATACTGAATTTCTTCAGTATGCCTTATTCTTCAGTTTATTATAAACAATTATGAAACATATCAAATGTACCGTCGTCGTAATCGTCCAGGATATCGGATACGAAATGTACAGATTCTCAAGCGAGCGGAAGGCTCTGAAAATCGTGAATATCCAGACGACTCTGAAGGCGCAGGCGCCGAGGAGTGAGACAATCATAGGCATTACGGAGTAGCCGAGGCCGCGGATGGCGCCGACGCAGGTGTCCATCATGCCACAGGTGAAGTATGTGAACATGATGACGGCCATACGGCGCATGCCGTACTCGATTACGACGGATTTATCAGCGTCATTGGCGTACAAAGAAAGCAACTGCGGCCCGAACACATACGCAAGGGAGCCCGCTATGAAGCCTACCGCCGCCACACTGCCTAGGCAGATAAGAATTATCTTCTTAATACGGTCGAAGTAATGCCTTCCGTAGTTCTGGCTGACAAAAGAAAGACACGTCACATGGAAAGTATTCATGGCCACATACACGAAGCCTTCTATATTGCAGGCGGCACTGTTGCCGGCCATGGCGTCGGGACCGAAGGAATTGATGGAGGACTGAATCAAAACGTTTGAAATAGAGAAGATGGAGCCCTGAAATCCTGCGGGAAGACCGAGGCGTAACAACTGTCCGAGCTTGTCGCGATATATGCGAAGCTTCTTAAACTCGAAGCGATAAGACTCGTCGGATACCATAAGACATCGCATGGTAAGAATTGCGGAAATAGCCTGCGATAGGATAGTGGCGTAAGCCACACCGTCTACGCCCATGCCGAAGACTACGATAAATATAACGTTACATATCGCATTAATGGCACCTGATATGGTAAGATAATATAAAGGACGCTTGGTATCGCCGATGGCGCGTAAGATAGCGGCGCTGAAATTATAAATCATCAGTACCGGCATACCGAGGAAATATATACGCGTATAAAGGGTAGCCATGGGAAGCACGGATTCGTGAGTGCCCATAAGAACCAAAAGCTTAGGCGCTACGATTATTCCGAGAGCAGACATAATGACACCGCAGATAAAAGAAAGCGCGATGGAAGTATGAACCGTCTCATGCACATCCTTGTCCTGTCCCGAACCGAAGAATCTGGCCACCAGGACATTGGCCGCGGTGGAAAGACCGATGAATACGTTTGTGAGCAGGTTAATAAGAGACGAAGTGGAGCCTATCGCCGCAAGGGCTTCTTTGCCCACATATCGTCCCGCCACAATCATATCCACAGCATTGAATAAAAGCTGCAACAGTCCCGACAGAATCAGAGGAATGGTGAATATCCAGATCTTTGAGAAAAGCGGACCTTCACACATGTTCATACTATATTTTTTGTTTTTCATATATACACCATACGCAAAATGAGTTATAGCATCATTATCAATTTGCGTCAGTCAAAAAACAAGGGGGAAAACTGCTGATATGATTACAATTTCTGCTTGCATGATTGTCAAAAACGAAGAAAAAGTGCTCGCAAGATGCCTCGATTCTCTTAAGGGCATCTGGGATGAGCTTATTATCGTGGACACGGGTTCCACCGACAAGACCAAAGAAATCGTCGCGCGTTACACCGACAAGATTTATGACTTTGAGTGGATAGACGATTTCAGCGCCGCAAGAAACTTTGCCATGGAGAAGGCAACCTGCGACTATATCTACACGCCCGATGCCGACGAGATTCTGGACGAGGATAACCGCGAGAAGTTTATTAAGTTAAAAGAACTTCTTTTGCCGGAAATAGAGATTGTGGAGATGCGCTACGTCAATCAGCTTGAGAACGGCACCGTTTACAACTTTGACAAAGAATACAGACCGAAGCTTTACAAGCGCCTTCGCAAGTTTACTTTCATCGAGCCCGTTCACGAGATAGTGCGCTTAGACCCCGTGGTGTTTGAAAGCGATATTGATATTATTCACAAGCCCGAGGCCGTTCATTCGGGACGCGATATCAAGATATTCGAAAAGATAATAAATGAAGGCGGCTCATTGAGCATCCGCCTCGCCAAGATGTATGCCAAGGAACTGATGATTTCGGGACAGGAAGCGGACTTCCAGAACGCGGCGCCATACTTCAAAGCCGTTGCGGACAGCACCGCCAATGAAGAGCTTTTGAAGCTTGCCTGCATCGTGGTATCCGAAGCCGCAGCCATCAGAAACGACCCCGAAGAACTGCTTAAATACGCCCTGAAGGACGTTGCCAGCGACGGCAGTAGTGAAACTTGCACAATACTCGGGGCCTACTATGAGTCAAAAGGCGACCTGTTCGAAGCTGCCGTATGGTATTACAACGGTCGATACGAGACCGAACCCCAGGCCAACATCAAGTACAAGACGATACTTCCGCTCAAGGGTCTTGTCAGAGTTTACAAGGCTTTGGGCGACGAAGGGACCGCCGCAAGTTATGAGAAAGAACTCGAGGAACTTCTCGCTTCCGACACCGAATAAATGTTTTATAACAGATTGACAATTGTTAAAGGGATTGTAGGATGATACAATCCCTTTTGCTGTCTGCATGGAAATTGGCTTCCGTACATCGGAAGAGATTTTCATGGAGGAATAAATGATTAAAAATAAAATATCGGGTCGCTTACTCAAAGTATTCGCGGCCGCGGCTATAATAATTCTTTTTGTGATATTTGCCAAAGAAAATGCCTACGCGGCATCCTTTAGCCATGTCCACACCGATTCCTGTTATTCAAGCGTTACACAGACATGTTCTCATCGCGTTGAAGGTGAAATAAAGTATCCTACTTTTCACTGCAACAGTTGCGGAAAAATGCAGATGTTTGTAGAAATTATACATTGGGAAGTATGCCCCGGTGCGGGGCGCATCAGAGCAGCTTACACGGAGTACTGCACCGTATGCAATTCTTACAGAAAGAGCGAGGACATCAGCCCCGGAAGTCATTCATATACCGCGACAAGTCTTACATGCGGAATGGACGAAAGCACACCCGTTGCCGAGGTAAGCATTGGCGCTGTAAGTACAGCACCTACCAACGGAAGCGTAACGCTCAGTATTAATGTAAGCGGTGGCGATTCGGGATTTGCACTCGCGGAGGCTCCCTATGATTTCGGTCAGGGCTATACTTCGAATCCTTCTTTTGACGTAACCGAAAACGGAACTTATACCGCAACGGTTATGGATTCGCGTGGTCGTACCGCGTCGGTGACATTCACGGTTGATTGCATCGACAAGGATCTTCCGGTGATTGAAAGTGTCACCAAAAGCACCGAAGCGTGGACCGAAGACGGCGTAGTTCTCACGGTTACCGCTCACGACGACAAGTCCGGGCTTCCCGCTGAGGCATATTCTTTTAACGGAGGAGCCTTCACTTCTTCGAATTCAGCCAAGATTACTGCCAACGGCAACATAAGTGTTAAAGTCCGCGACACAGCCGGCAACATTACAGAGACTGTGGTTCATGTAGGCAACATCGGCAGAGATCCCGCAGTAGTGGAAGCCGAGCGCAGAGAAGCAGCACGCCTCGCTGCGGAAAAAGAAGCCGCCGAGAAGGCCGAAGCCGACAGAATCGCCGCCGAAAAAGCGGCCAAAGAAAAGTCATCCAAGAACTCCAAAAAGTCGGACAAGGCCGCGCTTGATAAGAATGCTAAGGCCGGCGACAAGAACTCAAAGACGGCGACCGACAAGAAGGTTAAGATTGACGAAAAGGCTGTTAAAACAGCAGTTAAAAAATCGGTGAAGGCAATTGCTGCCGCTTCACAGATGCAGGATGCCGAGGGCAAGCTTATTACAGTCAAGGACATCACCAAGGCTTCACTTAAGGAACTTGAAGCGGGAGAAGTGATTGAGTCCGTGAATGATTTGAAGGATACAGGCGATTCTCAGAGCGATGTCGATTGGCAGAAGGGCGGCGCAAGTGTCGGCGGATTTTCGATTCTGAAAGCTTCCGTCGGCGGAGTTGCAGTGACTGTCGGAGGAATCCTTCTTTTGCTCGGAGCGTTTGTAATATCACACTTTAACTACGTATACATCTTACAGGGCGGCAAGAAGCGCATTATCTGCAGATGCCGCGTAATTACCGAAGGCGACAAGCTCACCGCAGTGGTTCCCAAGGCTAAGCTTAAGGGACACGGCAAGTACCTTCTTTTTATCTCTCCTTGGAAGAAGGGCTTCAAAAAGAAAGCGTCCGTAAGCGTTAAGCTTGAAGGCGAGGACCACTTGATTCATACGGATGAGGGTGTTGCATTTAAATACTAGTACAGGCGTACCGTGACCGGTCGGCGGATTACATCCGCCGGCCTTTTGCGTGTTGAGAGACATTAACTATTGAAATAATATGAAAAACCCTTTAAACTGAATGAGTATTTTCTTAAAGTAAATAATGATGAAAGGATGAGTACAATATGTGGGAAGATTATGTGAGAAAGGTTGAGCCTTACGTTCCCGGTGAACAGCCTAAGGTTTCCAATCTTATTAAGCTTAACACCAATGAGAATCCGTATCCGCCGGCTCCCGGTGTTTTCGAGGTTTTGAAGCATGCCGATGCCACGGAACTTAAGAAGTATCCCGACCCAACTTGTTCGGTGCTTGTGGATGCGCTTGCGGATTTCTACCATGTGGACCGCGAGAAGATTTTTGTGGGTGTGGGTTCGGATGATGTGTTAAGTATGGCTTTTCTCACGTTTTATAACAGTGATGTGCCCATTCTTTTTCCGAATATTACGTATTCTTTCTATGACGTGTGGGCCAATCTTTACAGGATTCCTTACAAGCAGATTCCGCTTATGGAGGACTTCTCGGTTCGCAAGGAAGATTACTTTGTGCCTAACGGCGGCGTTGTACTGGCCAATCCCAATGCGCCTACGGGTGCCAATCTTCCGTTTAAGGACGTGGAGGATATCTTAGAGCACAACCGCGACGTTGTGGTAATTGTGGACGAAGCTTATGCGGATTTCGGCGGTGAGTCGATGCTTCCGCTTATCGATAAGTACGATAACCTTCTTGTAGTGCAGACATTCTCCAAGTCGCGCTCGCTCGCGGGACTTCGCATCGGTTATGCGTTTGGCTGCAAGAAGCTTATCAAATATATGCTTGATGTTAAGTTTTCTTTTAACTCATATACCATGAACCGCCCTGCACTTGAGATGGGTGCGGCTTCTCTTCGCGACAGAGCGTACTTCGAAGAAAAGGTGGCAGCAGTTATTAAGACCAGAGAGTGGGCCAAGGGAGAGCTTAAGAGACTGGGATTTTCTTTTGCCGATTCGAAGACCAACTTTATATTCGCGCGTCATGAGTCGGTGCCGCGTGATTATATCTTCACGCGCTTAAGAGAGGAGAATATTCTGGTGCGCGCTTTCAAGGGCGACATTGTTAAGGATTATTTACGAATTTCCATAGGTACAGATGAAGAAATGCGTGTTGTAATAGAGACGCTTGAAAAGATTTTGAAAGAGAAGTAGGAGATTTAAATTAATGTTTAAGAAGTATTTGGTAGTATTTTTATGGTCTATGGTTCCGCTTGTGGAATTAAGAGGAGCGATTCCTTTTGCATATGGGTTTAAGGCTGCCGATCCTGAATTCAATTTGCTTTGGGCGTACATCATTATTGCGATAGGCAATATGCTTCCGGTTCCCTTCATTTTCTTCTTTGCACGTAAGGTGCTTGAGTGGGGAGCCGACAAGCCCGTAATCGGTAAGTTTTTCACCTTCTGCCTTGAGAAGGGCCATAAAGGCGGAGAAAAGTTAAAGGAAAAAGCAGGCAGAAGCCTTTTTGTGGCGCTCCTTCTTTTTGTAGGAATTCCGCTTCCCGGAACCGGTGCGTGGACGGGTACGCTTGCCGCATCCATCCTCGATATGGATTTTAAGTCAAGTATTCTTGCTGTAATACTTGGTGTTGCTTTGGCAGCAGTTATTGTCAGCGTAGTATGTTTACTTGGATTCGGAGCGTGGCTCGGAATCGCGGGGTAATGCATTTTTATGGAAGCTTATACGGATTTTGCGAGCGTTTATGACGAGTTCATGGAGGATACGCCTTACGACGAGTGGTGCGCGGATATCGTGGATAAGTTGCGTGGTTTTGGCATCACCGGTGGATTAGTGTGCGAACTCGGCGCGGGAACCGGCGAGATGACGAGGCGACTGCGTGATAAGGGCTTTGACATGATAGGTATCGATTCTTCGGAAGAGATGCTTATGAAGGCTCGTGAGAAGGAAGGCGATTCTTCCGATATCCTGTATCTGTGTCAGGATATGCGCGAGTTTGAATTGTACGGTACGGTTGCGGCAGTTGTGAGCGTGTGTGACTGTATTAACTATATCCTTGAAGAGTCCGAGCTTGTTACGGTGTTTAAGCTTGTTAACAATTATCTCGATCCTTCGGGAATCTTTATTTTTGATTTTAATACCAAACATAAATATCGAGATGTTATCGGTGAGAGTACCATTGCCGAAAATCGTGAGGATGAGAGTTTCATCTGGGAGAACTTCTACGATGAGGAGAGCGATATCAATGAGTACGATATCACTTTCTTTGTCCGCGAGGGTGAACTGTTCAGACGATTCACGGAGACGCATCTTCAGCGCGGGTATGAGCTTTCTGAGATGAAGGCGGCTGTTGAAGCGTCCGGGCTTGTGTTCGTGAAGGCTTACGATGCGGACACAAAGGGCGAGGTGACCGATGACAGCGAGCGAGTTGTAGTTATTGCAAGAGAGTGTGGAAAATGAGTGATGTAATAGTACGAGCAACGGCGGCCAACGCCAATATCAGAATATTTGCGGCAGATACGCACGAGATGGTCGAGTTCGCAAGACAGGCGCACAATACCAGCCCTGTCATGACTGCGGCACTCGGACGTTTACTTACTGCCGGCGCCATGATGGGTGTCATGCAGAAGGGCGATGCGGATTTGCTTACGCTCCAGATTAAGGGCGGCGGTCCTGCGAAGGGTCTTACCGTTACGGCGGACTCTCACGGACGCGTTAAAGGTTACGCTGTGGTGCCCGATGTTATGCTTCCTCCCAATGCGGTAGGCAAGCTTGATGTAGGTGGCGCGCTGGCTCCCGGATTTTTAACTGTTATCAAGGACTTGGGACTTAAAGAGCCATATATCGGCGAGACGATGCTTGTTACCGGCGAGATCGGTGACGATTTGACTGAGTACTTCATGTCCAGTGAGCAGGTGCCTTCTTCTGTAGGCCTCGGTGTTCTCATGAACAAGGACAATACCGTAAAGCGTGCCGGCGGCTTCATCGTACAGCTGATGCCTTTCGCCGATGAAGAGGTTATCTCGCGCCTTGAGGAGAACCTTAAGAAGATTACATCCGTGACAGCACTTCTTGATGGCGGCGCAACTCCCGAGGATATCGTGAAGCTTATATGTGATGGGTTCGATATCGAATTCAACGATACTATTCCTACATCGTTCTATTGTAACTGCTCCAAGGAACGCTTCGCCAAAGGCCTCATCTCGCTTAACGACCGGGACATGCAGGAAATGATCGACTCCGGGGAGACAATCGAAGTCAACTGCCGATTCTGCGGCAAGCACTACTACTTCGATACGGAAGAATTGAAAGAGATTAATAACTTACGTAAATAACTTTTGAGGGTGAAATCGCTTCGCCGGCTCCATGCCGGCCGCTTGCCCGGTCGTAATCGACTTTTTGCAGCTGATTTCACCGTAACTATACGCTTATCATACCGGCGGCGCCGTTCTCGGCGCCCCGCTTAAGCCGAATTTCGGCTTGAATTTCCAACATTTTATTCAGGCAGTAACTGATTGTTGACCCATGCGGGTATATTAGCGCGTAAGGGTCATGTTTGCCTTGCGGTAACGACTCGTCATCGGTCGTTTCATGCATTAAAAATAGGCGAATACAGGCCCCATGCGCACAAATTGCCACACAGGGTCATGGTAAATCAGGCGAGGAATGGTATTACGTTGACCCTAAGCACCAAAAGCGTCTCGCGGGGTCATGCCATAGAAGAAAAAACACTAAAAATGAGAATAAATGCATGACCCTGTGGGACGGGAATTCTTTATAGGGTCATACAAGCCAATTTTACACATAAAAACGATAAGGAGAAAAAGAAATGACACAGCTTTTAAAACTATTAAACCAACGCGCTACGCTTTTAAAGCAAGCAATCCGCTACGCGGAGAGTGAGACAACATTCCCACAAGGGCGCTTAAGAATTTCAAATGACAGGGGATGCCCAAGATACTACCATGTTACGGGAGATACAACTCATGAAGGTGATTATATATCAAAGGGCAATTTGGAGTTGGCGAAAGGATTAGCGCAGAAAGACTATAACAAAGCCTTTCTGGACAGCGCGCGTAAAGAACTGAAAAGAATCGAAAAGATGATTAAAGATTTCTCAAAGGAATCCGCCGACACCGCCTACACCAAATTGAATAAACACCGACGAAACCTCATAGAGCCATACATATACACGGATGATAAATTTGCAGAGGAATGGCTCAAAAAGGATTACAAGACGAACCCATTCAAGCCGGAAGAAAAAACGCGTGACACAAATCGTGGCGACAAAGTCAGGTCTAAATCTGAGGGATTTATAGCGAATATCTTATTTGAATTGGGTATTCCATACCATTACGAGCAGTCATTGAAGCTTAGAAGCGGCAAGACATATTACCCTGACTTTACGCTACTTAAGAAAAGTACGAGAGAAGTATTCTACCTCGAACATCTGGGACTTTTGGATGATGAGACCTATAGAAAAAGCAATATTGCCAAGATTGACGAATACCGCGCAAATGGTATTTATCTTGGGAAAAACTTGCTGATTACATACGAAACAGAAGACAGCCCTCTTGATATAAGAGGAATAAAGCGAATGCTAAAAGAGATCTTCGAAGTATAATTAGCTGATTTGGAGTTCTTGCGTAGTTTTGTACGGCAGGTGCCATGGGAATGTCATGCAGTCTGCCAATAATTGTACGATACATGCTTCACAACACGAAATATGCCCCTGAAATCAGCTTTTACTCCATGGGGTCATGCGTAGCAGAGATGTCCAATGACCCTGGATATCAAAATGGTTTATAGGGTCAGGCATTTCCTTAAGAAGGATACTTCAAACGTATCAAAATGCTTCTTTTTGCTGCCCCCTATGATGCCAAAATCTTTATGGGGTCAAGAAAGCGATATTTTTGAAGAATAATTGCGTTGAAAGTAACGGCAATATATGACCCTATAAGGAAGAAACTGTCTATGGGGCCAACTGTAGGCAAAAGAAGAACAGATTAAAACACAAAAAAGCCCCCCGCATAAGCGGAGGGCCGGAAGCACGGAACCAATATCAGTACTTAGGCGTGTAAGTATATTCGCTCAAAAACTCCACAAACTTCTTTATCAGCTCCGGGTGGGGGGCGTTGGCGATGACGCCGAGGTAGATGTCGTCGCTAAAGAAGCAGGGAACAGAGGTGATGCCGGAGTAGGAGCCGATGTTGATTGCGTAAGGCATATTCACGCCGAAGACCTCACCGGTTTCCGGGTCGGTGGGGGTGCCCCACAGGACGGCGTCGCCGAGAGCTTCAAGCTCGCTGTCGGAGAAAATTTCGCGAAGGTCGAGATAAATCTCTGCGTTAAGATATCCTTTGATCAAATCGCCTGTGCTGATTACAACATCAATGTCCGCGCCGGCGATGGCGGCCATGAACTTCTGGGAAGAAGTGTAGGTAACATCGCTGTAGCTGGACGGGTCGAGATTGATAGAGTAGCTTGCGTCGAAGACTACGGGGCCGGCTGCGGGGTCGAGGCCGAGATATTCGGTGCAGGCGTCGGAATCGGGGATGGCCGAGGCGTTAATGAATGCCGCCTGGAACTGCGCGGGCTTGTTACGAATCATGGTAACGATTACAGACACAATAATTGCAAGCGCGCAACCTATAATCAGCGTCGGAATACGGTAGTATTCCCAAAAGTACAAGAATTTATATTTGAAGCCTTTGCCTTTAAGCATGTTACGGCTGTCACGAATGTCGTCTATAACGGGCATAACGCACCTCCTTAAATAACAGAATCATTATTACCCAAAGTTATTAACGGGTCAATGACCAAAAAATGAACTTTTTGTTAAATCTGCGAATCTGCCTTAAAATCCTTTTGATTTATTCTGAAATTCTGCTATATTAGTGGTAAGCATTTTCGCAGGGGCCACGCAGGCATCACCCCGCGACAACATACAGAGAAGATTGGAAGGTAACACTATGAGCGAATCATACATTGAGGTAATGGTACAGAGAAAGCCCTCAGGTGCCATGTTATTTCTTAAATACTTACTTATGGGCCTTGCGGTTGTCGTATTCTTCGGTTCATTCTTAACCGGAATCGGAACCCTCGGACTTATAGTTGCGATAGCCCTCGGCGTCGGCTCTTACTTCGTAGGCATGTATGCCAGCGTAGAGTACGAGTACTTATATCTTGATAAGGAAATCACCATCGACAAGGTCCTCAATAAGGCCAAAAGAAAGCGCGTCGGCACCTACCAGGTAGACAAGATGGAGATACTTGCTCCCATTAACTCCTACCACCTTGATTCCTACAGAAACAGACAGGTCAAGGAATTTGACTACTCAAGCGGAATCGCCGGTCAGCGCGAGACCCGTTACTGCTTCTACTACGAAGGCTCCCAGAAGATAATAATTGAGCCCAATGACGAATTCATAAAGCTTGTTAAAAATGTTGCTCCCAGAAAGGTATTTAGTGATTGACAATACCGGCGGGGTGTGTTACATTCATTAGCAAATTTAAAACTGCCGGTTAGATAGAACGCTATTCGGCAGTTTTCTTATAAGCAAAAGCAAGGAGGATTAATATGAGTCAGATTATCGGTGAAGGCATTACTTTCGACGACGTGCTCTTAGAGCCCGCTTATTCAGAAGTCATTCCCAATCAGGTGGATGTCACCACTTATCTTACCAAGAAGATTAAGTTAAACGTTCCGCTCATGAGCGCAGGAATGGACACCGTTACCGAACACCGCATGGCTATCGCGATGGCAAGACAGGGCGGCATCGGTATTATTCACAAGAACATGTCTATTCAGGAACAGGCAGACGAAGTAGACAAAGTTAAAAGATCAGAAAACGGTGTTATCACCGATCCATTTTCACTTTCTCCCGAGCACACCCTTGCGGATGCCAATAACTTAATGGCCAAGTTCCGTATCTCCGGAGTTCCCATTACAGAAGGCAAGAAGCTCGTCGGCATCATTACAAACCGTGATTTAAAATTCGAAACAGACTTTTCCAAGAAGATTAAAGAAAACATGACCTCCGAAGGCTTAGTTACGGCCAAAGAAGGAATTACTCTCGAAGAAGCCAAGAAAATCTTAGCAGCTGCCAAGAAAGAAAAGCTTCCCATCGTAGACGACGACTTCAACTTAAAGGGTCTTATCACCATCAAAGATATTGAAAAGACCATCAAATACCCTCTCGCAGCCAAGGACTCTCAGGGACGTCTTCTCTGCGGCGCAGGCGTAGGTATTACAGCTAACTGTCTTGAAAGAGTGGCAGCACTCGTAGATGCCAAGGTCGATGTAATCGTTCTTGACTCCGCACACGGTCACTCAGCTAACGTTATCAAGTGCGTTAAGATGATTAAAGAAGCATATTCGGACCTTCAGGTTATCGCAGGTAACGTTGCAACAGGCGCAGCTACCAAGGCTCTTATCGAAGCCGGTGCAGACGCTGTTAAGGTAGGTATCGGACCCGGTTCCATCTGTACCACCCGTGTGGTTGCAGGTATCGGTGTTCCTCAGGTTACCGCTATTATGGAATGTTACAAAGTTGCCAAGGAATATGGCATCCCGATTATCGCAGACGGCGGTATCAAGTATTCAGGCGAGATTACCAAGGCTATCGCAGCCGGCGGTAATGTCTGCATGATGGGTTCAATGTTTGCAGGTTGTGACGAAGCTCCCGGCGAGTTCGAACTCTACCAGGGACGTAAATACAAGGTATACCGTGGCATGGGTTCCATAGCAGCCATGGAGAACGGATCCAAGGACAGATACTTCCAGTCCGACGCCAAGAAACTCGTTCCCGAAGGCGTTGAAGGCCGTGTAGCTTACAAGGGAAGCGTTGAAGACACAGTATTCCAGCTTCTCGGCGGTTTAAGAGCAGGTATGGGCTACTGCGGATGCAAGTCCATTGAAGAGCTCAAAGAGAACGGCAGATTCATTAAGATTTCCGCCGCAGCACTCCGCGAGTCTCACCCTCACGACATCCACATTACCAAAGAAGCACCCAACTATTCATCGGACGCTTTATAAGAAGGAAACCAAAGCATTGGAAAGGCGCCTATCCGCACGGATAAGCGCCTTTTTTGTGTACCGGGAAAATAAAAATTATTATCTGCTATTTAATTAAATATGAATCGTTTTCTTGATAGAAATCAGATGTTATGTTAATATAAACAGGAGGGGAATAAGAGGTATTTTTTGTGGAGAACAATAATACATTCTATCAAAATCCCGGGATGCTTTCCGGGAATCTGACGGTTGATATCATGATCGTTAAGAGGATGGCTATTCGCTTCAGCAAAGTAGCCAATCTTTACATGGTCGGATATAACTCGCGGGGAGAAACGCTATGCGAATTGACCGCTGAACCGCCGGAAGACAAAAAGCTTATCGATCTTATTGGACGGGAAGTAGTAAATAACCTCTACGAAAGGGTATCGGGAGACGACCTCGAAGTACAGGCACTTGAAGACACGTGCATACCTAACATCAAGGCGGCAGGTGTTTCGCTTCATGTTAACCATGAGGCTATAGCGACCTGGGTTTTAATAGGCGTTATGGACGATACGGAGCTGGTTTCACAGCCCGGAAGCATTTCTCCCGGAACTTTCTCAAGGGTAACTTCTCAGGCCAAGTTCAATGATTCTATTGATATTTGCAGGGATGTAACCCAGCTTATATTGTGCTCTAAACTTTCTTTGGCCAGTGCCCAGGCAGAGAGCAGAAGATCCAAGTACTCCGAGGAGGAGGCACTTGCTTCGCTTAAGAGGGTGGAAGCCATTTCCGAGGTAGTACAGCTTCTTGATTCCAATGACGCAATAGAAGTCATAATGAATGAGATGCTAGGGATTGTGGGCGGATATTTGGATATATCCACTGCTTTTATTGCGCGCGTAAAGCGTGGGCAGGACAGTATGGATATTGCCGCCGAGTGGACGGGTACCGGAGCGGTGTCGTGCTTTGACCAGCATATGGGACAGCCTCGTTTCCATTTCCTGTACACGGACAAGCCTCTTGTTGTATCGGCGGATTCCGACGCGGATGCGCCCGACAGAGAGGTGCTTAACAAGCTTGGCATGACGGCTGTATGCGTGCTGCCTATTCAGATAGGCAACGGCGTTGCTATGTATTCATGCTTCTTAGACAACACTCCCGACAAGAAATGGAAGACCGAAGAAGTAAAGTTCTTATATGATGCCATGAAGGTTCTTCAGAGTATCCTTACAAAGCGTATTCAGAAGAATTCACTTGCAAGTTCTTTTGCTTCACTTGAGGCAATTTTAGATAACGTGGGAAGCGCAATTTATGTGCGCGACATTGAGACGGGCTCGCCTCTTTTTGCCAACAGGGTACTTAAGAGCGTGTTTGCGGAGGAGTTCGCAAGCGGAAGCCTCGACGAATTGTTCGACTCAGCCCTTCCCGAGTCCAAAGAAATCGGAACCTACGAAGTTAACCATGTTGCCAGAAACCGCTGGTACGACCTTCACTACACCTACATCAACTGGGTGGACGGAAGAAAGGTTTCTTTGTGCGCGGCTTACGACGTTACGGACAAGAAGAGCTATCAGCGTCGTATCGAGCAGCAGGCGTATACAGACTTCTTAACGGGTCTTTACAACCGTATGTGCTGCGAGCGTGACCTTGCGATGCACATCGATGCGGCTAAGACTTCGGGTACGAAGGGTGCGCTTTTGTACCTCGACCTTGATGACTTTAAGCATATTAACGATGGTCTGGGTCATCAGTACGGCGACGTGCTCCTTAAGGCAATTTCGCATTCACTGCAGCGTATCGAGGGTATTAAGAATACCTGCTATCGTATGGGCGGCGATGAATTCGTCATTATCGTGCCTCCCGAGTCGTATTCGTCATTTAAGCGTATTATCGAACAGATTGAAGATATATTCAGTAAGCCCTGGTATCTTAAGGATGCGGACTACTACTGCACCATGAGTATGGGTGTCGTAGAGTTCCCCGAGAGCGGTGCAAGCGTGCTTGACCTTATCAAGAAAGCCGACATCGCCATGTACGATGCCAAGAAAAGCGGTAAGAACCGCGTGGCTCAGTACTCGGACAACATTGTTTCTTCCTCGAGCGAGAGACTCGGTATGGAGAAGAGCATGCGTGATGCCATGACTTCGGGCTACAGAGAATTTGAAGTATACTATCAGCCGATTGTGGACGTTACCGAGAATAACCGCTGTGTAGGTGCCGAGGCGCTTATCAGATGGAACTCATCCGAGCTTGGCTTTATTGCACCGAGCGATTTCATACCGCTTGCAGAGTACCTGGGACTTATCAATCCTATCGGTAACCACGTACTGAGAAAGGCTTGCGAGACCTGTAAGTCCTGGAATGACAACGGTCATCCGGATTATAAGGTTAACGTTAATTTGTCTGTGGTACAGTTATTACAATCGGATATTGTGGATATCGTGGCACGCACCATTAAGGAGACGGGCATTACTCCCAAGAACCTTACTCTGGAAGTAACAGAGAGTCTTGCCATTAACGATATGGAGCGTATGAAGACCATTCTTAACGGTATCAAGGAGCTCGGCGTTAAGCTTGCGCTTGATGATTTCGGAACAGGTTATTCGTCACTCAGCCACATTAGGGAGATTCCTTTTGACGTAATCAAGGTGGATCAAAGCTTTGTTAAAGACCTTGCCGATTCCGCTTACTCGCAGTCCTTTGTTAAGATGGTTGCGGAACTTGCGGAGACTATCGGCGTTAACGTTTGTGTCGAAGGTATCGAGACCGAGCAGCAATATAAAGTCCTCGAGGGCATGAAGATTAAGATGATTCAGGGATTCTACTTTGACAAGCCCATGCCTCAGGAAGACTTTGTGAATAAATATGTTAAGTAAAGGAGTTTGAACATGGGAGACGGTATTTTATCCGGACTTGATTCTTTTGGTTTATCAGGCCTTGAAGGCATGAGCCTTTTTGAAGAAGAGAAAAAAGCAGAGGAGGCAAAAGCAGCTTACGTGCCCACAGAGAAGGACTTCATTCTCGAAAAGACCATGAAGTGTCCGCTTTGTGACAACGAATTTAAGACCAAAGCTGTAAAAGCAGGTAAGGCTAAGCTGGTGCGTTCCGACAAGGATTTGCGCCCGGTTTATCAGGATGTGGATATCGCCAAGTACGATGTTATCATGTGCCCCAAGTGTGGATACACGGCACTTTCAAGATATTTCCCCACACTTTTGAACGTTCAGGCTCAGCGTATAAAGGCCAAGATTTCACCCGCATTCAAGCCTAAGCCCGAAACCGGCGAGATTTACTCATACGACGATGCTCTCGAAAGATACAAGATGGCGCTTGTCAACGCTATCGTTAAGGGCACCAAGGCCAGTGAGAAAGCATACATCTGCCTTAAGTCTTCATGGATTGCAAGAGGTAAGGCTGAGGAGCTCGGCGAGTCCAATCCCGAATATGCCAAGATTAAAGCAATGGAGCTTGAGTACTCCAAGAACGCATTCGAAGGCTTCGTGGCTGCCATTCAGAACGAAAACTTCCCTATGTGCGGTATGGATGAGACCACCATTAACTACCTCATCGCAGTGCTTGGTCAGATGACCGGTCACCTTGATGTATCTCAGAAGATGATTGCACTTATTCTTCAGTCACAGACTGCAAATAATCGTATTAAGGATCTTGCAAGAGACCTTAAGGACGAGATTTTAAATAGCAAGAAATAATTTTATATTATGGATCATAGGGGGAGTATAATAAAACGCACAGTTTTATTAACTCGATTCTCCATGTGTGTTGTTGGGCGAAACGGACGATGCCGAAAGGCAACGTCCGTTTCGTTGACTATTTGTGCAATTTTTGTGTTGACAGTACTAAGGTTTTTTATTAATCTAAATCCATAAGGTCTATATGACTGACGGAAGTGGAATTGACCACAGGGAGTATAGATGACTAATGCCGACCGTCTGGGCGAAGCTGCTCAGATTGTCGGCTTTTCTTATACATTTTTTTCAGGAGGTTCTTATGAGAATTTTTGAGTTATCACAGTTACTTAAGACCAATGCCTATCCCGGAAGAGGCATCGTAATCGGCCGTTCCGAGGACGGTAAGAAAGCGGTTATTGCTTACTTTATCATGGGCAGAAGCGTTAACTCCCGCAACCGCGTATTCGTGGAAGAAGGCGAGGGTATTCGTACCGAAGCTTTCGATCCTTCCAAGATGTCGGATCCGTCACTTATTATCTACGCTCCCGTAAGAGTATTCGGTTCACACACTATCGTTACCAACGGTGACCAGACCGATACCGTATACGACGGCCTTCGCGCAGGCAAGAGCTTCGACGCCGCTCTTCGTACCCGCGAGTTTGAGCCCGACGAGCCTAACTTCACCCCCAGAATTTCAGGAATCTTACACTTCGAAGGTGATTCTTTCTCTTACGAAATGAACATACTTAAGTCCAACAACGGCGACGGCAGCGCATGCAACCGCTACAATTTCTTTTACGACAAGCCCCGTATCGGCGAGGGACGCTTCATTCACACTTACATGAAGGATGACACTCCCCTTCCGAGCTTCGAAGGCGAGCCTGAGGTAGTGCACATCAGAGGCGACATCGATTCTTTCACACACGATTTGTGGGAGAGCCTTAACTTCGATAACAAGGTATCTCTTTTCACCCGTTTCGTAGACTTAGAGACAGGCAAGTGGGAGACCAGAATCGTTAACAAAAACACGAAGTAGGAGATTAAGAGAATGAACGAGATTCAGTTAAAATACGGATGTAACCCCAATCAGAAGCCCTCAAGAATTTTCATGGAAGACGGAAGCGACCTTCCTGTTGAGGTATTAAACGGCCGCCCCGGCTACATCAACTTCCTTGATGCTTTCAACGGCTGGCAGCTTGTTAAAGAGTTAAAAGAAGCAACCGGACTTCCCGCAGCAACTTCTTTTAAGCACGTATCTCCCGCAGGTGCTGCGGTAGGTCTTCCTCTTACCGAGACACTTGCGAAGATTTACTGGGTAGACGACCTCGGCGAGTTAAGCCCTCTTGCTTGCGCATATGCGAGAGCCCGCGGAGCTGACAGAATGTCTTCTTTTGGCGACTTTATCGCGCTTTCCGATGTCTGTGACGTTGACACCGCCCGCCTCATCAAGAGAGAGGTTTCCGACGGCGTTATCGCTCCCGGCTATACTGAAGAGGCTTTGAACCTTCTTAAGCAAAAGAAAAACGGCAACTACAACGTAATCAAAATCGACCCCACCTACAAGCCCGCCGAGATCGAGCGCAAGCAGGTATACGGCATCACCTTTGAGCAGGGTCGTAACGAGCTTGATATCAATAAAGATCTTTTTGCCAACATCGTTACCAAGAACAAGAACATCCCGGACGAGGCTCTTGTGGACATGAAGATTGCGATGATTACCCTTAAGTATACTCAGTCCAACTCCGTATGCTACGTAAAGGGCGGTCAGGCAATCGGTATCGGCGCAGGCCAGCAGTCACGTATCCACTGCACACGTCTTGCAGGTCAGAAGGCTGATAACTGGTATCTCCGTCAGTGCCCGAAGGTATTGAACCTCGAGTTCCTTGACACCCTCGGCCGTGCTGATAGAGACAATACCATCGACGTTTATATCGGCGATGAGTACGAAGATGTATTACGCGAAGGCGAATGGCAGAAGCGCTTCAAGGTTAAGCCCGAAGTCTTCACCCGCGAAGAAAAGAAAGCTTGGCTTGCAGGCAACACCGACGTTACCGTAGGTTCCGACGCATTCTTCCCCTTCTCAGACAACATCGAGAGGGCATACAAGAGCGGTGTTAAATACATTGCCGAGCCCGGCGGCTCCGTACGTGACGACCTCGTTATCGAGTGCTGCGACAAGTACGATATGGTGATGGCATTTACGGGTATACGTCTGTTCCATCACTAAGGAATTGATTCCTTTAAAAAAGAACGTCTCACTAAAAGATAAAGAAAGGGCGCCTCGCTTCGTGCGGGACGCCCTTTCGCTGTTTACGTTAGTTTACTTAATCATTTTTTCCGTAATGGAAATGTACTTAATATTATCGTTGTAATTCATCTCGGCATTGAAGGAGCCGTCTTTAAGGGCGGTTTCCATGCTGCCTTCGATGGTGTAGCTAAGCATTTTAAGAAGCTCGGCCGCGTTCTTTTTACTCTCTAAGAAAGAGCGGTCGGTGGCGGAGAGAATGGTGTTGATGTTCTCATCCAAAGTCTGCCTGCTGGACTCGGTGGCAAGAACCGCTTCGGTGATGCTTTCGTCCTTGCAGGAGTGCACGAACATGAGCATGAAGGGGTAGCTCTTAAGCACCTGCATCTTGGCAGCTTCCATCTGACGAAGAACGGTGAAAAAAGAAGTCTCTTCGGGATCGATGGCACTTGATAATTCGAGGGAAATGTATCTTACGGCGTAATCGTAGACAAAAGAATACACGCCGAGTTTGGAATCGAAGTAATGAAAAAGAAGACCCTTGGAGATATGGGCTTCCTTGACAATATCGTCCGTGCTGGCGTGCTGATAGCCGTTCAACGCAAAAATTCTGAGTGCTGCATTAACCATTCTGTCTTGTTTTTCCTGCTTAAGATCAAAGAATTTAGCGTTCATCCAATCGCCCCTCGTACATTATTGACTTGGTGAGTCGAATTCAATGTTACCATAGTTTTATTTTCTCTTCAAGAACTCTTTAGAGAAAATTTACCGATTAATCTATTTAAAAATCTGAAAATATTGGTATAATAAATGTAGTTGTAGTTCCAATGAAAGGAGAGTCCCAATGGCTAAAAAAGGAAAAAAATTCTTATCACTCATGGCACTCGCTGCCGCAGCAGCAGGAACATACTGCTATCTTAAGAAGAAAAACTCGAATATTCCCGAAAATATGGAAGACGATGACGATTTTGACAACTTTGACGTAGATGTAGACGACGGCCCCACATCCAGAGGCACAAGCGGAAAGCGTTCTTATGTATCTCTTGACTTTAACTCAGCCAAGGAAAAAGTTATGGACGTAGCTTCCAAGGTTGCCGAGAAGGCTGAAGAATTAAGCGCTGCAGCAGGGGAGAAGTTCAACGCCGCAGCCGGCAAGGTTGAAGAGTTCTTCGACGACAGAAAGGCTTCCGATGAGGAATCCGCAGCTCCCACAGAGAGCGGTGAGCCTTCAGAGGACGATTACGAAGAGCCCAAGGAATGATTTGAATAAACAATAGGAAAGGTTCCGCGAGAAAGCGGAGCCTTTTTTTGTGCCTTGAGAGAAACGATTTACTCAATTGTTACCATTTTGTAAACGCTTTGGCAAAATTTGACATATTTTTAGCATAAGATGATAAGTTAGGTGAACAAAAATACTTAATAATGATAATTACCAAGACTGACGATGGGCAATTTGCACATGTCAGCAAGAAAAACGAAAGGGAAGGGGCATAATATGCACAAAAGATTACACAAAGTAGTCTCACTGGCATTGGCAGGTTTGTTGTTTTTAACAAGCACCTTTACCAATGTGGGACAGTCATATGCGGCCGAGTCGGTACAAAACGGCGACGTATATGAGACAACTTATGCAATCGCTGAACTCGGAACACCCGGCGGATATCAGTATACGGCCGAGGAAACAGAGGAAGGTATCACCTTCAACTATTCCGCTCAGTATGCAGAAGTTAAATACGCAATCCCCGAAGACGTTGTTAAGGCAGGTCTTAAGGGTTATAGGGTAAGCGTATCATCAACAGAGAATCTGGGACTCAAGATTTACAGCGCCGCAGGTGAGGCGAAAGCAGATTATTGGGTAAGCAGCCTGGATTTTGACGGTTCTGTAGTTCCTACCCAAATCGGCTTTATGAACTGTGCCGAAGAGGAGAAATCATTTACTTTTTCAACGGTTACCTTCGTAACCGAGAGAGAACTCGGCGTGGAAGCTCCCGTAGTAGAGCCGGAAGATCCCGAGAACCCCGAGAAACCGGACACACCCGTAGTGGAGCCCGAGACTCCCGGAGAAGCTACAGATCTTGTATTCGACAAGGATCTTAAGTTCAAAGGAAGATGGGACGGCGTTCCCACAGAGTCTAACGAGCTTACATTCGGCACTCAGTATACTGAGTACGTATTCGACCTTGGCACCACAATTTCGGCTGCTCAGGTAGAAAGCGTAATCGTTGCGGTGGACGCTCAGGGCGATGACTTCTCCATTAAGCTTTATGATGATGGAATGAAGGAAAAGGCTGTTGAATATCACAACGTAAACAGCGAAGACAATACATACACAGTTGCTGCCAAATATGACGGTAACTTAAGATATGTGGGCATTATGTCTATTCCCGAAGGCGAAGAGGGATATCCTTACAGCGTTACAATTAAGAGCATTACTCTTAAGGCTAACGGCACCATAACTCCCGTAGAGCCCGAGAAGCCCGTGGGAGCAGGTTATGACGAGTTTGTTAAGCCTTCTTTTGCAGACAGATGGTCAGGTACACCTGCAGAGTCGAATGCGCTTACTTTCTCCGCAAGATATCAGGAGTACATATTCGATCTTGGTAAGGCTTATGACACCGCAGATGTTGAATATGTTCTTACAACGACATCCGAAGAGGGTAACGTATTCTGTATTAAGCTCTATGATTCAAGCATGAACGAGAAGCTGCCCGTTTATGACAATTTCGGCGATAACGAATATGTAGTAGAGCCTAAGTATGACGGAGACATCAGATACATCGGTATCATGTCCCTGCCTGCAGACGAGACAGCATATCCTTACACCGTTACCGTTGATAAGTTCGCTGTTAAGTACACTCCCAAGGTATATGAGGAGACTCAGACTTATACCAAAGACAATCTTGTATTCACATTCAAAGGAAACGGTCAGGTTGTTGAAGGCAACGACCTTGAATTTACCAAAGAATGGGATGAGTACAGATTTGAACTTACAAAGCCCGTAAGAGGCGACAAGATTAAATCCATAAAGATTACGACAAAGGGCGAAAAGGGTCTTGATCTTTGCTTTAAGCTTTACTCCGGAGATACCGAAGTACTGCCTTTCTATCATTACCCTGACACCGCAGTTCATAGTCTTACATGCACGGTTGACGATGAGATTACCGGCATCGCAATCATGGCAATGAACAATCAGGACGACAAGTTCCCCGCTAACGTAGTATTCGAAAGCGCAGAACTCGTAGTAGATACCACACCCGATACGGAACCTCCCGTAGAAAAGGGTGTTGAATATGATATTGTTAACCTTTGCGACGAGATGACAGCAGTTCTCGGTGACGACTTCATTATCGGATGCGCTATCAGCTCCGCAGAATTTAACGATTCCATGGAAATGGAACTTGTTACCAAGCACTTTAACGGTGTTACCCTTGGTAACGAATTAAAGCCCGATTCAATGCTCAGGGCTAACGCAGAGAAGGTAATGGTTACTGTTGGCGATCAGGAGATTTTATTCCCCGTTCTTAACTTCTCTACTCCCGACAGATATCTTGACTATTTTGTAAATTGGAACAATGAACATCCCGACAAGAAGATCAGAATCCGTGGTCACGTGCTTGTATGGCACTCTCAGACACCCGATTTCTTCTTCCACGAGGATTATGATGAGTCCAAGCCTTTTGTAACACCTGACGTTATGAACTTACGTCTTGAGGCTTACATCAGAGCCGTATGTGAACATTTCACCTCTGAAGGCTCCAAGTACAAAGAATTATTCTACGGCTGGGACGTTGTTAACGAAGCAATCAGCGACGGCTCCGGCACATACAGAAATGCAAGTGAGAACTCAACATGGTGGAGAGTATATCAGAGCCCTGAGTTCATCAACAACGCATTCGTATACGCAAACAGATATATGCCTGCAGACATTGCTCTTTTCTACAATGACTACAACGCATATCAGACCAATAAGGCTAAGGGCATCATCACCCTTATTAAGAACGTACAGGCAACACCCGGTTCCAGAATCGATGGTATGGGTATGCAGGCTCACTACTTCTGCGCAGACAACAATCCTACTATGGAATCTGTTAAGAAGGCAGCCAAGGCTTACGGCGAACTCGTAGATCAGGTACAGTTCACCGAAATCGACTTCAAGGGTAGCACAGGTCCCAAGGACGAGCAGCTTGCGAAGAGATATAAAGATTTATATGACACAGTAAGAAGACTTATCGAAGAAGGTACCAATGTTACCGGATTCACCATCTGGGGCGTAGTCGACAAGCACTCATGGCTTCAGCAGCAGAACAGCGCAGGCGGCGGTTCCACCGGCAACAGCAAGCAGTATCCTCTGCTCTTCGACAACAACTACAAGGCTAAGAATGCATTCTACGCACTTTGCGGCGCAGGCGAGCTTGAGCCCGAAATCAGATACGTATCCATGGCACAGGATATTGAACACTTCAATGCCGGTGAACGTTACTCCTTTAAGGAGGGCGTTGCTACCGTTTCACCTATGTGGAGCGAAGGCAGAGTAAGAGTATTGGTTGAGTTTAATGAAGAATTGCTCAGTGATGAAGCATACTTTACGGTTTATGTATCTGACGGAACATCCATACAGAGCATGGACATTACCAGAGATATGATGGATCATATGAGCTTATGTTCCGCGATCCTTTTTGTACCTCAGGAAGCTATTCTGAATAATAAGATTAAGATTGATGTAGTAATAACAGACGGCGACAAGAAATATGCTTTCGGTGATACTACCTTCAGTCAGGAAACAACAGATAAGTACTATGCTGTATGTACCACAAAGCCTATGCTCGGAGTTAAGATGGGCACGATTAAAGTAGATGGCGTGGCAGACGACTCTGCATGGACACAGGTTGAAAGCTTCCCGCTTACCATTAACCTTGGTGCAGATGTTACCGCAACAGCTAAGTTATTATGGGACACAAAGTACTTATATGTACTTATGGACGTACAGGACGCAGTTCTCAATTCCGATGCCAAGGATGAATATCAGCAGGATTCCATCGAGGTATTCATCGACGAGAACAACGAAAAGTCCGGCGGCTATCAGGACGACGATAAGCAGTATCGTGTTAACTACAAGAACTTCCAGAGCTTCAACGGTACCAAGTGTAATGAGGATAACATTATATCCGCGGCAGTTCTTACCGAGGAAGGCTACATGGTAGAAGCAGCATTTAAGTGGACCGATATTGAACCCGACTATGGCATGACGGTAGGTCTTGAACTTCAGGTTAACGATGCCAATGAAAAGGGAACCAGAAGCGGTACCTTAAGTTGGGCCGATAAGACCGGTAACGGCTGGTCCGCACCCGAAGTATTCGGTACAATCCTTCTTGTTGATAGCGTTGATCCTTTTGTTCTCGAACCCAAGAACGGTATCTACGAAGAAGACGGTGGTTTATACTACTACGAGAACGATAAGCGTACATATGCAGGCCTTATCGAGATGTGCGACAACTCTTTCTGTTATGTAATCGGTAACGGTGTTGTATTCAGAGACGGACACTACTTTGTAAAGCTCACAAACGGTATCATGGACTCCTGCCATGCAGATTTCGATGAAAACGGCAGAATGCTTATAAATGGTATCAAGAAGACTTATGACGGCGATAGATTCTATAAGGATGGCTATCTCCAGAAGAATGCCGGCGTAGTCAGAGTAGGTGCATACTTATATTACGTAGATGAAGAAGGCAAGATTGTTAAGACTCCCGAGGTTGAAGTAACCAATACCAACGGAATCCTTTCAGCAGGTACTTACAAGACCGGTAACAACGGTATTCTTATCCTCGACGGTGTTCTTACAGTTGACGGCAAGACCGCATACTACAAGGACAACAAGATCGGCCACAGAGCAGGCCTCGTAGAGTATAACGGCGACTTCTACTATGCACTTGAGAACGGTGTGCTTGCAACAGGTTTCGTAACTGTAAGCAAGACCAACGGCCTTAAGGACTACGGCGTATACGAATTCGATGCAGACGGTAAGATGATTACCGACAAGAACGGATTCTATGATGAGAAGGGCTCAACCTTCTACTATGAGAACGGCAAGCGTACATACGCAGGTCTCATCGAAGTCGACGGCGACCTCTACTACGTAGCAGGTGACTGCAAGGTAGTTAAGGGTAAGAGCTACTACATCACCCACACCAACGGACTTATCGCTAAGAGTACTCACGCAGTATTCGATGAGAACGGTAAGCTTGTAAGATTCGGCAAGAAATAATTACCGATAAAGCCAATAAAAATCGGGGGCCCGGATAACCGGGTCCCCGTTCTTTATTTGTGGTCTCTTTTATTTCTTCTGGGTATAAGGCGGGTCGGCGGGATAGCTTCCGCGAAGCTTCTGCATTCCGCGTCCCACAGCGTCTCTTGAATTCTTCCAGTCGGCGTCTTTGTTCTTGTAATCAAACTTTTCTATAAGCCAGCTGATGTCCTCGTACAAACGCTCCATATTGTCTTCCATGAGCATAAACATACGGGGAAAGAAATCCGCTTTTTCCTTGTCACTTAAGTGAAGCTCGGCGTATTCGCACAGGTCACCGAAATGGTGCAGGCAGAATCCCTTGCCGGAATCCACTTTATTCTTAAACTCACCATCCTCCTTATAGAGGTAAAAGAAAGTGTCGAGGTATCTTTCATACATCTTGTCAAACTCTGCACAGATGTAGCAGGACTTGTCCTTCTCCTCTACCCAGCGAGCTACGGAGTTCTTAAGAGAATCGGGCTTTGAGAATTTTTCTTTGAACGAAATCTTGGTAGGAGAGTAGCTTTTAAACTGAGCCGTCATCTCGCTTATAATCTTGCGATAGTGTGTCTTAAGAATCCATCCGTTTCCGAGGGTGTTGCCGTAATCGTACATCTTGCGGATGTGCTCGCGGCAGAACCCGTATTTGTCGGTAACTGCGCGGGTGTCGGCCTCCATATAGGAAGCGGCGGAGCCGAGACAGTAGTCGAGTAAATCCTGTTCAACGTTTCTCTCGATGTAGCAAAAGGGACATTCATCTGCCGCGTTTACCGCATCGTTAAGGGGAATGGTATAAAGTTTTTCTTTCATTTATCAAGTTTTCCAGATTAAGGAGCGCCAGTCCTCAATCTCCTTCTCGGTCATGAAGCCGTTCGACGTTCCCATGAATCCGATCTTGTAGGAAGCAAACAGCAATGCGTTCTTAATCGAGAAGTTGTGATCTCCTGTCTTGTTGTAGTAGTGGAGGAAGCACGAAAACAGCGCATTTCCGGCACCCACGGTGTTGACGATTTCATTGGTCTTAACAGGGTTAAAGTGTGCGTAGGTGCCTTCCCTCTCCGAATAGAGGATAAGGCCGTCGGCGCCCTGACCAAGGATGATAATCTCGGGGTGGTATTTCTCCGCTATATATTTTACAAAATCATAGGGGTCTTCTTCAAGGTTATCATCGCTTAAATATAAATAATCTGCGTTTTCCAGGAAAAATTTATTGTACTGCTCGGTCTCGTACTTAAACTTACGGATGTTGACGGCTATTTTTTTGCCATCCTCAAGGGCTGCCTGAAGTAAGGGTCTGCAGAAGTTTGCGTTAGCTGTAATGAGCATCTCGGAGCCCTTAAGCTGGGACTTAAAGAGGTCTAAGTCGTACTCGATGCTTCGGGAATCCTTGATATCCTCGAAAATCTGCTGTTTTCTCGTCTGGTCGTAGAAGATAACGGCGGCGGGAGTTGCGTAGAGCTTGGGAAGTATGAAACTTGTATCGAGTTCGATATCGTTATTGTTGGAGTTAAGAATCTCGGCGTTTTCACCGGTGCCTATCATGGCAAAAAAACTGACCTCGTCACCAAGCCACTTAAGCGCAATAGCCTCATTGTAAGAGTCTCCGCCCACGCCTGAGTGAATACTGCCGAAGGTATCGGTTACGGGCTGATACTTGATGGGAAGTTCGTCAATCTTAACGATGGTTTCTCTTTGCAAAATTCCTGATACTAAAAATTTGCTCATGCTTTCTCTCCTTTTACCGACGGGGTCTTAATCGCAGTCAATGTACTGTTTATAGGACACCCTATTGTGCTATACTAGAGTATATCAAAAGAGGATTAAAAAATGAGCATATCGTTTATTTTCGGCCCCGCCGGAAGCGGCAAAAGCACATATGTGAGAGAAATGCTGATTAAGGAAGCTAAGGAGAACCCTAAAAAGGACTTTCTCCTCATAGTTCCGGATCAGTTTACGATGCAGACTCAGATGGACATCGTAAAGGCTCATCCGGACGGGGGAATTCTTAATATAGACGTACTAAGCTTTGGAAGATTATCTTACAGAGTTTTTTCCGTTACGGGAAAGAGTGACAAGCCTATACTTGACGATACCGGCAAGAGCCTTGTTCTTAGGAAGGTGGCATCGCAGGTAGCGGGCAGGATGCCTTACATGGGCAGGAATCTTAATAAGGTCGGCTTTATTCATGAGGTTAAATCCTCACTTTCGGAGTTCATGCAATACGGTCTTTCGGTTAAGGATGTGGAGAAAATCGCAGACACACTTCCCGACGGAGTTTTAAAGGGCAAGCTTCGCGACCTTTCTGTAATCTATGAAGCATTTTCCGAATTTAACAAAGACAAGTATATAACCGGCGAAGAAACCATGGACCTTTTATGCGAGAAGCTTCCTTCGGCAGACTTTATAAAAGGCTCTGTGATAGTATTCGACGGATTTACGGGATTCACGCCTATTCAGGAGCGAGTTATTCATAAGCTTATGACTCTTGCCGAGAAGGTTGTGATTACTTTTGATATATCTGCGCCCGAGGAGCCTTCGATAGTAGGCGGAGAGGAGAAGCTTTTCTACTTAAGCCGCAAGGGTGCCAAGAGACTTAAGACCGCGGCGGAAGACCTTGGTGTGGAAGTGCTTGATGACGTGGTATTGAGACCGTCTGAGAGCCCCAGATTCAAGGATGCACCGGAACTTTCACATATTGAGCGGAATATGTTCAGATACCCTGTAGTGAAGTTCACAGAGCCTGTTAAGAATCTATCCGTATTCTCCTGCAAGAACATAGAGAGCGAAGTGGCGGAAGTCTGCCTTCGCATTCACGAGCTGGTAAGGCAGGAAGGCTACGCGTACAGGGATATTGCGGTTGTTACCGGTAACCTTGAAAGTTACGGCATGTACTTTGAAAATCAGATGCGCGAGCTCGAAATGCCCGTCTTTATCGACAAGACCAGGGGCATAGTGCTCAATCCTTTCACAGAGTACCTTAAGAGCGCACTGCTTATTTTGATCAAGGACTACGCTTACGACGCGGTATTCCACTACCTGCGCTCAGGCTTCACGGACTTTACGGAAGAGGAGACAGACCGCTTCGACCGATATGTCACGAGCTTGAACATCCGCGGCAAGAGCACATACAACAAGGAATTTAAGAAAAAAGAAAAAGGCCTCCGCGACAAGACTCTCGCCGAGGATGAACTTAAACTTCACAACGATTTGAGAAAACGCCTTGTGGAAGAATTGTCGGTTCTTGATAAGGACGCCCACACTGCAGGCGAATACGTTAAGAACCTGTATGCGCTTCTTAAGAACAATCATTCCTACGAGAAACTTGAAGCTTTCAAGGCTCGCTTTGAAGAAGAGAACGACCTTGCCAAGGCTACGGAATACGGGCAGATTTATAAATGCATTATGGAACTTCTCGACACCATAGATTCGCTTCTTGGCGATGAAGAGATGGACCTTGAGGAGTTCTACAAGATATTTGAAGCGGGCATCAGCGAGATTGAGGTCGGCACGATTCCCCGCAACGTAGACAGAATCGTGGTGGGCGATATAGAGAGAACCCGTATCAGCGAGGTAAAAGCGCTGTTTATTACGGGTGTCAATGATACGAACATCCCTAAGTCCGGCGACAAGGGAGGCATTCTTTCGGGAACAGAGAGAGAGGCGCTGCTGTCGGCAGGCTATGATCTTGCACCGTCTCCCCGCGAGGAGATGTACACGCAGAGACTGTATCTTTACATGAACATGTGCAAGCCCCGCAACAAGCTCTTCGTAAGCTATGCAGGCACCGATTCCGAAGGCAAAGGAATGCGCCCGTCATACCTGATAGACGTTCTCACATCCCTTTTCTCAGGACTGCAGGTTGAAAATATCGAGACTACACCCGACATTTCGAGACTGGTTACGATTAAGGGAAGCTTCGGCCAGTATTCGGAACTGCTCCGCAAGTACGTGGCTAAGAGCCTTGATGATGCGGGAGAGGCTTTACTTAAGGCTCTCATGCATGAGTACAGAGACGAGGGGCTCGCACTTACCGACGATATCAAGGATTCTGCTTTTGCCGAGTACGTAGCGACACCGCTGTCTCGCGAGATTGTAAGGCTCATATACGGAAACACCATCAATGCCAGCATCAGTCGCATGGAGCTCTACGCGGGCTGTGCGTATGCGCATTTCCTTAAGTACGGCATGAAGCTTAAGCCCTCCGAAGAGTATGGATTCGAGGCAAGTGACCTCGGTACCATATACCACGGAGTTCTCGACTGCTTCTCGTCAGAGCTTGAGAGGAAGAACATGTCCTGGGCCGACTTCAGCCGTGAAGAGGGCGAGGAAATGGTGGAGCGCGCGGTTAAGACATATTGCGAAGATTACGAGCAGGGATTGCTATCAGATGATGAGCAGAGCGCCTACACGGTTCAGAAGATTATCAATATCATGAAGAGAACCGTCGACACGCTTCAGTTCCAGCTTAAGCGCGGCCGCTTCAGACCCGAGCATCACGAGTATTCTTTTGAGAGAGAAATGCCTCTTGATGACGGCGCGAAGCTTAACCTTAACGGTAAGATAGACAGAATCGATTTGTACGAGGCGGACGGCAGAATTTACGTTAAGATTCTCGACTACAAATCGTCTCAGAAAGACATAGATGTAACAAATATATATCACGGAATACAGCAGCAGCTTGCTTTTTACATGGCGGAAGCTGTTTACAGAGAGAGGAAGGTTAATCCCGGCAAGGAAGTGATTCCTTCCGCGCTGTTATACTATTCCATCGACAATCCCATGCTTTCGGAGAGCAAGAAGATGAGCGACGAGGAAATCGAGGCATCGATTCGAAAGAAACTCGTGCTTAAGGGCGTGGTCGAGGGCAGCGAAGAGAACATAAGCGGCCTTGATGAGAACGCAATGGGTGGCGGCGTGCTTCCGGTTACCTTCAAGAAGGACGGAACACCCTACGCGGGCAGTGCGGCCAAGGTGTTGTCGCGGGACGAAATGGAAGGCATGCTTAATTACGTCGAAAGCATGGTTAAGAACATAGGCAAGCGCATACACGAAGGCGACAAGAAGATATCGCCCATGCGAAGCGCCGACTCGGATGCCTGCAAGTTCTGCGATTACAAGAGCGTGTGCAGATTTGATGAGAAGATACCGGGCTATAAATCAAGAGATGGTAAGGAAATAGACGAAGAAACCGCAAGAAACATTGTTTTCAAGGGAGAAGAAAGTGGCTTATACCTTTTCGATTGACCAGCAAAAGATAATAGATTCAAGGAATCAAAACATACTTGTATCCGCAGCTGCGGGTTCGGGTAAGACGAGCGTGCTTACGGAGCGAATTGTAGGCCTTGTAAGCGACCATGCTAACCCCGTAGACATCGACAGAGTTTTGGTAGTGACCTTCACCAACGCGGCGGCCAAGGAGATGAAGGAGCGTATCGGCAAGCGCCTTAACGAGAAGCTTGCGGAGCACCCCGAGAGCGAGCACCTTCAGAAGCAGGCGACGCTTATTCACAGCGCCCAGATTACCACAATCGACAGCTTCTGCCTCTACCTTCTTAAGAACCATTTCACCAAGGTGGATGCGGACCCTTCTTTCAGGGTGGCCGGCGAAGGCGAGATAGAACTGCTCAAAGAAGACGTGTTGAAGGATGTCATCAAGCGTGCTTACGCATCCAAGGACGAAGACTTCTACCACACAGTAGACTGCTATGCCAAGAAAGACAAGGACAATTCGCTCGAGGACAGCATCATGAAGCTTTATAACTATGCCATGAGCTATCCCTATCCCGAGCAGTGGCTTGAGAAGAGGCGCGGGGACTATGCCTTTGAGTCGTTCGAAGAATTCAAGAGAAGCGACCTTGTTAGGGATATTATGAAGGCCGTGGATGAAGCGTTTGAGGAGATTCTTGAGGCTATAGAGGCGACACGAAAGTCTTGCCTTGTGCCGGGCGGCGCGGATGCATATGAGCCCACGATGGAGAGAGATTACGAAGATGTTAAGACGCTTAGGGAAGCCGTCAAGGGTAAGGACTACGACGAGATAGGTGCCATGATTTCGGCATTTTCTTTTGCGAAGCTCTCGGGTAAGCCTGACTGCGAAGAAAGCGAGAAGAAATATATTAAAGACCTCAGAGACGGCTATAAGAAGGCACTTGCGAAGATTAAAGATTCTTTCTTTTACCAAAGCCTTGAAGAGTTCTGCAATGATATGCTGGCGACGGCGCCGGTGGTGAATAAGGTTATCGACCTTGTGGAGGACTTCTTAAGGAGTTTTGACAAGGCGAAGCGCGACCGCTCGATAATCGATTTCTCGGATATGGAGCATTTCGCGGTGAAGCTTCTGGTGGACGAGTACAGGGACGACGGAACTTACGATATCAGCGATGTGGCTATGGATTACCGCAACTATTACAAGGAAGTCATGGTGGATGAGTACCAGGATTCGAACCTTGTGCAGGAACTCATCGTGCAGAGTGTGTCCGGCGAGAATACGGAGGGCATTCATAATCGATTCATGGTAGGCGACGTTAAGCAGAGTATCTACCGATTCAGACTTGCGCGTCCCGAAATTTTTATGGGCAAGACCGAGGTTTATAAGAAGGACGGGGATGCGTCCCACAGGCTCATCACGCTCAAAGAAAACTACCGAAGCCGCCAATGTGTAATCGACAGCGTCAATGCGGTGTTTGAGAACGTTATGACGGCGGAGCGCGGCGGTGTGGAGTATGATGACGATGCGCGCCTTTACAAGGGTGGAGACTACCCTGATGACGTGCCGGAGAATACAACTGAACTGATACTGGTGCAGAGCGATGAGAAGGCGGACAAGGCTCGCGAGGCCGAGGCGTTTAAAATTGCTCTGACGATTAAAGATACAGTTAAGAATTTCAAAGTTAAAGACAAAAAGTCGGGCGAGATGCGTGCCGCTTCCTACAAGGACATAGCGGTTCTCTTCAGGTCGCCTACAAAGTGGCGTAACATCATAAGGGACGCATGCGAGAACGCAGGTATTCCGTATCACATCGAGGGAACCGGGGATTTCTACGATACGACGGAAATCAGGCAGGTAATAAGCTTTCTTAAGATAGTCAACAATCCGCTGGATGATGTGTCGATGTATAGTGCCATGACTTCTTTCTTTGGCGGAATGAGCGATGAAGAATGCGCGAGGGTTACGGAGGCTGCAACTCCCGGTATGAGATTCTACTACGAGAAGGTTAAGGCATACGGCGAGGCGCATCCCGAGAATGAGAAGCTTGCGCGGTTTTTAACGTTGCTTCGCAGGTACAGAGACCTGTCTAAGATTCTGCCGATTAATGAGCTGATTTCGAAGCTCTTTGACGAGACGGGCTACAAGCATGTTGTGTCTGCGATGCCTGACGGCGAGAAGCGCCTTGCGAACGTTAATATGCTGGTGCTTAAGGCTTCCGAGTACGCCAAGACCAGTTTCTACGGCCTGTTCCACTTCTTAAGGTACGTGGAGCTTATTAAGAAACTCGACAGAGACGAAGGCGAGGCCAATACCTTCGATGAGAACGCCGATGTTGTGAAGATTATGAGTATTCACAAGAGTAAAGGTCTTGAGTTCCCTGTCTGCATCGTGGCCGGAGTGGATGAAGAGTTTAACAGAATGGATTTAAGCGCCGAGTTCGTGACCGATATCGATGCGGGAATAGGTGCGTCTTATGTGGATCCCGTGCACAGACTCAAGCGTCCTACGCTTAAGAAGAAGGCCATTATCGCCAAGTGCACCGACGAGCTTGTAGGCGAGGAAATCCGTATACTCTACGTAGGCATGACCCGTGCCAAAGAAAAACTTATTATGGTGGGCCTCTGTGAAGACGCAGAAGAGTGGCAGAGCCACCCGGGAACAGGCAAGTACAAATCTTACCTTGACCTTATCAAACCCGCCGTAACGGGCACTGCTAAGGGCTTATTTAAGGTGTGTTCATGGGACGACGCAGATGCTGTGACGGAGAGCACGGCAGCAGTGCTTGAAAACGCGGCGTTACGCGAGAAGCTTGAGAGCGCGCAGGGCGAGGACGGCGATTTATACGAGAAGATCAAAGAACGGTTTTCTTTTACATATCCCTACAAGAATCTTGAAAAGCTTTATACCAAGACCACCGTTTCGAACCTTAAGATGGCGGCGATTGAGCGCGAGGACGATGGTTCGTTTAAGCCTTTCGAGGAGAACGAGCCTTCAGAGTACATTCCGTTATTTGCGGGCGGCGAGCAGGAGGTTAAGGGTACCGACAGAGGTACGGCTTACCACGAGGTAATGCAGCTTACCGACTTTGTGAAAGTTGCAGGCAGCACCGACAGGGCGAAGGCCATTGCCGAGGAGCTTGCGCGTATCGTGGCTTCGGGCAGAATGAGCGAGGAAGATGTGGCTAAGGTGCGAAGGGACCGTATCAAGACTTTCTTTGACTCCGATGTTGCGCGTGAGATGGCTGAGGCAGACTGCGAAGATATGCTGTACAAAGAACAGCCCTTCGTAATGGGAGTACCGGCTTCGGAAGTTGAAGACGGATTTTCGGCAGACGAGACCATTCTGGTGCAAGGTGTTATCGACGCGTATTATATTCATGACGGCAAGGTATGCGTTCTGGATTACAAGACCGACAGGGTAGACAGCGCCGATGAACTTGTAAAGCGATACAAAAAGCAACTCGATTATTACGGTGAGGCGGTTAAGAAACTTACAGGACTTGAGATAGACAGATTACTGATATATTCTTTTGCATTGGGTACCACTGTTGTGGTAAGATGAGTAGGGTGCAATTTGTGCTCTAGAGAATCTCAAAAGGGGACCTTATGGATAAAGATACAGGCATTATCCTTGAAGGCGGCGCTATGCGCAGTATCTTCACTGCAGGGGTAATGGACTTTTTCCTTGATAAGAATATCGATATACCCAATGTTCTCGCGGTTTCTGCGGGTGCGTATGCCGGCATGAATTACGCGTCGGGACAGAAGGGGCGCATTATAGACTCTGTTGTGGAGCCGATGGCTCATCAGAAGATGCTCGGCCCCGGTGTATTTATGAAGACCGGCGAGTTCTTCAACATGGACGCGCTTTTTGACCGTATCCCCAGGGTGGATTGCCCTTTTGACTTTGAGGCTTTTAAGGCTTCCGGCAAGCGCTTTATCACAAGCGCCATCAACTGCATGACCGGAGACCTTTGCTACTTCGAGAAGTTTGATAATCTTGACGATTTTCTTCACATCATAAGAGTGGCCAATTCCCTGCCGCTTCTTGCCAATATGGGCTACATCGACGGCGTACCCATGATGGATGGCGGAATGGCCGATGCGATACCTATAAGACGCGCCATCGAGGAAGGCTGGAAGAAGATTATCGTAGTATTCACCCGCGAAGCTTCCTACCGTAAGAGCGAGCACGGCGACATCTACAATTCCCGCATGGTGAAGTGGATGTATCGCAAGTTCCCGGGACTTTTAAAAGCCATCGACAAGCGCCCTGCCACTTACAATTCCTCCATCGAGCTTCTTAATGACATGGAGAAGCGAGGCGAAGCCTTCGTAATTCGCCCCACAAAGGTTAAGCTTACCAACAACGAATCGAACTCCGAGACTCTCAAGGAATACTACAAAGCGGGCTACGAGGACGCGGCGACCAGATATGATGAGCTGATGGAATATTTAAACAAATAATATGACTTTATGACAGGCTTCGGAGGTTTCCGGGGCCTTTTCTTTTGCCTGCATAAATTCTCCGATAATGCCCTTGTGCTATCATTTTCGTATGACTTTTAAGGAGGCTTACGAATGGAGAGTAAAGCGCTTAAACTTGTATCGGAAGTACTTACGGACAAAGAAATCAGAGCAGACTGGGTTACAGATAACGTACTTAGAACCGACTGGGAATTTGCTTACGGAAGAATGATAATCTTTTTGCAGATAGATGATGAGGATACGCACGTGCATCTTGAGGGAATTAATTTTATAAAGATTCCCGAGGATTGGTACGGTACAATATATGAGACGATTAATGAGTGTAACGACGCTTACAACCATGTGAAATTCGTTCTTAACACAAGCGGGCCCGACGTAGGCCAGATAAGTGCCAGAGAAGACGACATTATCCAGATTGAGTCTTGCGGACCGGAGTGTTTTGAACTGATGCTTAGGATGGTAAGAATCGTGGAAGACGCTTACCCGAAGTTTATGAAAGTGCTGTGGGGACAGGACAACATTACGCTCTGACCGGGCAGAAAACAGACACAGATTATAAGGCGGGCCTCTTGCAATTTTGCAAGGAGCCTTTTTTATGTGCTTTTTCTTTTTCCGTGTAAATAATGTCTGAATCCGTGCAATTACCGCAGGTTTTCGGTGACCGTGATAAAGTTCAAATCGTAAAAGAAAGGAATTTACGGGAGGGAAAACATGCTTAAGATTGAACACTTAACCAAGACATATGGAGACAAGAAAGCAGTTGACGATTTGTCTCTGCACATTCACAAAGGTGAGATATACGGATTTATCGGCCACAACGGTGCCGGTAAGACCACCACAATAAAGAGCGTTATCGGAATTCAGCAGTTCGATTCAGGCACTGTTACCATCGACGGAATTTCTATAAGGCGCGACCCTATGAAGTGTAAGAAAGAGATTGCTTATATTCCGGACAATCCGGACTTATACGATTTTATGAGCGGTATCAAGTATTTAAACTTCGTTGCCGATGTATACAGGATTCCCGCGGATGTGAGAAAAGAAAGAATTCACAGATATGCGGAGGCTTTTGAACTGACAAACGATCTTGGTCAGCCGATTTCAGCATATTCACACGGTATGAAGCAGAAGCTGGCAATCATTGCCGCTTGGATTCATGAGCCCAAGCTTGTCATCATGGACGAGCCTTTTGTGGGATTAGACCCAAAGGCCGCTCACATCTTAAAAGAAATGATGAGAGAGCTATGCGACAACGGTGGAGCAATTTTCTTTTCCACCCACGTACTTGAAGTGGCTGAGAAACTCTGCGATAAGGTTGCCATTATCAATCACGGTAAGCTCGTTAAAGCCGGAACCATGGACGAAGTAAAGGGAGACGACAGCCTCGAAGAGGTATTCCTTGAATTGGAGGCCGTATAATGTTTGGTACACTTTTAAAGAAGGAATTTTTCGAGATATTCAGAGTTTACTTTTATAACGAGAAAAAGAACAAGATGCGCTCAAAGGCAGCAGTTGCGGCGTGGTTTATATTCTACGCAGCCATAATGCTTCTTTTTGCAGGAATATTCGCCGGCGTAGCGTTTTCGATGTGTAAAGGCCTTTTAGATGCGAGACTGGGCTGGATGTATTACACGGTTATGGGCGGAATTGCCGTAGTTCTTGGAGTGTTCGCAAGCGTTTTTAATACTTATCCGAGGCTCTATCTTGCCAAAGACAACAACTTACTATTGTCCATGCCAATCTCAGTGAAGGATATTGTGTTTTCAAGACTGGCAGACGCGTATCTTTTAGGCGCGCTGTATTCAGGAACGGTATTTATTCCTTCCATACTTATATATCTATACTATGCGGGTGTAAGCGCAAAGGCGGTAATAGGCGGCATAGTAATGTTTCTTATCATATCAGCCATAGCTTTCGTGCTTTCGTGCCTGCTTGGGTACGCAGTAGCCAAGATCAGCGTGAAGATTAAGAAAAAGAGTTTTGTTACCGTATTAGCGTCGCTGCTGTTCTTCGGACTTTATTATTTCTGCTACTTTAAAGCAAGTGATGTGCTTCAGGATGTTGTGTTAAACGCGGTACTCTACGGCGAGAAGATTAAAGGCGGAGCCTATCTGCTATATATGTTCGGAACCATTGGCGAGGGTCACATTGCTAACTCACTTATCTACGCAGGAGCGATGGCTACTATCTGCTATATCGTGGCTAAGGTGATGCTTAACTCCTTCCTTGGTATCGTTACTTCCACGGGCAAGGCTGATAGGGTTAAGTATGTGGAGAAGACGGCCAAAGAAAGAACTGTCTTCGCAGCTGTATTATCCAAAGAATTCGGCAGATTCACATCAAGCCCCAACTACATGTTAAGCTGCGGATTGGGAACATTACTGATTCCGATAGTAGGAGTATTGGCCCTTGTTAAGGGCAGCTCTTTTCTGCCGGTGTTCAAAGAAATGCTTTCGGACCGACAGGGAGTATTCGTAGTATTGATTGTCGGAGCCTTGTGCTTGCTTGCCACCATGAATGATATAGCGACTCCTTCGGTATCGCTTGAAGGTAAGAGCATATGGATAATGCAGTCTATGCCTATTGACCCTGCTATTATTTTAAGGGCCAAGGGCATGATGCAGTTTATATTTACTGCGGTACCGATTCTTTTTACAACAATCTGTGTATCGATTGTGATTGATGCAACAATTGCAGATAAGATACTGATTGTTATTGTTCCTTTGATTTTTACTGCTTTTTCCGCAGTTTTCAATACATTTATTGCTGTTAAGATGCCGGTGCTTTCATGGACCAACGAGATAGCACCCATGAAGCAAAGCGGCGGCGTGGCTGTATCGCTTTTCGGACCCGACGCAATCCTTATCGCACTCGGAGTCTTGTATTACCTTTTGGGATACCGCATCGGTTCGGCACCTTGTCTTATGTTTTTCGGATGCTTATGCAGTCTGGTTACTGTTATGATTGCAGGCTGGCTTAGGAATAAAGGTGCTAAGGCATACTCGAATTTATAACGCATTCCTCCTCATTTTTGAATAAATATGCTTTGGGCCTCTCGATTAGGTATTCCCCCCATCGTCGAGAGGCTTCTCCCTGCCCAAAAGCAGGCGGCGTGATTTTTTTCTTGCAATCCGCTCAATTTTGTATTTTAATTAATTTGGTTAAAAATTTTTGAGAGGTAATGCTATGCAGAAAACATTGATTCCCGCCGACTATACACCGGCGCTTAACCTCCACGATACGCAGATAGCGATTAAGACCGTGAAGGACGCTTTTCAGTCACTTCTTGCCGAGAGACTGAATCTACTCAGAGTTTCGGCTCCGCTTTTTGTGGACCCCAAGGAGGGACTCAATGATAATTTAAATGGTGTTGAGCGTCCCGTAACCTTCGGCATTAAAGAGCAGAAAGAATACGAGGCTGAAATCGTTCATTCCCTTGCCAAGTGGAAGAGATACGCACTCAAGAAATACGGCTTCAAATTCGGTGAAGGCTTATACACCGACATGAACGCCATCAGACGTGACGAAGATACAGACAATACTCATTCAATCTTCGTAGACCAGTGGGACTGGGAGAAGATTATATACAAAGAGCAGAGGAATCTCGATACTCTTAAGGAAGTTGTAAGAGACGTTTACGCAGTTCTTCGTAAGACCGAGAAGTACCTTGCTATCCAGTACGACTACATTGAGGAAATCCTTCCTCATGACATTTTCTTTATCACCTCGCAGGAGCTTTTGGACATGTTCCCCGAATACACGGCCAAGGAACGCGAGTACTACATTACCAAGGCCAAAGGCGCCGTATGTATCATGCAGATAGGCGATAAGCTTGAAAACGGCGAGCCCCACGACGGACGTGCTCCCGACTACGATGACTGGGCACTTAACGCAGATATCCTTGTGTACTATCCTGTACTTGATATCGCACTTGAGCTTTCATCAATGGGTATCAGAGTTGATGCGAAGTCCTTAAAGAGCCAGCTTGAGAAAGCAGGCTGCCCCGAGCGCGCTAAGCTCCCTTTCCAGAAAGCAATTCTTAAGAATGAGCTTCCTTACACCATCGGTGGTGGTATCGGACAGTCACGTATATGTATGTTTTTCTTGCGTAAGGCACACATCGGCGAGGTTCAGTGTTCACTCTGGCCCAAGGAAACTGTTAAGGCACTTGAAGAGCGTAACATTCCGTTACTGTAATCATTTAATATTTCTAAGCAATTTAAAAGGCTTCGGCACTTTGAAAGTGTCGAAGCCTTATTTTATGGCCTAAGTATGTATCAAAGAATTATTCGCCGAATGCCTTCAATTCCTCGGTCATATCGTAGGTGTAATTGTCTCTGTTGGAGGTTACGATAGCGTTGTACATTTCTGCGCCGTCGGTGTAACCGATGGTGGAGTACCAGCTGTCGGGGATAGATGAGTATCCTACGGTTCCCTTGTGAGTAGAAACGATGTACTCGCCGGTAGGAAGCTTGGTAACGCCGTCGAATTCAACAGGGAAGTAAACCGTAACTGCTTTGAATCTGTTCTTGGAATTGGAAAGGGTTCCCTTGTATACGATGAAGTACTTGTTGTTCTTGGCAAAGTCGGTACCGATTGACTTGGCTACAAGTAAGTATTCGCCGAATCCGCCGAACTCGGTAAGGGTGGTGCCTTCGGTGTAGTTCTTGGCGATGTAGCTTTCGATGGTATCCTTGGCTTCAACATAAAGAGCATTTCTGAAGTCTACGGAGATGTCATCAATCTTGGTGATGTCTTCGTGAGTGGAGTATACTTCAATGCCGTCGCCTGCTTCGTTGTTGTAATTGTCCTTGTAAGACTCGGTAAGCTCTGCGTAACAGGTTAAAGGATTGGTGTATCCGATGGTGCTTCCCCAGCCGTCGAGGCTTGAGTAACCTTCAATGTCGTGATTGTCATTGGCGGTGATTTCAGAGCCGTTGATAAGGATGTGGTAGAATCTTACAGGGAAGTAAACCGTTGTCTCATGGAAGTTTCCGTCGGAGTTCGATACGGTACCTGTAAAGATTACATGAAGGTAGTTGGCAGGGTTAGCGTAGCTTCCGTCCTTAACTGAGTTAAATACATAACCTGCATAGGTTAAATTGGTAAGGGAAGAAGACTTGCTGTAATTCTTGGCAACGTATGAGGAGATTGCGTCCTCGGCTTCTTTTTGCACGTATTTCTTGAAATCGTCGGAAAGGCTTGAGTATGAAAGCGCATACTCGGGAAGACCGGAAACGGTGTATTCCATGGATGTAGATGCGGGAATCTTGCCGTTGCGCTCTGCATAGTAAGAAAGGTCGGACACACTTACGTTAAGGGTAACCTTGTCGCCGTTCTTTAAGTTGCCGTTATTGTCAAAATAAAAATCATAGGGGCTGAAGTCGGAGCCTGAGTATTCGCACTTAGCGTTACCGTTGGGTGATACGCCGTCGAAAGTAACGGTTACTTCGGCAAAAGGATCGAACTTAACTACTTCGGTAAGACCTTCAACTTTGTGCTCGCCATCCTTAAACTTAAGGGTGCAGTTAAGGTAATCGCTGTAATTTTCGTTAATCTTCCAGGTGTACTTGACTACGTCGCCGTTTGAAAGCTGATTTCTCTTATCGAGAGAAACGTTAACTACGTCTTCAAGAGCGTCCATGGGGGTAACGAGACTTGAGAAGATACCGAGTTCGTCGGTGGCTTTCTTGTTAAGGGAAAGCTTCTCGCCGTACTTCTCTTCGATAGCGTCCCAGTCTACGGTGACTACTGCGGTGCCGTATCCGTCATAACCGGATGCGTCAACGGTTATGTACTTGTTCAGATCGATGGTGCGACCCATCTTCTGAATAAAAATAAAGCCGACAACAAGAACTGCAACTACAGCGATTGCCGCTACGATACCCTTGATGGGTAAAGGCTTTGAAGCCTTGGGAGCACCGGCGGGCTGACTTGAAGCAGCGGGTGCGTTGTTAAGGGGCGCGCCGCATTTCTCGCAGAACTTAGCGTCGTCCGGGTTCTTGGTTCCACACTTTTCACAAAACATGTTTCTAAACTCCTCCGTTTAAAGGTTTTCTTTTATAAGCTTATAATAAGCTTCCTCACGCCCATGTGTGAGAAGGGCGTCTATGGCATTATACAACTTTTTGTCTCTATATAAAAGAGAAACGATTTGCGGATTATAATGGTCCACGTTATCGTTGTGCATTTCCTCTAAAACCTCGGGGAAAGACTTCTTGATGGCGTAGTTACGGCCGTAATAATCCGTTGCGGCATCGAGTGTGTCGCAGATGGTGATTAAGTCTATTACGAACTTGACGCGAAGCCCCTTGGTGGAAAAACGGGGCGGATAGCCCGTATCGCCGTCGTGGAATTTATGATGGCCGAGTATGATTGCGTGGTAATCGTCAAAGTCCTCGTCAACCGCATCGGCACCCATTCCGGGATGCTGTCTGATGATTTCAAGTTCCTCTGCGGTAAGCCTTCTGTACTGCATGTTGATGATATTGGGCATTCTGGTCTTGCCGATATCGTGGTACAAAGCGGCACGCTTAATAAACAGGCGAAGGTCATCGGCTTTCTTGTAGAGTTCGTCGGTCGACTTAAGATTATATATAGGGAGCAAAAGCTCCGGCATGTTTTCAAGCACCGAATCCGTAATCATGCGCGCAAGATAAGCCACCATGTGAGAGTGGAAGAAAGTCTGAATCTGGCGATGCAGGATAACGTTGAAGATGGTGCTTTCCTTTTCCTCGAAGGAATCAAGAAGGCTTAAATGCCTGAAGCACCAGTCGGTAAGCGAGCGGTTCATAAAGGGCGTGTAGTTCTTACGGGAAACGCCCGCGTAGTATTTATTGACGCAGTCAATTAGGTTGCGGGTCTCGCGCTTGCGAAGCTCGTCGTCCACGCGACGGTCTTTGAGCCAGCCGAATATCAGGGCCTTGGGAAATTGAGTGTTAAAATTGAACTCTTCATCAGCCGCAAAAAGAACCTTGGGCTTGCGCGATATCTTGTCCTTGCTTCTGATCTTGTAATATGCAAGAAGGTATTCCACCGCATCGGTATAACCGCAGCGCCCCTCGATATAAAGGGCTCTGTAATTGGCAAGAAGCGGAACTACGTTTATTTTGTATTCGCTTCCGGTTTTCTCGCATTGTTCTTTGTAAATCTCGCGGGCGAGGGTGCAGAAGCGTTTCTTGGTCTCTTCGGAAGCATTCGGGATGAGGCTTTCGTTATCAAGAATGTTCTCGCGGATGTACTCCATGATTTCCTTGATTTCGTGAGCGTCGCCGTCTAAGCGGGTGACTTCGTCGGATTTGTAGAGTGCCTGAACCTTTTCATAGTAATCGAAGGCATCGTCGATGTTTACAAGGTCGTAGGAAGGAAGCGCGGTGATAAGGTTCGAGTATGCCACGAAAATCGCGCGACGTACGTAGAAATCGGTAAAAGAAGCATATTCGCGGGCATAAGAAATAACCTTAATGTAGGAGTCGTAAGCGAGCTTACCGTGCTGCTTACAACCCATACGAAAGGTCATGAATGCTTCGTAGCCGAGCCTGTTGTATAGAAGTATCAGGCGGCTTAAATTATTCTTTTGCCTGTAGTAGGTGATTAAAAGATTGATGACTTTGACGGCGATAAAGGCGTCGTCGTAGGGACCGGGGCCGAGATCGATGAGCTCGGCATAGAGCGCATCCGCCACATCATCCGTAAGCGTCGAAGGGTCTGCAAAAAAAGGCGCAAGAAGAACCGATACGCGGGTGTTGTCTGCGTAGGCTTTTCTTGTGGCTTCGGAGCGCTTTTTGTAGTTGTCAATCCACTTTTCCTCGTCTTTGTCGGCGTAGAGGAGCTCTTCATACATGTTGATGATGTCCATGTTTTTCTTGAAAAGCTCGAATACCTCGTGGATTTCCTGTGCTGTAGCGGTTTTAGGTTGTGTATTCATTCACTCTCTCTTTAGTTCAAAAGAATGTTTTCTAACTCCTTAACTGTACCCGCAATAACCTTGGCGCCCGCCTTGCTAAGTTCTTCCTCGGAACCGTATCCGTAAGATACGGCGATGTTGGGAAGGCCTGCGGCGTTGGCAGCTTCTATATCATATTTTCTGTCCCCGACCATAACGGTTTCCGAAAGGTCGCCGGAAGGATCGAGTTCAAACAGTCTTAAACATTCGGCAATGATTTCGGACTTGTTCTCTCTCGTGCCGTCAAGTTCCGAGCCCATGATTACGTCAAAGTACTGAGAGATTCCGAAGTGGTCGAGAATCTTTTCCACGAAAACTCTGGGCTTGCTGGATGCAAGGGCGAGCTTGCGACCGTTTTCTTTGAGCGATTGAAGAAGCTCGGGGATGCCGTCGTATAAGTCATTCTCAAAAAGGCCCACGGTGGAGAAACGTGCACGGTATGCGGCGATTACATCCTCCATGTCTTCAGGCTTAATGTGGTAGAAATCCCTGAAAGAATCCCTTAAAGGGGGGCCTATAAAAGGTGTCAAAGTGTTGATGTCCGGAACGTCGATTCCGAACTTTTTAAGGGCCTGCTGCACGCTTGTGCAGATGCCTACCTTGGGGTCCGAAATGGTTCCGTCAAGGTCAAATAAAACATATTTGTACATATTTACTCCATTACCTCCAACGATTTTAAAGCATTATAGCACATGTCAATTAATAAATTCGAAATACGTAAAAATTTTGTTCAATTTAAACATTTACCCGGAAACTGAATTCTGTATAATAGTACTCACTGAGGGAAGCGGAATAGTAAACAGTTACCGATAGGGGTATCGGTTTGTGGTAAGGAGGCTGTTTATGCAGGCTAAGATTTATTTAACACCCTCGATGGTACGGGATTTTGTGAGTGTGGCATCCAAGTGTGATTTCGATATTGATATTGCAAGTTACAATCGTTATTGTGTGGATGCGAAGTCTATTATAGGTGTTATGGGACTTGATATGAACGTTCCTCTCACCGTTACTTACAATGGTTATAACACTGATTTCGAAGGGTATCTTAAGCAGCATGCTGTAGCTTGTTAGCATGCGAACATATGGTTGACTCCCGACCCGGGCTTTTGTACAATAAGCTTGACGGTTACGGGAGTTTTTTTATGGTTAAAACACGCATAAGTGTCCGCAATCTCGTGGAATTTATTCTGCGATGCGGTGATATAGACAACAGAACGGGTGCCGATTCCGCCGAGGCCATGCAGGAAGGTGCGAGGCTTCATCGCCAGATACAGAGGCGGGCGGGAGCGGATTATAAGCCCGAGGTGTCGCTTTCTTTTGACTATGTGGAAGATGATGTGGAGATTAGCGTGGAAGGTCGCGCCGACGGCGTGATTGAGAATGACACGGGCGTCACGGTGGACGAGATTAAGACCACCTACGGCGATGTCATGAAGTACACGGAGGCTAAGCCGCTGCATCTGGCCCAGGCCAAGTTCTATGCGCATATTCTGGCGCAGAGTGGAGATTTGCCGTCGGTTAAGGTTCGTCTTACCTACGTCAACATCGACACTGAGGAAATCCGTTATTTTAACTACACATTTTTGCAGGAAGAGCTCGCGGAGTTCGTGACGTCAGTGTGCCACGAGTATGTGAAGTGGGCCCGCTTCAGCAATGACTGGGTGCAGGCGCGCAACGCGTCCATTCAGGGGCTGCCCTTTCCTTTTCCGTATCGAGAGGGGCAGGAGGAGCTCGTTAAGCAGGTTTACTATACGATTTATCGTAAAAAGAAGCTGTTTCTCGAGGCGCCTACCGGTGTCGGCAAGACCATCGCGACTTTGTATCCTTCGGTTCAGGCCATGGGACAGGGGCTGTTTGAGAAGCTCTTTTATCTGACGGCCAAGACCATCACGCGTACCGTTGCTGAGGACACCGTAAGCATCATGCGTAAGGACGGCCTTAGATTCAAGAATATTACCCTTACGGCCAAGGAAAAAATCTGCTTCACGACCGAGCACGAGTGCAACCCGGAAGCGTGTCCGTATGCGAAGGGGCACTTTGACAGGGTTAACGATTGTATCTTCGACCTGATATCTTCCGAGGATGCGATAACGGCTGACAAGATATGTGAATATGCAAGGCGCTACGAGGTGTGTCCTTTTGAGATGAGCCTCGATGTGAGCCTTTTTACCGATGTTATTATATGTGACTACAATTATGCTTTTGACCCGAGGGCGAGGTTGCAGAGGTACTTCGCGGATGAGACCAATGCCGGCAAGTACCAGTTCCTGGTGGACGAGGCCCATAACCTTGTGGACAGAGCGCGAGAAATGTACTCTGCTATGATGGTCAAGGAAGCCATTATGGCACTGAAGCGCGCGACGGAAGAAGAGCTGCCGCTTATTTCCAAGAAGCTTGAAAAGTGTAATAAGGAATTGCTGGCGCTTAAGAGGGAGTGCGACAATTATCTTATCAATCCGCCGATTGACGGATTCGTGCAGGCTTTGATGCGGGCGTATTCGGAGATAGAAAAGTTTTTAAAGGACGATCGCCGTCCCAAGGACAAGCCGAAGGTCAGCAAGGAAGTGAAGGATGAGGTGCTGCTGTTTTATTTTGAGGCATCGCACTTTCTTAAGATGTATGAGCTGGTGGATGAGAATTACAGCGTTTACTGCACTTACACCGAGGATGACTACTTCTATCTGAAGCTCTTCTGCGTTAATCCTCGGAGAAACCTGTCGGAGTGCATGGCAATGGCGAGGTCGTCGGTGCTGTTCTCGGCGACGTTACTGCCGGTACAGTATTATAAGAATCTGCTGGCAGGCGAGGCTGACGACTACGAAGTGTATGCGAAGTCGGTATTCGATCCGTCGCGTCGGGGGCTGTTTATAGCGAGAGACGTTACCAGCAAGTACACCCGTCGCAATGACGATGAATATACGAAGATAGCTTATTATATACGTAATACGGTGGCGGCAAGGCGAGGCAATTATCTTGTATTCTTCCCGTCTTACCAGTTCCTTGAGAAGGTGGCTGACGCATATGATTATGAGTTCTGTGACGAAACGGATACGGAGCTTATCATTCAGCGCGGTTCCATGAAGGAAGAAGAGAAGAGCGCTTTCTTGCGCCGCTTTGAGGGCGTTAAGGAAGAGGATGATGTCTTCGAAGGTATCGATGCGGAGATAGATTTTGATATAGAAGACAGCGCCTGCGAGGAGCGTTCTTTGATTGGCTTTTGCGTTATGGGAGGTATCTTCTCGGAAGGTATAGATTTAACGCACGAGAGTCTGATAGGCGCCATTATAGTGGGCACGGGACTTCCGCAGGTGTGCCTCGAGCGCGACATCATGAAACAGACCTTTGATGCCGAGGGCGAAGACGGTTTCGATTACGCGTATCGCTATCCCGGCATGAATAAAGTGTTGCAGGCCGCGGGGCGAGTAATTCGTACCGAGGAGGACCTCGGAGTGGTGGTGCTTCTCGATGAGCGATTCCTGCAACGTAGCTATACGAGGCTCTTCCCTACCGAGTGGCGGGATTACAGGGTTGTCAATATAGACAGTCTGTATGAAGGCGTGGAGGAATTCTGGGACGAACATTTGTAAGTCGGAGGATGAGTTATGCAGATACAGGATTTAATGAAATTAATTGATAAATATTATGCGGGCGCGGATTGCAGGATGACGGTGTGCGACCACAGCCCGGACCCTGACGGAGAGGGGCTGAGAATCGGTCTTTATCAGACTGATTGCACGTTCACGGTGGAAGAATATCCGGCTTCCAAGGATTGTTGGTATACGCATCATTTTTCCGCTTATGGCAGAGAGGGTGGCGCGGTTTATTATTTTTTGAACCATCCTGTGTATGCGGAGGAACTAAAGGTGCATTCCTTTCCCGAATACCGACTGCTTATTCATGTGAACAATAAGGGGCTCGAGATTCCGTACGGAGTGATAATGAAGCTAGACGGAGTCTGGAATGCATATCTGGCGGATAAGGGCCATTACTATATTAAGAATTGGACATTTAAATCGATAGATGAAGCGGTTGATTATTTCGAAGGGTATGTAAAGAGCAATGAGCAATTAAACGATATGGCTCAAAGGTTCATTAACAGAAACGGGCAGATATAAGGGGTGCAATTCTATGTTGATACAGGAAATGATGGATATTGTAAAGAAATATTTCAAAAGTGGCTCAGCAGGTATTTATAATTCTGAGCCGTCCGATACCCCTATGGGTGAGGAAATAGGACTGTACGAATACTCAGGGGACGATCGAAGCTTTAAGTATTGTGTGTGTTCGAGTCTAAATATGGATCGTGGCTCATACTGTAAATCTACAGACCACTTTAAGCATGAAGGCGATGCCGTTTACAGTCTCTTTATGCACCTAACGCATTCAAAAGACTTTCATGCCGATTTTGAGCTTATGTACTACGATAAATGGGGAAGCTATGAGGATATGTATGGTGTAACCATTAAGGTGGATGATGAGTGGCGCGTGTACCTGGCGGACAGTCATATGTTTGTGCTTGCAAGGCAGGACTTTACATCGGCGCGGGAAGCCATGGAGTATTTCAAAGAAACGGTCAAGGACGACCCATACATACAAAAGCTTATAAAAGATTACGTTTCCGACTATGAAGCGGTATAAAAACAACCCCGACAAGCATTGCCTGCCGGGGTTTATATTATCTTACTGTCTTATTCTTCATAGCTTTCTTAACGTATTTCTTCTTGTACATCTCGTGGTCGGCGTCCTCGATGAGGGCATTGAGCGCATCGGGAGTCTCAAGAGTGGTGATGCAGTAGCCGATGGAAGCTTCGATAGCATATTTCTTGGTACCGGATTCATTGAAGCGGTGCATAGCCGCCTCGATTCTGTCGATGCAGGCTGAGGCTTCCTCGTCATTGTAGCCGGCAGCAAGAAGCACGAACTCGTCACCGCCGTAACGCATTACTATCTCGCCATGGCGCTTGTTCTCTTTTAATATAGTAGCGACTTCCTTGATGAGGGCGTCACCTTCGTCGTGGCCGTATACGTCGTTAACTTCCTTAAGACCGTCTACGTCCATGAATACGACACAGACGGGAGTCTTTTCTTTAACAGCCTCGATGATGATGGGCTCGGACATCTTAAAGAAGCCGGCGCGGTTGTAGATACCGGTGAGGGTATCGTATATCCACATGCGGTCGAGGGCTGCAATCATCTGCTCCATAACGTTACGCTTGCGGGCGTTCTCGAGAGCGTTGCTTGCGAGGGTACACCAGTTGGGGAAGAAATCGTTACGGATTAACTCACCCGAGGTACCGAGCACGGCATAACCGAAGTTACGGTTCATATAGTGGATGGGGAAGAAATAATATGTGCCTCCGGGCTTACCACCCTTGGCAATAGGCGGAAGCAGATCTTTCTTCTCGAAGTATTCTCTGTCGTCTGCGCCTTCGGGAACCTTACCGTTAACGACGGAAACAACGGAGATAAGCTCATCGGAGTAATCTTCCTGATTGTCACGGTCTATCATGGTAAGAGCCTTGGCGTAATCGGAATAGTCTATAAGGTAATCGGGACGCACGTTCATGCAGAGGTATAATTCGTCGGCATGAAGCTTGCAGCCGTATTCTTTGAGCGAGTCGAGCAAAGCGTAGTACTCGCGCTTGCCGATAAGGTCGGCGGTCATACGCTTAACGGTCTGTGTAAGCTCGGACTGCGCATAGCGGTCGATGGCAAGGATATTGGTGGTGTTGGCATCAATCTTGCTGTCGTCGTCGGGCTTACAGCCGCAGGACTCACCGCGGAAAAGAACGATGGGAAGAGTGATGGACTCGCCCTTCGTGTGGTCGCTGTACTCGTGGAGTACGTTAATGGCGCTGACTGCTTTCTGGTATTGCTGACGCTTACAGGTAGTAAGCCTGGGTGAATATATTCTGGATACGGAGTCAAAGTCCACACCGGTGACACGAATGTCCTTGGGGACCTTGATGCCGCGTCTCTTAAGCTCTGTGATAAGACCGATGGCCATCTCGTCGTTACTGCATACAACAGCATCGGGAAGACCGTCGCCGAGATTTAGGAAATACTGAGCCGCATCGACACCCGACGCGTACTCGTAGTTACCGTTGTATCTCCAAGTATCGCTGAAGAACAAACCGTTCTCGTCAATAACCTTCTTAAATCCCTTGAAACGCTCCTGGGTATCACGGCTCTCGAGCATACCGCCGAGGAAAAAGAACTTCTTGCAACCGTGTACCGTCATAAGGTGTCTCGTAACTTCCTCGACTATGCCGGATTCGTTACTTAAGATATTAACAAACTCGGGCGAATAGCTGTCCACGCAAACACAAGGCACACCGGAATCAGCGATGCGCTTAACCATTGTCTCATTGAAACTGGGATCCTGGAATGTATTTCGAACGAAGACGATTCCGTCAAAAGAAGATAGATCGGGGAGCTCAAACACCGAGTACTCACCGCGCACATAACTGTCGTTACCGCTTACATTGACATGACAACAAAAGACTGAGCACACATCGCCCCAGTCACGTACGCGTCTCTCTATACCTTTCATGAATGCTTTCTGACTGTCAAAAACAAGACTGCATATAAGAACGGCAATTTTCATAGGTAGTAACCACCTTCACAAAAACTCCCAAATCAGATACGTACACTCCCCAAAGTGTAACCGTTTAACATTTTATCATTAATTTGCGAAGAATAAAACTATTTTTTCAACATTTTTCGTAAAAATGTATTAGGAAATTTTTGCCCCAAGAAAGTGATGCGTGTGTCAAAAGAAAAATATGCCCATTTATTAAAGTTTTGAAAACTGTAAAACGTTTTATTGACTTTAAATTTCAAAAAACCTAAACTATTAACTGTATTGTTAGGAAGGAAAGAAAGCTATGAAAAGATATTTAAAGTATATCAAACCATACAAGACGGCTTTCATCTTATGCCCGATTCTTATGATGGTCGAAGTACTTGGTGAGATAGTGCTTCCGTCCCTTATGGCACGCATCATTAATGACGGTGTTGTGCCGGGCGACGTATCCATGATTTTTAAAATCGGCGCAATGATGATTGTGTTCATTCTTTTTATGGCCGCAGGCGGTGTGGGCGGCGCATATTTCGGTGCCAAGGCCTCCATCAATTTCGCGGCGGATTTGTGAAAAGATGCTTTTGACAATGTTCAGAAGTTTTCTTTTGCCGATATCGATAAGTTCAGCACGGGTTCACTCGTTACAAGACTTACCAACGACGTAACGCAGGTTCAGAACCTTGTAAACATGATGTTAAGAATGCTCTTAAGAGCGCCGGGTATGTTAATCGGCGCGGTTATCATGGCATTTGTGAAGAATGCGCAGCTTGCCATGGTCATTCTTTTTATCATTCCGTTCCTTATTGTTATTATCGTAATCGTTATCAAGATTGCGTTCCCGAGATTCCAGATTTTGCAGGAGAAGATCGATAAGCTTAACGCGACGGTCAGAGAAGCGGTTACCAACATTCGTGTCATTAAATCATTCGTGCGCGGCGACCATGAGCAGGAGAAGTTTGAGAACGCCAACAGCGATTTGAAGGAATCTTCGCTTCGCGCTTTCCGCGTCATGATTACCACGATGCCCCTTATGGGACTGGCAATGAACGTAACGACTCTTGCGGTTGTGTGGTTCGGCGGTAAGCAGATTCTTGTGGGCGATATGCCTATCGGAGATTTGACTGCGTTCACCACATACGTTGTGCAGATTCTTATTGCGCTTATGATGTCTTCGTTCATCGTACTTCAGAGCTCTCGTGCGATTGCTTCCGCAAGACGTATCAACGAGATTATCGACTGCAAGCCCGACATTACCGATGACGATGCCAAGTGTCCCGAGGCTACCGTTGAGCGCGGCGAGATTGAGTTTAAGGACGTTACTTTCAGATATTACAAGAACTCGGAGGACCCTGTTCTTGACAAGATAAGCTTTAAGATTAATGCGGGCGAGACCGTCGGCATTATCGGTTCCACGGGTTCCGGTAAGACGACACTTGTGTCGATGATTCCGAGACTTTACGACCCCGATGAGGGCTCCGTTTATGTGGACGGCATTGATGTTAAGGATTACTCGCTTTACAATCTCCGCGAGTCCGTATCCATGGTACTGCAAAAGAACGTGCTGTTCTCAGGCTCCATCATGGAGAACTTAAAGTGGGGTGACGAAGAAGCTACCGAAGAAGAAATCAGAAAAGTGGCCGGCATGGCTCAGGCGGACGGCTTCGTATCAAGCTTCCCCGAGGGCTATGAGATGGACCTCGGCCAGGGCGGTGTTAACGTATCCGGCGGTCAGAAGCAGAGACTTTGTATCGCAAGAGCGCTTCTTAAGAAGCCTAAGATTCTTATTCTGGATGACTCTACCAGCGCGGTTGATACTGCGACAGAGGCTTTAATCAGGAAGAACTTTAAGGAGTTCTGTCCCGAGACCACCAAGATTATTATTGCTCAGCGTATTACTTCCGTAATTGAAGCGGACAAGATTATAGTCATAGACGATGGTAAGATTGTGGGCATAGGCAATCATGCAGAGCTTATGAAGAACTGCGAGGCTTATGAAGAAATCTACTTATCGCAGATGGATAAGGAGGTGGTTTCATAATGGACGCTAAGACATTTGAACGCCTCGACCTTAAGTATAAGAAGAAAAACGAAGAATACATGAAGGCTCATGCCAATGACATGATGCGTCACGGACCCGGCGGCGGACGAGGCCCCGCGGGTAAGGTAGGCAAGCCTAAGAATACCAAGGAGAGCATCGGAAGGTTATTCTCCTACATTAAGAAAGATACGTGGAAGATTGTAATCGTTCTTTTGCTGGTAGTAGTAAGTTCACTTACTAACCTTGCGGGAACTTACGTGTTGAGACCGGTCATGAACTCTCTTACCGACGGTACGGGAACCGTGGCGATTCTTGCGAAGGGTCTCGGCGTGATGGCGCTTTTGTATGCGACGGGTATTATTGCCCAGTACGCTTATCAGAGAATTATGATAGGTGTGTCGCAGGGTGCGCTTGAGAGAATCAGAAACGATTTATTCAAGAAGGTCGGAAGACTTCCTCTTAAGTATTACGATACCAATGACACCGGCGATATCATGAGCCGTTTTACCAACGACGTCGATACTGTCGGCAACATGCTCAACAACACCGTGGTATCCATCATTTCCGGTGTGATATCACTTGTGGGAACATTGTTCTTAATGTTCTATACCAACTGGATTCTTGCACTTGTAACGATTGTAATGGCTCCCGTTATGGTTAAGGCTGCGGGCGCCGTTGCCAAGAAATCGCGTAAGTACTACAAACAGCAGCAGGCGGCACTCGGTTCACTTAACGGTTATGTCGAGGAGACCATTTCCGGCCAGAAGGTTGTTAAGGTATTTAACCACGAGAGAGCTGCAGGCGATGAGTTTGATTATCTTAACGCAGACCTTCGTAACAAGCAGTTGAAGGCTCAGTTCTTCGGCGGAATCATGGGACCTGTAATGGGTAACCTCGGACAGATGTCTTACACTATCGTATCTGTTGTGGGCGGTTTGCTCTGCGTACTGAGAGGCTTTGATATCGGCGGACTTACCATCTTCGCAGGATATTCAAGACAGTTCTCTCGCCCCATCAATGAGCTTTCCATGCAGGTAACCGAAATCTTCTCGGCCCTTGCAGGTGCGGAGCGTGTATTCGATGCTATGGATACTCCTCCCGAGCTTCCCGACAGTGACGAGGCACTTGCTCCCGAGAATCTTCGCGGTGAGATTATTCTTGACAACGTAACCTTCGGCTATGTGCCCGAGAAGACGATTCTTAAGAATGTTTCTTTCTACGCTAAGCCGGGTCAGAAGATTGCGCTTGTGGGTTCCACCGGTGCGGGTAAGACGACTATTACGAACCTTATTACAAGATTCTATGATATCGATGAGGGTTCCATCAGCATCGATGGTATCGATATCCGTCACCTTAAGCGTGATTACTTAAGACAGAACATCGCAATGGTGCTTCAGGATACTCATTTATTCAGCGGCACCGTGCGTGAGAATATCCGTTACGGCAGACTCGATGCCACGGACGAAGAAGTGGTAGAGGCAGCCAAGCTCGCCAGCGCACATTCTTTTATCATGCGTCTTGAGAACGGATATGATACAATGCTTGAAGGAGACGGTGCTAACTTAAGTCAGGGTCAGAGACAGCTTCTTAACATTGCAAGAGCGGCTATCTCCAAGGCTCCCATCCTTATCCTCGACGAAGCGACTTCCTCGGTTGATACCCGTACGGAACGCCACATCGAACACGGCATGGACAGACTTATGAAGACCCGTACCACAATCGTAATTGCGCACAGACTTTCTACCGTCCGCAATGCCAACGCTATCATAGTGCTTGAGAACGGTGAGATTATCGAGCGAGGCGACCACGACGATCTGCTTCAGCAGAAGGGCCGCTATTACGAACTCTATACAGGTAAGAAAGAACTGGATTAGTCCTACGGGGGGTGAGGTTATGGCCAAATCCAAGAATTTATTAAAAGGCGACAAGATTTTTATCGTTCCGTCCAATGATGACAATCTCTGGGAAGAGCCCTGGATTATTCATATCAAAGACGGAGAGAAGGAAGTTATCGGATGGGTTTCTTTTGCAGGTGAGAAGGCTGCGGGAACCGTGCCGATTTCCATAGAGATTCCGAACATCCACTACCGCAATCAGGGCTACGGCACTCAGGCGTTAAGGCTTATGACGGAGTGGGCGTTCTACCATAGGAATGTGTTCGAGATTCAGACGACGGCCGAGCACGAGAACAGCGCTTATATTATGGCGCTTCAGAAGGCAGGCTTCGTGTTCAGAGACGGAACGCGTTTTATCGAGAATTACTCGATTGTGAAGCAGAAGACCGCGTGGACCGGCGTTTACCTTATAATCGGTATTGTTGCCGGACTGGTGCTGGGATTTGTGTTCAACAACGGTTGGGCGGGCCTCGGAGTAGGTGTGTTCGTGGCGATTATCCTTGGCGGGTCTATGGACTTTAAGGAGAGAAAATACCGCGAGTCCGTTACGGGCAAGAAGAAATGATGTGTTGACAACCGCTGCCCCGCGGTGTTATTATCTACGCAATAAAGGTGATGAGAAAGAGGAGTACGTATCCTAAGTTCCCAGAGAGAGCGCGGTCGGTGAAAGCGCTTGAACGGATGATGCGGAAGGTAGCTTTTGAACCGATTCGGCGAAATTTCAGTAACCGTTTCCGTGAGCTCACGTTACAGAGCAGGCTCTGTTAGGAGTTGAAGAGGTGTATGTCGCGAGGCATGCATGAACAAAGGTGGTACCGCGTATTATACGCCCTTTGTCGATTAACAGTCGACAGAGGGCTTTTTTGATACAAAAGAGAAGATTAGAGAAGCAGATTAAGGAGGATTAAGATGGCAGAAGAACTTAAGTCAAGAAGCGAAGTCGAGAAGAAATATACATGGAACGTTAAAGACATGTATAAGACTGAAGCCGATTGGAAGAAAGATGTTGAAAAGATTAATGAGCTGACCGAGAAAGTGGCTCAGTACGAAGGAAAGTGTTGCGCTAGCGCCAAGAACCTTCTTACGGTGCTTGATACAGGCGCAGAGCTTATGGAGACGGTTGAAAAGGCATATCGCTACACCGCAAGATTATTTGATGAGGATCAGGGTAACTCGAAGCACCTGTCCATGAATCAGAAGATGATGTCGCTTTGGGTGGAAGTGTCCGGTAAGACTGCTTTTATCGATCCCGAGATACTTGCCTGCGATGATGCCAAGATTGAGAAATTTGTTAAAGAAGAAAAGAAGCTTGCTTTTTACGACAAATACATTAAAGAAGTGAGACGACTCAAGGACCACACATTAAGCGCCGAGCTTGAGAAAGTGGTGGCAATGACCGGCGAGATGGCTGCAACACCCGGTGAAATCTACGAAGCATTCACCAACGTTGACATTGAGTTCCCTTACATCAAGGACGCAAACGGCGAGAAGGTGCGCATTACCGACGGTCGTTTCGTGCATCTCCTTGAATCCGCAGACAGAAGAGTAAGAAGAGATACATTCAAGAACTATTACAAGACATATAAGCAGTATTTGAACACTCTTGCCGCTACTTATTCCGCTGAGGTTAAGACCAGAATGTTTAAGTCCAAGCTCAGAAATTACCCTTCGAACCTTGTCGCAGCGGTAGACGAGAACAACGTATCTCCCGAAGTATACAAGAACCTTGTGGACAGCGTTAACAAAAACCTCTCCAAGCTTCACAGATACGTGGCACTTCGTAAGAAATGCCTCAAGGTCAAAGACCTTCACATGTACGACATTTACACACCCATGATTCCCGATGCGGCAGTGGAAGTTCCTTATGAGGAAGCTCAGAAGACCGTCCTTAAGGCGCTTAAGGTTCTCGGCACCGACTACACCGACGTGGTCAAAGAAGCCTTCAAGAACCGCTGGTGTGACGTGTATGAGAACAAGGGCAAGAGAGGCGGCGCATATTCCGACTGCGCATACGGCACACACCCGTACATGCTTCTTAACTACAACAACTCTCTCGATGCAATGTTTACATTGATTCACGAGATGGGCCACTCAATGCATTCATGGTACTCCAACAATGCACAGCCCTTTATTTACAGCGAATACAAGATTTTCGTGGCAGAGGTTGCATCTACTTGTAACGAAATTCTTCTTTTGGAGTATCTCCTTAAGAACACGACCGATAAGAAGCGCAGAGCATACCTTCTTAACCACTACCTCGATTCCTTTAAGGGTACGGTGTTCCGCCAGACTCAGTTTGCGGAGTTTGAAATGATTACCAACGAAATGCAGGAGAAGGGTGAGAGTCTTAACGCCGAGAATCTTTGCAAATTGTACAAAGAAATCAACGAGAAGTACTACGGCAAAGACATGATTTCCGACGAGGAAATTTCATGGGAGTGGGCAAGAATCCCGCACTTCTATTACAACTTTTATGTATATCAGTACGCAACAAGCTTCTGTGCTGCAGTGGCAATTGCCAAGCGCATCCTCAAAGAAGGCGAGCCCGCAGTCAAGGCTTACAAGGAGTTCTTATCAAGCGGATGTACCGACGCGCCTGTTGAACTTTTAAAGATTGCCGGCGTAGACCTTACCACGGCAGCTCCCATCGATGCGGCACTTGAGACCTTCGGTGAGATTATTGACGAACTTGAAGCACTTATTTAGGAGGATATATGAAAAAAGAACTTGAAAAGAATTACAACCCCAAGGAGATGGAAGACAGAATTTATCAGAACTGGCTTGATAAAAAGTACTTCCATGCAGAAGTAGACAGAACCAAGAAACCTTTCACTATCGTGATTCCCCCTCCGAACATCACCGGACAGCTCCACATGGGTCATGCACTTGACAACACCATGCAGGACATCCTTATCAGATTCAAGAGAATGCAGGGCTACAACGCATTATGGCAGCCCGGCACCGACCACGCTTCAATCGCTACTGAGGTCAAGATCATCGAGACCCTCAAGAAGCAGGGCATTTCCAAAGAAGATCTCGGACGCGAAGGCTTCTTAGAGCGCGCCTGGGAGTGGAAGAAAGAATACGGTGGAAGAATCATCTCCCAGCTTAAGAAGATGGGTTCATCCTGTGACTGGGACAGAGAACGTTTCACCATGGATGAAGGCTGTAACAAGGCCGTTACCGAAGTATTCTGCAAGATGCACGAGAAAGGCTGGATTTACAAGGGTTCACGTATCATCAACTGGTGTCCCGTATGTAACACATCCATTTCCGATGCGGAAGTTGAATACGAGGAGCAGGCAGGCCACTTCTGGCACATTAAGTACCCTCTTGTAGATGAGAACGGTAAGCCTTCCACCACAGAATTCTTAGAGTTCGCAACCACACGTCCCGAGACCATGCTCGGTGATACCGCTGTAGCTATCAATCCCGAGGACGAGAGATATACATACTTAAAGGGCCGTCAGGTATGGCTTCCCATCGTTAACAAGCCTATCCCTGTAGTAGAAGATTCCTACGTAGACATGGAATTCGGTACCGGTGTTGTTAAGATTACACCCGCTCACGACCCTAACGACTTCGAAGTAGGTAAGCGTCACAACCTTCCCGAAATCAACATCCTTAACGACGACGCCACCATCAACAAGAACGGCGGCAAGTACGAAGGCATGGACAGATACGAAGCAAGAAAAGCTATCGTTAAGGAACTTGACGATTTGGGTCTTCTTGTACGCATCGAAGATTACACCCACAACGTAGGTACTCACGACCGTTGCGGTACCACAATCGAGCCCATGATTAAGCAGCAGTGGTTCGTTAAGATGGACGAGCTTATCAAGCCCGCAGTTGAAGCTGTTAAGACCGGCGACATCAAGCTTGTTCCCGAAAGAATGGACAAGACATACTTTAACTGGACCGACAACATCCGCGACTGGTGTATCTCCAGACAGCTTTGGTGGGGACACAGAATTCCCGCTTACTACTGCCCCGAGTGCGGCGAAGTTACCGTAGCAAGAACCGCTCCCGACAAGTGTCCCAAGTGCGGATGCACTCATCTTGAGCAGGATCCGGATACACTTGATACATGGTTCTCTTCAGCTTTGTGGCCTTTCTCAACCTTAGGCTGGCCCGAGCACACCGAAGACCTTGATTACTTCTATCCCACAGACGTTTTGGTAACCGGTTACGACATCATCTTCTTCTGGGTTATCAGAATGATTTTCTCCGGATACGAGAACATGGGCAAGAAGCCCTTCAGTACCGTTTTGTTCCACGGTCTTGTAAGAGACTCCCAGGGACGTAAGATGAGTAAGTCTCTCGGCAATGGTATCGATCCTTTGGAGATTATCGATAATTACGGCGCAGACGCACTTCGCCTTACCCTCATCACCGGTAACGCACCCGGTAACGACATGCGTTTCTACAACGAGCGTGTTGAAGCAAGCCGTAACTTTGCCAATAAGATTTGGAACGCTTCACGTTTCATCATGATGAACATGGGCGACGAGAATCCCACAAAGCCCGCGGTAGCAGAGCTCGAGCCTGTAGACAAGTGGATTCTTTCCCGTTGCAACACCCTCATCAAGGATGTTACCGACAACATGGAGAAGTTCGACCTTGGCGTAGCAGTTCAGAAGGTTTACGACTTCATCTGGGATGAGTTCTGTGACTGGTACATCGAAATGGTTAAGCCCCGCCTCTACTCAGACACCGACAAGGCTTCCAAGAACGCAGCACTTTGGACCCTCAAGCATGTATGTATCGATGCTCTTAAACTCTTACATCCTTACATGCCCTTCGTAACAGAAGAAATCTTCACCACTATTCAGGACGAAGAAGAATCCATCATGATTTCTTCATGGCCTGTATACAGCGATGAGTTTTCTTTTGCTAAAGAGGAAAAAGAAATCGAGACCATCAAGGAAGCAGTTCGCTCCATCAGAAACGTACGTACCGGCATGAACGTTGCGCCTTCACGTAAGGCCAAGGTCTTCGTAGTAAGTGCAGATGCAGCTATCCGCGACATCTTCAAGGACGGCGAGATTTACTTTAAGCCCCTTGCATACGCTTCAGAAGTAGAGATTCAGGCCGACAAGGCAGGCATCCCCGAGGACGCAGTATCCGCAGTGATTGCAGGCGCTACCCTCTACATGCCTTTCGCCGAGCTCGTAGACATCTCCGCCGAGATCGAGCGTCTTACCAAAGAAGAGGCAAGACTTCAGGGCGAGATTAAACGTTCAAATGGCATGCTTAACAACGAGAAGTTCATCTCCAAGGCTCCCGCAGCCAAGGTTCAGGAAGAAAAGGACAAGCTCGTTAAGTATGAGCAGATGCTTAAGGAAGTAACAGAGAGACTGGCTTCACTTAAGAAGTAAATAATGATTCAATATGCGCCGCCCCGAAGTTTCGGGGCGGCTTTTTATGTTACGGCAACGCGAAAAATGACTTTTCGTGCTTGCGGGCGCCGGCTTGCTTTGACTGTGTTTGCAAATATCTTTTTTATGCTGTATAATCCAATACAGTTTCCGTGGCGGAGACTAATCGGGCCTTATAAGTGCCCGTATTCAGAGAAATTAGATGCTTTGGCCGACTTGTTTTTGCGCGTGGCAACTAATTCTTTCAATATCAAATCGATTAGATGCTTATTTTTCGTCCTTATCGAAGAAAACGGCATCTAAAAAATCCATTAGAGACAAATTTGAAGGCTTTTTTTGTGGTATGAAGCTATATTGACATCGTTTTGCCCGGTGAAAAGCATCTATATGTGTTTGCGCAGAATAATTAGATGCCGGAGAAAGCAATCTGACTTACTTTCAGGCATCTAAATATGCACACAAGCACTTTTAGTATGCTCAAGGGCAATATTGAAGCAATATATACCCCTTCTCTGCAGAATTGCCGGAAGAAAAACGCAGAAAGGAGCATTATGAGCAAAATTAAAGGCATTGGAGGGGACGAAGACTGGGCTAAGGATGTGCGGCCGGCGCTTGAGGAGCGATTTCAATTGCTGGAATCTGAGGTAAGAAAAAGAAACGGCGCCTTAAAAAGCGCTCCCGAAGGAACATTAAGAGTTATAAAACATGGAAATAGCTATCAATTTTATCACAGGACCGAACCGGGCGATACATCGGGTAAATATATTAAGAAACAGAATATCAAACTTGCACAGGAGCTTGCGCAGAAGGCGTACGATAAAAAGTTTGTTGAACTTGCGTCAAAAGAAATGCTGTTAATAGGCAAATATTTGAAGGAAACTGCGCCGGAAGATATCAAACACATTTATAACAATATGCATGAGCATAAGAAATTGCTGGTTCATCCGGTAATGCAGGATGACGATACATTTTTAATTCAGTGGAAAAGCGTCACCTACGAGCCGGGCTTTTTCAAAGAAGGAATTCCCACATATATTACAGCCAACGGCGAAAGGGTACGCTCAAAGATAGAAGTAAACATAGCAAATATGCTTGAATTCTACGGGGTTCCATACCGATACGAATACCCGCTGATGCTTGGAAATAAGGAAAAAAGACCGGACTTTGTCTGCCTAAACGTAAGCAAAAGAAAAGAGATAATATGGGAGCATTTCGGAATGATGGATTATGCAGAATATGCAATTTCCAATGTGGCCAAGATAAACGCATACATGGAGAACGGGTATATACCGGGCGATAATCTTATAATGACTTTTGAAACTGCTGAAAATCCTCTCAGTACCATCCTGATAAGAGAGCTGATTGAATCATATCTTGTCTAGCCTTAAGGAAAAAATGAATTATCTTTGGCTTTTCTTAAGAAAGCCTTTATTGACTCTCATAAAGCGCTGCAATATTATAAGTGTATCAGAACCGTACTAGGTGTATTAGTACAGTTAAGAGGGTAGGTCCCGGAAAGGAGTAAAGTTGATTGAATTAAAATTCAGGGATTCCCGTCCGATTTACGAGCAGATCAAGGACAGCATCAGACGGCTTGTGATAAGCGGTGCGATGGAAGAAAATGAAAAGCTTCCTTCCGTGAGAAATCTTGCGGTGACGCTTTCCATCAATCCAAACACTATTCAGAGAGCCTACAATGAGCTGGAGAATGAAGGATACATTTATTCGATACCGGGCAAAGGAAATTTTGTCAGCCCGAGCGTAAGTCGTGATGAGGGTAGAGTTATGGAACTTAAAAAGAAACTTGTTGAGATATTGGCGGAGCTTAAGTATCTTGGTATTACATACGAAGAGCTTGAAGAGATTTTGAGGGAGACGATGACGGCATGATAGAGATTAAAGATTTGGTGAAAACCTTCGATGGCTTTAAAGCGTTAGACGGCACCAATATAGTAGTTCCGAAGGGTTCGGTATACGGCCTTGTGGGACCCAACGGCGCGGGCAAGTCTACGGTTATAAGACACATCTTAGGCATATACAAAGAAGACAGCGGATCTGTCACAATCGACGGCACTCCCGTATGGGACAATCAGTCGGTCAAAGAACGATGCGCATCCATCCCCGATGACTGGTATTATTTCCCCAATGCCACCATCAAAGAGATGATGCATTACTACAAGGGAATCTACAAGAACTTCTCCGTAGAGCGTTACGAGAAGCTCAAGGAAGCATTCCCGATAGATGAAAAGAAAATGATAAGACACTTATCCAAAGGTATGCAAAAGCAGGTGGCCTTCTGGCTTGCACTTTCCACAATGCCCGAGTGCCTCATCCTCGACGAGCCTGTAGACGGTCTCGACCCGGTTATGAGACGACAGGTGTGGAGCCTTATGATGAGCGATGTTTCCGAGCGCGGCACCACAGTACTTGTATCGAGCCACAACTTAAGAGAGCTCGAAGACGTCTGCGACCACGTAGGTATCATGGACAAGGGTAAAGTGCTTATCGAGCGTGACTTAACCGAACTTCAGGATAACATGGTTAAGCTTCAGGTGGTATTCGGAGCGGACGTTACGGAAGTTCCCAAGGACATTCCCGTGCTTCATGTATCCAAGCTCGGCAGAGTGTTCACACTCATCATGCGTATGAACGCAGAGCGCGCAATGGAGGTATTAAAGCCTTATTCTCCGATGCTTGTGGACGCTATACCGCTTACTCTTGAAGAGATATTTATTTACGAATTGGGAGGTGAGAACTATGAAGTCAAAGACATCGTTATTTAATAAGACTATCTTTGTAAGCAACATTAAGCGTGTCTGGCCCTTCTGGGGATTGCTTTCTTTTGCGGCAATTATACCTTCTGTTTTCATCGCGATGGAGAAGATAAGAGGATATGGAATATTCTCAATCGACCCGATGGATATTAAGCATATGTATTACATGTTCGCTACTTACGGTGCTCCGTTTATAGCTTTCGGAAGCGCTATGATAGCGGCCATGATTGTGTGGAACTACCTCTATTTTCCTAAGAGTGTAGGATTCTTCCATTCGATACCTATCAGCAAGACGGGACTGTTTGTAACGCAGTTTGCATCGGGTCTTGCCATTATGCTTATACCTTATTTAATAGGCGGCGCAATATTTATCCTTACCCTTTTATTGATAGGCGGCGGGTTCAGTATGGCGACCTTTGTGTGCATAGGAGCGGTGCTTGCAGATTCGTTTTTCTTCTTTTCTTTTGCAACTCTTATAGCACACCTTACCGGCCATATATTGGCGCTTCCCGCGTTGTATCTGGCGTTTAACTTTATATGCATTGCGCTTGAGAACATTATAAGCTTCGTGGTAAGCAATTTCGTGTACGGTTTAGTGTATGACATGAGCGCCAAGACGGGCTTCTTAACACCTGTTTATAAGCTCCTTTCCGAAGTTGACGTATATACCAGATACACGGAATGGAACCCGAATTCATATGGCGGTATCGAACTTGTTGAAGTTAGGTTAGATCACTATGAGTGGATACTCATTTATGCAGCAGTCGGCGTAGTGTTTGCGATAGGCTCGCTTATGCTTTACAACAAAAGAAAGAGCGAGGCTGCAGGCGACGTTATCAGCACCAAATGCTTAAAGCCTGTAATCCTTACGGTATATGTAATCAGCGTTACCTGTCTTCTCGGAATGCTTCTTTACTATATCTTTGCGGAGGGCGTTACATACAGCAAAATCAATGTATGCATGGCAATATTGTGCTTCGGTGTGGCATTGACCATCGGATACTACACGGGAATTATGCTTCTTGAAAAGACTGTCAAGGTATTCAAAAAGAAATATTTAACCGGCCTTGCCGTCGGAGCAGTCCTGACTGTGGCAATGATACTTTGTGTCAAATTCGATGCATTCAGGGTGGAAAGAAGAGTCCCCAAGTTAGAGCAAGTCAAGTCGGTGGACGTACTCAGCATAAATGACGTAACGCTTGTCGCAGGCAGGGATGATGACCTCATTCGCAAGACCATCGACATGCATAAGTACATATTTGAAAATAAGGATGTAGTCATCAGCAGACAGAAGAATTATATGGACGACAACGTGTACTATGGATCCCTGAATCTCATATATGAGCTTAAAGACGGCTCAAAATTATCACGCTACTATCCGATTGTTCTTAATAAGAATATGGATAAGGAGTTTCTTGATAAGTACAGGGATTTTGCCTGTGACCAAGACCTTATCGAACTCATTCTTCACGGAAATGACGGATATGAAATCAGTGACTTGAATTATGATATATATTGGCTGCATGAAGATGCCCACAGTTACAGCGATCGATTCACTCCGGAAGAGTCACCCGATAAGATTAAGAAGATGTGTGATGCAATCAGAGCGGATCTCAGAGCCGGATTGTGGACTCCGGGATTTTCCGAAGAAGAATCCGTTGCACATATAAACATTGAGTACAAGAAGCTTGACCAAAAAACATCGGAGCGAGCTTATTACTCTTACGATTATGTATACGTGGAAGTTAAGCCCTCCATGGTTAATACCCTAAAGGCAATCTCTGAGCTCAGGGGAGTTCCCTACGAGCAGACGGAAAAAGAAATCAAGGAATACCTTGACAGCCTTAATGAGGGTAATTTTATAAGCAGGGGTTATGATGAAGACTCCGGATTCATGGTTGAAGTGTATGATATAACGGAATAATATTATGTAAAACAGAGTTTAAAGAGAAAATGTGTGAAAAATGCGCATTTTCTCTTTATTCTTGTTTACATAATTTGAATAGTGTGATAGAGTAAAATTGTAGTTATGTAAATTTATGAGGACAAAGTGAAAGATAAGAATCGGGTAATAATTTACATACTGGTTGTTTTGTTTGCGGTATGCCTTATTGTGGGCTGCGTGTTCCTGTTCTGGGACCATCCCGATATACTTCCGCCGGAGACGGAATCTGTGTCGGAAACGCTTTTTGAGGAGCGTGAGCTGGTGGTGCAGGAGCCGGTTAAGGCAGTTGAGGATGACGCATCGGTTTCTTTGTCAGGCAGCGATGCGCCGGAGCTTAATCTTCCTGATTTTGACCCTTCGAAGGTGGTTGAGGAGAAGGCACCGGTTGAGAATCCTTACAAGGACTGGTTTCTTAAGAACGACGATATGGTGGCGTGGATTAAGATTCCTGATACCTGCGTAGACTATCCGGTAATGTGGACACCTGAGGACGAGGAGTACTATCTTAGGAAAGACTTCAATAAGAAGTACGACAAGGCCGGGGTTCCGTTCTTGGATACGGAAAGCTCCATGTATCCGATGACCACTAACCTCATAATCTACGGACACAACTTTGAAGGCATAATGTTCTACGATGTCCTTAAGTACGAGAATGAGTCGTACTTCAAGGATCACCCGTACCTCTACCTTTACGGTAAGGATTGCGAACACAAATATGCGGTTATGGCAGCGTTTCGCTCGAGAGTGTATTATACGACTGACACCTGCTTTAAGTATTACAAGTTCTTTCAGGCTGAGACCGAGGAAGAATTCAAGGATTTCTATGATAACGTCAAGGAGCTTTCGTACTACGATACAGGCGTTACGGCTTCTTTTGGCGACAGATTCGTGACATTGTCCACGTGCTCGGACCACCTCCCCGGAGGAGTGGGAAGATTCGTGTTAGTGGCAGTGGAGATTGAAAGCGGAGATAAGTATTTATCGATTGACGAAGGTACTTCAGAATAAACAAGATGCAACCTATAGGAGGAGAACTATGAAACTGTTAAAGAAATTAACGACCATGATGCTCGGTGCCGCTCTTCTTTGCACATTGGTATTGGTACCGAATATCAAATCTCATGCAGACGGACCCGTTACATGGTATGTTACTTACAACGCCGGCGACTGGTATTGCTCCAACAACACTGTAGATTACTGGACCGGAGCAAGCTGGGCGGCAGAAGCCATGAAGGACGGCGATCACCTCGTATTCAACGGCAACAACCAGACAGGCGGCCAGTGGCTTGAGTATAAGGTTAATAAGAAAGTAGGCGATTTGGTAGCCACCAACGGTGCGTACGTTAACTGTACCGCCAATGGTGCCAATAAAGTATATGTTGCAGGACAGGGAAGCATTCTCGTTGCTAACGTAGGTCACGCAGAGAACGTTGAAGTTTGGCCCAATCAGACAATTCAGATTCTCGGTAACGTTACCAACTTCCTTGCGCATTACGCATATGACGGAACTTATCCTCACTATGCAGTATCGGGATGGGTTAAGGCAGCCAATGTTAACTACACAGGCGCAGTTGACAGTTCATACTATACAATTTACGGAATCGCAGCAGGCCTCTTTACAGCGGATGATGTAGGTATGGTACCTCTTAAAGAAGGACAGTTCTCATTAGTGCCCGTAGAAATGCCCGTAAGCGGAACAACCGGAACTCCCGCAGCATCACAGCCTGCACAGAAGCAGCTTGACAAAGTTCCTCAGACAGGTGCTTTTGCATCTACCGAGACTATCGTATTCCTTATGCTGGCAGCAGTATTCGGAGGAGCTGCGATTGCAACAGCTTCTGTTGTCAAAAAGCGCGCTTAATAGTGAAACTCGATAAACTTTAATAAAAAGAGGGCAGATTTTTTGTAAAGTCTGCCCCTTTTGTTTTACTTGCAATTTTACCAATTTTACTGTATGATATAAAAGTTTCGTAAAGTTTCGTAATGCGTGCATTTTTGCACACGGAGTGTAATACATTGAGTAATTTAAGAGAAAAGATTAAGAGATTGGAGAAGAACTACTACTATACCGGCCGTGATTTGGGTGCGGTATGGACCAAAGACAAGACTACGTTTAAAGTGTGGGCACCTCTTGCCGACAGTGTTTTTTTGCGCCTTTATAAGACAGGCGACGTTGAGGACAAGGACGCCCTTGAGACTCTTCTTATGAAAGAGGAAGAGGCCGGCGTTTATGAGCTTACTATCGATGATGATTTGCACGGAATCTACTATACCTATCTTGTGGAGAGAGATGGGGAGACCGTAGAGGCTTGCGACCCTTATGCCCGCGCAGTGGGTGTTAACGGCGAGCGTGCAATGGTAATAGACCTTGAATCCACCAATCCCGAAGGCTGGGAAGAGGACATGAATCCTCACGTGGTGGACGAGATAACCGATGCCGTAATATACGAAGGCCATATCAGAGACCTTACCTGTGCACCGGAGTCCGGAATATTTGCCAAGGGCAAGTATCTCGGCCTTGCTGAGGAGGATACCGTAACTTTTCACGGTGCAACTTCCGGCATTAACCATATGAAAGAACTGGGTATTACCCATTTACATATTCTGCCCATGTATGATTTCGCTTCTCTTGACGAGAAGAGTGATGAGGTGGGCTACAACTGGGGTTACGATCCCAAGAACTATAACGCGCCCGAAGGCACTTATGCTACGGACGCTTATGATGCGGCTGCAAGAATTGCAGAGCTTAAGCAGTTGATTAAGACTCTTCACGACAATAAGATAAGCGTCGTTATGGATGTGGTATACAATCACGTGGCGGATGCCGCTGAGTTTTCTTTTAACAAGATCGTGCCCGGATATTTTTCAAGAACCGATAAGAAGGGCGGACCTTCCAAGGGTTCCGGCTGCGGTAACGATACAGCGTCCGAGCGCCCCATGGTAAGTAAGTTTATCGTTGATTCAGTGCTGTACTGGGCTACCGAGTACCATATCGACGGCTTCAGATTCGACTTAGCAGGTCTTATTGATGCCAATACCATTAACGAAGCGATTAACCGCGTAAAGAACGTGCGCCCCGACGTAATTTTCTACGGTGAAGGCTGGGATATGCCTACCCACACCGACAGAAAGGTTGCCTTAGCGGTGCAGAAGAACTCGGACAGCATGCCTGAGTTTGCTTTCTTTAACGATACTGTTCGCGACCTGTTAAGAGGCAGCGTTTTTGATAAAAAGAAAGGTTTTGTGTCAGGAAATTTTAAGGGCGAGGGAAAGCTTGCCAAGTGCTTTACCGGTCTTTATAAGTGGTGCGACAGCCCCACAAGAACGGTGAATTACGTGTCTTGCCATGACAACAACACACTTCACGACAGATTAAGAATCGCCTGCCCCGAAGCAACCGGTGACGAGATTGCAAGCATGAATAAGCTTGCGGCGGCATTTGTGTTCTTAAGCCAGGGAGTGCCTTTTATTCAGGCGGGTGAGGAGCTTATGCGCTCCAAGAGAAACCCGGACGGTTCTTTTAACGAGAACAGTTATAACGCGGGAGACGAAGTCAACGCAATCAATTATGATGTCGTACGTAATGAGATAATCTATAACGTTTACGAGTATTACAGGGGCCTTATCGCTTTCAGGAAGGCTCACAGAATGTTAAGACTTACCGACCGCTACGATGTTAAGCGGACAATCTCGAGACTGCGCGCCGGCATGGGCAAGGGCCTTCTGGGATTTAAGCTTAAAGACAAAGAAGAGGAGATGCTTGTGTACTTTAACGGCGGCGCCGAGCAAAGACTCATAGTACTTCCTTCAGGAGAATGGGATATATATATAGATGCGGATACCGCGAGCCTGGAACCTTTGAGAACTACCAAAGCGTTTGCAAGCATTCAGCCTTTATCTGCATTAGTGCTTAAAAGACACAGAGAAGCCGAAGACCGTTAGGCCTTCGGCTTTTTGCCTGTTATGTGATTGCCGGAGTGTTTCGCATATTCATTAAATCTTGAATACGCTGATGGCCTCCTTGAGTTCCGAAGAAATGTTTCTTAAGTGAGAAGCATTCTGTGAAATTTCCTGAACGCTTGTGGAAACTTCTGTGGTGGATGCCGAAGTTTCTTCGGTACTTGCTGCGTTTTCCTCCGCAATGGCGGAGAGGTTTGATACGATGTCTGTAACTGTCTGACGGGACTTGTTTAACTCCTTCATGTTTTCGGAGATTTCTGATATACCGTCTCTTGAAACGTTAATATCGGTAAGAACCTTCTTGAATACTTCACCGCTTTCGGATACCATGTCGCTTTGGCTGTTCATGATTTCTTTGACCTCGTCCATGGTAGCAACTGCCTTTTCGGAGTCTTCCATAAGAGTGGTAATGATTTCTTCAATCTGCTTAGCGGATTCGTTGGACTGCTCGGCAAGCTTACTGATCTGACCTGCAACAACCGCGAATCCCTTACCCATTTCGCCTGCTCTTGCAGCTTCTATGCTGGCATTGAGCGAAAGAAGGTTGGTTTCTTCGGCGATTGAAGTGATAAGGTTAACAGCTTCGCTGATTTTCTTGGCAGATTCGTTGGTGGTGATGGTCTGCTGGTAAATATTTTCGATGGAATCCTTGGCCTTTTCATTAATGCTCTCAAGCTTGTTAAGAGTTGAGGATGCTGACTGACCGCTTTCTTCCATTTCGTCGGATACCTTGGTGAGTTTCTCGAGGCTTTCATTGGTCTGCTCTACGAGCTCGCCCATAACGATAACCTTTTCTGTTGCCTGAGTGGTATCGCTTGCCTGACCGGTAGCACCATCTGCGATTTCAAGGATAGCGTGTTCAACCTGATCGATTGTGCTTGCGCATTCATTGGAAGCGGTACCGAGGGTTTCGGCGCAATCATTAACGTCGTTACTCTTTTCAATGATGCCGTTAAGTACGACACCGAGTTTCTCGGTAAGGTTCTTAACGCTTCGAGCGATATCACCGGTTTCGTCTTTCTTTTTAAGAAGTGCGGAATCAATATCTACGGTTAAGTCACCGTCAGCAACCTTGGTAAGAACTTCTACACCTGCGCCGAAACGTCTGCTGAGTCTGATGGCTACCCATGTAACAACCGCTACGGAGATTACTATCATGATGATTGCCATGATGATAATACCGTTGATGATTGCCATGATTTCTTTGTTAAGCTGTGACATAGGCTTGCCGGCGAACATCATGCCGACGGGAACCTCTTTACCGTTCTCTACATTATAAATAGGGATGTAGTAAGCAAAACAAGGGGTTCCGGCTACGTCAACGTTCTTGGCGAAATACTCCTGACCGTTCTTAACAACGGTATTAACAACCGCATCGCCCGCGGTCGTTCCTATCGCACGGGTGCCGTCTGCTTTGGTAACGGATGTTGCATATCTGGTATTGCCAAAGAAAATAGTTGCCATGATGCCGGTTTTTTCTTTGATTTCGTCGAGAACTTTGTAGTCTTCGGAAATGTTCCAGTCTTCACCGTTGTAGAGGCAACCGTCTTCGCCGATGAAATAATTGTTTTCTTCGGTTGAACTGTAGTCGTCTCTCAATGCATAAACGGTTGCTCTTAAGGCAACTTCGTTCTCTTGCATAAGAGCGGAACTGCTCTTAAGCGACACGTAAGTCGCAAGAGAAATGCAAATGACCAGTACCGGTACAATTGCCGTGGTAAGTAAAATTCCTCTCAACTTCATAATCTAAACTCTCCTTTTTTATGTGAAATTTGGGATTTTTTAATTTTTGTATATTATATATTCTTTTTATTAACAAATAGTTTGATGCGCGACAATTACCCGAAATTCACTTGAATTGAACACAATTTATCTTTTTTCTTGAACAGTATTTGCTTCTTTGATAATATAAAAATGATATGGTAAAGGCGTAGAGTTGTGACCATGCAACTTTACAATATTACCCGTCACGGGAGGTAACGACATTGGCTGAGGACCTTTTGAAATCCCTTGCAAATCTCGACGAGATGCTTAAGGGAATGGAAAAAGAAAAAATGCTGGACCCGCACGAAGACACAAAGGCGCAGTTAGAGGAAGAGTGTCCTTATTGTATTAAGAACGGCTCTTATGTTCACGTGGCCGAAGACGGCATGAAAGCGTGGCTCTTTCTTTATCCGCCGGCGGAAGGCAAGGATAAGTACGACCGTGACCTTATTATGCAGTTTTTGGTTGAGAATAAGGTTGTAAAGGGTTATCACACCTCCAATATCGCCGCCATTGCCAGGAAAGGCGTGTACGGACGCGAGATTCTGGTGGCTCAGGGTATTGAACCCATCGAGGGCCAGAACGGTTACTATGAATTTTTCTTTGACACTTCAGATAAGAGAAAGCCCGCCATAAGAGAAGACGGCACGGTTGACTATGCTTCCATGTCGAGTCTTACCAACGTTCAGGAAGGTTCTCTTATTGCAATTTATCATCACGCCATCGGCTGCAAGAACGGATTTGACGTAATGGGCAAGGAGATTCAGACCAAGGCTTCCAGAGACCTGCCAGCTTTGAGAGGCCGCGGCATTTCCAATGAAAAGAACCCCGACGAGTACTACGCTACAGTTTCGGGTAAGATAGATTACGTGGACGGTCACATTGACATTAAGAACGTTCACGAAATTCAGGGTGACGTAGACCTTACTACCGGTAAGGTAGAGTTTTTTGGCGATATTCATATTAAAGGTAACGTGGGAACCGGCGTTGTGGTACGTGCCAGCCGAAACGTTACAATAGACGGTGTTGTGGAAGCTGCCGAGGTATATGCGGGTGGCGATATAGTGCTTGCGCGCGGAATTCAGGGCAACCAGAAGGGCCACATTGTGGCACGCGGCAACGTTTCCGCAGAGTTTATCGAGCACGCCAATGTTGAAGCGGGTGGCGACATCCGTTCCAATTCTTTTATCAATGCCAACGTTTATGCCGGCAACAAGGTAATTGCGGAAGGCAAGAACGGCCTTATACTCGGAGGTTCCGTGCGCGGACTTCGCGGTGTCAGCGCAGTTAATATAGGTAACGAAGTCGAGACCAAGACCTTTGTGGCCAGTGGCTATTCAGAGGAAGACTACAACAGATACGTTGAATCCTTCCAGAAAGAAACCGATTCTCAGAAGGCTCTCTCCGAGCTTGTTGAGAAGATGACGGAGATTGTGCGCCAGAAGCGTCTCGGCAAGGATATCAACAGCGATTCCACCGACAAGCTCCTTATGGCGCTTAATGAGAAGAAAGACGAATTATTCGAAGCACTCGATAAAGCAAAAAAAGAAAAAGAACTTTTGGCGGAAATTATTGAAAAAGGCAAAGGAAGTGTTATACTTGCAAATGAAAAAATTTTCCGCGGCGTAACAATCTGTGTGGAAGGCACCAAGATGCCCGTACCCAACAACACCAGCTTCATGCGCTACAAGAACGAAGCCGGCCGCATTGTTACGAGTGTTATCGTGGTCAATTAATACGGTGATTGGAGTTATTTAGTTACATGACATATTCACAAGCAGAGGAATATTTGCTTAACATTCCGAAATTCACGGCCAAGAACGAGCCCGAGAAGACTAAGGCATTCTTGCAGGAACTCGGAGATTTTTCAGATACAATACCTACGGTGCATGTTGCGGGCACAAACGGAAAAGGTTCCGTTTGTGCTTATTTGCGTGCAGGTCTTGAAGCCAACGGCCTTAAAGTAGGCATGTTTACGTCCCCTCATCTCGTTTCCATGAGAGAACGCTTCATGATTAATGAAGAAATGATTTCCGAAAGGGAATTTGTAAATACCTTTAATTATGTACAGACAATGGTGGAAGAAATGCGTAAGAAGGACGGATTCTGCGCATATCACCCCACTTTCTTTGAGTTCTTGTTTTTTATGGCGGTGGTGTGGTTTAAGAACAAGCGCCCCGATGTAATTATCTTAGAGACGGGCCTTGGCGGAAGACTCGATGCCACCAATTCAATTTCTTCGCCCAAGGTATGCGTTATTACCGAAATCGGTCTCGATCATTGCGAGTACCTTGGCAATACCAAGGAAGACATCGCTTACGAGAAGGCAGGTATTATCAAGCCCGGTGTGCCTGTGGTGCATTTCAGCAAGAATGCTTCTTTTGACGACGTAATCATGCGCCGTGCGGAGGAGATGGGCTCGAAAGCTTTCTTTATATCAAGGGAAAATATTAAGAATTTAGTAACATCCGATGCGGGGATTGATTTTTCAATGCAATCTTTGTATGATGGATTTGTCGAAATTTGTCTTCATACACAGGCTTTGTACCAGGCAGAGAATGCTTCGGTTTCTTATGAGACATTAAGAGTTCTGTCTGAAGCGCTTCCGGGCGGCCTTGACAGGCACAAGTGCCTTGAAGGTTTCCGTTCTATGATATGGCCCGGCAGAATGGAGAAGATTTCCGAACGCTTTGTTATCGACGGCGGTCACAACGAGGACGGTATTAACGCATTCCTTGAGAGTGTATCCGTTGACAAGGCAACCAAGCGCAATCTTTTATACAGCGCAGTTTCCGACAAGAACGTCGAGGCTGTGGCGAGACTTATTAAGGACAGCGAACTGTTTTCGAAGATTGTTCTTTGTACATTGGACAGCTACAGGGCTGCCGATATTGAGAGATTAAAGGCTTCTTTTGCAGGTGCATGCGAGGTGATTACCGCAGGCGGAACCGCAGAAGGGCTTAAGTTACTTTTAAGCGATAAGGACTGCGACATGCATTATGCGGTCGGCTCTCTTTATCTTGTGGGCGAGATAAAGGCCCTTTATCAAGAAGGAACGTGACATGATCAATTTTGAAGAAGAATTAAAAAAGTTTAATCCAAGCCTCGAAGTCGAGGAAGTGGGTGACGCCATATACAATCAGGACATTACGGATGTTGCGGATCTGTTCATTCGTATTATTAAGGAAGATAAGGACAATTAATCCATGAGATGTTACAACTGCGGATGCGAATTGTCCGAGCACAGTTTCTGCACCAACTGCGGCGTCGACGTTGCCCTTTACAAGAAGATAATCAGGACTTCCAATTACTTCTACAACCGGGGACTTGAACAGGCCAGAGTCAGAGACTTATCCGGCGCAATCGTATCCTTAAGACAGAGTCTTAAATTTAATAAGAACAATATCAAAGCCCGCAACCTTTTGGGTCTTGTATATTTCGAGATGGGAGAGGTTACCGCTGCTTTATGCGAATGGGTCATCAGCAAGAACCTCAAGGCCAAGAAAAACATGGCTGCCGATTACCTCGACATGGTGCAGTCTAACACTGCCAAGCTCGACGATCTTAACGACGCCATCAAGAAATACAACAAAGCATTGGAGTACTGCCAGAGCGAGGACGGCATCGACATGGCTGTTATCCAGCTTAAAGGCGTACTCAAGACCAATCCCAATTTTGTGAGAGCTCATCAGCTTCTGGCACTTTGCTACTTAAAGGCCAAGAGACCCGAACTTGCCAAGCGCGAGCTTGATAAGTGCAAGGTAATAGATGTCAATAACCTTACCACTCTTCGTTACGAGGCTGAGGTCGAGAGACTTCTCAATCCCGAAGAAGAGCAGGGCGGTAAGAAACGTAAGAAAAAGGGCGATGAAGAACCCGCCAGCACTTCTTATGTAGAGGGCAATGAACTTATCATTCGTCCCCTCGGCATTAAGGAAAAGAAAGGTTCCAACACCGTTCTCAACATACTCTTCGGTATAGCAATCGGCGCTGCGGCCATGATGCTTACCGTATTCCCGGGACGCTTGAATCACGAGCGCATGAAAGCCCAGGACGAGATCAAAGCAATCGCCAATCAGCTCGATGCCAAGAACATCTATGCATCCGAACTCGAGCAGAAGCTTAGCGATGCCAATGAAAAGAACGCAACCCTTAACGAGACACTCGGCGCTTACGCAGGTACCGAGGGCACACTCCAGTCCATGGAGAATCTCCTTAAGGCAGCGGCCATCTATCTTGAGAATCCCGAAAGCTTCTTAGAGGTAGCCGATTATATTAAGGAAGTAGACGAGCAGAACTGGACCGACGACACCAGTGAGAACTACAAGAGACTGTATGCGGCACTTAAGACCGTTATCGGCCCGCAGGTATGCCAGTCTTACTACGATGACGGCTTCAAGGCATACAAGGACGGTCAGTACGAGGACGCCATCGCATACTTTACCGGCGCCGTGTACTTCGACGCTACTCACAAGGATGCGCTTTATTACCTCGGTATGGCTTATCAGTCAGCCGGCAAGAACGAAGACGCGAAGCTTACTTTTAACAAGGTTGTAGAGCTTTTCCCCGGCACCTGGCACGCCCAGAGCGCAGAGAAAGCTTTGAAGAAATTAGAGCAGTAACATGCTTTAAGAACTACATAGGATTATGGGGTCACACCACCTTAGGTTGGTGTGGCCTTTTATATTGTTCAAAATTCGGTACGCATATTTCGAAAATCGGACAAGGAGGGGAATATAAATTTTCGTAGAGTTTCGTAATAATGCATAAAAAGAAAAAGATAATTATATGAAATATGCCCGTATTGACATTTTGCACAAAAAAACCTAAAATTTTTCTTGTAAGGACGACCTATTGCGCAATTATTGCGTTAGTCGAAAATTACTCAGATGGAGGGATTTAAATGAAAAAGAAAATTTTAGCAGTCCTTCTTTGCTTAGCAATGGTTATGTCAGTTTTGGCAGGCTGTGGCAAGAAGGAAGCAGGTACAAGCACAAGCTCCAACAAGAGCGGCGGCGAAGTTACCGAATCACGTGAGTTTGACATTACCGTATGGGTTGCCAATGAAATTAAGGAACTCACAGAGAAACAGATTAAAGACTTTAACGAGACCAATACAGACGGCATTAAGCTTAACGCTACCGTAGTTCCCGTTTCCGAAGCAGATGCTGCTACTCAGATGCTTACAGACGTTGAAGCAGGCGCAGATATCTTCTGTTTCGTACAGGACCAGTTCGCTCGTCTTGTACAGGGCGGCGCTCTCGGACGTCTCGGTGAGCAGGCAGCAGAATTCGTTACCACCAACAACTCAGCAGGTACTGTTGCAGCTGTTACTTCCGGTGATGCTATTTATGCATATCCCATGACTTCCGATAACGGTTACTTCTGCTTCTACGACAAGAGAGTCGTATCCGACGAGCAGATTAAGACCGTTGAAGGCATTATCGAAGCTTGTAAGGCATCAGGCAAGACTTTCTGCTATGACCTTGAGAACGGTTTCTATGATGCAGGTTTCTACTTTGGTGTAGGTTGTGACTCTACATGGGTTACAGATGATGACGGTGAGTTCATCTCCGTTAACGATACTTTCAATTCCGATAAGGGTCTTATCGCAGCTAAGGGTATGTACAAGATCATCTCTTCAGGCGTTTGGAACGGCTCTTCCGAAGCTGAACAGTTTGAAGCAAGTATCCCTGCAGCAGTTGTTGTTACAGGTCCCTGGAAGACAGAAGTTGCTCAGAGCATCTTAGGCGAGAACCTTGGTTCCGCTAAGCTTCCTACCTACAACATCGACGGTAAGGATTATCAGATTGGTTCTTTCTTTGGCGGTAAGATGATGGGCGTTAAGCCTCAGGCAGATCCCGCTAAGGGCGCTTGCCTTGCTAAGCTCGCTCAGTACTTAACAGGCGAGAAGTGCCAGGTAGAAAGATTTGAAACCGCTAAGTTCGGTCCTTCCAACAAGGTTGCGGCTGAATCCGATGCAGTTAAGGCAGATCCCGGTCTTACAGCTCTTGCAGCTCAGTCCGATTATGCTAAGGCACAGTGTTCCGTACACGGTAAGTGGTGGGACATCGCAAAGGCTATCGCTACTTCCATTAAGGATTCAAACGGTACCGATGCTGAATTACAGGCTATCAACCAGGCATACTTCGATGCAATCAATGCAGTATTTAACGTAACTCAGGATGAGGCAGAAGCTTTCTCTGTAATCGGCGGAATGAATGGTGACAACTGGGGCACCGATATCCCCATGAAGGCTATTGCTGAAGCAGGCGATCCCGTATACTACTCAGAGCCTATTAAGTTCGCAGCAGGCGATGAATTCAAGGTACGCCAGGGCGGCGGCTGGGAAGTTAACTTCGGTGCTAACGGTGAGTTCAATGCAAGCGATAACTGCAAGGCAGAAGCTGACGGTTACTACTTTGTTAAGTTTACTCCCGCAGCAGACCTTAAGTCCGCTACCATTTCTCTTGAGAAGACCAGCTACTATGGTTGGGCACTTATCGGACAGGTTAACGGTTCTAACTGGGATACCGATTTCGAAATGGAAATCCAGGATGACGGAACCACTTACAAACTTGAAAATGTTGAGTTTGCAGCAGGCGCAGAGTTTAAGGTAAGAACAGCACACGATTGGTCACCTGACGGTAACTACGGTGCAGACGGCGTATTGGACGGCGGTAACATTATCGTTGAAAATGCAGGCACCTACACTGTAACCTTCGACTCCACAACAGGTTTGGTTACCATCGAATAATTATTATTGAAATAATAGCAAGTCTTTATGAGGGTTGGGGAAATACTCCCCAACCCAAAAGACTTTAATCCCGCTTAAGAGAGGGCACGATATGGGAAAGAGTGAGAAGAAAAAGAAAAACAGCAATGGGCTTTCTTTTGCAAAAGCTTTTATAAAGGGGGACATATTTACCAAGCTTTCCGCTCCGATTTTCGGACTGGGCTGCTTTGTAAGAGGCCAGATAGCAAGAGGCGTTATGCTTCTCGGATTTGAAGCATTGTTCATCTGGTACATGATTAATTACGGAATTTATTGGGTCTCCATGCTTCCCTCTCTGGGACTTGAGGGACCGGCCAAAGAATACGATTCTTTTTACGATCAGTACGTAACAGTCTATCACGACAATTCATTCAAGATTCTTTTGTACGGCGTACTTACGCTTTTCCTGATTTTGGCGGTTGTATATACTCTTATGACAAGCGTTAAGATGTCATACACCGCAGAGATGAAAAAGAAAAACGGACAGAAGGTTGATAAGTTTAAGGATGACCTTAAGTCACTTGTGGACGAGAAGTTCTACAAGACTTTGTTAAGCCTTCCGTGTCTTGGAATCTTTCTTTTTTCCTTCCTACCGATAGTATTCATGATTCTTGTCGCTTTCACCAATTACGACGGAGCTCATGACGGTTATATTACGGGCCTTTTCCACTGGGTAGGCTTTGATAATTTTAAAACGCTGTTTTCTTCAAACGGCGGCACGGGTTCTTATTTCAAGATATTCATGAGCATCTTGGGATGGACCATTGTGTGGGCTATTCTTGCAACATTTACGAACTACATTTTAGGTATCCTTGTTGCAATGATGATTAACAAGAAGGGTATTCGCTTTAAAAAGTTATGGCGTACCATCCTCGTTATGACAATAGCCATTCCTCAGTTTATTTCACTTATGTACGTTTCAAAGATGTTTGATAAGACCGGTATCATAAACGGTTTACTGATGACGAACGGCTTTACCAAGAGTCAGACGGTATATTATGTGGATGTTGATACACATACCGGTATTTCGGTATCGCCTGAAAAGGGTAAAAAACTGGAGCTTACAGCCGAGTCGCTGACAAGCGTTTTAAATGGTGAAACACCAAACCTTGCGGCTAAAGAAAATGAAAAGCTGAAAGCAAAGTACACATTAAAAGAAAACAAAACGCTGGATTCTTATCTTAAAGGTAACGAATTGGAAGCTTTTGTTAAGGAATATGGGCTTAAGGACGGAGGTGTACTGATAAGCGAAAAGGTATACAGACCGTTGACTCAGGCTCCCATTGATTTCTGGGGCACTCCGCTTTATGCAAGAATCCTTGTCGTAGTTATTAACATTTGGATAGGTATCCCTTATATGATGCTTATCGCAACCGGTATTCTTATGAATATTCCTGCGGATTTGTACGAGTCGGCTCGTATCGACGGTGCCAATCCCTTCCAGCAGTTTAGATACATCACAATGCCCTATATGCTTTTTGTAACGGCTCCTTACTTACTTACAAGCTTTACGGGCAATATGAACAACTTCGGTGTTATTTACTTCCTCACCGGCGGCGGCCCGGGCAATTCCAAGGCTACAGCGGTCGGCGGAGGCGTAGGTCATACAGACTTACTTATCACCTGGCTCTTTAAGTTAACTCAGGGTACAGAGGCTTCTTACTACATGGCTTCTGTTATCGGTATCGTAATCTTCGTTATAGTTTCGACCATCACCTTGATTGTCTATAACGGACTGGGTTCCAATAAGAATGAGGGGGATTTTGCATGATGAAACAAGAAAAACACGGACTTGGCATGAGTGCCAAAAGAACAATCAGCAATACAATTATCTACATCATCCTCATCATAATGAGCATAATATGGCTGGCTCCATTCTTTTGCATAGTGTTCCAGTCATTCAGAACAGAATCTACATGGCAGGTAGGATATGTTATTCCTCAGAAGTGGGGACTTGATAACTATAAGGCGTTACTCGACAGCAGTTTCGTAGACTGGTATAAGAACACTTTTCTTATTGCGCTTGTGGTATGTGTGCTCCAGACGATTATCGTATTGTGCATGAGTTATACACTTTCAAGATTCCGCTTTAAGATGCGTAATTTCCTTATGAGATTTATGCTGGTATTGGGACTTTTCCCCGGCATCCTCGGTATCATTATTCTGTACCGCGTACTTGCGGATATGGGTCTTACCAAGAGCAATGCGGTATTCGGTTTGATACTTGTATACTGTGCCGCTTCGGGTATGGGTTATTACATTTCAAAGGGCTTCTTTGATACGATTCCCATGTCACTTGACGAAGCTGCAAGAATTGACGGTGCGACGAGACTTCAGGTATTTATACAGATGATTCTTCCTTTGGCCAAGCCCATCGTAATTTATACGATATTGACCGCTTTCCTCGGACCTTGGGGAGACTACGTATTTGCCAAGTTTGTAGCATTTAACGAACCCAGCGGTATGAACACTGCGGTAGGTCTTTTCACATGGCTGGCGCCCGATGCTATCGGCCGTAAGTACACTATGTTCTGTGCCGGCGGCGTTGTGGTGGCAATACCCGTTACAATACTGTTCTTATTCCTTCAGAAGTACTATGTTGAAGGCGTTACGGGCGGTGCCGTTAAAGGTTAATTTATCAGGCTTTTCAGGGGGCAGGTCAGTTACCTGCCCTTTCTTTTACGGAGGTTATAAGTGATTAAGAAAAGGATGCCCGTAGCGGCAATGGCTTTAGTTATGGTTATGATGACAGGATGCGGCAAGACTCCGGCGGTTACAGAGCCCGAAGAGGATGCCAAAGAATATGTGGTGACAGACGTCAACTTCGACTCTTCGGTAGAAGTGGCAAGAGAAGACAACCACAGAGTTTTCTATGAGATATTTGTAGGTTCTTTTTCCGACTCCGACGGTGACGGTCTTGGGGACTTACGCGGAATTATCAACAGATTTGACTATCTTAACGACGGCGACGTGAAGTCAGGAAAGAGCCTCGGCATCGAGGGAATCTGGCTTTCACCCATTATGGAGTCGCCGAGCTACCACAAGTACGATGTGGCAGATTATCTTGCCATCGACGACGAATTCGGTACGATGGAAGATTTGAAGGAGCTTGTGAAAGTGGCTCACGAGCGTGACGTGAAGGTTATTATTGACTTTGTCATGAACCACTCAAGTAAGGAAAACGACTGGTTTAAGAAGTTCTGTACCGCTCGCAGGCAGGAGGATACTTCTTCGGAGTTCTACGATTTCTACACTTGTGAGAAAGAACCCGTGCCGGGCAGAAGATTTGAGAAGATAGCCGCTTCCGACTGGTACTATGAGTGCAACTTCTCGGGAGACATGCCCGAGCTTAACTACGATAATCCGCACGTTAAAGAGACGCTTCTTAAGATAGCAAGATTCTACCTTGAAGAGGTGGGCGTGGACGGCTTCAGATTCGACGCCGCCAAGTACATTTACTACGGCGACGAGACCAAGAATGCAGAGTTCTGGCTTGACTTCATGAGCGAACTTAAGAAGATTAAGCCCGACATTTACACCGTTGCTGAAGTATGGGACTCAGACACGGTTACCGACAAGTACGAGCCTGCGCTTAACTGCTTCAACTTCACGATGTCCCAGACCGAAGGCTACATCGCCGAGGCTGCCAAGAAAGGCGACGTCAACAAATACGTTAAATACGTAGACCACTACGTTAAGAATATTGAGAAAAAGAACTCGGATGCTATGATTGTACCTTTCATAGCCAATCATGACACCGACAGAGCGGCGGGCTTCCTGCAGAATACAGGCGGATTTGCCAAGGTTGCGGCCAATCTCTATATTCTCGGTCCCGGTTCGCCTTTCATTTATTATGGTGAGGAAATCGGTATGAAGGGTTCAAGAGGCGGCGCCAACACCGATGCCAACCGCAGACTTGCGATGCTCTGGGGTGACGATGATACCGTTAAGGATCCCAAGGGTTCCGACTACGATGTGAAGCTTCAGACCAACGGCACGCTTAACGACCAGCTTTTGAGCGAGACCAGTCTTTACAACTATTACAAGCGCCTTATCATGATAAGACGTGCCAACCCCGAGATGTACCTGGGGACTTACGAACCGCTTTCTTTTGCCGATACTAAGGCAGGCGGATTCATCGGAGAATATCAGGGCACGAAGGTGTGCGTGCTTCACAATACGTCGGGAAGCAGCGTGACGCTTGATTTGTCTAAGGTGACCGGGGATGCGTTCACAACTGTTGCGGCTTCAATCGGTGTCGACGGGCTTGATGCGACGATTGAGGGCAGCAAGGTTACGATTCCCGCCCAGACCAGCGTGGTGCTTAGGAAATAGGTGTTGACTTATTATTTTAGTAAGGTTATAATCCAAAGAAGCAATGAAGATGCGTAAGTAGTATATGTTCAGAGTCGTCAGAGAGTGACGTCACCGGCTGAGAGCGTCATGGCAGAAGGCATATATGAATTTCAACATCGGAGCTTTTCACGAAAGCTTTCCGGACTACCGGCGAGTATAAGTGGATGCAGCGCAGCATTACGGCGCAAAGAGTGCGAGACGATATAACGTCGGCTCGAACATGGGTGGTACCGCGATAATTTCGTCCCATGGCAATTAACAGTTGCCATGGGATTTTTTTATACCTCGTGGCAGGATAAGTACTTAAAGAGGAGGATTAAAATGGCTGATTTGAATGAATTAACCGAGAAACTTGCGGCGATTAAGCAAGAAGTATCCGAAGGCCTCAAGGCGCTTTCAAACTCCAAGGAAGCGTTTGAATATCGCAAGGGCTTAATGGATTCAAAGACCGGTAAGATCGGCACTCTCATGAGAGAGATGGGTAAGATTCCCAATGAACTTAAGGCCGAGTACGGTAAGAAAGTTAACGAGATTAAGACTTGGGCGCAGGGCGAGTTTGATGCTCTTGAGACCAAGCTTAAAGAGAAAGAAATGATGGCGCGCTACGAAAGCGAGAAGATTGACGTGACCCTTCCCGCCAAGATGCGTCCGAAGGGAAACCTTCACCCCAACACCCAGGTTAAGAACCAGATTGTCGATATCTTCGGTTCTATGGGATTTGACGTTTATGAAGGTACCGAGATTGAGACGGATTACTACAACTTCACCGCACTCAACATTCCCGACAATCATCCCGCAAGAGATATGCAGGATACTTTCTATTTGTCGCCCGAGTTTCTTTTGCGTACTCAGACCTCTGCAGGTCAGATTCACGTAATGGAAGAGGGCAAGCTTCCCATTAAGGTTATCTCACCCGGTAAGGTATTCCGTTCGGATGATGATGCCACTCACTCACCGATGTTTAGCCAGATGGAAGGACTTGTAGTTGATAAGGGCATCACACTTTGCGACCTTCAGGGTATGCTTAACGTATTCGTTGAGAAGATTTTCGGTGAAGGCACTACTACCAGACTTCGTCCTTCATACTTCCCTTTCACAGAGCCTTCCGTTGAAGTAGACGTAAGCTGCTTCCAGTGTAAGGGCAAGGGATGTAAGCTTTGCAAGGGTACCGGCTGGATAGAGGTACTCGGCGCAGGCGTAGTTAACAAGAAAGTTCTTGAAGACTGCCACATCGATTCAGATGTATACAGCGGTATTGCTTTCGGTATCGGTATCGAACGTATCGCAATGCTTAAATACGGCATTAACAATATTAAATTATTATTCGAGTCCGACCTTCGCGTGTTGGATCAGCTCGATGACTAGAAAGGAGGAAATGTGATATGTTAGTACCCCTTAGTTGGTTAAAAGATTATGTAGATATAGACGTTTCCCCCGATGTGCTTGAGGAGAAGCTCTTCTCATGCGGCTTTGAGGTGGAAGAAAAATACGAAGTAGGTCACGACGTAAGCAACGTTGTTGTAGGTCTTGTTAAGACTTGTGACGCTATCGAAGGCACACACCTTCACCTTTGCACCGTTGATGCGGGCGAGCACGGCACACTTCAGATTTGCTGCGGTGCCGACAATGTTAAGGCAGGCGGCAAGTTCCCCCTTGCACTTGTAGGTGCTACCGTTTACGCAACTGCCAAGGATCACGTTACCGTAGAAGGCGTTATGACCATCAATGCAGGTAAGCTTCGCGGATATGATTCTTTCGGCATGCTCTGCTCAGGTGTTGAAATCGGTGTTACCGAAGATATGTACCCCGGCGCAGGCTACAACGGATTACTTGTGCTTCCCGGCGACGCTGTTCCCGGAAGCGATGTTAAGCCTTTGCTCGGACTTGATGACTGGATTTTCGATGTATCCATCACCGCTAACCGTCCCGACTGCCAGAGCATCTTCGGTCTTGCAAGAGAAGTTGCGGCTGTACTCGAGAAGCCTCTTAAGGCACCCGCTCTCGACTACACCGAGACCGATGTTAAGAAAGATTTCAAGGTAACGGTTGAAGCTCAGGACATCTGCCCCCGCTACACCGCTCACTATGTATACGACGTTAAAATCGGCGAGTCTCCCGCATGGATGAAGAGACGCCTCGCTCTTGTAGGCTGCAACTCCATCTCCAACATGGTAGACATCACCAATTACGTGCTCAAGGAACTCGGTCAGCCCATGCATGCTTTTGACTATGCATATCTTGAAGGCGACGCTATCAATGTTCGTCGCGCGGCTGACGGCGAGAAGATTGTTACACTTGATGAAAAAGAATTCGAGCTTAACTCAAGCAACCTCGTAATCTGCGACGGTAAGAAGCCTGTTGCTCTTGCAGGTATCATGGGCGGTCTCAATTCAGAAATCCTCGATACCACTTCCGCAGTTATGTTTGAGTCAGCTAAGTTCGAGCGCGACAACATCCGTAAGAGCTCCAAGGCTCTCGGTCAGGTCTCCGATTCAAGTGCAAGATTCTCCAAGGGTGTCGATGAGTACACCACCGTTATGGCTATGAAGAGAGCCCTTCATCTTGTTGAGGAGCTTGGTTGCGGTAAGGTTTCTTCTACCGGATTCGACGTTAACACCGGCAACTCTATCGAGCCTTTTAAGTTACAAGCAAGCGTAGCCAAGGTTAACGGAGTACTCGGTATCAAGGTTCCCGATGCAGACATCGTAAGAATCTGCACCAATCTTGATTTCAAGCCCGAATTAAACGGTGACGATTTGACCCTTCATGTTCCCGCATACCGCGAGGATATGGCTACATATCAGGACGTTGCCGAGGAAGTTATCAGAATGTACGGTTACGATCACATCGTACCTACCTTCATTCCCACAGCTCAGGTTACAAGCGGCGGTTACAACCTTCGTCAGAAGACCGAGCTTAAGATTAAGAACGCACTTTGCGCGCAAGGAGCATTCGAAGGAGTTCATTACTCTTTCTTTAGCCCTTCCGACCTCGACATGTTAAGACTTCCCGCTGACGCACCCGAGAGACATGCGATTCAGCTTATCAATCCTATCAACAAGGATTTGTCACTCATGCGTACGACTCTTGCGCCTCAGATGATTACCGCTATGGCGCGCAATCAAAAGAACGCTATCCTCGAGGGCAGAATCTTCGAACTCGGCAACAAGTTCATCGCCAAGGACTTACCTCTCAAAGAGTATCCCGACGAGCGTGAGACCATTGCAATCGGTGTATTTGGTGAAGGAGAAGATTTCTTTAGCCTGAAGGGACTTGTAGATGCAGTGGCTGCAGCACTTGATGTTACCTTCGAGTACGAAGCTGCTCAGAAGACTTTCCTCCACCCTTACAGAACCGCTAAGATTCTTTGTGACGGTGTAGAAATCGGTTACCTCGGACAGGTGCTTTACGAGATTCGTGACGAGCTTGACATGAGAGTGGACAGCTACGTTGCTGAAATCGATTTGAAGGCTCTTACCAAGTACTACGGCAAGGACAGAAAGTTCATTCCGCTTCCCAAGTTCGCTGTCGAGAAGCGTGACTTCTGCTTCGTAATGGACAAGGCTCTCACCTGCGCTCAGATTGAGAACGCAATCAAGGAGTCCTGCGAATACATCACCGACATCGAGCTCTTCGACCTTTACGAAGGCGCACAGCTTGGTGCCGACAAGAAGAGTATGGCATTCTCCGTAGTCTTCACTCCCCGTGACGAAGAGTTCACCCAGGAGAAGATTGACGGATTCGTAGACACCATTCTTAAGAATCTTTCAGACAAGTACGGAGCAGTTTTGAGAGCGTAATGCTTGGAACCGCTGTCCGGCATAAAGGCATAAAAAGGCGTCGCATTGGTGTGCGGCGCCTTTAGTGTTTTTTGTGGTGGCTTTTTGCTTCCATGCGGTGCAATTTATCCCAATTCGGAAATTTTTTCGTATTGGGATAAAGCATGAATTATTGACCGGGAAAATAAAGAAAACCACGCGGAAGCCGCGTGGTTTAACTTAGTTTTCATGAACAGTATTAACTTTTGTGTCAATAGTGGGGCCGAATACGTAGAATCTGTCGTACAGATACTCAAGTACGAAGTTAAGGCCCATGTTAAGTACAGTTACGAGGAAGTCGTTCCAGCCTCTATTCTCAGCAAGATAATTGCCAAGGAGTGTCGATGCCGGTGTAAACACCAGATAGAACAGAAATACCTTAAGCATTGCTATCGGCACATTACCTGCCGACTTAAAAGTAAAGTTCCTGTTAAGCGTAAAGTTCCAAAGCACCGAGAACACAAGCGCAATCAGATACCTCGGCCAATAGCTCCAATCCGTGACTGCAGTCAGCAACGAAAACCATCCAAACTCAATAAGCCCCGCCGATGCCGAAAAAAGCACGAACTTAAGCGTTCTTATTAACTCTTTATTCTTCATGTCTTAATCATATCCCCTTAATCCAAGTTTCTAACCTCACCTATATTACCACAGCATTATAGAGAATGCAAAATCTCCCGTGCAATAAAAAAGCGCCGACCTAAGTCGGCGCCTGACAGTTACTATTATTCCTGAGCTTCTTTTACCAGGAACTTGCCTGCGGCAAGCCAGATAACATATACGAAAGCGGAAGCGATTAAAGCGGTGAAGAGCTGGGTGATGGAGAAAGTCTTCTGAGCTACTTTAATCATTTCGGGCTTGGGAAGGTTCACGAAGCGCACAAGGATGAAGTTGGAAATTACGGCACCCATGAAAAGTGCCTTCAAAACGGAACCTGCGATGAGGCCGACGGGAAGGCCGATGGCGAGTTTATTCTTGATGTTCTTGTAGAATACGTATACGCATACGCACATGATGATGTTGCCGAGTGCAATGGCGGGAATCATCAGGAAAGGTGCGGCTGCTACGATGGGTGAACCTGTGATTAAGAATGATGCGATGGGAGCGATAATTGAAAGAATGATGCCCATCACAAGACCCAGTGTAAGGGTTGCGATAATCAGGGTTGCGTTAACGATGGGACCGGTGATGTAAACCGATAAGTTCTTAAAGAACATGCTTACTATCATAATGGCGAGCAACACGCCGCCGATAGCGATTTGTTTGGTTGTGATTTTTTTATTCATATAATCCTCTTTGACATGGCGAGATATATAGTTGCCCGGCCATGCTTTCTCTCAAAAGTTACTATACGCTTACTTTGATTAACAGACAAGCATAAAGGATAATTCTTGTGTTTTTTGGCAGGAATTTTTATAATGTATATGTTTAGCGATTATATTTAGGTGGGGGCACGGTTTGAAAGCTTTACTTAAAAGGCTTAATTCCATAACGATTTTCATTATAACCGGCGTGATGGTGGCGCTCACCGGTCTTCTTATTTTCTTTTTTGTTTCCTATACGAAAACTTTGAGTCGCACCGAGTCTGATGTGACTTATGACAAATATTATGCGATGATTACCGACGATGCGGAGTCGTCTTTCTGGAAGTCTGTGTACGAGTCTGCACTCGAAACGGCCAAAGAAGACAACGCGTATGTCGAGATGATTTCCAACAACCTTTCGCGAGAGTACAGCCAGACGGAACTTATGGAGATTGCCATAGCTTCGAAAGTGGACGGTATTATTGTTACCGCGGGCGAGGCCGAGGGCATGACGGAGCTTATCAATAAAGCGTACGATGGGGGAATCCCGGTGGTGACGCTCTTTAACGATAATGCGCAGTCCGAGAGACTCAGCTTTGTGGGCGTAGGTAACTACAACCTCGGTCGAGAGTACGGTAACCTCATCATCAAGATGGCCAATGAAAGAATGTTCCTCGGCAACCACATCACAGTTGCGGTGCTTGTGGATGCGTCTTCGGAGGATTCGGGGCAGAACGTCCTTGCAGCCGGTATTCAGGAGACCATTGACAGAGAGACTACCGAGGACGCAATTAAGCATAAGCGAATCGAGGTTGAACTGGTGCCGGTGGATGCGTCCAACAGTTTCTCTGTGGAAGAGTCTGTCAGAAACCTTTTTTTGCAGGGACCGGGCAACATACCCGATATCGTGGTGTGTCTTAATGAGAACGAAACCAACAGCGTCTACCAGGGCGTAGTCGACTACAACCAGGTAGGATTTGTAAATATCCTCGGTTATTACGATTCCGAGGCAATTTTGAAGGGCATTGAGCGAGACGTTATTTACGCGACCTTGTCCATTGATACCCAGCAGCTGGGACAGTACTGCATCGATGCGCTTACCGAGTATTATGAACTGGGCAACACCAGCCAGTATTCGGCGGTAGACAGCTACGTAATTAATAAAAAGAACGTGGCGGAATACATGGGGGAGGCGCAGAATGAAGAATAAGTTACGCAACCTCCCTTTAAGAATCAAACTGACAGGTATCACGCTTGCGGTTAACATGCTTGTGTTCGTGATTAACATCGTCCTTTTGGTGGCGATGAACAACATGTCCGACAAGATCGATAACGTTTATAAAGCGAACCTTCAGCTCAACGAAATATCGATATCCATTAAGTCGGTGCAGGACAGTATGGTGGAGTACCTCGGCACCAAGACCAGCGACTCGCTTGAGAACTACTACAGAAGATCGCAGAATTTTATGGATTTGGTCGATGAATTAAACGACAAGGTCACCGGCAGTACGCTCGGCCGCATGGAACGCTCGATTAAGGAAATGTCGACGCTGTACCTGCAGGAAGTCGGCCAGACCATCGACGCCAAGCGTGGCCGTAACGTCGAGAAGTATCGTTCCCGTTACGAAGAAGCGACCAAGCTCTACGGCTACATAAACACTTACATATACAGTCTTAACAACGAGCAGTTCAAAGAAAACTCCGCGAACTACCGCGAGATGCTCGACGCCTTCAGACGATTCGAAGTTGCGGGCAACCTCATCATGATAGTTGTTATTTTTACAAGTACGCTCCTTATTCTTAAGCTTACGTCCAACCTTATCAGACCGCTTCGTTCCCTTACCGGTGCGGCGGATGAAGTTGCGAAAGGTAACTTTGAGATTTCTACCTTGCCCGTTAACTCTTCCGACGAAATCGGTGTCGTTACGAAGGCCTTCAACAAGATGGTGGTCAGCATTCAGGAATACATCGAGAAGATGCGCGAGAGCGCCGAGACGGAGCGCCAGTTAAAAGAAAAAGAACTCATGATGGAGACCCACCTTAAGGACGCTCAGCTTAAGTATCTGCAGGCGCAGATTAATCCGCACTTTCTTTTTAATACACTTAATGCGGGCGCGCAGCTTGCCATGATGGAGGGCGCCGACAAGACTTACGAGTACGTGCAGATTATGGCGGAGTTCTTCAGGTATAACGTTAAGAAGGGCACCAGAACCGTTACCATCGGCGAGGAGCTTGAACTTGTAGACAATTACATTTACATATTAAACGTGCGATTCTCGGGCGACATTCATTACGAGAAAGAAGTGGACAATTCCCTTCTTAATGTAGAGATGCCCAGCATGATTCTGCAGCCTATTATCGAGAACTGCGTCAACCACGGCATCCGCGAGATGATGGGCGAGGGACGCATCAAGATGAGTGTCTATGCCATGGACGACACCGCCTGCATCAGAATCGAGGACAACGGCATTGGCATGGATGAAGAAACCATCGACAGACTCAGAAACGGCCGCCCGGTTTCCGATGAAAAGAAAGATTCAAACGGCATAGGAATGGACAACGTTTACGCGAGACTTAAACTGTTTGCGGGAACGGACGATGTTCTTTCGATAGAAAGCGACGGCCCCGGCAAGGGCTCAAGATTCACCATTTACCTAGACATCAAGGAGAAACGCGATGTATAAAATAATGCTTGCCGACGACGAAGGCATAGTAATCGACTCTCTTAAGTTCATAATTCAGAAGGAATTCGGCGACGAGTGCCGCGTGGAATACGCCAAGACCGGCCGAAACGTCATAGAGCTTGCCGAGAGCTTCCGACCCGACATTGCCGTTATGGATATTCAGATGCCCGGCATCAATGGTATCGATGCCATGCGGGAGATAAGAAAGACCAATGACAACGTAATTTTCATAGTAATGTCCGCCTACGACAAGTTCGACTATGCCAAGGAAGCCATGAAGCTTGGCGCCATCGAGTACATCACAAAGCCCATGGAGCGCACCCGTATCATTGCAGCCATCAGGAAAGCCATGAACATGGTTACTGAAGAGAAGAACCGTCGCTCCAACGACTTACTGGTCAAAGAAAAACTCGAGACCGTTGTGCCCATCCTTGAAAACGGTCTGATTTACAACATTCTTTTCCACGAATATTTCGACGAAGATATAGACAATTACAAGACAATGCTCGACATTCACGCTGAGAACGCATACATGATGGTTCTCGTATCCGGCGATGCCAAAGAAGGCAACCACATGACCAACGCCCTTGGCTCGAGTGTCAAGTTACAGCAGAATTACAGAGAAATTCGCGAGTACATAAAGCTTTATTTTAACGGAATCGTGGGTTCCGTTATGGGTAATAAGATTGCGGTGTTGGTGCCTTGCGAATATGAAGAAATGGATTATGCGGAGCGCGTAAGCGTAATTACCAACGCCCGTGAGATGATACATAAGTTAAGTCACACTACCGATATCGCCTTCAGAGTGGGTATCGGTAAGGTCAACAAGCTCTCCCGTATGGACAATTCCTACAGAGATGCGGTGAACGCGCTTCTTATTACTACGAATACGCTGGCGCACGCGGACGACCTTCCTATCGGATGCGCTTACACCGGCGACTACCCGATTGAGCTTGAGTTAAAGCTGTTTGAGGAAATCGCCAAGGGACGTACTGAGGCGGCGCTGAGTGTTGCGCGCGATTTCTTTGAGTGGATTCGCACGAGAGATATTATGGATGCGAGACTTAAAGTGCTTGAGTTCGCACTAAGAGCCGAGACACTTGCTTACGAAAACGGCATGACCTACAAGATGGAAGATCGTCGCGACTACCTCCCCAGGGTTATGGAGGCGACCGACGCGGATTCTTTGTGGGAGTGGTTTAAGGATAGGGTTATTTTCTCCAGCACGAGCATTTCCAATAAGAAGACGGAGAGCTCCAATGATGTGGTTGAGGCTTCCAAGGCCTACATCGAGGCCAATTACACGAAGAACATCACGCTCGACGACGTGTCCATGGCGGTTAATATCAGTTCGTACTATTTGAGCCGCATTTTCAAAGAGAGTACCGGTGAGAATTTCATAGATTATCTTACTAAGCTTAGGATTGAGCGTGCCAAGGAGCTCCTTAGCACCACGCAGTATTCCATGAAGGAAATCTGCCAGATGGCGGGCTACTCCGATCCCAACTACTTCAGTAAGTCATTTAAAAAGAACGTGGGTGTGACTCCCACAGAGTACAGAGAGGGTAAATAAGTGAAAAGATTTTTGGCGGGGTTAATGGTTATGGTGCTCCTTCTTTTGCCCGGGTGCAGTGCGGGTGAGAAGGCGGAGGAAAAGAAAAAGGTTGCGCCGGATGACAAGATTCAGATTGCCATGAGCTTTGATTCCTTTGTCATCGAGCGTTGGCAGCGTGACAGAGACGTATTCGTGTCGACGGCCAAGGAGCTGGGCGCGACGGTTAACGTTCAGAATGCCAACGGCGACGTTGAGAAGCAGAAAGAACAGATTGAGTATTTTATTAAGAAGGGCGTGGATGTAATCGTCATCGTCTGTATAGATTCCGACTCCCTTAAGTCTACGGTCCAGAAGGCCAAGGACGAGGGCATCAAGATTATCGCTTACGACCGTCCGGTTACCGATTCCAATGCGGACCTTTATATTACATTTGATAATGAAATGGTAGGAACGCTTATGGCGGAAGCTCTTGCGAAGAGCGGTGCGGCGGGCGGCAATGTACTTATGCTCGGAGGTTCGCCTCTGGACAATAATGTACCCGCGGTGGAGAAAGGCTTCAATAAGGTGTGCGAACGTGAGAACATGACCGTAATTGACACCATCCACTGTGACGGCTGGCGTGCGGAGATTGCGGGCGACTATATTTACGAGCATGAGGACATGGTGGAAAATGCCTCAGGTATCATGTGCGGTAACGACAACCTTGCGGGAATGGTAATCAGAGCACTTTCCGAGAAGCGGCTTGCGGGCGACCTTCCCGTAGTGGGTCAGGATGCTGACCTCGAAGCCTGCCAGCGAATTGTGGAAGGCACCCAGAACATGACGGTTTACAAGCCCGTTGAGAAGCTTGCGAAGCGTGCGGCCGAATGTGCTATCGCGCTTGCCAAGGGCGAGCCCCTCGAAGGCGACGACGTCACCACAATAAATGACGGTACCTACGACATCGCTTATATCGGTCTTACCCCCATAGCGGTGACCAAGGACAACCTCGACGAAGTCATTATTTCAAGCGGCTTCCACCTCAAAGAAGACGTATATTTAAACGTTCCCGAGAAGATGCCCGGCAACTGATGCGTAGGACTTTCTTTGGCCGAAACGGGGATATGGTAAAAGAAAGTAAAAAGTAAAACAGGTAAAATATTGTAGCTGATGCGTGCTGTATGACAAAAATTTACAGCGCGCATTTTTTTACCCGTGAAGGTGCAAAAAAATTTCAAGATGGGTAAAAATTAATTACTTGTTAATTATGTTATTCTTTATGCGTAACAAAAAACTACCTAGATTAGGGAGGAAAGAATATGAAAAAGAAACTTTTAAGCATAATCCTTGCTTGCGCAATGGCAGTTTCAGTGCTTACAGGTTGTAGCGCAGGCGGTTCAGGCGGAACTAAGGTCGGCGTTGCAATGCCCACTAAGGATTTGCAGAGATGGAACCAGGACGGTGCCAACATGGAGAAGCAGCTTAAGGAAGCAGGTTACACTGTAGACCTTCAGTATGGTTCAAACGACATCGCTACACAGGTTTCTCAGATTGAGAACATGATCAACTCCGGTTGTAAGGTTCTTGTTATCGCTTCAATCGAAGGCGATTCACTCGGAACCGTTTTAGCTCAGGCTAAAGAAAAAGGCGTTAAGGTTATCGCTTATGACCGTCTTATCATGAACTCCGACGCTGTTACATACTATGCAACATTCGATAACTACATGGTAGGTACCAAGCAGGGTGAGTACATTGAAGAGCAGTTAGGTCTTAAGGATGGCAAGGGCCCCTTCAATATCGAACTTATCACCGGTGACCCCGGCGACAACAACGCTAGATTCTTCTTCGGCGGCGCTATGGATGTTCTTCAGAAGTACATCGACAACGGCCAGCTCGTAGTTAAGTCCGGCCAGGTTAAGTTTGATGAAGTTGCTACTCAGAGCTGGTCTACTGAGAACGCTCAGAACAGATTTGATGCTATCATCGCTGCTAACTACGCAGACGGAACACAGCTTGACGCTGTACTTGCTTCCAACGACTCTACAGCAATGGGCGTTACCAACGCACTTGTAGCTAACTACGAAGGCAACCACTCCAATTGGCCTATCATCACCGGTCAGGACTGTGACGTTGCAAACGTTAAGAACATGCTTGCAGGCAAGCAGGCAATGTCTATCTTCAAGGACACCCGTACTCTTGCAGCTAAGACCGTAGAAATGGTTGACGCTATCATGAAGGGTAAGGAAGCTCCCGTTAACGATACAAAGACATACAACAACGGCGTTATCACCGTTCCTTCATTCCTTTGCGAGCCTGTATTTGCAGACGTTAACAACTACAAAGAGTTACTTATCGATTCCGGTTACTACACAGAGGATCAGTTAAAGTAATCTAAACTAAATAAAAAAATGTGCAGGCGGGACCCGTCCCGCCTGCTATTTCTGAAAGGATACTTAAAAGGGAGGATTCAAATTGGCTAAAATATTGCTTGAAATGAAAAACATAACCAAAACCTTCCCGGGTGTAAAAGCACTTAGCAACGTAAATCTTCAGGTGGAAGAAGGCGAAATCCATGCTCTCGTAGGTGAAAACGGAGCCGGTAAATCTACACTGATGAACGTCTTAAGCGGAATTTATCCTCACGGTACATACGAAGGGGATATCGTTTATGACGGTGAGGTTTGTGAATTTCATACGATTAAGGACAGTGAAGCAAAGGGAATAGTTATTATTCACCAGGAGCTCGCGCTGATTCCTTACATGACTATTGCAGAGAATATGTTCCTCGGTAACGAACGAGGAAGCAAATTCAAGATTAATTGGAATGAAACGAATGATCTTGCGGCTAAATACCTTAACGTGGTAGGCCTCAAAGAACAGCCGCAGGTTCTGATTAAAGATATAGGTGTGGGCAAGCAGCAGCTTGTTGAAATCGCCAAGGCTCTTGCCAAGAACGCAAAGCTCTTGATCCTTGACGAGCCCACCGCTTCTCTTAACGAAGAGGATTCAAAAGCACTTCTTGATCTTTTGCTTAAGTTCAAGAAAGAAGGAATGACATCAATCATCATCTCCCACAAACTTAATGAGGTATCGTACGTTGCGGATAAGATTACCGTTATCCGAGACGGTCAGACAATCGAAACACTCGACAAGGCAACGGACGATATCTCAGAAAGCCGTATCATTAAGGGCATGGTAGGTCGTGAAATCGCAGACCGATTCCCTAAGCGCCCCAAGAACATCGTTAATGATATGGGAGAGATTAAATTAGAGGTAAGAAACTGGACAGCTTACCACCCGATTTACTCCGAAAGAAAGGTTGTCGACAACGTCAACTTTAACGTAAGAAAGGGTGAAATCGTAGGTATAGCGGGACTTATGGGTGCAGGACGTACCGAGCTTGCAATGAGTATTTTCGGAAAGAGCTACGGCGATAACATTTCCGGTCAGGTATTCATTGACGGCAAGGAAGTACATCTTAACAACGTTCGTGAAGCCATCGATCACAAGCTTGCATACGTAACCGAAGACCGTAAGGGTAACGGACTTATTCTTTCTAATACAATCAAGCTTAATACCACGCTTGCCAACCTCATGGGTGTAAGTAAGCACAAGGTTATTAACAAGGATGAAGAATATGCCGTAGCTACGGATTACAGGCAGAAGCTCTCCATTAAGTGCCCTACGGTTGAACAAAACGTAGGTAACCTTTCCGGCGGTAACATGCAGAAGGTATTACTTGCTAAATGGATGTACGCCGATCCCGACATTCTTATTCTGGACGAGCCTACAAGAGGTATCGACGTAGGTGCCAAGTATGAAATTTATTGCATCATGAATCAGCTTGTGGCTGAGGGTAAATCGGTTATCATGATTTCCTCCGAAATGCCTGAGCTTTTGGGAATGTGCGATAGAATTTATATTATGAACGAAGGCAAGATGGTAGGTGAACTTGATGCGGCTGAGGCATCTCAGGAAGCAATCATGTCACACATCATTAAGGCCGGTTAGGAGCGACGACAATGACTAATTCGAAATTACTTGATTTTGTAAAAAAATATACAATGATCATCGTACTGGTTCTGGTACTTGGATTGTTTGCTGTTATGACCGGCGGATCCATCTTACTTCCGGCCAACATTTCAAACATCATTTCGCAGAACGCGTACGTATTCATTCTTGCAACCGGTATGCTTCTTTGCATACTTACCGGTGGTAACATCGATCTTTCCGTCGGTTCGGTTGTATGTTTCGTAGGTGCCGTAGGTGCCAAACTGATGGTTGAAAAGGGTGTTAACATGTACCTTGCAATCCTCATCATGTTACTTACAGGTACAGCAATCGGTGCTTTCCAGGCATTCTGGATAGCATACGTAAGAATACCTCCCTTCATCGTAACACTTGCAGGTATGCTTGCATTCAGAGGTTTAAGTAACGTAGTACTTAACGGTCTTACCGTTTCCATCACCGGTCAGGTTCAATTTGTAAACATCTTCGGTGGTGGCGCTAACTGCTACATCCCCGATTTCTTCCACATGGGCTCCATCAACGGGTTATGCCTTGCGGTAGGTATCGTGGCAGCAATATTGTTCGTATTCTTACAGCTTAAGAGCAGAATCACCAAGAAGTCCAAGAACTACGAAGTTGAATCTGCAGTAGCATTCTGGTTCAAGACAATTGTTATCGCAGCAGTTATTGTTGCTTTTGCCTTCAGACTTGCTCAGCACAAGGGTATTCCTACCGTTCTCATCTGGGTTGTAATCGTAATCCTCATCTACGGTTACATTACCTCCAACACCACCGTTGGTCGTGCTTTCTACGCTGTAGGCGGTAACGAGAAGGCTACCAAGCTTTCCGGTATCAACACCAACAGAGTTTACTTCCTTGCATACACCAACATGGGTCTTCTTTCCGCACTCGCTGCAATGGTAACAATTGCAAGACTTACCTCAGCGCAGCCCACATACGGTCAGAACTACGAAATGGATGCCATCGGCTCCTGCTTCATCGGCGGCGCTTCCGCATACGGCGGAATCGGAACCGTTCCCGGAGTTATCGTAGGTGCGGTTCTCATGGGTGTCATCAACATGGGTATGTCCCTTATGGGCGTTGACGCCAACATGCAGAAGGTTGTAAAGGGTGGCGTATTACTTATCGCAGTTATCTTTGACGTAGTATCAAAGCGCGGTAAATGGATCGCAAAGAATTAATTGATAATTTTTCTCATAATCCTCTAAAGGGAGTCAGGCCTCGGCCGGGCTCCCTTTTCACATTTGTGACCACTCGGTCGCGGTTCGGCACAGGCAAAAGTCTTCCCCCAAAACCCTCTCCCGCTTCCGTCTCGCGTAGCGGCCGGTCAGACGCTCCGTTGAGACTACGGTCTGCCCTACGCAAAAAGTGGTGCTTGAGGGACAGCACAGCCCTTTTTTGCAACTCAAACAATCGTGTTTTCGTGCATAAGCGGCTTGAAATACAGCCGCTAAGCGCCGACGCTCCGACAGAGTTTTGGTGAAAGACTTTTGCCTGCACCGAACCGCTCGGGATATGGTACAATGAAGAAAACAGCAAGGAGGGTATGATATGGGATTATTTGATATGTTTAAGAAAAACAAGACCGAAGAAAAGCCAGCTGCGCCGCAGGCGGAGGTTGAGGCTGTTGGTTGGGATGCGATTGAGAAGGAGTTTTTGAGAGTGTATCCCGGGCAGGAGAATCCGAAGCATTATGGTACGGTGATTAAGTGGATGCTTGGGGGCAAGGACCCGCTTGACGGAATCAGCGTGTATGACGGAGGAGATTACTGGCACTTTGTTTCTTTTGGTCAGACTGAGATTTATGAAAAAGAATGCGATAACAAAGAAATAAGCGGTTACGGATACGAGCTTACTTTTAAGCTTAAAAAGGCGGGCCTCGAGGATGAAGAGGCAGAGATAAAGAATATCTGCGGAATACTTCAGATGGTGGCAAGGATTACTTTTACCAAAGGGGAATTGTTTGCACCGGATGAGTTTATTTATACGGGCCAGACTCAAGGTATCGATGCATTTCAGAAGTCGAATCTTACGGGCTTTATTTGTGTGAAGGATCCGACGGTGGAGACGATTGATACGCCCAACGGACGAGTTGAGTTCTTGGAACTTGTCGGTATGACGGATGCGGAGCTTAAGACTTTGTCGAATAAGGCTTCGGTTGCAGAGCTTTACGCGAAGCTTGGCTCGGATGTTACGGATTATCACAGGGAATCGATTGTGTAGCTTAAAGAGGGCGATATATGGCTAAGTGCGATGTGTGCTTCAGGCAGTGTGAAATCAGCGAGGGCAAGACAGGATTTTGTGGCGCGAGGACTTGCGTGGACGGCAGGGTTATTGCGGGCAATTATGCGAGAGTAACGTCTGCGGCGCTGGATCCGATTGAGAAGAAACCGCTTAAGATGTTCAGACCCGGCAAGAAAGTGTTGTCGGTGGGCTCTTACGGGTGCAATTTGAGGTGCCCGTTCTGCCAGAACAATGAGATATCCTGGGGCGAGCGCGTGAAACTGTATGCCTCAAGCGCAGAGGAATGGCTGCCTGCGGAGATAGTGGCAAAGGCCATAGAGCTTGAGCCTGTGGGCAACATAGGAATCGCATATACGTATAACGAGCCGCTGGTAGGCTATGAATTTGTAAGAGATACCGCCAAACTGGCGCAAAAAAACGGTCTTGAGAATATCCTTGTCACCAACGGGACAGCATCAGAGCACATTTTCGAAGCGGTTGCGCCTTACATTGATGCCATGAATATTGATTTGAAAGCCTTTACCGACGGGTTCTACAGGAATCTTATCGGTGGGGATTTTCAGATGACGAAGCGTTTTATCGAGCGGGCGACCGAGACGTGCCATGTGGAGCTTACTACGTTAATCATTCCGGGCGAGAACGACAGCGAGGAAGAAATGCGTGAGTTAAGCAGCTGGGTTGCGGCGCTTGAAGAAAGGGTCGGCAAGGCGATTCCGCTTCATGTTACGAGGTTCTTCCCGCAGTTTAAGATGACTGACCGTGGGCCGACGCCGGTTGAGACGGTGTACAGGCTTGCGGATGTGGCGCGCGAGAAGTTAGCGCATGTTTTTGTGGGTAATGTTTAGGGAGGTAATACGATGGCTATTGTAGGTGCATTTATGGTTCCTCATCCGCCGATGATAGTTCCCGAAATCGGGCGCGGCGGCGAGAAGCAGGTTCAGGCGACGATTGACGCTTACGAGCACGTGGCCGACATGATTGCGGAGCTTAAGCCCGAGACGATTATAATTTCGAGCCCGCATTCCGTCATGTATGCCGACTATTTCCACATTTCGCCGGGGCGGGGCGCGAAGGGTTCTTTTGCCGACTTCGGAGTACCGTTTGTGGAGTTTGAAGAGGAATACGACTCGGAGCTTGCGGACCGCCTGGCCGGATTATGCGCAAGCAAGAATTTCCCCGCAGGCACCATGGGCCAGAGAAATCGTGAACTCGACCACGGTACTATGGTACCGCTATGGTTTATCGAGAAGAAATACAAAGATTTCAAGCTGGTTCGGACGGGACTGTCCGGGCTGGATTTAATAAAGCATTACGAGTATGGCATGCTCATCAGGCAGACGGTCGAAGCGCTTGACAGACGTGTCGTGTTCGTGGCAAGTGGCGACCTGTCGCACAAGCTTCAGACTTACGGTCCTTACGGCTTCGCCGAGGAAGGACCGGAGTACGACAAGCGCATCATGGATGTGTGCGGGCACGCGCGATTCAAGGAGCTTTTCGACTTCGACGAGAGCTTTTGCGACAAGGCGGCGGAGTGCGGGCATCGTTCTTTTGTCATCATGGCGGGAGCGCTCGATGGCACCGCGGTTGAGGCGACTCAGTACTCTCACGAAGATGTCACGGGTGTCGGTTACGGAATCTGTTCCTTCATCCCGCAGGGCTCCGACGACAGCCGCAAGTTCCTGGATGCCAAGCTCGCTGACGAAGAGAGCGAGCTCCAAGCAAAGAAAGACAAATCCGACGCCTATGTCAGACTGGCACGCGCCTCGGTTGAGTACTTCGTTAACAATCAGACTCAGATGGCTATGCCCGCGGATGTCCCTGCAGAACTTACAGACACTCGTGCGGGAGCTTTTGTATCCATACACAAATTCGGCAAGCTGCGCGGCTGCATCGGCACGATAGCGCCGACCCGCAAGAACCTTGCCGAGGAAATCATCAAGAACGCAGTGAGCGCGTCATCCGAAGACCCGCGCTTCGAGCCGATAGAGCCTGACGAGCTCAAATGGCTCGACATCACCGTCGACGTTCTCGGCGACGCGGAGCGCATAGATTCCAAGGACGCCCTTGATGTTAAACGCTACGGCGTCATCGTAGAAAGCGGCTATAAGCGAGGCCTTCTTTTGCCCGACTTGGACGGAGTTGACACGGTGGAGCAACAGATTGACATCGCCTGTCGCAAGGCCGGCATTCCCGAGGGCAGCAACATCGATTTATATCGCTTCGAGGTTGTCAGACACTATTAGCAAGGGCTCATTTCGCAACTTAGACATGCCTGCGCGTAACTTAATACATGACCTATTGAACTTAAGCTCCTTTGCCTGTATCGTGTGTTTATCGACAGAAACAAAGGAGCTTTAATCATGAAAACAAGAGCAAAAGAAGGATTCAAATTTTTATCATACGGACTTGAGGCATTCGCGGTAATCGGCATAGAATTGCTGATTGGCTACGTAATCGAGGCCAACATTTATCATAAAGGATTCAACGAGTACAACACTTGGCAGAGCATCCTCCACTGGGTAATCACCTGTATTTGCTGGGGCGTAGGCGCATTTCTCGTAATCATGGATTGCAAGAAGCATTCCGACCTTGACTTAATTGCAGACATCAAAAAGCCCGGACTTTTCAATTCAAACATTAAAGTATGGCAGTGGATTTTAATCGTACTCGGCGTCACCGCATGCCTCGTAAGCACATGGATTGACTGGAACGGCAGCAAGGTTTTAAGAGAATGGAACAGCAGAGGCCCCCTTCTTTTTACATTCCAGTACATTTATTATTTGTTTGAAGTTTTACTCGTTTTGCTTATAATAATCTTCGGACAGACTGCATTTGAAAAATGGTTTAACAACAACAAAATTCCCTTCGGCGGCATTCTTTTGGCCCTCACATGGGGAATCGGCCACTGGTTTACCAAGGGTTCCCTCGCAACCGGAATCTACACCGCAGTGGGCGGCTTCGTGTTCGGAAGCGTGTATGTTCTCACCAACCGAAATGTTAAGCTTTCATACATTCTGTTATGCATAATGTTTATTCTTTAAAACGGAGCTTAAATGAAACTTATCAAGACCAAGGATGAAACGCTTGAAGAAAACTTCCTGGAACTTCACTACAACACAATAGACGCGGAGACCATAGCGGTATTGGACCGCCTGAAATCTTCTTTTGGCTACATCGAAGGCACTAGTGGCGAAAAAAAGGCTACCGTAGCCCTCTCGGACATATTCTACTTTGAAACCGTAGACCGCAAGACTTTCGCCTACACCGACGAAGCCTGCGTAGAGGTCAAAGAAGCCCTTCGCGACATTATCGACAATCACGCGGATGCAGGCTTTATCAGGGTCAGCAAGTCAAGCGTTGTTAATATCTATAAGGTAAAGAAACTTGAAGGCGACATGAACATGCGTGTCATAATTTATCTTAAAAATGACGAAAAGCTGATCATGAACAGAAGTTACAGAGACGAGTTCTACGAAGCACTTAAGAAGCTTCAGGGGGCAACGGCCAATGAAACTTATTACTAAACACAATTTCTTTTACATAGTCTGCGTAAGCTTCACGCTTATAACGACGGGCAAGCTTTTGCTTGAGAAAATTGACGGTTTTACGGACAGATACTATAGCGAGAACATTTTCACCATCCTTGCAATCTCAATTCTCGGAACTCTGGTACTCGCAACGCACTACTACTTGAGACGGTTCCCGTTCATACCGGTCTTCATAGGCCAGTACCTCGTCACCATCGGTATCGTATGCCTTGCCATCCGCATCGGCCGGGAATTCACCGACTTCGCACCGACCGCATACAAGGACATGATTATTTCTGTGACCATTCCTTTTGTAATCGGCGCGATAGTGTACTATGTCGCGTTCTTCCACGAAATCAAAAAAGCTAATAAGCTTCTTGAAAATATGAATCATTGAACAGCAGCCACGGACTAACCCGTGGCTGTTTCTTTTGCCAATCCCTGCCCGTGACCGGGTGGGGATAGAGGCCGGAGGGCAAGTCAATAGGGCAATTCGGGGGTCATTGTACATGGACTTGAGTCCGGGGGAGGGGTATGCTATAATAGCCGGGATGGAAAATGATATTAATACTACGACATGTAGAGTTGTATACTACGAAGATGAATTGAATGATGAGTTTTCCGAGGCGCAGATCAGTGCCCGCGTTATTGATGAGAGCTATGATTACGACGGGGGGCTGCTTCGCAGGATAGGAAGAGTTTTCTTTTACTATATGCTGGTGAGGCCCGGTGCGGCGATTTTCTTGAAGCTTAAGTACAATCATAAGATTGTGGGTAAGGAAAAGCTTAAGCCCTACAGAAAGACCGGCTACTTCCTATACGGTAACCATACCAATCCTGTGGCGGATGCCTACATTCCGAGCATGATTGCTAAGCCTAAGGGTGTGTATGTGATAGTGCACCCGGCCAATGTTTCGATTCCGGTGCTTGGGAAGATTAATCCGAGCCTCGGGGCGATTCCGCTTCCAGATACAAAGGGAGCGCTTAAGGGATTTGAGCAGGCGGTTAAGAAGGCGATTGACAAGACTGCTTGTGTGGCGATTTATCCGGAGGCGCATATCTGGCCGTATTGTACGTGGATCAGGAATTTCAGGGACGCGTCGTTTAGGTATCCCGTGAAGACCGGCAAGCCTGTGTTCTGCTTTACGAATACTTATCAGCAGAAGAAGGGCAGGAATCCGCAGATAGTGACTTATGTCGAGGGACCTTTTTTTGCCAACGGGGAACTGCCGATTAAGGACCGCAAAAAGGACTTAAGAGACCGCGTATACACCGCAATGTGCAAGAATGCAGAGCACAACACGGTCGAACTTGTGAAATACATAAAGCGTGACGAAACCGACACGCAGGGGGAATAGTACATGAATTTACTCTTTTCGGGTAATGACTATGTTTTCGACGGAATAATGACGTGCCTTCTTTCGATATTCAAGAGGACGAAGAGCACCGAGCCGTTTACGGCATACGTTCTTACCATGGATGTGTCTCATCTTAAGCCGGCTTATGTGCCGATTAGCGATGAGAAGATAGCCTTTCTTGATAAGGTGGCGAAGGGCTACAATCCGAACAACAGAATAATTAAGATTGACGTGACCGACATATACATGCGCGAGTTCGCGGCCTGCCCCAATGAGCAGTGCTATTGCTCGCCGTATACGCTCCTCAGACTGTTTATAGATATGATTCCCGAGATTCCGGACAAGATTCTGTATCTCGATGCGGATATCATGTTTAACAGGGAGATTGAGCTTCTTTATGATATCGACATTACGGGTTACGAGTACGCGGCGGCGCGTGACCATTACGGGAAGTACCTCACGCATCCAAACTCGATTAATGCGGGCGTCCTTCTTTTTAACATGGTGGAGTGCAAGCGCACGAGACTGTTTGAGAAGGCTCGCAACCTGATTAAGACCAAGAAACTGATATTTGCGGATCAAAGCGCGATTTTCAGGAGCACCACGCGTAAGAAGATGCTTCCGCAGCGCTTTAACGATCAGAAGTTTTTGCACAAGCATACGGTGGTAAGACACTTTTCGAAGCGCCTGTTCTGGCTACCGTATCCACATACCGACAATATCAAGCAGTGGCACGTGACCAAGGTTCACAAGGTATTCGGTTACGATGCTTTTGACGACAGTCTGTATGAATATATTTACCTTAGGAGAAAGTATGAAACTGAGAGGGAACTTGAGTCTGTTAAAGAGAAGTAGGGTTGTGCCCGTTTTCTTTGCCGCAGATGACAAATACATACGATTCATGGCCGTGACCATGCAGTCGCTCATTGCCAACACTTCGAGAAAGTACCGCTACGAATTGTACGTTCTCAACACCGACATTACCGAAGAGAGTAAAAAGAAACTCAGACGCTTGGAGACCATCAACTGCAAGATTTTCTTCATAGACGTGACCAAAGAACTTGCCAAGATAGAGAAGAAAATTACGCTGAGAGATTACTACTCTTCGACAACATATTACCGCCTTTTTATCGCAGAGATGTTTCCGCAGTTTAAAAAGGTGCTCTACCTTGACAGTGACACCATAGTTAAGGACGATATTGCGAAGCTCTACAGCTACCAGCTCGGCGACAATTACATCGGCGGCATCCGCGACCAGATAGTTGCCCAGACCGACGTGTACGGCGATTACGTAGAGAAGGTTCTCGGTATCTCCCGCGGCGCGTATTTCAACGCCGGAGTAGTGCTTCTTAACTGCGAGGCCTTCAGAAACAATCACATGCTCAAGCAGTTTGTGAAGCTTCTTAACAACTACAATTTCGTGGTGGCTCAGGACCAGGACTACCTCAACATCCTTTGCAAGGATAAGGTTCTCTGGCTCGACCCCCGCTGGAACATTCAGATGGGCGGCACCGCTCCCTGCAAGGAAGAAGATGCCAAGCTCATTCACTATAACCTTGCGCTTAAGCCCTGGCACTACTCCGACTGCAAGATGGGCGGCTCCTTCTGGCACTATGCCAAAGAAACCGAGTTCTACGGCGAACTCTTCTCGATTCAGCGTAAGTTCAGCGAGGAAGACAAAGCCCGTGATATCTATTACGGTGAACACCTCGAAGAACTTGCTTTGTCCGAAATCAGCAACACCATGAACTACAACAATCTCTACGGTGACGGCGGCCCCATTCAGCTTACCCGCGCAGAGATTTTAAGACGCGCCGAGAACCTTGAGAAACAGGGAATCTTCGACAAGGACGTCCTCGACGACCCGCCCGGACGCGAGCTTAAGCCCACGGAAATAGACTATCTTCGCCACAGCATCAACGCCCGCCTTCGCGCGCGCTACGCTTTCCGCCTTGCAAGGTGGTTCGTGGACTTCCTCATGATTCGCAAGCAGTTCGTGATTAAGGAAGTGGTAGGCATCGAGAACCTTAAGAACCTCGACACCGGCGCCATCATCACCTGCAACCACATCAATCCTTTCGACAGCTTCGCAGTCCAGCTCATGTACGACAAAGCGGGCAAAAGAAAGAAGCTCTTCCGCGTAATCAGCGAGGCCAATTACACAGCTTTCCCGGGCTTCTACGGCTTCTTAATGCGTAACTGCAACACGCTTCCTTTAAGCAGCAACCGCGCCACCATGATTAAATTCATGCACGCGATTAAGGCTATCCTTATGAAGAAGCACTACATTCTGGTATATCCCGAGCAGAGCATGTGGTGGAACTACAAGAAACCGAAGCCTTTAAAGAGAGGCGCTTTCGTATTCGCGGCAGACAACAACGTGCCGGTTCTCCCCTGCTTTATCACCATGGAGGACACCGACGTTCTCGACAGCGAAGGCTATCCCGTTCAGGCATACACCATCCACGTGGACAAGCCCATTTATCCTTCCAAGAATCGCTCGCGCAACGACAACATCGATGCGATGATGCAGAGAAACTACGAAGTGTGGAAGAATATTTACGAGACCACTTACGGAGTACCGCTTAAGTATACATGTGAAGAAAAATAAAATCGGAGCAGTCATCCCGGGCGGACGGCTGCTCTTTCTTTGGCCGAGAAAAGCTTAAAATTTCGGTGTTTCTATTAAATTATAATAAAATAATAGAAATACTTGACTTCGTGTGATATAATTACTCGATGATTATGGCAAAAAGGCCGTTAAGGAGGAAATAAATAATGAGTTTAAAGGTCGAAAAATTAGAAAACAGCATGGCTAAACTTACCATCGAAGTCAGCGCTGAGGAATTAGATAAGGCTATTGAAAAGGCATATCAGAAGAACAAGAATAAGATCGCAATTCCCGGTTTCAGAAAGGGTAAGGCACCCCGCGCAATCATCGAGAAGATGTACGGCAAGGAAGTATTCTACGAGGATGCTGCCAATGAAATCATTCCCGATGCTTACGACAAGGCTTACGACGAGTGCGAGGAAGACATCGTATCCGCTCCCGAAGTTGACGTAGTTCAGCTCGAGGCAGGCAAGCCCTTCATTTTCACAGCAACCGTAGCTCTTAAGCCCGAGATTAAGCTTGGCAAGTACAAGGGCGTTAAGGTTGCCAAGGCTGACACAACCGTATCTGATGACGAAGTTATGTCAGTTATTGAGAAAGAACGCGAGAACTCCGCAAGAAGCATCTCCGTTGAAAGACCCGTTAAGGACAAGGACGAAGTTATCCTTGATTTCGAAGGCTTCGTAGACGGTGTTGCATTTGAAGGCGGCAAGGGTGAGAACTATCCTCTTACCATCGGTTCCGGTTCCTTCATCCCCGGTTTCGAAGAGCAGCTTGTAGGCGCTGAAATCGGTAAGGAAGTTACAGTTAAGGTTACCTTCCCCGAAGATTACCACGCAGAAGACTTAAAGGGTAAGGCAGCAGAGTTTAAGTGCACCATCAAGGAAGTTAAGGAGAAAGAACTTCCCGAGCTTGACGACGAATTCGCAGCAGAAGTATCCGAGTACGATACTTTCAAGGAATACAAAGAAGCTACCATCAAGAGCCTTCAGGACAAGAAGCTTGATGAAGCTAAGAACAAGAAGGAAGATGAAGCTATCGAAGCTATCATCGCTGCTTCCGAAATCGAAATTCCCGCTCCCATGCTTGACACCAAGAAGCGTCAGATGGTTCAGGACTTCGCTCAGAACTTAAGACAGAGCGGTCTTAACATGGAACAGTACTTCCAGTTTACAGGTCTTACCGCCGAGAAGTTACTTGAGCAGGTTGAGCCTCAGGCAGTTAAGTCCATTAAGTCCAGACTTGTTCTTGAGAACATCGTTAAGGCTGAGAAGATCGAAGCTTCCGAAGAAGACTTCGAGAAAGAGCTTAACCGCATAGCAGAAGCTTACAAGATGGAAGTAGACAAGGTTAAAGAAATGATCGACGACAACGCCAAGAAGCAGATCCTTGAGGACCTTGCAGTTCAGAAGGCAGTTGAATTCGTAGTATCTAACGCTAAGGAAGCATAATCTATTAATTAGCAGGAGGTATAATAAATGAGTTTAGTACCTTACGTCATTGAGCAGACCAGCCGCGGAGAACGTTCCTACGACATCTACTCAAGATTACTTAAAGAAAGAATCATTTTCCTCGGTGAAGAAGTTAACGATGTTACCGCAAGCCTTGTGGTAGCACAGCTTCTTTTCCTCGAGGCTGAAGATCCCGAGAAGGATATTCATCTTTACATCAACTCTCCCGGCGGTTCCGTAACCGCAGGTATGGCTATCTATGATACCATGCAGTTTGTAAAGTGTGATGTATCCACTACCTGTATCGGTATGGCTGCATCCATGGGTGCATTCTTACTTGCAGGCGGCGCCAAGGGCAAGAGATACGCTCTTCCCAACGCCGAGATTATGATTCACCAGCCTCTTGGCGGTGCGCAGGGTCAGGCTACCGAAATCGAGATAGCTGCCAAGCACATCTTACAGACCAAGGAAAAATTAAACAGAATTTTATCCGAGAACACCGGCAAGCCTTACGAAGAGGTATGTGCCGACACCGAGCGTGATAACTGGAAGACAGCCGAAGAAGCTAAGGCTTACGGTCTCGTTGATGAAGTTATCAAGAGCCACGGCGACAAATAATTAGGAGACGCGCATTAAATGGCAAGAATTTCCAATAACGGACCCAAGTGTTGTTCTTTTTGCGGTAAGACTCAGGACATGGTTCAGAAGCTTATCGCAGGCCCCAACGATGTTTACATCTGCGACGAGTGCGTAGAGATTTGTTCAGACATTGTAGCGGATGCCCTTGAGGAAGCAGACATTCAGGCTCGCGAGGAAGCTTTGGACGATATCAAGCTTCTTAAGCCTGCCGAGATTAAGCATTTCCTCGACGACTACGTAATCGGCCAGGAGACAGCCAAGAAAGTCCTTTCCGTAGCAGTTTACAACCATTACAAAAGAATAATGTCCGGAAGAGACGACAGTGACGGTGTTGAGCTTCAGAAGTCCAACATCATCATGATAGGGCCCACAGGTTCGGGTAAGACATATCTTGCCCAGAGCCTTGCCAAGATTATCAATGTGCCCTTCGCCATTGCGGATGCCACCACTCTTACCGAGGCAGGTTATGTGGGTGAAGACGTTGAGAACATCCTTCTTAAGCTCATCCAGGCTGCCGACTACGACGTAGAGCGCGCATCTCACGGAATCGTCTACATTGACGAAATTGATAAGATTACCAAGAAGAGCGAGAACGTATCCATCACCAGAGACGTATCCGGTGAAGGCGTTCAGCAGGCTTTACTTAAGATAATCGAAGGTACGGAAGCTAACGTTCCCCCCCAGGGCGGACGCAAGCATCCTCACCAGGAGTTAATCCCCATCAACACCACCAACATTCTCTTTATCTGCGGCGGTGCTTTCGACGGACTCGAGAAGATTGTTGAGGCCAGACTCGATAAGAGTTCCATCGGCTTTAACGCTCCCGTCGTTAAGAAGTCTACCCGCGAGATAAGCGAGGTGCTTAAGGATATCACTCCCCAGGACCTTATCAAGTACGGTCTCATCCCCGAATTTGTGGGACGTGTACCGATTAACGTTTCCCTTGAAGGCCTTGACAAAGAAGCAATGGTCAGAATATTAAAGGAGCCCAAAAACGCGCTTATCAAGCAGTACAAAAAGCTCTTTAAAATGGACAACGTGGACCTTGAATTCGATGAAGACGCAATCGAAGAAATCGCAGTTCAGGCCATGGAAAGAAAGACCGGAGCCAGAGGACTTCGCTCCATCCTTGAGAATATCATGATGGATGTGATGTACAACATTCCTTCGGACAGTACCATCCGCAAGTGCACCATCACCAAGGATTGCGTACTCGGAAAGAGCGAGCCGCTTGTAGATTACAAGATGAGACTCAAGAAAGCAGAGTAATCTCTGACAGAATTTAAAAAGCGCTGTGTGGGTACCATACAGCGCTTTACGTTTATAGGAGGCACATATGCCGGTAACTAAGACCATGCCCGCCATCATCATACGCGATGTCGTAGTGGTGCCGGGAATGACCGTAAACTTTTCGGTTATTAAGAAAGAAGCCGCCAAGGCCTGCGAAGAAGCAATGCACGCCGAGCAGCTTGTTTTTGTTGCATATCAAAGAGAAGGAGTGAAGCTTCTTAACAAGGATGTTCTCTATCCGATAGGTATGATAGCTGCCATCAAGCAGATTAACAAGCTTCCCGACCGCACCATGCAGCTGGTACTCGACGTTAAGTCCCGCGCCAAGATGGTGGATGTACTCGACGACTCCTTCACTCAGTTTAAGGTCAAAGAAATAGTTGAGAACGGCGACGACCTCGACCGCTTTGAAAAAGAAGCCTGCCTTCGTAACCTCCGCGAGCTCTACCTTGAGTACTCGCTTCTTAATCCCAAGGTTCCGAAGGTATTTGACGTGCTTCCACGCACCGTAGACGACCTTGATACCGTCATGAACAGAGTGGTTAACCACGCGGTTCTGCCTTACGAAGTTAAGATCGGTATCATTCAGATAGTAGATGCAAGAGAACGCTTCGAGAAGCTTTTAAAGGTTCTTACCGACGAAGTTGAAGTAAGCCGTATCCGCGCCAACATCTTAAAGACCACGCAGGATAAGGTTTCGAAGAATCAGCGCGAGTATTTCTTACGCGAACAGCTTAACTCCATCAAGAAAGAGCTCGGCGAGGACGCAGTCTCCGAGGAAGCCCAGTTCATGGAGGAACTTGAGAAGCTCGAAGCTTCCGACGAAGTCAAAGAAAAAATCAAGAAAGAAATAAACCGCTTATCAAGCCTTAACAGCGCCGGAAGCGAAGCTTCCGTGGAGCGCGGCTACATCGAGACGCTCCTTGAGCTTCCCTGGGACAAGATGAGCGAAGACAATACAGACGTTAAGCACGCAGCAGAAGTCTTGGACCGCGACCACTATGGCCTTGAGAAGGTCAAGGAGCGCATCCTCGAGTTCCTGTCGGTACGCGCGCTTAACAGCAGGGGCGACAGCCCCATCATCTGCCTCGTGGGGCCTCCCGGAACGGGCAAGACCTCCATCGCGAGGAGCATTGCCGATGCACTCGGCAAGAAATACGTGCGCCTATCCTTAGGCGGCGTGCGCGACGAGGCCGAGATACGCGGCCACAGGCGCACCTACGTAGGCGCAATGCCCGGCAACATAGTTGCCGGCTTAAAGCAAGCGGGCGTCAAGAACCCCCTCATGCTTCTTGACGAAATCGACAAGACCTCCGCCGACCACAAAGGCGACGTGGCGTCGGCGCTGCTTGAGGTTCTTGACAGCGAGCAAAACTCCAAGTTCCGTGACCACTTTGTAGGTATTCCGATTGATTTGTCAGAGGTTCTTTTTATAGCAACCGCCAATTCCGCAAGCGACATTCCGGGCCCCTTATACGACAGAATGGAGATTATCGAGGTAAGCTCCTACACTGCCAATGAGAAGTTCCACATCGCCAAGGAATTCTTACTTAAGAAGCAGTACGAGAAAAACGGTTTAAAAACCTCGCAAATATCTATTAACGACGCCGCACTTAAGCGTATAATAGAAGCGTACACCAAGGAAGCGGGTGTTCGTGAACTCGAGCGTAAGATTGGCGAGATATGCCGCAAGGCTGCCCGCGAGATTCTTGAAAAGGGCACCAAGAAAGTCACAGTCACCACTAAGAACCTGGAGACCTTCCTCGGCAAAGAAAAATATCGCGCCGACCTTAAGAACAAGAAAGATGAAGTCGGCATAGTACGCGGCCTTGCATGGACTCCCGTAGGAGGCACCACTCTTTCCGTGGAAGTCAACATCATGCCCGGCAAAGGCGAGATGGAGCTTACCGGTCAGATGGGCGATGTCATGAAGGAATCCGCCCTCGCAGGTTTAAGCTTTATCAGAAGCATCGCGCCCAAGTACAAGATTGCACAGACCTTCTTTGAACAACACGACATTCACATACACATTCCCGAGGGCGCAGTGCCCAAGGACGGCCCCAGCGCCGGCATCACCATGGCAACAGCAGTAATGTCAGCCATCACGGGCATCCCCGTAAGCCGTAATCTTGCCATGACCGGCGAGATTACACTTCGCGGCAGAGTCCTTGCGGTAGGCGGGCTCAAAGAAAAAATTCTTGCGGCCAAGACCGCAGGCATCAAGAAAGTCCTCGTACCCCTCGAGAACAAAGCAGACATCGAGGAAATCTCCGACGAGATTAAGGAAGGCATGGACTTAATATACGTATCTTCCATGAAGGAAGTACTCGAAATCGCTTTGTGGTAACACATAAGGAGTAACAATGAAGATTAAATCAGCCGAACTTGAAACCGTAATAGGAATCACCAGTAAGCTTCCCGAGAACACTCTTCCGGAGATTGCTTTTGCAGGTAAGAGTAACGTAGGTAAGTCATCGCTTATCAACGCGCTTCTTAATCGTAAGTCTCTTGCCCGCACCAGCCAGAACCCCGGCAAGACACAGACAATAAATTTTTATAATATTAATAAGGAATTCTACCTTGTAGACCTTCCCGGATACGGCTATGCTAAGGTTAGTGCCGAGATTCGCGAGAAGTGGGGCAAGATGATTGAACGCTACTTGGAAAAATCCAAGCAGTTAAGAAGAGTCTTTCTTTTGATAGACATCCGTCACGAGCCTTCGGGTAACGACGTAATGATGTATGACTGGGTGGTAAGCAAAGGCTTCGACCCTATCATCATCTGCACCAAGGCCGACAAAATCAGCCGCGGCGCGACCCAGAAGAATCTTAAAATCATCAGGGAGAAGCTCAAGTGTCGTCCCGGTACCGTAATGATACCTTTTTCGGCTACGGAGAAGACCGGAAGGGACGAGATACTTAACCTCATGGACGAAATTTTGGGCACTGAGGAATAATAAAATGGGGAGGCATAAGCCTTGAAAAAATCAACGCTTTATCTTAAAGCACTTACAAACGTACTAATTTACATAGTTATAACGGTATTGGTAGCAATTTACCTGCCTAAGCTTCTTGTTTTCTTTTTACCCTTTGTAATCGGCTGGGTGGTTTCAGCGATTGCCAATCCCGCCGTTAAGTTCTTCGAAGAGAAGATTAAGTTCAAAAGAAAGGCTTCATCGGCCGTTATGATTGTGCTTATCCTTGCAATCATAATCCTTGCGGGCTACGGCATCATCGTATTCCTGGTAGACCAGTGTATAGGCTTTATTCAGAGTTTGCCGGAGAATTGGTCGAGCTGGCAGGGGACACTTAACACCTTCGGAAGTAACTTTAACAATCTGTTCAAGAATCTTCCTTCCGAACTTAGAGAGCCGCTTAACAACCTGGGTTCTTTTGTTACCACATCCCTTGGTAATTTCATGAAGAGCTTAGGCTCCGGCGACATGAATGCCACGCTTGTTTCCAACATTTCAAGCGGTATCGGCAGCGCGGCCAATATCCTGGTGGGCATTATTATGTGCGTGCTTTCCGCATACTTCTTAACCGTTGAGCACAACATTCTTTTTGATAAAATGGAGCGCCATATTCCCAAGAAGGCTTTCTCGAAGTTCATGGCTGCTTACAAAGGCCTTAAGGACGCCGTCGGCGGATACTTCAAGGCGCAGTTCCAGATAGAAATCTGGGTATATGTAATTACCGTTGTGGGACTTTTAATTCTTGGAGTCGATTACGCATTCATCATTGCGCTCGGTATTGCAATCCTTGACTTTTTGCCTTTCTTTGGCGCCGGCCTTATCATGGTGCCCTGGGCGATTATCGCTTTCACCGACGGCAAGTACTTCCTTGCAATCGGCATGCTTATCACATGGGGTATCGGCCAGCTCGTGCGTCAGCTCATCCAGCCTAAGATTGTAGGCGACAAGGTAGGCGTTGCACCGCTTCCCACACTTGTTCTTTTGTTCTTGGGTTACAAGTTCTGGAGCGTATTCGGTATGGTAGTTGCAGTTCCGATTGCCATGATATTTATTTCGTTGTACGATGAGGGCTTGTTTGATAACTTCTTTGACAGCCTTAAGATATTGAGGGACGGACTTTCTGAGTTCCTTACCCTTCCGAAAAAGAAAACAGACGAAGAAGAATAGAGTTGCGGGGGAAAAGGGAGAGTTGCGTTTTAAGAGGGCTTTATCGATTATTTTTGCGGTTGCCGTAACGGTTTCCGTGGCTTCCTGCGGTGGAGAGAAGCAGGACAATAAACTTACACTCGGAACGGTGCAGGGTAATGTTTACACCAACGATTTTTTTGACTTAAAGGTAGAAGCTTCTGAAGGATTCAATTACGCTGATGATGAGACGATACAGGCTATCGGCCTTTCAACTACGGACAAGTACGCCGAGTTCGACGACGATTTGATGAAAGACGTCGCCAAGGACTTAAAGTCGGGCAAGACTATCACGGATTTTTATCTTTCCGACGAGGACTACGCGGATTCTTTGAACTTTATGATTTCTTACGGCGGGCACGACCTTCAGGATAAGATGATTGAAAACATTATTGATGAGTCGCTCCCCATGCTTCAGGAATCTTATGATAAGCAGGGACTGAGAGGAGCCAAATGCGAGCGCTCTGTCATAGAATTCTGCGGTCGCAAGATTCCTTGCATCAAGATTAACGCATCGGTGGCGCTTCAGGGCGGAGCCTATGCGGAAATATATCAGACTCAGATACAGTTTATACACGGCGACTATTTAGGCTGCCTGACTGCTACAACATATATTGACGATACCACCGAAGACATGCTTAACATGGCAACGGTGACTTATTAAACGGAGAAAGTTCATGTATTACATTCTGGCAACAACGGACAACGGAGCTTATTTCATAACCAAGATTAACAGAGCTATGACCAAGAACGACGAGGGCGTTTCGATGAAGCTTCCTACCAAGATTACCATAGACGCGAACGGCAAGCCCGAGCAGATAGGATCCATCAGAGAGGCCGAGTACATCTGCGACGCAATCTATCAGAACCTTAATGCATTTCCGTTTATCAACGAGGCATATGTGGTTTCGGCTCCCAATCGAATTCTGAAGCAGCCCCAGCGGTTCAGTTCCAGAAACACTTCCTTCAGGTTTTCCATTGAAGGAACCTTCACCTGTCCCCTTATAGTTCCCGAAGGTTTCGCCTGGGACAAGGATTATTTCAAGAATACAGAAAACTGATTTTACATCCCGGTACGAATAAGTACCGGGTATTTTATTGCGCACAATTTGGCTCAAATGGCGAATTAGAGGGGTTTTACTTGCTTTTTTGCCTGTTTTTATGTATGATGACCTACGATATACTGTAGAAAAGAAAAAGAAAGGGGCACTCCCATGAAAAAGAAAATTTTATCAGTAATACTCGTAGCAGCCATGGCATTCAGCCTTGCAGCATGCGCAGACAAGAAAGACAATGTCAAGGCAGATCCCGATAAGCTTGCATCCGTTTCCGCAGAGACCTCGGTAAGCACCGAGACTTCCGCAAGCACCGAGACTTCAGTAGAAGAAGTTGACACAGAGACGAGCACCGCAGCAAGCCTTTTTGATCAGATTATCGACACAGAAGTTCTTGCAGATGACGAAGCTTCAGTATTCGGTGTTACCGAAGATGATGTGTACACCAATAAATTCTTCGGATTCAAGGTAGAGGCTCCCGCAGGATATTCTTTTGCGGATGAAGAGGAACTTGCATCAGTTGGCATGAACTCCACCAAGAGGATTAAGGAAAATAACGAATCCATCGGTAACACAATGGAATACGCACTTGAGAAGGGCATGGTTGCAACCGACTTTTATCTCTATGCAATCAGTGGTCTCGCCACCATGAACACCACGATTTCCTCAACAGGCCTTGGCATCAAGGACGATCAGGTAGGTGCATTCATCGATACTATGCTTCCTACTCTCGTTGAAACCTATGAGGCAATAGGCATGTCTGATGTTAACGTAGAGCGTTCCACCATTACCTGCATGGGCAAAGAAGTTCCCTGCATCCTTGCAGACGGCACAATCGAGACAGAAGGATATTCAATCAAAATGTATATCGTTCAGATTCCTCTTTGCAAAGAAGGTTACATGGCTAATATCACTTGCGGAACATATGTGACCGATAACACTCAGGAATTGGTTGACTTGATTGAAGCACTTGATTAATTCAATATAGACGCACGAAGGCCGAAGCTTGAAGCTCCGGCCTTTTTTATTTCTTCAGGTATTCTTTTTTCAAATATTCAAACGTCTTCTTCTCACCCTCACTGCTAAGCATCGACAGAATTCGCACGAGCTCGGCGTGGTCGTCGGGGTTCATGTGGGACTCGGAATCACGGGTCAGGAGATAGTCGAGAGCGTCGGAGTCGCGGTAAGCCTTACCACCGTATATCTTGCAGGCGGCGATGCGGTCCATGATGGACTCCACAAAGTATCTGCGCGGCATACGTACGTATTCAAGCGGGTTGCCGGTCTCGATGCTGTAATCGGTCCAGTACTCATAGTGGTGCTTGTTGCGGCCTTTGTGGTGAATCCAGGCCTTGGAGTAGCCGTTGATATTACGTTCGGCCACGTTGGGGCTTCGCACACCCTGATAATACTTAACGCCCGCCGAAAACTCCGTGTAAGAGTACTTGGAAAGGTCATGTATGAGTCCCTGCCAATAGAGCCCTACCTTGAAGCAGTGGCGGCGCACCATACGTCTATGGCGGTTAACGGTACGCAGATGTAAAAAGAAAGCCTTATACGCAGGAATCTTAATCCTGTCATAAGCGGTAACAAGCTTGTCACCCTTATAACGAACCGCAAGGTCTATGTCCTTCTTGCCCTTAACAAGGTGCTTAAGAAACATTCTGTCGCCGGGGCGCATGGGCATTGTAAAAAGAAGTTCTTTACTGACTGCAGTGAAGCCTTTCGGAAGCTCCGGCGTATCGTCCAAGGTGATGGTAAAGAGCGAGTGCGTGATACGCTGATCCTCTTCAACAACTCCGTTATACTCAAATGCTTTGCCCTCGAGATTAAACTTATTCAAATCATCGTCGGAAAGACAGGAGACAAGCCCGCCACGGTCTGTCATTATGTAGTCCTTTTTTGTAGATATAAAGTATAAGTTGTCCTTCTCCATAGGAAGATTATTGCACACGGGTGTATAATATTCAATAAAGAAGTTAAGAGACGGGATTATACATGGATAAGAAAACTTTCTACAAAAAAGTGGCGGTGATTACGCTGCCCATTCTTTTGCAAAATCTGCTTGATGCGGCGGTTAACTCCGCCGATGTTTTGATGCTTAATTACGTGGGTCAGACGGCCATTTCCGCGGCGTCGCTTGCGACTCAGTATTCAAGCATTCTTTTTATGGTCTTCTATGGAATGGGTGCCGGTGCGCAGATTCTGGCGGCTCAGTACTACGGCAAGGGCGACATGAAGTCGGTTTCGAAGGTGCAGGGCATTGCGTTACGCTATACGTTAGTGGTGTGCGCAGTCATGACGGCTTTGTGCATGCTGGTGCCGAAGGCGCTTATGCGGATATTTACGCCGGAAGAAGAGTTGATTGAGCTTGGCGCGACTTACCTTGAAGTGGTAGGCATCGGAATGATATTCTGGGGCATCAGCGCGATTTATTGCTCCATCTTAAGGTCCGTGGGACGCACCATGATAGTGACGGTGCTGGAGGCTTCGGCACTGCTTACCAATGTGGCACTGAATGCTGTATTCATTTTCGGGCTGTTCGGCCTTCCGAAGCTCGGACTTATGGGCGTTGCACTTGCCACCGCGATTTCCAGAATATTGCAGTTTGTACTGTGCCTGATAGTGTCGATGCGCAGCAAGGACGTGAAGCTCAGCTTCAGATACGTTTTGGAGAGTAATCCGCTTCTGCACGCGGACTTTATAAAAATGTCGCTTCCCGCGATTCTCAACGATATCGTGTGGGGACTTGCTTTCTCCACGTATTCAATTATATACGGCCACCTCGGCAACGACGTTGTAGCGGCCAATTCCCTTGTATCTACCGTGCGCGGCCTCGGAACTGTTCTATGCTTCGGCCTTGCAAGCGGCGGCGGTATCATCGTCGGCCAGATACTCGGTATGGGTAAAGTCGAGGAAGGCAAGGAAGCCGGACGGATTCTTTTGCGACTGTCCATATATGCGGGTATTGTCGGCGGTTTGATTGTGGCAGCCGTAAGCCCTGTTGTGCTACATATTGCGCAGGTTACGGATGTTGCGAGAGATTATTTGAAATTCATGCTGCTGGTAAACACCGTATATATCACCGGCACTTCAGTAAATACAATGCTTATCGCAGGCGTCTTCCGCGCCGGCGGCGAGACCCGCTTCGGCCTCATCTGCGACACCATCGATATGTGGGTGTATGCGGTACCTGTGGGACTCCTCGCGGCATTCGTGTTCAAATTACCGGTTAAATGGGTTTATCTGCTGATATGCACAGATGAGTTTGTTAAGTGGCCTTGGGTATTTAAATACTTTAGGTCATTTAAGTGGGCCAAAAACATTACTAGAAATATAGAGTAGTATATCGATTGTCAAATATATTAAGTTAAAAAAAGTTTTTTTACCGGACTATCCACAGCGTCGGCACTTATTAGGAATCATGAACCTGTATTGTAGGTTCATGATGGAAGTGCATTAGCTTTAAAATGCACTTCCACGCGTAGAGTTCCGCAGCTATTTTGGTATTTCACAAAATGGCTGTAGCAGTGGTTGCCGAAACCTTCGCTGTACTTTGCTCGCTTATGTGAGAGAAGACCGTAGTGCTTTTTACGGAGCGTCTTCTCGGCCGTTACTGCGAGGACCTAAGCGAGAGCGTGTCCGGGAAGAAAACTTTTTTTGATTATGTATTGACAACGGGCAGAAATTGTTTATAATGAACATATGAACAGTTGAACATATGAGAAAGGGTTATCATGGACGACAGAATTTACGACTTGGCAGATTTATTTAAGGTATTCAGCGATTCTACCCGCATCAGGATTCTTTATGTGCTGATGGATGGGGAGAAGAATGTAAGTGATATCAGCGAGGCGGTTGACATGAATCAGTCCGCGGTGTCGCACCAGCTTAAGACTTTAAAGACCAGCCACCTGGTGAAGGTCAGACGTGATGGCAAGGCGATGCTTTACAGCCTGGCGGACGATCATGTAGAGGCTATTCTAAAGATAGGAATGGAACATATATCAGAGGAGGATTAAACATGAAGAAAACATTTATTTTGGAAGACCTTGACTGCGCACACTGCGCTCAGAAAATTGAGGATAAGGTTGCTTCTTTTGACGGAGTATCGAATTGCAAGGTAACTTTCCTTACTCAGAAGCTTGTCTACGACGTAGAGGATGACAAGGACAAAGAAGTTGAAGAGAAGATGCGCAAGTTTGTTAAGGAGACCGAACCCGACGTTACGGTTAAGAAGGCATAATGACGAAGAAAATAAAGAAGATGATTATAAGGATCGCCATCGGTGCGGTCCTTCTCGCGGCAGGTGTGCTGTGCACGAAATTATTCGGTGAATGGGTAGGACTTGCAATTTATATTGCAGCGTACCTGGTAATCGGCTTTGACATAGTTAAGAATGCTTTTGTCAATATTGCACACGGAAGAGTCTTTGATGAGAACTTCCTGATGATGATTGCAACTGTAGGTGCTTTTGCCTGCAGAGAGTATGTCGAGGCGGTTGCGGTAATGCTGTTCTACCAGATCGGTGAGTGCTTCCAGTCCTATGCCGTCAATAAATCACGTAAGTCCATCAGGGCGCTTATGAGCATCAGACCCGACTTCGCTCGCGTAGTGCGCGACGGTGCCGAGGTTGAGGTGGACCCGACGGAAGTTAATATCGGTGAGACGATTATTATTAAGCCCGGCGAGAGAGTTCCGCTTGACGGAACCATCATCGAAGGCGCTTCGTCCATAGACACCGCAGCCATCACCGGCGAAAGCATGCCTCGTGACGTGCAGGCGGGCGACACGGTAGTAAGCGGATGCGTTAACACTTCCGGCGTTATCAAGGTCAGCACGACCTCGAACTTCGCGGAGTCCACAGTATCCAAGGTACTTACCCTTGTGGAGGAAGCTTCGTCCAAGAAAGCTAAGTCCGAGCAGTTCATCACCGTATTTGCAAGATATTACACGCCTATCGTTGTTATCTCCGCAGTGCTTCTTGCTACTGTGGGGACCCTTGTGACGGGCGATTTCAGAACCTGGATATACAGAGCGATGACGTTTCTTTTGATATCCTGTCCTTGCGCGCTGGTTATCAGTATTCCGCTTTCTTTCTTCGGAGGAATCGGCGGAGCGGGCAGAAAGGGTATCCTCATAAAGGGCGGCAATTACATGGATACGCTCGCAAGAGTCAATACGCTGGTGCTTGACAAGACCGGTACCATCACGAAGGGTAACTTCGCGCTCGGCGAGATTGAGCCTTCCTCGTATTTGCAAAAAGAATACGGCGACGGCGCAGAGGACGAGCTTGTAAGGATTTCTGCTTTGGCTGAGAGTTATTCGACACACCCTATCGCACTTTCGATTATCGCGCGTTACGGCCGCGAGATTGACAAGTCGGCGGTTTCCGAGATTAAGGAGATTGCGGGCAAGGGCGTTTCGGCCGAGATTGAAGGCAAGAAGATAAGCGTCGGCAACAAGAAGCTCATGCTTGATGTTGTGGAAGGCGCAGACATTCTGGAGCTCGACAGCTGCAGCAATGTGGTTGCGGGCGGAACCCTTGTATATGTGGCAATAGGCGGACGCTACGCAGGTCATATGCATATTGTCGACGAGGTTAAGGACAATGCGGCGGAGGCGCTTGCTTTGTGCAAGAAGGCCGGCATCAGTGACATTGTCATGCTTACGGGCGACAATGAGAAGACTGCCAAGGCTGTTGCGGACAGCGTGGCTATAGATAAGTATCTGGCTAACCTTAACCCTTTGGACAAGGTTACATCGATTGAAACGATTATGGCCGATGAGCCCGGTCGTGTGGTTGCCTTTGTAGGCGACGGCATCAACGACGCGCCTGTATTGTCCCGCGCGGACATCGGTATCGCCATGGGCGCTATGGGCAGTGATGCGGCGATTGAAGCGGCTGACGTGGTCATAATGACCGACGATTTGGCTAAGTTGTCGGAGGCTAAGCGAATTGCTATTAAGACTCTTAGAATAGTCAAAGAAAACATCGTCTTTGCCCTCGGCATTAAGTTACTCATTCTTGTGCTGGCAGCCTTCGGTATTGCCAACATGTGGGCGGCGATTTTCGCGGATGTAGGAGTTGCGTTCCTGGCAATTCTTAATGCGATGAGAGCTTTGAAAGCGTAAAAAATAGTTGATAACATGGCACGAAGTAGTTTATTATAGTGCCGGTATATTGTGGCTTTTTGTAAATTGGTTAATCATTTCAGTAATGAAAAGGAGAAAAAGCCATGATGAAATTGGTATTGATCAGACACGGTGAGAGTGAGTGGAACAAGCTTAATCTTTTCACCGGCTGGACGCAGTTGCCAATCAGGGCAAGAAAAAGTAATTACTTAGAGCGGAGCTTAAAGGCTCCGCTTTTAAATTGTGCTTATCGAAACTTTGAAGAAAGTGTTTGACAGGAATAATAAGGTTATATACGATAATGCTATCAAATGTGAATTTGGATGAAATGTCAATGGAAGAAGCGAATGCTATGGATAAAAAGTATGAAAGAAAAATAAGAATTAGAATAACTATTCTTGCGTTAAGTGCGATTTTTATCGTGGCATTAACGATAGTTATGGCATATTGTGGCGGTGGTGATTCCAGAGTGATACCCTCATATGCGTTACAATTTGGATCGCTTTCTATAGTGATAAGCCTGGTTTATTTGTTTGTTCGAATCAAATTCTACTCAGATTTATTAAAAGATAAGTTTAAACTGCGTAAGTTCAACAATCCGGAACGAATCGAATACAAACGAAGGCTTCACGAAAAAAGCGGTGGCGATGTATGGACAATAACTTTTATAATGTCAGAATTGGTTACAGTTATCTCTGCAGAATACAGCGTCGATGCTTTTCATGCCGGTTTAATACTGGTTATAGTCCATTTGCTGGTTAAAGCGATTTATTATTTTTATTATAAAAAATTCAGTAAAGAGTAAGCGATGATAGACAACAATTTTGCGTGTTGACATAGCGATTCAATAAAGGTAATCTATATACATAAATACAATATATGGTATGGAGGTATGTTATGAAGACTAAATTGGGTATTTCCGTAGGATTACTTGCAGCTATTACTTGCTGGTGCGGAGTGTTAAGCGGATACTTTGCAGTTCTTTTGATCGTAGGATATGTTCTTCTCAAGGAAGAAGACAGCTGGCTTAAGAACGCAGTTATCAAGGCACTTCTTGTTATGGTACTTTTTGATGTTGCTGTTGCATTCATCAATCTTATCCCTAACGTACTCAGCTGGGTATCCACCCTTACATCGCTTTTCGGCGACACCAAGTACTTCAGCGAGATTAACAGCTTTGTAGATCTTTTCACCAAGATTATCAACATTGCTGAGAAAGTATTCTTACTCTTCCTTGGCGTGAAGGCTCTTAAGCAGGAGACTGTTAAGGTTCCCGTTGTAGACGATTTCATCGCTAAGCACGTATAATACGGACCATAATAAAAAGGGCACCGATGCGCTTGATGCAGTAGCATTAGCGCAGGTGTCCTTTTTTGATGCGTAGATTATAATCTGACGATGTCTACGGTGTTGTCGCCGTACTCGACTCCGTTTCTTTGTAAGAAATCTGTAAGTCCCGGAATATGCTCGGGCTGGCGCACAATCTTGGGTGTGTGAGCGTCGCAACCGATGATGAAGCGGGGCTTGTACTCGGAAGCCATCTTGAAGAATCGGTCGCAAGGGTACCAGCGACCGTCTACGAAGCCGTAGATGTTAACCTCGAGAGGAATGGTTAAGTCGATGGATGCTTCGACTATCTTGCTCATATGACGCTTGTAGGTGTCATCGTCACCGGTGAAATTAATAAGGTCGGGATGCGCAAGATATGTGAAGAGGCCGGTCTTCATGCCTTCGATAGTGTAATCGACATATGCCTTGAGGCGTTCCTCACTGTCGGTCTTGGAGCCTACGTAGAAGCCGTCGACTTCGTCCTCTACAAAGTGCTGTCCCTGGATAATATAGTCGAGGGGAAATTTGCGAAGTTCTTTAAGCAACGGTTCAAAGTACTTGCGGGTGTATTCTACTTCGTATCCGATGAGAATCTGTATCTGATCCTTGTATTCATCACGAAGCTTTACAAGAGTTTCCGTATAATTGTCAAGCTCGCTCATGTCCATGCGAATGCGGGACTTAAAGCCGTCGGGATAGGGCTGAGGAGTGTGGTCCGAAAAGCCGAGAATCTTGAAACCTTCGGAAATAGCGGCTTCGATGTACTCGCGCTCACTGCCTTCTGCATGACCGCAGCGGACGGTATGTGTATGATAATTGGCTAACATCATTTTCTTTACTGCCTTTCTAAAGCCTTGACGATGGCGTCAACCGTTTCCTCGGGCGAGAGGCCATCTTCCGTGACTGTAATGTCTGCGTATCTTTCGTAAAGCGGAATGCGCTCATCGTAGAGGTCCTTAAGCGTCTGACCTTCCCTTAACACCACACCGCGACCTTTGATATCGTGAAGGCGACTGCTTAACTCTTCGAAAGAAAGCTTCAGGTATACAACCTTAGCGGTCTTCTTAAGCGCATTCATACCTGCTTCACTATACACCGCACTGCCACCGGTTGCAATAACCGAACGCTCTGCATTTAAATGAGCGAGCACGTCACCCTCTATGGCGATGAAGCCGTCCACGCCTTCTTTTGCGATAATGTCTTTAAGTAACTTGCCCTCGCGCTCCTGAATGCATAAGTCGGAGTCGATGAAGCGAAGTCCCAGTATCTTGGCCAGTATAACGCCCACCGTGCTCTTTCCCACGCCGGGCATGCCGATTAATACGATGTTGTTCATGTGTAAATGTCCCGTTCCTAGCGATTTTTTATAGCCGAGACTGATTATAGCACAATATTGTTTCTTTGGTGTTCCAAACTTGTATTCAAACAGTCATATCGCTGTGTGTGTAGAGCTATACCCCATCCATCAGTGAAAAATTCACGGGTGGATGGGCGTATTTTAAGATGGCCGGGCAACTGTACCCCATCCATACAAAAGAAAAACGCAAAAGGAAGGGCGCGCCGCTTGCATATTGAGACAGTAAAACCATACCAAATTGCAAAATGGCATATAAGGAGGGGGTGAATACGAAAGGAAAGCCCCATCCATATGGCGTGAATGGTCTTTAGGCAGGGGTAAAAGGGAAAGTGCGGTTCAATTTAGTACCATCCATATGGATAAATGACTGATAAGGAAGGGGACATTACTAATTTATTGAAATCAAAACACCCTACCGTAATACAGATATAACCGATATGGTATGGTTACAATTATTTATAGCCCTTGGGAAGGGTAGTTGCAGGTGGAGAAATAGACAAATATGGAAATCTTATGGCTTAAGCAAATTACTTATTGTCTCAACCCACATTTTAGTGCTATACTATGTTAAAGTTTTTTTAGACAATAGGAGAAAGAAAGCGTTATGTGGCAGAAAAATTGTTACAGGATTGTTGTCAAGGTAGGCACATCGACCCTTACGCATGATACGGGCATGGCCAATCTTCGCAGCATTGAGGCGCTCGTGAGAGTGCTTGCGGACCTTAAGGGGTACGGACATGAAGTAATACTGGTTACTTCCGGTGCGATTTCCGTCGGAACGGCCAAGATGAGACTGCCCAAACGACCTACGGAGCTGCGCATGAAGCAGGCGGCTGCGGCTGTCGGCCAGTGCCAGCTGATGCATCTTTACGATAAATTTTTCACCGAATACAACAGAACCGTTGCACAGATTCTTCTTACCGACGACGATGTGGCAGACAGCCTTAAGGCAGATCACTTGAAGGGCACCTTCGAGGCGCTTCTTGAGACAGGAATCATACCGATAGTCAATGAAAACGACTCGGTATCCTCAGCCGAAATCGAAACCGGCGCATCGAAGATTCTCGGTGATAACGATACACTTTCGGCAATAGTTGCCAAGCTTGTGGGCGCAGACCTGTTGGTGCTTCTTTCAGACATCGACGGTCTCTACGACAAGGACCCTCACAAGAGCGACGACGCCAAGATTGTTCACACAGTAACCGACATAGCAAGCGTTGAATCCATGGCAGGTGGCGCAGGCACCAAGCACGGCACCGGCGGAATGGTTACCAAGCTTTCCGCGGCTAAGATTGCCACCGAGGCAGGCTGCGACATGGTCATCACCAACGGCGCAAGACCCGAAGACATCTACGACATAGTAGCAGGCAAAGAAACCGGCACGAGATTCATCTCCAAGGAGAAATAAATATGACAGCACTCGAAATTCAGGGCGAAGCAGCCAAGAGGGCATCCCGCGTTCTCGCAGTAGCTTCCACCGAACTTAAGAATAAAGCGTTAAAAGCAATCGCCACGGCTATTTCAGGCAACCGTGACAGATGGCTCAAAGCCAACGCAACCGACATAGAAAATGCCAAGAAAGACGGCATGCGCGAGTCCCTTCAGGACAGACTTTTACTTAACGACGCCAGAGTAGACGGCATAGTTAAGTCCATCGACGAAATCATCGCGCTTAATGACCCCATCGGCGAAGTGATTGATACGGTTACCCGCCCGAACGGCCTCGACATCGAGAAAAGGCGCGTTCCCATCGGCGTAATCGGCATCATTTACGAGGCAAGACCCAACGTAACCGTTGACGCGGCAGTCCTCACACTCAAATCAGGCAACGCAACCATCCTCCGCGGCGGCAAAGAAGCCATCAACTCCAACCGCGAGGTAGTTAAGATAATGCAGGAAGCACTCGTATCTGTAGGCCTTCCCGCAGAATGCATTTCTCTTGTGCAGGACACCTCAAGAGACAGCGCGACAGAACTTATGAACCTTACCGACTACGTGGATGTTCTCATTCCCCGCGGCGGCAAGGGACTTATCAAGAGCGTGGTACAGAATGCCAAGGTTCCGGTTATTCAGACCGGCGACGGTGTATGCCACGTATACATCGACAAGGACGCAGACCTTGAGATGGGCGCGAGAATTCTGGATAACGCCAAGACTTCCCGTCCCTCTGTATGTAACGCTGCAGAGTGCGCCCTCGTTCACAAGGACGTTCTTGCAGACTTCATGAAGGCTGCTTACCCGATATTAAAAGAAAAACACGTGGCACTCCGCTGCGACGACGCAAGCCTTAACGCACTCGGCTCCCACGCCGCAGACAGCGCAGTCACCAAGGCAACTCCCGAGGACTGGGACACCGAGTACGGCGACTTTATTCTCGCAGTTAAGACTGTAGCGGACGTTAACGAAGCCATCGAATTCATCACCGAGCACGGCACCATGCACTCGGAAGCAATCGTAACCGAGAACGCAGCGACGGCAGCAGAATTCCTTAACAGAGTGGACGCGGCGGCAGTATACTGGAACGCTTCCACCAGATTCACCGACGGCGGAGAGTTCGGACTCGGCGCCGAAATCGGTATATCCACACAGAAGATGCACGCCCGCGGACCTATGGGCCTTACGGAACTTACATCATACAAATATGTCGTAACAGGAAAGGGGCAGATAAGATGAAATACGGATTTATAGGATGCGGAAATATGGGAGGAGCCCTCGCGACGGCAGTCAGCAAGGCAGTCAATCCCACCGATGTTTTAATTTCCGACATGAATAAACAGAAAGCCGAGGACCTTGCCAAGACCATCGGCGCAACAGCAACATCAACAGAGGAACTCGTGGCAGAGACAGACTTTATTTTCCTTGGCGTTAAGCCTCAGTACTTAGAAAATCTGGCAAAAGAAATTAAGCCTTACCTTGACAAAAGAACGAACCGCTTCGTCCTTGTCACCATGATTGCGGGCATGACCATCGCAGACATCAAGAACTTCACCAGAATGGACGCACCCGTCATCAGAATCGCACCCAACACCCCCGTTGCAATCGGCGAGGGAATAGTGCTCTACACCGGGTCCTTTGAAGTGACCGACGAAGAAAAAGAAGCCTTCGTGAACTGCCTCTCAGAGGCAGGCCTTGTGACAGGAATTCCCGAGAATCTTCACGCTATCGGTCTTACACTCGGTGGCTGCGGCCCCGCTTTTGTAGACCTTTTTGTGGAAGCATTATCCGACGGCGCCGTAGCTTGCGGACTTCCCCGCAACCAGGCAATCGCAATCGCTTCCCAGATGGTAGTGGGTAGTGCCAAGCTGCTTCTTGAATCGGGCAAGCATCCCGGCGAATTGAAAGACGCTGTATGTTCACCCGGCGGTACCACCATCCAGGGCGTAAGAGTTCTTGAAGAGAAGGGCTTCAGAGGCACAACGATGGACGCACTCATTGCCGCATACGAGAAGAATTTCGCTCTCAAAAAGTAGAATTTAAGGCTTGCATTTTCCGTGCAGGCCTTTTATAATGTTATTCGGTTAGCAATAGCTAACCGCACACCACACAGCGACAATAAAATCCATATCATATAGGAGGATACAAAATGAACTATTTGGAAATCGAAAAAGTCATCGGCAGAGAAATCCTTGATTCAAGAGGCAATCCCACCGTTGAAGCAGAAGTATATCTTGCAGACGGAACCATAGGAAGAGGTACTGCACCAAGCGGCGCTTCCACAGGTGAGTTCGAGGCTCTTGAGTTAAGAGACGGCGACAAGTCCCGTTATCTTGGCAAGGGCGTTACCAAGGCAGTTAACAACATCAATACAGTTATAAATGACGTTCTCGTGGGAATGGATGCTTACGACATTTATGCGGTAGATAAGGCTATGATTGAAGCAGACGGCACTAAGGATAAGTCCAAGCTCGGCGCCAATGCCATCCTTGCAGTATCCATCGCAACGGCAAGAGCGGTAGCACTCGCTCTTGATATTCCGCTTTACAGATTCTTAGGCGGCGCGCAGGCAACTGACCTCCCCGTTCCCATGATGAACATCTTAAACGGAGGTGCTCACGCAGACAGCGCTGTAGATACTCAGGAATTCATGATTATGCCCGTAGGAGCATCTTCTTTCAAAGAAGCCCTCAGATGGTGCGCGGAAGTATTCCACAACCTTAAGGCTCTCATCAAGAAGATGAACGACGTTACCGCAGTAGGTGACGAGGGCGGATTTGCTCCCAACACTTTAAAGAGTGATGAGGAAGCAATCGAGAAGATTCTTGAGGCCATCAAGGCAGCAGGCTTTGAGCACGGTCGCGACTTCATGATTGCCATGGATGCCGCAGCTTCCGAGTGGAAGAGCGAAAAGGGCAAGGGCTTCTATCATCAGCCCAAGTCAGGCAAGGACTTCACCACCGACGAGCTTATCGCTCACTGGGAAGCACTTGTTGACAAGTATCCCATCATCTCCATTGAGGACGGTCTTGACGAAGAAGATTGGGAAGGCTGGAAGAAGATGACCGAGAAGATCGGCCACAAAGTTCAGCTTGTAGGCGACGACTTATTCGTTACCAACACAGAGCGTCTTGCCAAGGGTATCGAGGGCGGCGCGGCTAACTCAATTCTTATCAAGCTTAACCAGATCGGTTCCGTATCCGAGACCCTCAACGCAATCAAGCTTGCCAACAAGAACGGTTACACCGCAATCTCCTCACACAGATCCGGCGAGACCGCAGACACCACAATCGCAGACCTTGCGGTTGCCCTCAACACCCGTCAGATTAAGACCGGTGCACCTTCAAGATCCGAGCGTGTTGCCAAGTACAATCAGCTCTTACGCATCGAGGAAGAACTCGGAGATGCAGCTGTATATCCCGGTATGAAGGCATTCAACGTAGTTAAGTGATTATCCTTCTAAATATTTAATATGGTGCCGCTTCTTTTGCTGCCAAAGCAAGAGAGGCGGCATTTTATTTTTATTCACAGTTTATAAATTATTTATTGATTCCTGCAAAAAAAGGTATATATTAGTATTTGAAAGAGTTAGCACTCGAAGCCTGAGAGTGCTAACGGATACAAAGAAGCAAGAGAGGAGGAGCATTATGAACATTTCAAGATTCACACAAAAGTCCGCGGAAGCGGTTCAGAATACAGAGAAGATTGCAATGGAATACGGCAATCAGGAAATTGAAGAAGAACATCTTTTACTTGCGCTCTTAAAGCTTGACGACAGTCTTATTCTTAAGCTTGTGGAGAAGATGGAGATTAATACGGAACACTTTATCGACCGTGTTACGCAGGAGATTGAGAAGCGCCCGAAGGTGCAGGGTGCGAGACCTTATATAGGAGAGTACCTTAACAAGACCCTTAACTTTGCGGAGGATGAGGCTAAGGCGATGGGGGATGACTACGTTTCGGTAGAGCATCTTTTCCTGTCAATGCTTAAGAATCCGAGCCGTGGCATGAAGACACTTTTCGGCGAGTACGGACTTACCAGAGAGCGTTTCTTAAAGGCACTTTCGACAGTCCGTGGTAATCAGCGCGTTACCAGTGACAATCCCGAGGCTACTTACGATACCCTTAACAAGTATGGTCGTGACCTCGTGGAGATGGCGCGTGCCAATAAGATTGACCCCGTAATCGGCCGTGATACTGAGATTAGAAGCATTATACAGATTCTTTCGCGTAAGACCAAGAACAATCCTGTTCTCATCGGTGAGCCCGGTGTAGGTAAGACTGCGGTTGTGGAGGGTCTTGCACGTCGTATCGTCGCGGGGGATGTGCCTGCCAATCTTAAGGACAAGAAGATTTTCTCCCTCGATATCGGGTCCCTCGTAGCCGGCGCCAAGTCCCGCGGTGAGTTCGAGGAAAGACTTAAGGCAGTGCTTGAGGAAGTTAAGAAGTCCGAAGGCGAGATTATTCTTTTTATAGATGAGTTACATACTATTGTCGGCGCAGGTAAGACCGACGGTGCCCTTGATGCAGGCAACATGCTTAAGCCTATGTTGGCCCGTGGTGAGCTTCACTGTATCGGTGCCACCACACTTGATGAGTACAGAGAGTACATCGAGAAGGATGCGGCCCTCGAGCGTCGTTTCCAGCCCGTTCATGTGGACGAGCCTACGGTTGAGGACACGATTTCCATCCTCCGTGGCCTTAAGGAGCGTTATGAGGTCTTCCACGGCGTTAAGATTACCGACAGCGCTTTGGTAAGTGCCGCAACGCTTTCACACAGATACATTTCCGACAGATTCCTGCCCGATAAGGCCATTGACCTCGTGGATGAGGCCTGCGCGCTTATTAAGACAGAGATGAATTCCATGCCCGTTGAAATCGATGAATGCAAGCGTCGCGTGATGCAGCTTGAAATCGAAGAGACCGCACTTAAGAACGAGACCGACAGACTCAGCCAGGACAGACTTGAGGCTCTCAGGGCAGAGTTAGCCAAAGAAAAAGAAGAACTCTCGAACCGCATGGCTCAGTGGGAGAACGAGAAGCACTCCGTAGAGAAGCTTTCAGAACTTCGTGAGCAGATTGAAGCGGTGAACGGTGAGATTCAGATAGCCACCAGAGACGGTAACTACGAGAAGGCGGCAGAGCTTTCATACGGCAAGCTTCCCGCACTCAAGAAAGAACTTGAGACCGCCGAGGCCGAAGTAGAGAAGAAAGACTTATCTCTCGTACACGAAGCCGTTACAGACGAAGAGATTACCAAGATTATTTCAAGATGGACCAACATTCCGCTTAGTAAATTAACCGAGTCCGAGCGTAACAAGACTCTCCACCTTGACGATGAACTTCATAAGACCGTTGTGGGTCAGGATGAAGCAGTCAGCAAGGTTACTGAGGCAATTATTCGTTCGAGAGCGGGTATCAAGGATCCGGGCAAACCTATCGGTTCTTTCTTGTTCCTCGGCCCTACCGGTGTGGGTAAGACAGAGCTTTCCAAGGCTCTTGCCGGCGCACTTTTCGACGACGAAGCCAACATGGTACGTATCGATATGAGTGAATACATGGAGAAGTTCTCAGTGTCAAGACTCATCGGTGCGCCTCCCGGATACGTAGGATACGAAGAAGGCGGTCAGCTTACGGAAGCAGTCCGCAGAAAACCTTATTCGGTTGTGCTTTTCGATGAAATTGAGAAGGCTCATCCAGACGTGTTCAACGTTTTGTTGCAGGTACTCGATGACGGTCGTATTACCGATTCCCTCGGAAGAACCGTAGACTTTAAGAATACGATTCTTATTATGACTTCCAACATCGGTGCCCAGTCGCTTCTCGACGGAATTACACCTGACGGCGAGATTTCCGCGTCGGCGGAGGCTGAGGTCGATGCAATGCTGAAGGCTTCTTTCAGACCTGAGTTTCTTAACCGTCTTGACGAGATCATCATGTTCAGACCTCTTACGGAGGCTAACATGGCTGACATTGCGAAACTTGTAATCGCCGACCTCGGCAAGCGTCTTGAGGACAGAGAGATTAAGCTTACAGTCACCGACGATGCTCTTAGATACATCGCTCACAACGGCTACGAGCCCCAGTACGGCGCCCGCCCGCTTAAGAGATATATCCAGAAGAATGTTGAAACGGCTGTTGCGCGCCTTCTTTTGTCAGACACACTTGCAGCGGGTGATACAATAGAGATAGGATTGGAGGATGATAAATTATGCTGCCGAAAGACCCTGTAATATTGTTAAGCGTTTTAAACATGAAACTCCGCGACAAGTACTCAAGCCTCATGGAACTGTGCGACGACCTCGATGAGGACGAAGCCGAAATCCTTAAGATAATGCGCGATGCGGGATATACGTACGACCGCGAGAATAATCAGTTTAAATGATGTTTGTAATGCAAAAGCCTTTCCCGTACTGCCGGGGAAGGCTTTTTGAGTGGAGGCATACCGGGGGATTGCGCGCGGTATAGATGCGCTTCACAGCGCGTGCTTAATATAGCATCGGTAATTGCCCGGGGCATATTAAATCGATGGATGGGCTGATTTAGATGCCAAAATCAAGGGCTGAATTCTTTTGCGAGCATCTAAAATGCACTTTCAATTTGATATTGGATGCTTTTCGCCCTATAAAATAGCAAAAACAACAGCCTACATCACTAAAAAGGCATCTAAAACAATCATCCCGTGATATTTTAGGTGCCGGGATTGCTGATTGAAGTAAATATTTGGCATCTAAATAATTGATATAGTAATAATTTGATGTCCGGAGACAAAAACAGCGGCTATACCCTGCCCGAAGACAGGAGACAGCCGCCGCCAAACTACATATTAATCATTTTTATTTAGCCTCTTCAACATCAGCGGTAGGAGCGTTCTTCTTAATGCTCTCGATACCGTTTAAGCAGCCGGTCTTAGCCTTGTAGCCTTCGCCGGTAGCGATAATCTGGCCATTGCCTGCCTTAAGGCGGAATCTGAATTCACCCTTCTTGTCGGTGTAAACTTCGAACTTGGGGCTCTTCTTAGCCTCGAAATCCTTAACGGTCTGATCCTCTACTTCAGCCGCAACTGCGTTCTTCTTAACGCTTTCGATACCGTTCTTGCAAGCATCTTTGGTGGTGTAAATCTCTGAAGTAGCGATAACTTCGCCGTTACCTGCCTTAAGATTGAACATGAATCCCTTAGAGGACTCTTTAACTACAAACTTTCCCATCAGTGTTACCCTCCTTGTTATTATGGAATATGGATTTCCAAGCAGTATTATAGCATAATCGCAAAAGTAAATACAGACTACTTCTTTATTTTATCTTAAATGTGATATAATTTTTCACGAGGAAGTACAAATTATGGATATATTTCAGTTAATGGAACAAAAGAACAAGGAAAAAGAATCTCCCCTTGCTGCCCGCCTTCGCCCGAAGACCATCGACGAAGTAGTGGGACAGGAGCACATCCTTGCCAAAGATAAATTACTGTATCGCGCGATTAAGGCGGACAAGCTTAGCTCCGTCATTTTTTACGGCCCGCCCGGCACCGGCAAGACTACCCTTGCGAAGGTTATTGCCAATACGACAAAGTCCGAGTTTTGCCAGATTAACGCCACCATCGCCGGCAAGAAAGACATGGAAGAAGTCGTAGAGAATGCCAAGAAAATTTACGGCGGATATGGCAAAAGAACGATTCTCTTCATAGACGAGATACATCGATTTAACAAGAGCCAGCAGGACTACCTCCTTCCTTTTGTGGAGGACGGCACCATCACGCTTATCGGCGCGACCACCGAGAACCCGTATTTCGAGGTTAACGGCGCTTTGATTTCGCGCTCGCAGATATTTGAGCTTAAGCCGCTTAATGACGACAACATCAAGACTCTTATAAACAGGGCCCTTACCGACCGTGACAACGGTCTCGGCTCCTTTAACGCCGACATTACTCCCGAAGCCATGGAGTTTCTTGCTGACCAGGCCAATGGTGACGCAAGACGCGCCCTCAACGCTATCGAGCTGGGCGTTATGACCACGGAACGCGCGGAAGACGGCAAGATTCACATCACTTTGGAAGTTGCCGAGGAATGCATTCAGAAGCGCGCGGTACTCTTTGACAAAGACGGTGACAATCACTACGACACGATTTCTGCATTTATTAAGAGCATGCGCGGCTCCGACCCGGACGCTGCGGTATATTACCTTGCCAAGATGTTATACGCAGGCGAGAGTGTTACTTTTATTGCCCGCAGAATGATGATATGCGCTTCGGAAGACGTAGGCAACGCCGACCCTCAGGCCCTCGTGGTGGCTACCGCGGCGGCTCAGGCTGTTGAGCGCGTAGGCATGCCCGAGGCTAACTTAATCTTAAGCCAGGCGGCCATCTACATCGCAACCGCACCAAAGTCCAATTCCTGCACCATAGCCATAGAGGAGGCGACCAACGCAGTGAAAGAAAAAGGAAACCTTCCGATTCCCACCCATCTTCAGGACGCCCACTACAAAGGCGCCGCGAAGCTCGGCCACGGAGTCGGCTACAAGTACGCTCACGACTACAAGAACAATTACGTGGACCAGCAATATCTTCCCTACGAGCTTAAGGGCGAGAAGTTCTACAAGCCTTCTTTTAACGGCTACGAGCAGAAGATTATCGACCACATGAAAAAAATCAAGAAAGAGGCCGAAGAATAATGTCCGATGCCAAAAGAAGAATTATAATCGTATCCCTCGATGCTGTGGGAAAGCGTGACATGGAGTTTATGAAGACGCTTCCGAACTTCGCAGGAATTATCGAGAACGGAGCGTTCTGCGATAACGTGTTAAGCGTTTACCCTTCGCTGACTTATCCTGCGCACACATCAATCGTGACAGGTAAGCTTCCGAATCGACACAGAATAGTTGCCAACACCAAGTTCCAGCCCGACCGTGCCAACCCCGACTGGCTGTACAAAGAAAAATATATAAACGGCAAGACCATCGTCGACGTAGCTCGCGAGATAGGCTTTAAGACGGCGGCCTTTCTTTGGCCCGTAATGGCGGGAGCCAAGATTGATTACAATATTCCTGAGGTTATGTGTACGAGAAAGTACCATAATCAGGTGGTTATGTGCCTCCTTAACGGAACGCCCGGGTATCTTCTTGATGTCAACAAGCGTTTCGGACATATAAGACACGGTATTGAACAGCCTGCACTAGACGACTTTGTAATGGAGTGTGTGCGCTACACTATAGACAGGCACGACCCTGATGTGATGCTGATTCACTTAACAGACGTGGATACACAGCGTCACAATTTCGGCGCGGAAGGCCCTGAGATTACTGCGGCACTTAAGCGTCACGACGAGCGTCTCGGCAACATTAAAAAGTGGCTCGAAGCCAAGCATCCCATGGACAACACCACACTCATCGTCCTCGGCGACCACTGTCAGATTGATGCTCACACTATCGTGTATCTTAACAAGCTGTTCCTCGATAAGGGTTATCTTACCGTCAAGGGCGACAAGATTACCTCGTACAAAGCAATCGCCAAGACCTGCGACGGTTCGACATACGTATATATCAATCCGGACTGTGTTAATGACGAGGAATTCCTTGATTCTCTCACAGATACGCTCAATGAAATAAAGAACGACGAGCGCCTCGGCATCGAAGAGATATACAGCAACGAAGAAGCCCGCGACATGGGTGCCGACGAATGTTGCTTTTGCATGATTGAAGGCAAGCGCGGCTACTATTTCCTTAATGAATTTGACGTTCTTACGGAGAAAGTTGCCGATACCAAGAACCATAAGATGCTTGCGATTCACGGGTGTCTTAATACGAAGGAAGAGAATAAGACTTTTTTTGGCGCAGTGGGCAAAGGAATAAAAAAAGGAGTCCGCATAGACTCCATGAGAGTGTGGGATGAGGGACCTACGATTGCCAAGCTTATGGGCGGTCACCTTCCCGCAGTCGACGGTGAGATACTCACCGATATATTAGAATAACTTCTCGATAATCGAGTTATATACATCCTGGCTCGCACCTTCCCACTTCTCGCAGATGGACGCCGCAAGCTCCTCTGTGGGAACGGAAAGAGTCAGGTTAATTAAATTTATCTTCTTTTCTTTTATAATGAGGTTAGCCTCGTATTCGCCGCTTGTGGACTTGTAGTAGTTGGAGATTACGGAGACCTCGTTCTTAAGCTCGAAGCGGTTCTCGCGGAAGTACGCATCGATATCCTCTTTAATCTGGGTGCTGATGCGGTTCTCAAAGAATCCAAGTGTCTCGCGACCTTCGTCGGTAATCTCAAGGTGAGTACGGTTTCTGATAGACTTGGCGCGGACCATATCTGCATCGATAAGCTCGGAAATCGCCTGCTGAAGGGGCATAAAGGTGGTGTATTCCTTGCCGAGAATGTAGTCGAATACCTGAGCCTTGGTAAGCGGAAAATTCACGCGGTCGAGCATGTAGAGCACTATCAATTTATAGAGTGTTAACGGATCCTGTGCCATATTACCTCACTGTTTATCTTTACAAATCAAAAAAAGACACTTATAATCATAAGCAAATAAAAATTGTTTTTCAAGTTTATCCTGAAACTTCTAAGTAATTTATCGACTAATTGATTCTTAATTAATCACACAACAATCCACTTTTTTACACATTAATCGAATGGAGGAAAGAATGAGAGAAAAATATGAAACACTTGCCATCAAAGATTTACGCGCAATAGCCAAAATCCGTGGTGTAAAAGGTGCTTCCAGTATGAGCAAGGGCCAGGTTATAGAGGTTCTTTTGCTGCTTGATGAAACTGAAGAAAAGGCCAAGCTCGCAGCTGAGGCCGATGATGCTATAAGAGCGGAAGAAGCCAAGAGAGCGGTTATGAGCCGTTCCAAGAAATCTTCCGATACAGCCGACGCCGGCGACGTTAAGAAGCCCCGCGGCAGAAAGCCCGCAGCTAAGGCGGAAGAGACTTCCGAGACTAAGCCGGCTACAGATGCTAAGCCCGCTTCTTCCGACGTTAAGCCCGTTGCCGGGACATCGGACGAGAGAGCCAAGGCTTTGATAGATGAGGCGTTTGAGCGTCAGGCAAGACTTAACCCCGACAAGACTCCCGAGGAGCTTAAGGCAGCATATTTTGAAAAGAAAGCCAAGGAAGAAGAGGAGAGAAACGTCGACAGCGGTATTCCCGCTCACGGCATCCTTGAGATTATGCCCGACGGCTTCGGATTTATTCGTTGCGAGAACTTCCTTCCCGGCGAGAACGACGTATACGTTGCGCCCGGTATTATACGTAAGTACGGACTTCGTACCGGCGATATCATAAAGGGCAGCACCAAGGTTAAGACCCAGAACGAAAAGTTCTCGGCACTCCTGTCGCTTACTCTTGTCAACGGCTTCGATCCCGAGACCATTTCCAAGCGTGTAAGCTTTGAAAATATGACACCCATATTCCCCGACAATCGTATCAGGCTTGAAATGCCCGGTTCCACGGTTGCCATGAGAGTTATGGATTTGTTAAGCCCTGTCGGCAAGGGACAGAGAGGTATGATTGTATCTCCCCCTAAGGCAGGTAAGACCACACTTCTTAAAGAAGTTGCGAAGTCTGTTAAGCGTAACAACCCCGAGATTCACTTAATCATTCTTTTGATAGATGAGCGTCCCGAGGAAGTTACGGATATCAAGGAAGCTATAGAAGGCCCCAACGTAGAGGTCATCTACTCAACCTTCGACGAACTTCCCGAGCATCACAAGCGTGTATCCGAAATGGTTATCGAGCGCGCAAAGCGTCTGGTGGAGCATCACAAGGACGTTATGATATTGCTTGATTCAATCACGCGTCTCACAAGAGCGTACAACTTGACGGTTCCGCCGAGCGGACGTACACTTTCGGGTGGTCTCGATCCCGCGGCTCTTCATATGCCTAAGAGATTTTTCGGTGCCGCACGTAACATGCGTGAAGGCGGTTCTCTTACCATTCTTGCGACTGCGCTCGTTGAGACCGGTTCCAAGATGGATGACGTTGTATACGAGGAATTCAAGGGTACAGGTAACATGGAAATGGTACTTGACCGTAAGCTTTCCGAGAAGCGTATTTTCCCTGCAATCGACATTGCCAAGTCCGGCACTCGTCGCGACGACCTTCTTTTGACAAAGGAGGAAATCGATGCAGTCAACATGCTTCGTAAGGGCATCAACGGCCTTAAGCCCGAGGAAAGTGTGGACCGTATCCTTGACATGTTCGCCAAGACCCGCGGTAACAACGACTTTATTCATATGGTCAACAAGATTCAATTATTCTAGATTCAAGGGGTGAATTGAGATGGATACTAAAAAGAAAAATTGGTTGGTAACAGCAGTGCTGTTCTGCGTTTTTGTAGCTTACACCGCAGTGGTTAAATTCGTGGATGTGGGCGTAGGCCTTGACGGCACAGCGCTCGGACTCAGCACAATAAATCACGCTTGCGAGAAAATGTTTCCTTTCAAGTCGTTCTGGTATGACTTGACGGAGTATCTCGGATATGCAGCGCTTGGCGTGTGCCTTGCTTTTGCCTTGCTCGGACTTGTGCAGCTCATCAAGGGGAGATCGCTTAAGAAAGTTGATAAGGAAATCTGGATACTTGCAGGATTCTATGTAGTGGTGCTTGCTTTCTACGTATTGTTCGAGAAGCTCATCATCAACTACCGTCCCGTAATTCTTGACGAGGGATTGGAAGCTTCATATCCTTCGAGCCACACAGTGCTCGCGGCTTGCGTGTATATTTCAGCGTTCTTCATGTTCATGAAGTACGTTAAGAACAAGACTCTTCTTGCATGCCTTCAGGGATTATGCGTGCTGGCAGCAGTACTTACCATCGTAGGACGCCTTTTCTCAGGTGTTCACTGGGTAAGCGATATCGTGGGAGGATTGCTTCTCTCCGCTGCGTTGATACACGGATTTTTGGTAGCTATTAAAGCTAAATAATGGATTGATTGGTCCGGCGGATTCCGCCGGACTTTTTCTTTGGAAATTTTCTCGGAAAAGTGATTGACATTTCTGACAATTCTATGTACAATCTGAGAATATTATTAAAAGCCGATAATTGTTTATCACTTAGGAAAGGAGGTAGTATAATGACTTATATGACTATGATAAAGCCAATTAATCTTAATTATTCAGCGATTTCAGGGCATTCAGAAAGTCACTGGTCTTATTTTCATACCTCCCGGAGAAGTGCAGAGTGAGCGGGCTTAACATAGCCGCATCATATTGTTATACTTTGATTCTTTTGCCCCGATACCGGTACCGTGTCGGGGTATTTTTTTAATCAAAACGCGCTTCGGAGTGAGCAATTTCGGAGAAAGAAGGAGAGACAATGAACGTTACAATCGAGACTGAAAGACTGATACTTAGACCTGTTACCGTGGACGACGCCGAAGCGGTATTTAAGTGGGCGTCAGACCCTGTGGTCAATAAATATATGATTTATCCGCTACACAAGGACATTTCGGTGACCCGCGAGTGGCTTGAGAGCATTGACATAGACAATCCTGACGGTTACGAGATGGCTTTCGTGCTCAAGGAAACCGGCGAGGTAATCGGAACCGGCGGAATGTACTGTCGCGGTGGCGATGACCGCTGGAATATCGGCTACAACATCCGCCACGATCAGTGGGGCAAGGGCTTAGTACCCGAAGCCATGCAGGGGCTCATCGATTACGTCCGCAGCACTCGCAAGGTAAGCGCCATCTACGGCGAGTTCGCCAAAGAAAACAAAAAGAGCGGCCGCGTAATGGAGAAGCTCGGCATGACATACCTGCGGGACGGCGAATACAGTAAGTTCGACGGAAGCGCGACGTTTCCGTGCAATATATATGAGAGGGTTTTTTAAATTAAAATAGAAAGAGACGGTACGAGAGAATGCTTTATCTTAAAGAAACAAACGTTGAGGACGCGGAAAAAGAATGGCTGTTTGTAAAGGATATGCCTGAGGACGAGTTCGGTCTTATGAATAAGTGGCCGGGGATATCTTTTGAAGAGTTTAAGAGAGAAGCTTTGCCGGCGCTTTTGGATCATGCGAAGGGCTTGAATCTGGAAGAGGGCAAGGTGCCGGAGACTTTCTTTTTCCTGTGGGACGATGACACGATTGTGGGGCAGTTTAGGTTAAGACATTATCTGAACGATACGTTAAGAACCGGCGCGGGCCATATCGGGTACTTCGTGAGGAAGGACTTGCGTGGCAAGCATTACGCGACGGAAGGATTGAAGATGCTTCTTGAGATTGCAAGAAACATAGTGCCGGAAGATGAGTTCTATTTAAGAGTTTGCAAGATTAACCCCGCTTCGCTTCATGTCATGCTTAATAACGGCGGCAAGATTGTTGCGGAGAACGAGGAGAGATTCTTTGTACGGATTAAGAATCCGGGGAAAGGGGTGCAGTAATGGAGAAAAAAGAACAGGTTGTGGTGACTAACATCTGCATGGTGAAGGACGGAAGCAGAATCCTCGTGCAGGATAAAATCGGCTGCGGAGCGGACGGAATATTCCTGCCGGGCGGCCACGTGGAAGCCGGCGAACCCATCGTGGACTCGGTGATTCGAGAAGTGTGGGAAGAGACGGGACTTACGATTGAAAGCCCGAAACTCTGCGGAATTAAGGACTGGATGGATACTGACGGCTCTCGCTATATGGTGTTCATGTTCACGGCGGACAAATTCAGCGGTGAGCTTAAGTCCTCCGACGAGGGCCCGGTTTACTGGATGGAGGCTTCGGAAGTGCTTAAGACCAATTGGGTGTGGCACCTTGATAAGATGATGAAAATCATGTGGGACGGCGAGTACGCGGAGCTGTTCCTTGATGATAAAAATGGCTGGGCACCGGTGCTTAAATAGGGGGTAAAGGATGATTAAAGCGGTTGTTTTTGACATGTTCGAAACGTTGGTGACGCACTACAGGAGCGACTGGTACTTCGGCGAGCACATTGCCGCGGACCTCGGTCTTTCGGAAGATAAATTCCGCGAAGTCTGGGACGCCACCGAGGACGACAGAACTCTCGGCAAAAGAACTTTTGAAGAAACAATTAAAGAAATTTTACAGAAAAACAACATGTATTCGGATGACTTGTGTGAGAGAATAGTTACCAAGCGATTCGACAATAAAAAAGAGATTTTTAAGACTTTCAGAGAAGACATCATTCCTATGCTTGAAGCGCTTCACGAGAGGGGCTTAAAGATTGCTCTTATAAGCAACTGCTTTGACGAAGAAGTGGCGGCGATTAAGCCGAGCAGACTGTATCCGTATTTCGATGTGCCGATTCTTTCTTACGAGGTGGGACTGCAGAAGCCGGACCTTGCCATATATGAGCTGGCGCTTGAAAGATTGGACCTTAAGCCCGTGGAGTGCCTGTATGTGGGCGATGGCGGCAACAGCGAGCTTCAGTCCGCGACTAAGGTAGGCATGAAGGCGCTGCAGGCCAGATGGTATCTGCCTGAGAATACGCGCAAGACACCTCGGTACATGTATGAATTTGACGGCTTGGATGAGCCTATGGATATTCTTAAGTTCCTGTAGAGGACTTAGAAAAGGTGGGTTATGAGATACTACAGAGTACACACCTCCGACTGCGCGTACTTGACCGGGCAGCCCCGCGGGATATTTACAACGGTGGGCAAACTCGTGGATGCGAAGGTGCTTACGGAGGAAGAAGAGCGGGAATATTGGAAGAATCGCGAATACTTCGAGGACAAACTTCCTGTTCCCGACTTTTATGCAAAGAACAACCCTGACGGAGCCATCACATGGTTTAAGGACTCGGAGGCCGGTAACGGAATATGGGAAGAGATGACGTTTTACCGGGATATGTGCAGGAAATATGGCGTAAAGCTTTATTTGTCCGAGTGTTATGAGATTCCGGGCGAGGTTGTGTATGAGGATGAGTTCCAGATAGCCGTGAAGAATCAGAGGGCTGATGCGGGAATCGAGACATCGGAACTTAAGCTGTGACAGGGAGAATTTTATGGACAATTTTGTAGACGAGAGAGATTTTAAGCTTCTCGAAGAGGATAAATACACTTTTTTTGTGCTTCGCAGGATTATGGGCGGAGAGACGAAGATTTTGGAGACGGATCATGAGCGATTGATTATGTGCTTCACAGGGCTTCCTTATCCTATATGGATATGGACTGCGGATGATGCTACCGAGGCTGAGATGGAGAAGGCTTATCGGCTGGCAGGCGAGAAGGGAGCGCTGGACGGTGAGCACAGGTTCAATTTGAAGTATGGGCTTGCGGAGTACTTTATTAAGCGGGCGGCCCAGGATGGTAAAAAGCTGGCGATTCAGACCAATATGTTTGCGTACGATAATCTTGCGCCGGTAGAGCCTGCGGACAAGTGCGACGGAGTGTTGCATCAGTGTGTGGAAAGTGACGTGGATGAATTGGTTGAGATGATGGATTTGTTTCACCATGCTATCGATGCGGATTACGAGAGTTTGGAAGAGTACCGCAGGAATGCTTTGAATGGCATAGAGAAGGGACTCTATTACTTCTGGCAGAACGAGAGCGGGCGCAATGTAGCTTGCTGCGTATACCGTCCTACCGGCGATATGGCTTCGATTGGCTACGTGTACACGAGAGAGGATGCGCGACGCAAGCATTACGGTGAGAATCTTGTGTACCGCGTTACTAAGATTGCTTCGGAAGCAGGCTTCATTCCGATGCTTTATACCGACGCGGATTATGTGGCGTCGAATGCCTGTTATGAGAAAATCGGTTACGTGCTGAGGGGAAAACTTTGCACGATTGGATAATTACATGGGAGAGTTACAGTGGCTGATTATGGGGCTATCAGAAATAAATACTTGGAGGGCGGCAAAGAGAGCACTTTGGCTCACGTAGAAGAGGTTGCCAATACTGCCGAGTGGCTGGGACGAATGCACGGGTTAGATGTCGATAAGCTACGTCTTGCGGCGATGCTTCATGATGTGAGCGCTGTTATTTCGCCCGATGAAATGTATAGGATTGCGACGGAGCGCGGCATGGTTATCGACCCGGCGGAGGAGAAGTATCGGTTTCTTTTGCATCAAAGGATTTCTAAGATAATGGCGAGAGAAGAGTTCGGGGTCACCGACGAGGATGTGCTCAGCGCCATTGAGTGCCATACGACACTTCGTAAAGGTGCGAGTGTGTATGATAAAGCGGTGTTTCTGGCTGACAAGATATCCTGGGACAGAGGCGGGGTGCCTCCGTACTACGATGAGTTAAAGACGCGGGCGGAGAAAGCGCTTGATGAGGCGTGCCTATATTTCATTAAGTATCAATTTGACAATGGGTTGCTTTTGATGCCGCATACGTGGCTGACTGAGGCTTATGAGGAGCTAAAGGGTATGGGTGATACTAAGGTTTCTTTTCGTAAGGCTACTGCAGAGGATTGTCTTGCACTATCAGAGCTTAAGAAGGCGGTATGGAACACGACTTATCAGGGGATATATCCGCAGGAGAGGCTTGACGGATATGATGTTAAGAAGAACGAGGAGATTTTCCGCGGAATCGTGGCGAATTCGGAGATTGAGTTATATGTGGCGGAGGATGCGGGCGAGATTGTGGGCTTCATGACCGTGGGCAAGCCTTATAGGCTATATGAGGAATACGACCAAGAGGAAGGGCTTCTTTATATACGCAAGGATTACCAGCGAAAGGGCATCGGCAGGCGTTTTATTGATATCGCCAAGGCCGAGGTTGAGGCGAAGGGTTTTGACAGATTCGTGCTGTCTGTTAATGCACAGAACACCGGCGCGATTGCTTTTTACACCGCAATGGGCGGCGAGATAGTCCTCGATGACGGTGGACAGAAGCGAATAATGCATAAAATCGCGAAATAGCGGAATTTATCCATTGTTTTGGAAGGGCAATTTTGGGCACCAATGCATAAGAAATCGCTTTCCGGCTTTTTTATCCATTGCTTGCATTCATTATGTTGCGAAAACGGTATTGTGAAATAAGAGGCTGCGGTTCGGGCAGACGGATTTAAGAGGTTTGAGTAGTATTATGTAAACCGGCCAAAGCAAAAACAATGGATAAAATTTCAAAAATCCGTTTTTTATGCATTGCTCACTCAAAATCAGACCGTCGAATGGAACGCAATGGTATAGATACGGGAAATAATTCACAAAAACACACGACATACGCCCCGGCACCGACAAAAAGAGGAACCAAATATGAATTTAATACAAATAACCGAGCAACAAGCCCCCACCCTCGCACCCCTCGTGGCGGATTTCAGGGTTACGTTGCTATCATATTTAAACATAAAAGCTGAGCCGGACGTAAAGGCGGCGGAAGCAGAGATTAAAGAATTCCTGCAAGACGGCTACCCAATATTTGCGGCGGAAGAAAACGGCACATACGCGGGCTATGTAGTCTGCAAAGTTGTGGAAGATTGCGTGTGGGTAGAGCACATTTATGTGCGTGACGAGTTCAGGCGCAGGGGCGTGGCTACGATGTTGTTTGAGAAGGCGGAAGAAGTCGCAAGGTCAAAGGGCGATGATACCGTATTTAACAATGTTCATCCCAACAATCAGGGAATGATAGATTTCCTGCGCACCAAGGGGTACACTGTTCTTAACATGATAGAAATCAGAAAGCTCTACAAAGGCGAGCAGCCGGCCACCACCATTCGCGTCGGCGACAACGTTTTCGACTATTAGGCAAAAAGGAGACAACACATGCACTTTACATACTGCCCCCACTGTGGGACCAGGCTTACTGAAAAAGAAATCGGCGATGAAGGCTTCATTCCCTACTGCGAGCACTGCAACGTGCCGCTCTGGGATATGTTCACCACGAGCATCATTACAGCGGTTGTGAATGAGCAGGGCGAGGTAGCGCTTCTCAGGCAAAACTACGTATCCACCACCAATTACGTGTGCGTGGCGGGCATCATGAAGCTTGGCGAGTCCGCCGAGGACACAGTCATCCGCGAGGTCAAAGAAGAAATCGGTCAGGACGTGGAAAAGCTTGAATTCATCAAGAGCTACCCCTACCCGAAGAAAGAAATGCTGATGTTAGGCTACAAGGCAACGGTGCAAAAGAAAGACTTTCATCTCTCCGGCGAAGTGGATTCCGTGGAATGGGTGAAGCTTGAAGACGCGCCCGACAAGCTCAGAGAAGGCGGCATCGCCTGGCAGCTGGTTAAGACCATAATAGAACGTTCATAATTCCACCGGGGAGGCACACAATCATGGAAATCACCTACAGAAAACTTACAGAAGCAGATCTCGATACATTCATAAGCATGCGCATCACGCAGCTTCGCGAAGAAGGTGCGACAGAAGATATCGACCTTGTGCCCGCTCTGCAGGATTTTTACAAGCGCCACATGGCAGATGGCACATTCGTATCATGGCTTGCGCTTGACGGCGACAAGATTATCGGCACAAGCGGAATGTCATTTGTGGAAAAACCCCCGTATTTTGGCTGTCCCAGTGGAAAACTGGGGCTTCTCTCCAGCATGTTCACCAATCCCGACTACCGCCGCATGGGCATTGCCAAAGAACTCCTCCACCGCGTAGTGGAAGAAGCCAGAGCCTACGGCTGCGGCGCTGTTCACATCACAGCATCAGACATGGGCGTTAAGCTCTACACAGCCTACGGATTCACTCACAACGGCAACTTCATGCAGTACAAATTGTAAACCGAGAAAAATGAAATTAGTATTTCCTGAATTAAAATACAAAGAAAAAGCAACAGAATACATCAATGAACTCATCGAGTACGGCTCAGAAATAAACGGAACCGGCGGTCTCGACGGATTTCTGGAAGAGTCCACCTATGAAGCGTGGCTTGAAAAAGTACGCCACGACATTGACATAGCTAATGTTGAAAAGCCCAGAGTACCCGCGCTTACATATTTCTATGTGCGAGAAGAAGACGACCGAATAGTCGGAATGATTAACATCCGTCTTGCCCTCAACGATTTTTTAAAGGAAGAAGGCGGACACATCGGCTATTCCGTGCGCCCTACCGAAAGACGCAAACACTACGCGACCAATATGCTCAAGGCAGCGGTTGAAGTATGCAACAGAGTAGGCATCAACGAAGTTTTCGTATCCTGTGACAAAGAAAACCCCGCCTCCGCCGGTACCATCAGGAACAACGGCGGCAAGCTCATTAAAGAGTTCTACAGCGAGACTTTTAAAGAAGTCATTCAGATGTATTCAATCACAAGATAAACTTTAAGGAGAACATCCCAATATATGTATTACAGATTGGCCAAAGAAAGCGATATTAACGCTATCTGCGCTCTTATAACCTCCGCAATCGCGGAAATGGAACGAAACAACATCTATCAATGGGATAACATTTATCCTACCAAAGAGGACTTCACAAATGATATCATTAAGAAAACTTTATACGTTGGCACAATCGATGACGACATCGCGGTAGTATACGCAATCAACAAAGACGCCGACGAACAGTATGCTAACGGCACTTGGGCATATCCCAACAGCGACTACAGCATCATTCACAGACTTTGCGTCAACCCCAATTATCAGAACCGAGGCGTGGCAAAAGAAACCCTCAATCACATAGAGACCACCCTCCGCGAGGCAGGAGCAGAGTCCGTCAGACTCGACGTCTTCACCGAGAACCCCTTCGCCCTGAAACTCTACAGGCGCAACGGATATACAGAAGTCGGCACCGCCCACTGGCGCAAGGGCACTTTCTTTTTGATGGAAAAACATCTGTAAACGCGAGGTATGAATCTATATGAAAATTGAACATATAGCAATGTACGTTAAGGATTTGGAGGGCACCCGCGACTTCTTCGTTAAGTACTTAGGCGGAACATCCAATTCCGGTTATCACAATAAGACCACGGGCTTTCGCTCGTACTTTATAAGCTTCGACGACGGCGCAAGGCTTGAAATCATGAATAAGCCCGAACTCACCGATGCCCCTAAGGCCGCTAACCGCACGGGCTACATCCACGTGGCTTTTTCGGTGGGCAGCAAGGAGAGGGTCGACAAACTGACAGAAATCTTGCAGCAGGCAGGCTACGAAGTCTTAAGCGGTCCCCGCACCACGGGCGATGGCTACTACGAAAGCTGCATAGTGGGTATTGAGGACAATATTGTAGAAATTACGGAGTAGAATATGGACTACAGAATTATATTTTTCAGCATGAATCCCGGCTTTTTTGAAAAAGAACGGATGAATTATATGGACGAGCACGACGTTTATGCGGAGCTTGCGATGGATCTTCGAAAGACCGGCCCCGTCAAAGTGCCCTTCACACCGCAGGAAGACATCACTTTCGGCTTTTTCCGCGGTGATATCGAAACGGTCAAAGAAGCCGTAGCGAAGGTGGACCCTAACTGGGTGCAGTATTTTAACGAAGGGAGCAACGTGTTCTGCGGTTTTGACGGAGACAAGATTGTTTCTTTTTGCAGCGTAAGCGACTGGGGCTTGCACGACGGAGTGCGTGTGGGCGGACCGGGTTGCGTGGGAACATTGCCCGAATACCGTAAGCGCGGCATCGGCCTTGAGATGGTGAGACTTGCGACGGAGTATCTTAAGGAGCAGGGCGTGGAGCTTTCCTGGATTCACTTTACGGGCGTGGCGCACTGGTACGAAAAGCTGGGCTACGAGATTGTCCTTAAGTGGAACCGCTACGGAATAATCGAGGAGAAAAAAGATGAAACTTGTTAAATTGTCCGTTGACGACAAGGACAGTATCAAAGAACTTTTCACATCTGTTTTCACTAAGGCCCCCTGGAACGACGACTGGTCCGATGAAGAGCAGCTCGATGCCTATATTATGGACTTAATCGGGTGCTTCAATTCGCTGTCGCTTGGCTTTAAAGACGAGAACGGTCTGCAGGCCATAGCCCTCGGACGCATCAAGCATTGGTACAAAAAAACCGAGCTCTTCATAGACGAACTCTGCGTAAGAACCGAGTTGCAGGGACAGGGCATCGGCGGAAAGTTTATCGAGGCGATTGAGGAGTTTCTGAAGGCTGAAGGCGTGGGTGGAATCTTTCTTTTGACGGACAGGGATATGCCGGCGTATAACTTCTATAAGAAGCATGGTTTCTATGAGGAAACCGGTAACGTCGCTTTCGGGAAGACCTTTGAATAAAGAATCGGAGAGAGTTATGAACAGAGATATGTCAGTGCCCTGCGAAGAGGGCATCATCAATCTTCGCGTTGGAGCGATTATCATGAAGGACGGCAAAATCCTGATGGTGGGTAACGATGTGCGACCCGAGTATCTGTATTCAGTCGGCGGGCGTATTAAGTTCGGAGAGCTGGCCAAGGAAGCGGTAGTGCGCGAAGTGTACGAGGAGACCGGCGTGAAAATGGAGGTCGAGAGGCTTGGGTTCGTGCATGAGAATTATTTTTACGGAGATGCAGAGACTAATTTGGGGAAGCTTATATATGAGATATCGTATTTCTTTTACATGAAGGTGCCGGAAGGGTTCGACCCGGGAGAAGGAAGCTTCACGGAGGACGGCGCGACGGAGAAACTTCATTGGATAGATATTGGCGACCCCATTAAATATTATCCCGAGTTTTTCAGGGAAGAATTAAAGCATCCGTCGCAGGAAGTTAAGTATTTTATGACAGATGAAAGGAAGAAATGAAAGAACGAGTTATAGATGACGAGATCGGGCTCATTCCCTACTACAGAAACGATGAGGTGTCGCTTCAGTGGTATCAGGACCTTGATGTATGCAAGCAGGTGGACAACAGGGATGAGCCTTATGACTTGGAACTTTTACATGCAATGTACGACTATCTGTGCGCACATGGCGAATGCTATTATATTGAGTACAAGGGCGTGCTTGTGGGAGACGTGTCTTTACGCGATAACACGGAGCTGGCGATTGTGGTCTGCAAAGAGTATCAGAACAGGCATATCGGCCGCCGCTGTATAGCCGATATGATTAAGCTCGCACATGAGAAGGGCATGGAAAAGGTTAGAGCCGAGATTTATTCTTTTAACACACAGAGCAGAGCGATGTTTATGGCAGCAGGCTTTAAACAGGTGGACGAAGAGTGGTATGAATACGTGCTGTAGCGCGGGGAGGTATAGGTATGGCATTAGCGACAATATTGGAGACTGTGTTGGATGCGGTAGGTAGCGTGTGGATTGACAAGGTGGCTTACAGGCTTTTCTGGCGGAAGCGCCTGCATATGGTTGTGGAGCAGACATATGACTGCCCCATGCGGATGATATACAACCCCAAGGACAAGAGCTTCACGGCGAGCGATCAAGCATCACTGATGCATGAGAGAGGCTTCACCAAGCCCTACGGCTGGATTAAGGAGTTCGGTGACCCGCCCAAGCCTCACAGAGACTGCATGCTGATGACGGATCAAGAATACTTTCTCGGCGACGTGGTGAAAGTTAAGGTTATCGGAATGTTTAAGCGCAAGGACCACGACCACAAATTCATCGTGGTGGAATCTTCGCGCGAGATTAACGATTACTCGGAACTGACCGACTCGGAAAAAGAAGAATTATCGCGCTTCTATCCCCGCATCGGCGAGGGCGAAGGGTGGTTCGGCAGCAAAGAAGCCGAGAAGTGCATGATTTATGGGCCGAAGGCACTGTAGGCAGGCCGGATTTAGGAGCAAACAGGGCTGCTTTTGCAGAATGAGCATGCGAGTGGCATTAAGAAGCTATTTCGCATGTCTCCGATTTGAACTGATTTTGATTTATGACATGCATAGCAGAAAGCAGGTTTATTTGGCATGTCGAATAAATGGCTGAGATTTTAGTGAGTACATGCAAAGACGAAGGTGCGCCCAAGACGCATGTCATTGAAAGCATGCGTAGCATAGAGGGGAGACAATAAGCATGTTGGTTATAATGTTAGCGCACATGCGAAAAGGAGTTAAAGGCTGCTATGCATGTTCGACGTATAATTCGTTTGTTTTTCAGACATGCAAAAATGTTATAAGCAACTTTACGCATGTCATATATCTTGGCAAAGATAATTAGGAGCACAAAATGTTGGACATAAAGGAATATAAGAATTACAAAGACGACGAAATTCTCAGCCTATATACCGCTGTCGGCTGGACTGCGTATACGGAGAACCCCGCGGCGCTTAAGGCAGGCTATGAGAATTCTCTGCTGATTCTCGCAGCCTACGAAGGCGACGAGCTTCAAGGCATCATAAGAGTTGTGGGTGACGGACAGACAATAGTGTTTATTCAAGACATTCTGGTCTTCCCCGACAAGCAGCGTAAAGGCATCGGAACCGCGCTGATTAAGGCGATTCTTGAACGATATAAAAACGTGCGCCAGATTGAACTGGCAACAGATAACACGCCCAAAACTGTGGAGTTCTATAAATCTATGGGATTTCATGAGATGTCCGAATACGGGTGTTGCGGGTTTATGAAATGAGAGCAGACGACTATTTAGCGAATCCCTGCGAAGCATCTTCACTTCCGTTTTGGAAGGCGGAGACCGTACAGATTCCTAAGAATATAAAAGTTATCAGAGATGATGAGTTCAACGTTGAACGATGTGCCGGTAACGATGAAAGATACTTTAAACTTATACACGATATGAAGATAGTTGAGAAAACACACCTTTCGGAGCAGTTTGAAGTAGTTAAATGCGGCACGGAATCCTACGTCAACCACATAAATGGGTGTTATGTCAAAGAAGGTATCTCGACCGAAGAACTCAAGGAATACAAGAACCGCAGAGTATACGACCCAGATTTATGGATAGCGGTTGCTGACAAGGCGACCGGTCAAATCGTGGCCACCGGCATCGCTGAGCTTGATACCCGCATAGGCGAGGGCATTCTTGAGTGGATACAGGTATCGCCTCAGTACCGCCGCAAGGGACTTGGAAAGTTTGTGGTGCGAGAGCTGCTTTGGCGGATGAAGGACAAGGCTTCTTTTGCCGTGGTATCGGGAAAGGTCGATAGCGAGAGCAAACCGATGGCACTGTATAGAGCGTGCGGGTTCAAGAACCCTGTGATATGGCATGTGATAACGGAGAAAAATTTATGAAAATCATGGTAAGCGCCTGCCTGCTTGGTACCAATTGCAAGTACAGCGGCGGCAACAATTATAATGAAAAGGTTATAGAGTTTGTAAAGGGTCACGAGGTGATTCCCGTGTGTCCGGAGGTGGCGGGCGGACTGCCGACTCCGAGAACGCCTTGCGAGATTGTAAACGGCGTAGTAACGAATGCCGACGGCGAAAGCAAGGATAAGGAATTTCGCGTAGGCGCAGCAAAATGTCTGGAAATGGCCAAAGAAAAAGAAATCGACCTAGCCATACTTCAGTCGCGAAGCCCTTCATGCGGAGTCAACCAAATCTATGACGGAACCTTTAGCGGAACACGAATCCCCGGCTCGGGGATATTCGCTGGGCTACTTAAAGAAAACGGTTTTAAAGTAATAGATTTGGAGGACATAGACAAATTATGATAACAGATTCTTTTGACAATAAAACACCTGCCAAGATAAACTTGACAAGAAACGAAAACGCGCCGAAAGCTGACGCGGTAATCCTTACTTTTTCCAACAAGATTGAGGAGTTCGTTGCTGCCAATTACGTCTGCGAAAAGGTTGGCGAATTGTGGATGGCTACGGGAATGACGCCGGTTTATCTCATCAATTATAACGGCAAAAAAATCGGCTTCTACAGAACCTACGTCGGCGCGCCCGCGTGCGTTGCGACGGTGGAAGAGGTGTTGCAGATACTGGATACCAATAAAGTAGTTCACTTCGGCGGCGCAGGATGCCTCAACAAAGAAATCGCGCGAGGCAAGGTCATGGTGCCGACCGATGCATACAGAGACGAAGGCACCTCTTATCACTACGCGCCCGCTTCGGACTACATCAAGGTTAAGAATTCAGATGTCGTTGAGGCGTTTATGAAGGAGAATAAGCTTCCTTACGTGCTCGGCAAGACTTGGTCGACGGATGCTTTTTACAGAGAGACTGAGGGAAATTTTGAGAAGCGCAAGACGGACGGCTGCATCTCCGTTGAAATGGAAGGCGCGGCTGTGCAGGCGATGTGCGATTTCAGAGGCGTAGAGCTTTACATGTTCTTTACGGGCGGAGATTTGCTCGATGCGCCCGAATGGACACAGAGGCGCGAGAAGAATCAGGTCAAAGGTACTCAGCACGACGTAGGTCATTTCGACATCGCACTTGAACTTGCGGCGTACGTGGCCGACAGAGCTTAAGAAATTTAGCAGTATTAGGAGGTTACAATGTATTATCACGCATCATCCGTGGCAGGCATCAAGGTGCTGGAGCCGAGGGTTTCCAATCACAATGTACCGTTGATTTATCTGTCCGAAAAACGCGAGAATGTGTTAGTATATTTAAGCAACGCTGTTGAGAAATATTGCAAGGATACGGGCTTTGAATACGCCGGTGTCTGGAAGAAGTGGGGGCCGTACGGATTTAACAAAGACGGTCGTCTGCGACTGGAGGAATATTATCCTAACGCGCTTGAGATGACATACAAGGGTGTGTCGGGTTACATTTACAGCGCAGAGAACGTTGTCGACTCGGGCTTCGAACTTCAGATTCCCGACGCTGTTACAAGCAGTGAATCGGTAGAGGTTGTCGGAGTTGAATTCGTGCCGGATGCTTATGAAGCTATACTGGCGGCCGAGCGCGAAGGACTCATCACCATAATGTGCTACGAAGAAATGCCCGAGCGCATGCGGGAGTGGAATGTGAGAACCATTCGCGAAGAGTACGAAGAGGCGACAGATCACCCCGAATACAGGCATTTTCTCAAAGGCAATTTTACAGAAATATTAAAGGATTTATAGAGAATGGCAGAAATAAAAATTGAACCTTTCGACATAAAATACTTGTCGGATTATTATAACGAGTTTGATGCAGAGATTACCAAATACCAGTGGCCCGACCCCTTTGAAAGCATCGATGATGCTAAGGAACTCTTGCAGGAATTCATCGACGAGATGGGTCGCGACGAGACGATCTTTCTTTCGGTGCTATCTGAGACAGGGGAATTCATGGGAAGCGTTGAAGTTCACGGCCTCGACGAAGACTGTCCCGAGCTCGGTGTATGGATTAAGAAGTCCGAATGGGGCAAAGGCTACGCCTATCAGGCACTGAAAGCCGCACTCGATATTGCAATGAGTAAGTACGGCAAGACCGAGTTCTTTTACGAAGCGGACACGCGAAACGTGGGCAGCAGGAAACTGCTTGATAAGTTCAAGGATGAATACGACATCGAAGCGCAAGCAGCCGAAGCACTCACAACCGATTCGGGCAAGGAACTGGAACTGCAAGGATTCATACTTACTTTGAAAGAAGGCTAAACAGATACATGAAGACAGTCACAATATGCGGCAGCATGCGCTTTGAGCGGGAAATGCAGAGCATCGCTTTCAGGCTTGAGACCATGGATAATTATAATGTGCTTCAGTGCGTGTATAATATAGACAAGCTTGATATATCGCAAGAGGAAGCGGCTTCTTTGGCCAAGGGGCATTTTAGGAAAATAGAGATGTCCGACGCTATTTACGTTGTAGACATAGACGGCTACATCGGCAATCAGGTGACCAAGGAAATCGAGTATGCCAAAAGCCTCGGCAAAGAAGTGATATATCATTCCAAATATGCAAGCACGGAGGCGTAACATGAAACATTACATCATTGCCAAATTCAAAGACAGAAACGATACCGAGAAATTCCTGCCGGACATTACGGCGCTTTTTAATAAGACACTCAAACTTGACGGCGTGGAAGACGTGGTCATTCACAAGACCAACAGCACCCGCGAGAATCGCTACAGCATCATGATTGAGATGACAGTTACTCCCGAGGGACTTGAGAATTATGACAAGTCCGAGGCGCACAAGTACTGGAAGAGCACCTACGGCGACAGGCTGGAGAGCAAGGCAATTTTTGATTGCGAATAGGGCCTTGGACGCGCTTGGTATCCATATATTTGCTATAATTTATCCCAATACGGAAATATTTCCAAATTGGGATAATTTTTTGCCCTTTTTTGGCTGTTTCTTATCCCAATTTTACATTTTTTTACTATTGGGATAAGTTGCCGGTAAAAGAAAGATAAAAAGAAAATAAAATCTCGCCGCAACCCCTAACAACTCGTGAAAATCTGCTATAATATCATTTGTAACCGCTTGACGTTGGGAACAATTCGAAAGAATTGGGAAAGGGTGTAATTATGACAGACAAACAGGCAATTTTGGTAAGACATTCGGTTCGTAAGTACAGAAGCGTCAGAATCGCTGACAATCTGGTGGCGCAGCTTAAGGATAAGATTGATGAGCTTAACGCTGCGGGCAATCTTCATCTTCAGTTTGTGGAGGATGCGGGCAAGGCTTACGGCAATCTTATATACAGAGCAGTGGGATTAATCAGCGCGCCGAGCATTATTGTGTGCGTCGGCGAGGATACGGCGGACCTTGATGAGAGAGTGGGATATTACGGCGAGAAGCTCGTTCTTTTTGCACAGACCCTCGGACTTAATACATGCTGGACAGGTACTTTCAATAAAAAGGCAGTCTCATTTGATGTGAAGCCCGGCGAGAGAGTGGTACTTGCTATCGCTATCGGCTACGGCGTAGACCAGGGCAAGGACAGAAAGTCCAAGACTTACGAGCAGGTAACGGAGGTTGCCGGCACTGCTCCCGACTGGTTCAAAGAAGGCGTTAAGGCAGCTCTTCTGGCACCTACCGCGCTCAATGAACAGAAGTTTATGATTAAGTATAACGCTGACGACACCGTTTCTCTTGAGACCAAGGGCGGCGGACTTACGAAGATAGATTTGGGCATCGTAAAGTGTCATTTCGAAATCGGCGCAGGTAGAGAGTTTTAATAAAAAGAAACCGATAAATACAATAAATTTAGGAGAATTCCCAAATATCAAATAAGTACTTGCCTTTGAAAAAACTCTGTGCTACAATGTAAAAGCTGTTTATAGAATAGCAGCAGTGGATGAGAACAAAACGTTACAATTAACATACAGTTTAGAAGAGGTGAAAACATGAAAGAAGGAATTCATCCTGAGTACTATCAGGCAACCGTAACCTGCAACTGCGGTAACACTTTCGTAGTAGGCTCTACCAAGAAGGATATCCACGTGGAAGTTTGCTCCAAGTGCCATTCATTCTACACAGGCCAGACTAAGACCGCAAGAACCGACGGACAGATTGAGAAGTTCAATAAGAAGTACGGTGTTAAGTAAAGATCGTTGCTTAAAAGGTTGAGATTTCGGTCTCAACCTTTTTTTCTCTAAGAATGAGTTTATTCGGAGGAAATTGGGTATGGCTAAGAAGCTTAAAAAAGCCCGTTACTCAGGAATAGGCGGACAGGCCGTTCTTGAGGGCATTATGATGAAGAATAAAGACAAGTACTCCGTGGCCGTTCGTAAGGCTAACGGCGAGATAGAGGTAGACATCGACGAGTATACCGGTGTTACCAAGGGAGCTTTCATTAAGAATGTTCCTTTCCTTCGCGGAGTATTCAATTTCATAGATTCGTTGTCACTTGGTATCAAGTGCCTTAACTATTCGGCAAGCTTTTATGAGGAAGAGGCCGAGCAGGAGACAAGATTCGACAAGGCCATGAACAAGCTCTTTAAGGGTCATGCGGACAAGGTTTTGTCAGGATTTATCACTCTCCTGTCGATTTGCTTTGCAATCGGTATTTTTATCGTGCTTCCCTTCTTTTTGACGGGACTTTTCAAGGACGATATTCGTAACGAGAGTTTGAAGGCTTTGCTTGAAGGTCTTATCAGAATAGTGATTTTTGTGGCGTATGTGGCGCTCATTTCACTCAGCAAGGACATTAAGCGAGTGTACAGATATCACGGCGCGGAGCATAAGTGCATTAACTGCGTTGAGCACGGCAAGCCCTTAACCGTTGAGAACGTTATGCATTCTTCGAGACTTCACAGAAGATGCGGTACGAGTTTCATGCTTTTGGTAATGCTTATCAGCGTAATCTGCTTTTTCTTTATAAGAGTTGATTCGCTTTTGCTTAAAGTAGTGATAAGACTTCTTCTTATACCGGTTATCGCAGGTATTTCTTACGAAGTTCTGAGATTCGCCGGAAGACACAATAACTTATTCGTACGTATTATTTCGGCTCCCGGAATGCTTCTTCAAAGACTTACCACCAAGGAACCCGATGAGTCCATGGTTGAGGTTGCAATCGCGGCTGTTGAGGCTGTGTTTGACTGGAAGGATTTCCTTAAGGAGAAGTTCGGCGTTGATGTGGATGCGCCCGCGGAGACCGCAGAATCGGTTGAAGGATGAAATACAAGGAAGCTTATGAACTCGGCTGTCTTAGATTGAAGGCAGCCGATATTTCGGATTATAAGACAGATGCAAGACTGCTTCTTGAATATGTCTGCGGCACGACTTACGGCGACCTTTTTACAAAGGGCGAGTCGGAGGTTTCAGCCGAGTGCGAAGAGCGGTTTAACGACCTTCTCGTTAAGAGGAGCAATCACATTCCGCTTCAGCACCTTACAGGCAGGCAGGAGTTTATGGGTCTTGAATTTCTGGTAAATGAAAACGTACTGGTGCCCCGCGCCGATACGGAGACCCTTGTGGAAGAGGTGCTTAAGGATTTACACGACGGTATGCGTGTGCTTGATATGTGTACCGGAAGCGGATGCATTATTTTAAGCCTTCTTAAGTTCTCCAATGACTGCGAGGGCGTAGGAGTTGATATCAGTGAGAAAGCGCTTGAGGTGGCTAAGAGCAATGCCGAGGCGCTTAATATAAATGCAACATTCATTCAAAGTGATTTGTTTGAAAATGTCGAGGGCAAGTTTGACATACTTGTGTCCAATCCCCCATATATTCGCACTTGCGAGATAGAGGAGCTTATGCCTGAAGTCAGGGACCACGATCCTTTTATCGCGCTTAACGGACATGAGACGGGCGTTTTCTTTTACGAAAAGATTGTTGCACAGGCGCCGAAGTTCCTTAACAGGGGCGGGCTGCTTGCCTTTGAAATAGGCTGCGACCAGGGTAAAGAGGTTAGCGATATTATGAGTCGCGGCGGATTTAAGAATGTGGAAGTTATTAATGATTTGTGCGGGAATCCCCGCGTGGTTAAGGGCTTTTGTTACTAGCCCGGAGGTGTGATATGTTTGATAAACTTGAAGATTTGTTAATGCGCTTTGAGGATATTATGGTGGAGCTTTCTTCCCCCGGTGTTACCGACGATCCCAAGCGTTTCAGAGACCTCATGAAGGAGCAGAGCGATTTGACTCCCATCGTAGAGGCTTACAAGAAATATAAGAAAGCCAAGCAGGACATTGAAGACAGTCTGTCCATGCTTGAAAGCGAGTCCGATGAGGACATGCGCGAAATGCTCAAAGAAGAGCTTGCTACCGCCAAGGACGACGTAGAGAAGCTTGAAGAAGAGTTAAAGATTTTGCTTCTTCCCAAGGATCCTAACGATGATAAGAACGTTATCGTGGAGATTCGTGCGGGTGCCGGCGGAGACGAGGCTGCACTTTTTGCGGCTGAAATCTATCGTATGTATGTACACTACGCCGAGAAGCAGCACTGGAAAGTTGAGCTTATGAACGTTGATGAAATCGGTATCGGCGGTATGAAAGACGTTAACTTCATGATTACCGGTAACGGTGCTTACTCCAAGCTTAAGTACGAAAGCGGCGTTCATCGTGTACAGAGGGTTCCCGAGACAGAGTCCGGCGGACGTATCCATACTTCAACCGTAACCGTAGCGGTTATGCCTGAAGTTGAGGATGTTGACGTAGTAATTGATGAAAAGGATATAAGAATCGACGTAATGCGTGCTTCCGGTAACGGCGGTCAGTGTGTCAACACTACCGACTCCGCTGTACGTCTTACTCACTATCCTACAGGTATTGTGGTATATTCTCAGACCGAGAAGAGCCAGCTTCAGAACCGTGATAAAGCATTTGCTCTCTTAAGAGCCAAGTTATATGACTTAGAGCTTCAGAAGCAGCATGACGAGGAAGCAGAGCTTCGTCGTTCACAGATCGGAACCGGTGACCGTTCCGAGAAGATTAGAACTTACAACTTCCCTCAGAGCCGTGTAACCGACCATCGTATCGGTCTTACCACTCACAACCTTGAGGGCGTTTTGGACGGTGATATCGAAGAGATTCTTGACAGCTTAATCGCAGCCGACCAGGCAGCCAAGCTCGTTAAGATGGAGAACCGTTGAGCATTATCGGAGTTAACTGATGTTAGACATATTATTGGATGCGTTGATAGACACGGCGAAGCTACTGCCGTTTCTCTTCGCAACTTATCTTGCAATGGAATATCTCGAGCATAAGACCTCTGTGAAGGTCTTAATTGCTGTGCAGAAAGCAGGCAATTTCGGCCCTCTAATCGGCGGTGCTTTGGGCGCTGTTCCTCAGTGCGGATTCTCCGCGGCGGCTTCAAGCCTCTATGCGGGCAAGATTATTTCCATCGGAACCCTTATTGCAATTTATCTTTCAACCTCCGATGAGATGCTTCCCATGCTCATTTCGGAGAAAGCTCCGGCGGGATTTATACTAAGCGTCATCGGCGTTAAGCTGCTCATCGGTATATTCTGGGGCTTCCTGTGTGATCTGGTATTTTTCAGAAACGAGAACGCTCACGAGCACATCAATATCCACACCATGTGTGAAGAAGAGCACTGCCACTGCGACAAGGGCATCTGGGGCTCGGCTTTAAAGCACGCCCTTAAGATTGCATTGTTCATCTTCGTGATTTCTCTTGCGCTTGGATTTATCATCGACACTGTCGGTGCCGAGACCATTTCCGGTACCGTATTCAATCACAAGATATTCGGGCCCTTGATTGCAAGCCTTGTGGGACTTATCCCCAACTGTGCATCCTCGGTTATCTTAACTCAGATGTACCTTGAAGGCGTCATCAGCGCAGGCCCTATGCTCGCAGGCCTCCTTACCGGCGCAGGCGTAGGCTGGATGGTACTCTTAAGAGCCTCCAAGAACGTTAAGAAGACACTTAAGGTAGTAAGCCTTGTGTATGTGTTTGGCGCATTGAGCGGAATGATTATAGGATTATTTTTCTAGACTGTTTTAAAAAGCGGGTCGCACCAGCGGCCCGCTTTTTTGCTTTCATAAGGCTTATACAGCGATGCGATGTCACGTCAACTTCAGAAGCGAAACGTCGGATTAAGTAATTCACTTAGATGGTTGTCTGCGATACAATACTTACATATCTTGATATTTCAATTGTAGATTTTTGTAAACATAATGTATTGGAGGATTACAGGTTATGTTTGAACCTTCTTTTGAATCATTGAGAAAATACGAGTGCCCCGAATGGTTCAGAAATGCTAAGTTCGGTATCTGGAGCCATTGGGGACCGCAGTCGGTGCCGATGTGCGGCGACTGGTATGCGCGTAACATGTACATTCAGGGAACGGAGCAGTACGAGTATCATTTGCGTACTTACGGTCACCCTTCGAAGTTTGGTTACAAGGACATCTGTGCGCTCTGGAAGGCTGAGAATTTCGACCCGGAAGGGCTCATGGAGCGTTACTATAAGGCCGGTGCGAGATTCTTCGTGGCGCAGGCGTGCCATCACGACCATTTCTTTAACTTTAAATCGCAGCTCAACCGTTTTAACTCTGTGGATATGGGACCGCACAAGGACATCTGCGGACTCTGGCAGAAGGCGGCGCAGAAGTACAATCTTCCGTTTGGTATGACTGAGCATCTGGGAGCTTCTTTTGCCTGGTGGAGATCCAACAAGGGTCACGACACCTACGGCCCCTACAAGGGTGTGCCCTATGACGGCAACGACCCGGCTTACAGGGATTTCTACCACGATAATTATGAGCACGTGGCGGGAGATGGCGAGGAGGATAAGTGGACCTGGCTTACCCCCAACCCGAAGTTCAGGGAATACTGGCTCAAGGTTATGAAGGAAATCGTGGACAATTATCATCCCGACCTTCTCTATTCCGACAGCTTCCTGCCTTTCAGCGAGACCGGCGATATTACTACGCCCGATGATTATAAGCTCGGACTTGAGGCGGTGGCATATCTTTATAACGACAACATTCGTCGCAACGGCTTCAACAACGCTGTCTACACGCAGAAGAGCCGCGACAAGGACATTTATACCGTCGGTGTGCTTGATATCGAAAGAAGCCAGCTTGACAAGCCTTCACCCGTGCCGTGGCAGTCGGAGACCTGTATCGGCGGATGGTTCTACGATAAGAAGGCGCATTACAAGACTCCCGGCCACATCATCGATATTCTGGTGGATACGGTGTCCAAGAACGGAACGATGCTTCTTAACATTCTGCAGCGTCCCGACGGCACCATTGATGAACAGGCTTCGTGGATACTTGATGAGCTTGAGAAATGGTTCAATCTGTGCGGCGAGGCTATTTATGACACCCGTCCGTGGAAGGTGGCTTGCGAGGGACATTCTTTTGTCAAAATCGAAGGCTTCACGGAAGAGAAGGTGGACTGGGACGACGACGACTTCAGATTCACGCAGAAGGGCGATTATCTGTATGCTTTCGCCATGAAGGCACGCGACAGAAAGAACACGGTGCTTAAGAGCCTCGGCGACGTGAAAGTGGAGTCGGTTGAACTGCTCGGAAGAGGGCCTGTGGGCTTTACGCAGTACGACGGCGTGCTCGTGTGTGATGTGAAGGGAGATTTGCCTTCGGAGTACGTGAACGTACTCAAAATTCGAATCAAGTGAGAAAATTGAAAATATTTGAGTAGTAATTCGCAAGACATGGCAATCACTTTTTTGGCATAATCGTTAGAGTAATGATTATACAAAGGAGGTTTGCTATGTCTTTTTTTAACGGAACTTTTTATTCAACTTCACTTTCACGCCCGGTGCATTTCACCGCGGTTTTGTCCAACGACATTCCGTGGCCCATGGGCGACAACCCTAATTTTAAGCGTCCTACCAAGAATGTATACCTTCTTCACGGTTACAGCGGATGCGACACAGACTGGTTCACCAACGCTCCCCTCGGCGAGCTTGCGAACCGTTTTAACGTAAATTTCTTTATGCCTAACGGCGACAACAGCTTCTACCTTAATCAGCCCCAGACAGGCTTTAAGTATCAGGACTATGTGGGCAAGGAGTTTGTGGAGTACACCCGCAAGACTTTCGGCCTTTCGGATAAGAGAGAAGATACCATTATCGGCGGCCTTTCCATGGGCGGTTTCGGTACTCTTCATACCGCGCTTGCTTATCCCGAGACGTTCTCAAAGGCCTTGGCTCTTTCTTCCGCGCTCATCGTACACGGCATGAAGAACATTGCCAAAGAAGACACAAACGTTATGGCCAATTATGAATATTACGCTCACACCTTCGGCGATTTTGAAAAGCTTGAAGAGAGCGACAACAACCCCGAGGTGCTTGCTAAGCGTCTCGTGGATACAGGTGCGGAGAAGCCCGAGATTTACATGGCTTGCGGTACCGAGGATTTCCTCATCGAGCCCAACAGAGCCATGAAGGCATACTTTGATTCAATCGGCTATCCCGCTACTTTCTTTACGGGCCCCGGCATCCACGACTTCGTGTTCTGGCGCGCTCAGCTTGAGAGAGGTCTTGAGTGGGCTCTCGAAGGTAAACATCGTGATTAATATGTGCATTTCCTGTTGACAGGGGCACTTTAATGCTTTATAGTGGTGAAAAATATTTAGGAGATTTATTGAGATATGGCTGACAGTACTACACAGAAGACTCCCGGAAAGTTTAAGCCCTTCCTCATCAGAAAGAACATTATCGTATCCGGAAAGCGTTATTTTATCGATGCTATGGGGGCTATGGCCAACGGCCTTTTTGCATCACTTCTCGTCGGCACCATAATTGCCACACTCGGTCAGAGACTCGGTGTGCAGGTGCTTGTCGATATCGGTAACTTCGCCAAGGGCGTTGCCGGTCCTGCGATGGCAGTATCCATTGCCTATGCACTTCAGGCGCCTCCGCTTGTTCTTTTTTCAATGCTTGCGGTGGGAAGCGCTGCCAATTCACTCGGCGGAGCGGGCGGACCTCTTGCGGTGTTCGTAGTGGCAATCATCGCTACCGAGCTTGGCAAGATCGTGTCCAAAGAAACCAGGATCGACATCCTGGTAACACCTATCGTATCCATTTGCTCGGGCGTGCTTCTTTCCATGGGCATCGCGCCTTCAATCGGTAAAGCGGCCAGCTCGGTCGGAACCGTTATTATGTGGGCTACTGAGCAACAGCCTTTCATCATGGGCATCGTCGTATCGGTGGTAGTGGGTATGGTACTTACACTTCCCATCAGCTCGGCAGCAATCTGTGCGGCACTCGGACTTACGGGTCTTGCAGGCGGCGCGGCTGTTGCGGGATGTTCTGCTCAGATGATCGGATTCGCTGTTATGAGCTATCGTGAAAATAAAGTGGGCGGCCTCGTATCACAGGGCCTTGGCACCAGCATGCTTCAGATGGGTAACATCGTACGCAACCCCAAGATTTGGATACCTCCGACACTTGCGGCTGCCATCACCGGTCCCATTGCTACATGCATCTTCAAGCTTAAGATGAACGGTGAGGCTATTTCCTCCGGTATGGGTACCTGCGGTCTCGTAGGTCAGATAGGCGTATACACCGGCTGGCTCAAAGATATCGGCGAGGGAGCCAAGGACGCAATTACCGTAATGGACTGGGTAGGCCTCGGCCTCGTATCTTTCGTGCTTCCGGCTATCCTTTCGGTTGTGTTCTGCGTTCTTTTGCGTAAAATCGGCTGGATCAAAGAAAACGACTTGAAGCTTGACAACATGTAAGTTTGGTTGACAAATTGCACACAATCTAATATACTTACAGTGAGTTCATGATAAGGAGGCGTTTTTCATGGAGAAAATCACATTAAAGATTGACGGCATGATGTGCGGAATGTGTGAGAATCACGTTAACGACGCCATCAGAAATGCTTTTAAAGTAAGTAAAGTAACATCGTCCCATTCAAAGGGCACCACAGTCTTCGAGACCGACACACCCGTCTCCGACGAAGACATTAAAGCCGTAATCGACAAGACCGGCTACACCTTAAACGGTATCGAACGTTCCGAAGCCGGCAAAAAAGGCCTTTTCGGACTGTTCAAATAACACCACCAATCACAAACCCCGAGGCGCTTGCCCCGGGGTTATTTTAGTATCACCTATTGAACTCTGATTTTAAAAGCGGGAAGAATCCATATGAAACGATAAGCCAGGCGACGATACCACTTGTCGCCGCAATCTTCAAGGTCTACACCGTCTGATACGCTGTGATAGAAAGATTTGAATGCTTTCATGTTCTGCATGAAACGGGGTAATAAGTGAAAATTGTAATATACATATGCGTGAGCGAAAATCTCGCAAGAAAGCTGTCCAAGGGTCATGCCTGTGATAATGTTGCCATCGGTAAGCTCATGAGCAAGCTGCTTGCAATATTCTCTGCTATATAAATTCTCATTCATAGGAATGTTTTTTACTTTCTTAATGTCTTCCATCTTGATATCCTCCTTACAGGTGTTCCCTGTCTGTGATATTAAGATAACACCGTCCCCCACAGCGCTCCATCGATTCTGCTTACAGTTTACTTACGTTTTTGTAAGAAATCAATTTCTACCATATTTTCTTCAGCTTCCCACCACCCCGGCGGATATGCGGCCAGCCAAGGAGCGGGGTGGGCAAAAGCTTCCCCAAAAACTCTATCGCAGTGTCGGCGCTTAGCGGCTGTATTTTAGCCGCTTATGCACGAAAACACATTTGTTTGAGTTGCAAAAAAGGGCTGTGCTGCCCCTCAAGCACCACTTTTTGCGTAGGGCAGACCGAAGTCTATACGGAGCGTCTGGCCGGCCGCTACACGAGATCGAAGCGGGAGAGGGTTTTTGGGGAAGCTTTTGCCCACACTGTGGTTTCGAGGAAGACGAATATGACAATATAGCCATATTTTGCAGTTTGATAATTTAGGAACACGTGATATACTGAATTTGTATGTAGATTGGACCGGTTATACGGGGTGGGGGGTACTTTGTTAATTCGGGAGATTTCCAATGAGTCAGTTTAAGGTGCAGAGTGAGAACGATCCGATTATCAGACGGATAAATATGCGAAGGGTGTTAGTGTGCATTCTTTTGATAATATTTACCATGGTGGAGACAGTCGGAATATTTGCATATATAAATAAGACAGTCAATGATATGTGTTGGGAGACACTTGATGAGGCTGCCATTTCTTTGGATTCCGAGCTTAAGTGGATGGTTGTCGGAGGAGAGTCGGCACTTGATAATTTTGCCGACCAGATTGAAAGAAGAGGAATCAAGAGCCCGGAGGCGATGAAGGAGCTCTTCGAAGAGGCGGGACTGGGCATTACCAAGGCCGAGGCAAGACTGTATTATCCCGACGGCTCGGCGATGACCGAGAAGGGCTTTATTGAAGATGTTAGCGAGAACGTATCCTACATGGATATCGTTTCCGATGATAATTATATTTCTACGGCCCACAGAGACATGTTCAATCCGAACGTGACGATTGTGGAGCATTTCATCCCGATTAAGAAGGATGGCCAGGTGGTGGCCATGCTCGCTTCGATTGTGGATATCAGTAAATTATCCAATTACCTGTACAGTTCTCATTATGGCGGAAAGTGCGACGTTGCGCTGGTGGACAGAAGAAATAACTACGTGATTCTGGATACCAATGCGGCGAGGGACGATTCGTATGCCAACTTTGCAAGCACGGGCGACCGCTCGGAGTGGAACCGTTCTATTAATGCGGGTAGAGAAGCTCAGGCAAATTTCACAGGCGAGGATGGTCAGAAGCGTTATTTTTACACCAGAACATCTTCCGTAAGCACTTACGCGATTGTTATTTCGGCTACCGAGAACATTGTTTTTGCACGTACTATGGCCATCAAGAGGCTCTGCGCACTTGCTCTTTCGGCGCAGGTTGCGGCTATGGCACTGTACCTTCTTTGGGTTATGTTTGATACGAGGAAGCAGCTTCGTATCCACTCATTCATGGCCGAGGAAGCCGCCAACGCCAAGGCGGAAAAAGAAAAACAGTACCAGATTAAACAAAACTTCGACATTATCAAGATCCTTTCCGAGGATTACGAAGGTCTCTACTACTTTAACCTGCAGACCGGTCGCGAGCTGGTTCTTTCCGGCCACGAGGTAATCAGAGCCAATATCGGCGTCGAAGACGACCTTCACGCTGACCTGCACGTAGCATACGACAAGATGGTGGAATGCCTCGTGCACCCCGAGGATAAGCCTTTCATGAAGGGGCTCCTTGATTATGACAGCATTAAAAAGAACCTGACAGGCAAGAGACGATTCACGGTTGTATTCCGCCGCAACTACAACGGCGAGTACAAGTACGCCCAAATGACCGTCGCTAAGGCCGAGGAAGCCGATGCAGATCCTATCAACATTGCAATAGGCTTTGTTGAAGTCGACGCCCGCCACAGGGCCGAGATGGAGAAGCAGGACGCCCTCCTTATGGCTCAGGCTGCCAACCGCGCCAAGACCACGTTCCTTAACAACATGTCTCACGACATAAGAACGCCCATGAACGCAATCCTGGGCTTTACGAACCTTGCCCAGAAGCACATAGACAGCAGAGAGAAGGTTGCCGATTACCTTGAGAAAATCGAGCAGTCTTCCGAGTACCTCTTAAGCCTTATCAACGACGTTCTCGACATGAGCCGTATCGAATCCGGCAACATGACCATCAGGGAAAAGAAAGAGAGCATCTCCGACGTCGTTCACGTAGTAAGAGACATAGTTCTTGCCGATATCGAACGTAAGAACCTTCGCTTCTACCTTGAAGCGGTTGACGTGTATGACGAGGACGTATTCCTTGACAAGCTTCGCTTAAGACAGGCGCTTGTTAACGTGCTTTCCAATGCCATCAAGTACACGGCGGAAGGCGGCAAGATTCTTTTCAGGGTAGAAGAGACCAGACGTACCGAAGAGACAGGTACTTTTGTCTTTACTATAAGCGATAACGGAATGGGCATGAGTAAAGAGCTTCAGAAGGTTGTATTCGAGCCCTTCACACGAGGCAAGTCAACTACCGTTTCCGGTATTCAGGGCACCGGCCTCGGCATGACCATTACCAAGAACATAGTTGACCTTATGGGCGGCGACATCAAGATAGACAGTAAGCGCGGCGAGGGTACCACAGTTACCTTCACCTTTGAATTCAAGCTTTCCAAGTCGGAGAAAGAATTTAGCAGAATGCTTTCGATGTACAAGGGTCTCAGAGCGCTCATTGTTGACGGCGACGAAGAAACCTGCAAGAATATTTCGAGCATGATTGCCAAGATTGGTATAGAGTCAGACTGCAGCACTACAGGCGAACAGGCTGTTAAGCTTGTGGAGACCGCGGAAGCTTCAGGCAAGGGCTACAGCATGTTCTTTGTAGGCTGGCACCTTGCGGACGGCGACGGCCTCGACACTGCAAAGATTATCAGAGAGAAGGCAGGTTACATTTCGCCTATCTTTATCATGACCGCATACGACTGGTCAGAGATAGAGGCCAAGGCCAATAAGATCGGTATCAACGGCATCCTTGCGAAGCCCGTATTCGTATCCGACTTAAAAGATCTGCTCACGGTGGGCACCTCCGCGGTGAACAATATCGAGCGCAAGCAGCAGGAGTTAAAAGCAGACTTCTCCGGTCACCACGTACTCCTCGTGGAAGACAACGAGCTTAACTGCGAGATTGCAAGCGGCATTCTTAAAGAACTCGGATTCACGGTTACGGAAGCTTACGACGGCTCCAAGGCTGTTGAAATCATGCAGAACAGCCGTCCCGGCGAGTTCGACGTAGTTCTTATGGACATTCAGATGCCCATCATGGACGGTTATGCCGCCACCCGCGAGATTCGTAAGATCAGGGACAAAGAAATCGCAGCTATCCCGATAGTTGCCATGACAGCCAATGCTTTCGACGAAGACAAGCAGGCTGCTTTTGACGCGGGCATGAACGGACATATTTCCAAGCCCGTCAATATTAAGAAACTTATAAAACTCTTACAGGAATTGTTATATGAAAAATAAGAATTGGACATTAAGATATTCATTAATCAACGTATTTTACTTTGTGGCATTCGCAACGATTCACGGCTTCGCGGCCGTGTTTCTTTTAAACAGAGGCTTTTCCAATACCGAAGTCGGAATAGCCTTAGCCCTTGCGAATATTCTTTCAGTAATAGGGCAGCCGATTGTCGCAGGAATCGTTGATCGCTCGAGACTGGTGACCAACAGAAGAGTACTGATGGCAGCGGCTGCCATTATGCTGTTTGGCTCACTGGCGCTGAGTTTTTTAACCGGCCCCAAGGCTCTCATTTTTGTTTTATTCGTGCTGATTTATACGGTTCAGTTTATAGCAATGTCATTTCTCATTGCCATCAGCTTTGAATACCGTTCTGCAGGATGCAAGCATCATTTCGGATTGGCAAGAGGACTGGGCTCGGCGAGCTTTGCTGTTACCGCGGCCATAATGGGTCCCATAATCGAAGAAAAAGGACCCGGGGTCAATATGTGTCTGACCGTGGTGGTGATGGTGCTGATGTTTGCGGTGGTGTTCTTTTTCCGACTTCCGGATGATGCCGGAGTGCCTGCTTCTAAGAAAGCCGAGGCTGAGGACGATGCACCCACCAATAATTTCATAGAGTTTGTCAAGAAATACCCTATGTTCATGCTTTTCATGCTGGGCGTATCGTGCGTTTTCTTTTCCCACAACATGCTTAACGATTATCTGATTCAGATTATCAGGCATCTGGGCGGAGGAGAGACGGAGCTTGGATATGCACAATTCCTGCAGGCGATACTCGAACTTCCCGTGATGGCGCTTATGGTGTTTGTACTTAGGAAGATTAACGCTAAGGCTGTTTTGATGTTCTCGATGACGGCTTTTTTAGTAAAGGTAGTTATCATGTACCTTGCGACGGGGCTTCCCGGAATGTATGCGAGCCAGTCGATTCAGTTTTTTGCGTATTCCGTGTTCATTCCCACATCGGCGCATTATGCGGATAAGCTTATGAAGGGTGGCGACAAGGTTAAAGGACAGGCTTATATCAACAGCGCTATTACACTCGGCGGCGTGTTCAGCAATATAGTATGCGGACCTGTGCTTGATAGGCACGGAGTTCCGGCAATGCTCATGGTGGGCATCGCGACGTGTCTTGTCGGTACGGCAATCTCGGTGGTTGCACTTGCCGGTAAGAAGAGAGGAGTAAAGAATGAGACATTTTAACAAAAGAATCAGTGCCGCAGTTACGAGCATTGTTCTTATAGCATGTATGGTTGCGGGATGTGCCAAGCCCGTAACGATTTCGGAGGGAAGCTCAGCTTCGGGTTCCACAGAAGTAAGCGCTTCTCAGAGCACAACAGCCAAGGAAACTATGGGAACTTCCCTTGCTGCCGTAGCAAGACCCAAGCTGGTATCGGGTGAGCTTGAAACCGGTAACACTGCAGGTCTTGTGGCCAACGTAGAGGATTACGCCGTTGCGGATGATTTCTCCAACGTAATGACATACAACGTGCTTGAGTACGCAAGCGATGAGATGAAGACCAAGCTTAAGAACAATCTCTTCGTCGTAGCGGGCGACGCAGGTATGGAGTTCTTCCATATCTACGAATTCAACAGATATGTGCAGCTTCCCAGCTTTATCACCGTTGATTCACTCATGCACACATATCACTTATACTTCATGAAGCTTCTTAAGAACACGGAAAAAGAATACCTCTTTGACCGCGTGAAGACCATGACGGACAAGCTTTATGAGAGAACTTTAAAGGATTACGAGACTTACAAGGGTACAGAGTGGGAGAGCGCTGCCCTTAAGAATATTGAGTTTGCCGCGGTTGCCAAGGCTCTTACAGGCAACACACCCGATGTGCCTGCCGCAGCTTCAGAGGCAGTTAATTACGAGCTTGAGCACATTAAGAGCGCTTCCGCCATCGATCAGTCCATGATTATCAATAAGATGGAAGATTACAGCCAGTACAAGGTAAGAGGCTACTACGAAGGCGACGAGACTCTTGAGAAATATTTCAAGACCATGATGTGGTACGGACGCATGACCTTCCCTACCGACAGTGAAGAGCTTCAGAGAAGTGCCCTTCTTTTGACACTCGCTATTACTGATACAGGTCTTGAAGAGTGGAGAACCGTATACGGTGTAACCGCTTTCTTTGCCGGAAACAGCGACGATAACGGTGTTGCAGAGTACATTCCCTGCATACTTGAGGCATATGGCGACAAAGTGTCCGCTGATGTGTTAAAGAGCGACAAGATGGCTTTCTCCAAGTTCATGGAAGAAGTTAATAAGCTTCCCGCCCCTTCGATTAATTCCGTTCCCGTTGAGAAGACTGATGATAACGTGGTTAAGGGCTTCAGGGTTATGGGCCAGAGATTTACGATAGATGCTTTTGTAATGCAGAATCTTGTATACAGAGCAGTTGAAGCTTTGGACGACGGCACCGCAAGAATGCTTCCCAACGTGCTTGACGTTCCCGCAGCATTCGGTTCCGATACGGCACTTAACATTGCCAAGGCCGAGGGCGCTTCCAAGTTCCCCGACTACAGCACCAACATGGACATTTTGAGAAAGTCCGTAAGCAATATCCCCGAGGCTAAATGGAGCGAGAACATTTACTCAGGCTGGTTCAATTCTTTGTTACCCTTGCTTGAGGTCAAAAAAGACGGATACCCTGCTTTCATGAAGTCGGAAGAGTGGGTTAAGAAAGACCTTGAATGCTTCGCCGGAAGCTTCACAGAGCTTAAACACGATACAGTATTGTACTCTAAGTCCGTTATGGCTGAGATGGGCGGCGGCTGGGAAGAAGAAGTAGACTTCCGTGGCTATGTCGAGCCGGAACCCGTGGTATACGGACGTGTATATGCTCTTACCAATGCTATGCGCGACGGACTTAAGAATCTCGGAATTATCAAGGACGAGGATGTTGAACTTCTTGATTCGCTTGCAACCGTATGCAACAATTTAAGATCGATTTCGGAGAAAGAATTAAAGGGCGAAGCCTTAAGCGACGAGGACTTTGAATTCATCGAAACTTACGGCGGAACCATCGAGCACTTATGGTACAAGTCCTATGATGACGGCACCGGTGCTACTATTGATTCCTCCGACCATCCCGCATCACTGGTAGTAGATATTGCTACAGATCCCAACGGTGAGGTACTTGAGCTTGCCAACGGTGCGCCTTCGGTTATATACGTTGTTGTTCCCGTTGACGGAACCCTCAGAATTGCAAGAGGCGTGGTATACAACTTCTATCAGTTTACCGTTCCGATTGCCAACCGTATGACCGACACCGACTGGGGCGTTATGATAGGTACCGTTCCCGTTGAAGGTACAGACGGCTATCCCGAATATCACAAGGCAGATAATATTCCCGACAAGCCCACATGGGCCACAAGCTACAGAGCGGAGAGATAATGAATCGAAGCAAAAGAAATCGGCTTATATGTATCATCTTAGCGGCTGCGCTTGCGTGCGGAGGCTTAATATACCTCTTGTGGGCAGGCGGTGCGTTCCTTCCCGGTTGGGCTGAGTTTACCGACAGGGAGTTCGAAGCCTGCGAGATGAAGATTACGCTTAAAGGCCGCAGCGTGCAGGTAACCGCAGACGAAGCTGTTGTCTGGGAGAGTGCCCGCGAGATAAAGGTGCAGGATTGTTTTACCGCCGATGTCGACAGAGACGGGCGCGAAGAATTGATAATCCTTTGCTGGAAGCGTGGACGATACGGAAGAAGTAAGCCTTTCTTTGTCGAGAAGGACCCGAAGGTATGGAGCCAGCATGTGTATATATACACCTTGGATAAGGGCTCTGTGAAGCCCATGTGGATGGCTTCTGATACCGGTGTGGATATTTCCCGCATGGAAGCCGATGAGAAGGGGCGTATCACGACCTACGGGCCTCACGGCGAGGTTTCGGTGTGGCAGTGGATATCCTGGGGACTTGTAAAGATTAAATAAATAGTTTTCCATTTTATGGGTTTTCATTTTTATATTTATGTGTAATATTGTGGATAAGATGTTTTGGGGCTTTGAAGCATTAAATGATTCTTTGAGTTACCAAGAAGGAACAATTGGTATCGAAGAATAGGATAATGGTATTGCACAGGAGGTTGTTTGGGTGAAAATGGAAAGAACTATTAGGGGAACTATGTCTAGATTTGCCGTTTTGATGATGGCGCTGATTGTTGTATTACTATCGCCAATGAAAAAAGACGGAAGTGGCGATGAAAACGATGGGACATTCATTAATTCGATGCATGAAATTCAATTAAACGAATAATTGTTTGAGGCGAGGCATGTGTGCCTCGCCTTTTTATAACTCTGTATTAAAATCCTTTTTGATTTCGGAGGCAAGGTATTTGCCTCTTTCATCATTCCCTGTAAGATTGAAGAAACCAATAGAAATATAGGCATACTTTATCATATTCTTGTAATCTTTTATTTCTCCGTAGGCTTGTGATAGATAGAACAAATAGTCACCGACTTCAGCAAGGTTTTTTCTGACGAATTCTTCTTCCAATTCTGAATAGTCATTTATGATACCTTTGTAATCTGCCACATTATATAAGTATCTAAAATGGATTTTTATTGAAGTTAATAAAGCATTATTCAAAAAAGAAGGTGTAATAAAGGGTTCTTTTGAGTAGGCACACAGTGCGTCGTTTATTCTTCTTGCAGTATTGAAATCCTGTCTTTTAATACAATTTATAGTAATGCTGTTAAGTATGGTTATTTCAACCCATGAAAATCGGTAATTAGACATTTTTTCAAATGAGAAGTTTGGCATGGATATTTTCAGAGCATCAAAAAGAGCCTTACATTGACTTTCTGATGAAATATTTTTTATGTTGTCGAATAATATGCCAAGTTGTTTTACGGAGGGGACATTTGAACTTATAGCTGTTTTAATTAATGAGTCCATATCCTGTGAAGATTTCTTGCCGCGAATGTGCTCTGCTATCAGAAAACTTTTTATATCACTGTACAATGACTCATGGGAATTTCCAAAAAAAACAAAATCTCTTTCAGAATATCCTAATCGGTTAAGTAAGGAGCCTGCAAGATAAATTCCGGGCTCTTGCATAAGATTTTCTATTTTTGATAATTTGGAAATACTGCAGATGCCGTCACTCAGGCGACTTAGAGTAATCCTTTGGTCCTCGCGGATGTTTTTAATTAATGAACCTATTGTTAATGCATCGGTGGAATATATGACTTTGTCAATAGGAGTAGTGTCATCTTCCGCAGGAAAAGCAAGCTTTGGAAAAGTATATCGTCTAGGAATATCAATACCTGTAAAAGTGTCCGAAAGACCGCGTTCTCGTAACATGATAAGCAAATCTGATATATAGCCACATTCCATAAATGAAGCATAAGACAAAAGATAAAATAGTTTTTTGTCATGACAATCTATACCCGTAAAAGAATCGTTAATAATCTTTAATAGTTTAGTTTCTATTTTTAGTGTGGCAAAACTATATTCATTTACAAGTGATAATGCATAATCGGAATATTCTTTAGCTTCTGAGTAATTCTTTTGTATAAAGAATAATTTGGACTGAGTGTATGTTTCAAGAAGTTTAAGATAGGCAATGTATTTATCGAGATGATTATACCGATCCGTTGATGCACGCATGTAATCAATAAGTTTCTGTGCTTCTTTGATGGCGCCGATATTGATATAAATATTGGCGGTTAAAAAAACTATTTCATAATCAACTGAAGTTGGGTGGAAATCAAAGAAATCCCATGATGAGAAAGAAGGATGGAGGACGTGTATGGCATCCATCAAGGTTTTAAGTAAGTAATCGTAATCGCAATTATAAGTAAGGTATAGGGTTAGACAATATAGATAAATGGCTTCCTGATAATGAAATCGACTGTTTCCAAAATTTAGCGCTTTAAGTTGCTTAATTTCGCTATACGCAGAAGCAAGACATTTGTTATTGAGGTATAACCGCACATTTTTAAGCATAGTGAATGCGTCGAAGTCTTTGCGGCTGTTGAATATGGGATATACTTCAAACTCAGCTCCCATCTTTTGCATGAGCATTCTGAACATGGCGGAACTGATTCCTAGCTTTCCGGTTTCAATGTAACTCAGAGTTTTGGGAGAGCAGATTCCGTCAGCCAATTGTTCCTGAGTCAAATTGGCCTTCATACGAGCAGCTTTAATTATGGCTCCGGCATATCGAATGCTCATACAATCCCTCCAAAAGATCTTTTTAGTTATAATAGCATGATTTTTGTGGAAAAAAAAGGATGTTTTGCATCAAAAGAGCAGGATTCTCAAATAATTTGGAAATAATAGTTTCCATATAATGGATTCACAATGGGTTTTTGGCATGCTAAGGTTTTAAATGTTAGACGAAACTGATAAGGTAAGGGAATACACTGCTATGATTGTGCGAGCATTTACAGATTTTTGGCTTGATTGTTACAGTACAATGCTCTTTTCACTCCTCGTTTCTACCATAGAGATTGATAAGGCTTGCTTGTACTTAAATAATTACACATATAGATTGGCAGATATAGCAGATTCTGCAGTGAATGGTGTTAGATATGGAGTGCAGTCGTACATGGACGCATCTGGAATTGAGCGAAATCTTTTGCATGAAGGCGAAACCATTTATTTAAATACTGTAGATGACCCAGTAGCCGAAATCAAAAAAAGAATCGATAGCGGAAAGATTGTAATGGCCGGAGTAGATTTGTTCTATTGGGTGAATGAGACTTTTCACTATGGTAAGAACCATGTTCTTCATTATTCGCTGGTCTTTTCGTATGACGAAACTGCTAAGGAATTGATTGTTTTGGAAACAGGGGAGTCAGGAAATAGGGAGTATAGAGTTACATATGAACAAGCCGCGGTAGCGATGAAAGCATACGATGATTATTCTAAAGCATACAGGGTGTCTGCCGAATCGCAGAGTTTTAGAGCCGACAAGGAAGTCATTATGACCAATGCAAAAAAAATAATTGAGTCCATAGACCTGGTATTGGAACAAGATGAGAAAATATTGAACACAGAAGAACTTAACGTAGGTGGAATTCTGTACGTAAATGATATGGTTCAGACACATATGTTCAATATGTACAATCGGGCTAAAGTAAATGGCTTGCTTTTTAAATATTTGCATTTAGACGAGGTACATGATGAATACGATTTTTGCGGTAGATTTAAGCAATTAGAAGAACAATTTGACTTGTTAAAGAATCAATGTATTTTTAATGGGTGCAAGGGCAGGGTCGAGGGCTGGCTACCTATAGTTAAGGCTAAATTGATAGAAAACCTAAAGATTGAAAGAGGCATATGGCAAAATTATTTGCTTTTAGAAAAGGCAAGCCGTAATTAATAACAGATAGGAGAGTAAAAATGGAAGATTTGAGATCAGTTCATTGGGATATTACAAGGAAATGTAATCTAAGATGCAAGCACTGTTACAACGCCGAAAAGTACTTTAATCCGAATTCGGATTCATATATCGAAGAAGAAATGAGCCTTGAGCAGTGCAAGCATACTGTAGACAATTTTGCAAATGCAGGATTTGAGCACATTCACTTTTTGGGTGGAGAACCTTTGGCATCGCCGTATTTGTTTGATGTTATTGAGTATGCTAAGGAAAAATACAATATGTGTATAACAATCAATTCGAATGCATGCCTTCTTACAGAAAGCATTTGCAGAAAACTGATTGAGTTAAAGGTTGAGCAGTATGCAGCAAGCTTGGATGGGTGCAGTGCTTTGGTTAACGATTCAATACGTGGAAGCGGTACATTTGAAAAAGTGCTGGAAAATATGAAGATGCTTAATAGTATAAAAACGGAATATCCGCAGAAAATGGAGACAGTCTTTGTATTTACACTTACTAAAAAGAATATAGGAGATCTTAAGCTTCTTCCTAAAGTTGCCGAGGAAGCCGGTGTGGATTTAATGGTACTTACAACCTTTATCGAAAGCGGAAACGGTAGAGAGCATAAAGAAGAGTTTGCTATGGGGTATATAGAACTTTGCGATGCGATAGAAACGATGGTTTCAAAGGAATTGCTTCAGCATTCTGTTCCGTTACAAATAGACATGCGCCCCAGATTCTGTGATTACTTGGCAAGCAGATATATGGCGCCGATTATATATAATTCAAAAAATAGTTTATGTTGTGCCGGAGAAAAAATCTGGTATCTTGAAGCAAATGGTGATGCACACCCTTGTCTTGTGTTTCAACTTGAGGCAGGAAAGAAAGCACTTAAGGAAAATGCATACATCAAAGAGAAGATGTCTGTATTGGATAAGACAATCAGCGAAATAGAAAATTCCCAATATTGGAAAACATTTCTTTCGAAAAAACATGCATTTAATGCGTCCAAGATATCTACTTGCACAGGCTGTATTTACCTCGATGATTGCGAACCTTGCTTTTTGGAATACGGAGATTATAACCGACCTGTAATCGAATGTGAATGGACTAAACAAAGAGAAAAAAGTTTGTATGATGACATTAAGGAAAAAACTTATACTCTCTCTTCCAATGTCGATTACAAAGAAGAGACGGGGAAAATCGCTATAGACAACAATTTGGTTATGGAACTTGATAATGAAGTCAGTTCGGATTTTTTGGACAAAATATGTGAATTCGGCAAAGTAGAGAGCGCACTAAAAGAGCTTGAAAAAGAATATGCGGTTGATAGTGAACGCTTGAAGTATGATTTGGCGGTATTGGTTATGAACCTGATAAACAATGACATTTTGAAAGAGGTGGTGTGATATGAGTATATACAAAGTGAGAGAGAATCTTGTGGTAGAGGAGATTGAGGATTCTGTAATAATATTTGATACCGATAATGAAAGGTTTTTTGAATTGGAGGGTATAGGCTCCTTTATTTGGAAGAATCTTGACAATAAGAATTTTGACGAAGTGGTGGGAACGATTAGAAATGAATTTGATGTAGACGAGGAAACTGCCGGAGCGGATACTACAGATTTCATCAAGAGCCTTTTAGATAATAAACTAATTGTAGAGTTTAAATAATGGATTTAAGAATGGAAACCATAACCGAATATACCGAAGTGAGAAAAAATGAATAAGGATAACCATACGATTACGAAAAGCATTCTTTGGGACGTTACGTGGAAATGCAATTTAAGGTGCGCTCATTGCTATAATGCAGATTATTTGGCTAATCAAAAAAGTGTAAACATAGAAGACAATTATAACCGGATTGTTGACAGGTTGAAAGATTTGCAATTCAATCACATACACCTTTTGGGCGGTGAGCCTTTATGTGAGGAAAGTATATTTGATTTAATAGAATACGCAGTGTCAAAAGACATAATCATAACGATTAATACAAACGGTACGCTACTTACAGAACAAACAACCAAGAGATTGATAGATTTAGGCGTTAAACAAATAACGGTAAGCCTTGATGGAGCCGTAGCTGAAGATAATGATGTAATTCGTGGCAAAGGTGTATTTGAGCGCGTTGTTAATAATCTTTCGACGGCTTCGTTGCTTATAGAAAAACAAAAGTCTCAAATGATTCTTCAGGTAGCAACGGTTATAACAGGGCAAAATGTTGCCAATATTCATAGGATGCCTAAAATTCTTGCAGATATAAAAATAAAATACCTGGATGTATTGAAACTATATGAATGCGGAAATGCTATTACCAATGGGGCGAATCTTATTTTGACTCCGGAAGAGTACATCGAGGCAATTGGGAAAATACTTATTGAGGCGTACAGAAAAGGTGTGTATTTGCAGATAGACTGTAAACCGAAGGTGCTTGAATACGTAAACGCCAGATATGGATTTAATGTCAGCTTAAACTCTGTTTTTAACAAGTGCGAGGCGGGACAGAAAATGTTTTATATGGATCAGCTATGTAACATCTTTCCGTGTGGCCCTATAGCTAACCGCATAAAGCGTAATGAATTCGAAGAAGAAATGAGGGTTTCTCTTTTTGATTCAGATGCAGAGGAAAAAATGAGGCTCTTTGGTGTATGGACATGTAGTAAATCATGCAGTGTAAATGCTTTTTGCAAAAAATGCAAATATGTTTCGGGTTGCAGCGGATGCGCTTTGTGTCAAGGCGGAGAGGATTTGCTGTGCAGGAAAGCCGCTGAAATTTTTGGTGTTAGAGCAGATGCTTTGGCATAAAAAACAGGAAAGGAGAAAGATATGCAGAAGAAGACATATGCAAAACCTTCAGTAAAGCTTGTAAAGGTTGAAAAGGCTGTTATGGTAGCAGCAAGCAGAAGCGGCATGGGAAATTGTAAGATTACATTTATCTCATAGTTGACGAATTCATGGGATAGGAGGCGATAAAAATATCACCTCCTATCTGCATGGAGCAAATTAGAGAGGATATTGAGAATAAGTAGGATGAATGTGTATAAATACATACTTAGGGATGTTGTTTTTGCGATAGAAGCAGATGATACTGTCGCCAAGTGCTTAAAATGCAGAGTTTCAAGTATAACAGAAGGCATGGCAGATACGTATGATGTAGTAATAACTGTAAAACGTAATGATGATGAGCGGATTACCGTCTCAGATGATAAGTATATCAATCAGCAAGAACCTGATATTGATGACAGGTATTATTACAGAGAAATCATGGATTTAGGCATTTTCAGATATGACAGAGCGAAAAAGAAAATGGATGTTCATTATATTGATTCCACCTATTATCCCTTCGATTCTTATGAAGTAGTTGTAGATACCATTTTGCAGTTTATATATCTGATAATGCTTGAATTTTCCGTTGTTCCTCTCCATACTGCGGTACTTGCAAGTGGCGATAAAGGGATAATGCTGTTTGGAAATTCTGGTGCTGGCAAGAGTACTCTGGAGTCTGCACTGCTGTGTTCCGGATTGAAATATTTTGCCGACGATGTAGCCTTCATGAGTGAAAATGGACGAGTTTTTTGCAGTAGTGAAAGAATACTTGGATGTACTCCAAAGACAAAGCGCCTGATAAAAGACTTGTTTGACACAGAATTTGAGTTACGGAATGCGTATAGTTCTGTTAATAAAGAAATTTTTGCAATTGATGAGGAGCTGATTGCTAAATATGATAGTTTATTTCCTCGGATAATAGTTTTTCCGAAAAAGAATTCGGGAAGTAGTGGACTTGTAGAAGTCTCACCCAAGGACACTCTTATTCGATTGATAAAAATGTCGGTGTCTGAGTTTTTTTCATCCAAGCAAAAACAATTATATTTTAGTAGGTTATGGCTTCTTTCACAGAAAGCAAAAGCCTACGAGTATCGTTGGAATGAAGATTCAAATAATCTTATAGAAGTATGCAATCGTATTATATCCGAATGCGAAAAGGAGTTATGAGGTGATAAACAGCGTTTGTTTGTGTTTGACATTTAAATGTGATTTGAAGTGCAGACATTGTTTCGTTGCAGCCGGTCCCGAGAGGAAAGAGGAAATGACTTTGGGGCAGATTGCGCTGGCAATTGATAACAGTGCGCCGGATTGTGATCGTATGTGGTTTTCCGGTGGGGAGCCGACGGTAGTTCTTGATAAGCTTCTCTATGGACTCAAGTATGCAAAAACATTGAAAGATAAAACTGGATTTCCGCGGAATATATGTGTTCAAACCAATGGCAATTTTGCGAAAACCAAAGAAGACGCGATAAGGTATTTGATACAGTTTTTCAAATGCGGAGCCAATGAGATAGATATTACGTCAAATGATGTATTCCATTTTGAACAAATGGACAAAAGCATTCCTTCACAACTCGCAAATCTAGCAAATGGAATGAATCTTTTTGATAGAGTTTTAATCGGTGGTTCTGACTATAAAGTGGTTAAGCGTTTCGGAAGAGCCAAGACTATTCCGGAAAAGGAACTTGAGGGATTTGACATGAGTTATGCCCACAAGTGTGTATTGACTGAATCTGATTTGGTAATTCATCCGAACGGAAATGTGTTGCCCTGCATATATGGTTTTGACAACGTTATGGGGAATATCTATGATGACAATATAAGAAATATATTAGATAAGTATTCCAAGACGGAAGCATACAAAGTATTGAGAGAAAAAGACTTATGTGAATTCATTGGCAAGTGGCAGGAAAACAATGCGGGAGTTGCGGCTACAGATATCTGCGAAGCGTGTAATGTGTTTTTTAAGAACTTGGGAAGGCGGTAACTGAATTGATTAAGTATATGTTCAAGTCCATTAAAATCATTTTGTGTAATGCGTTTTTGGGTGGATTTTTAAAGATTCTCCAATGTGTGTTGGTAGCAATTATGACTCCGTTGAGTATTGTTATTACACAAAGGCTTGTGGACAGTATTGAGCGATACCACGGTGGGTATATAGACTATAAAGGAGTTATCTTATATGCAGCTCTTCTTTTTGTAGCATTGCTGGTAATTACCGGAAACGGCCTTTTGGACAATGTACTATCTGTTATTCTAAAAAGGGCGGTAAATAATAAACTCACATTCGCCATTGTCCAAAAGTTCTTGAAAATAGAATATGAGTGTTTCGAGGACAGCGATGTGGCTGATACTATTAAAAGAATGGGTGAGGCACCGCAGGAAAAGATTCTAGATATATTTCTAGTTTCTTTGAATATAATTGCCCAGCTCATTTCTATAATCGGTACAGCACTTGTATTTACGCAGGTTTCTATATGGTTCTCTGTAGCATTCCTTGGAATTTTAGTGCCCATGTTATGGATAGATTACAGGGCCATGACAATTATGAACACTATATTTGATGAGCAATCGGAAGAAGAAAGACGCTTATCTTATTGTGCGGGACTCCTTGAAGATAAGAATTCGCTTCTTGAACTTAAGATTTCAAATGCAGTTAAGTACATTTTGAATAAGGCCAAAGCAATAAACAACAAAGTACTAGGCGAGAGGGTCAAGACTACAATTCGCTCGCAGAAATATTTTGCCGTAAGTACTCTTTTTGTTATAGCGTGGGCTGCATTTGTTGTGATGTCTCTTGGCTCTGCTGCATCCAAAGAAATGATAAGCATAGGCATTTTTGTGGCGTTAATAGGATCGGCGGGAACACTTTTGGAGTTGAGTCAGAATTTGTCTCGTAACTTTGCAAATCTTTCCAGGCAATGCCTAAATATCAGACATTACTATAACTTCTTGAAGTTGCCTGAAGCCAAGGAAGTTATATCAATAAATGATATTTGTTTTCCTCGAATTGAGTTTGAACATGTAAGTTTTAAATACCCTAAAACAGATGTAATGGTTTTGAAAGATGTGTCCTTCTCAATTGAACAGGGGCAGAAGGTTGCGCTTGTTGGAGAAAACGGGGCCGGCAAATCAACAATTATTAAGCTTCTATGCAAACTTTATAAGCCTGATAGCGGTTATATCAAAGTAAATGGAACGGATTTGCAAGATATCCCAATGGCAGATTTGAAAAAGATATTTGGTGTTGCTTTTCAAGATTATGTCTGCTATGCACTTTCACTTAGAGAAAACGTGGCACTTGGTGACGTAGAGAAGATTAACGACGATGAAAGCATAAAGCGGGCGCTTAAAGATGGGTTGGCTGATGGGCTTCTAGAGGAACTCACTAACGGCTTGGATTCAAACCTTGGGAAAATAGAGGATGACGGTGTGGATTTATCGGGAGGCCAGTGGCAGAGGGTTGCCATTTCAAGAGCATGTCTTTCGGATGGTTCTATTGTTGTACTGGATGAACCTACCGCATCACTTGATCCTATTGCAGAAAGCGATATGTATAATGCGTTTTCTTCGGCTCTTAAGGATAAAGGCTGTTTGATAATATCGCATCGTTTGGCCAGTGCGAGACTTGCCGACAAGATAATTTTGCTTGATTCAGGTGTTATTGCAGAAAGCGGAAGCCATGAAGAACTGATGGCGAAGCGCGGTCTTTACTGTAAAATGTTTGAAAATCAGAGTTCTTGGTATGCATAAAATACAGACGGGAAAGATACAGATGAAGAAAAAATACAGTGGTATAAAAATAATCGGGAAGGTTTATAAGCAAACCTTGGGAATAGTTCCTTTTTCGGGAATAGTGGGCATTTTGAATTATTTGGCACAGGGCTTGTTTCCGGCGGTTACAACAATAATATTATCAAAACTGTTTAACAGCGTATATGATAAGCACTATGGAGATATGAGAATTTATGGGCTACTGTTTGTCTTATCATATGCTGTTATATACATACTCCAATTTGTGTCCAGTATTACGATTAATGCCGGGATATATGAGAAATGCACGAGTATGTACAGAATATCTATATCAGCAAAAACCGCAAAAATGGGGTTGATTCAGTTTGAAGACAGTGAAGTATTGAATATACAAAAACGCGCAAAGAACTGTGTGGATCAGGAATATTTAAGCCAGATATATATGTCTTTGACGGTTTTTATTACGTGTGGAATCAGTGTTGTAGCCACAATTGCTGTGTTGGGGACTTATCATATCGGATTTGTCCTATTTTCACTATTCAGTGTTATTCCGTTTTATATTGCCAGAGTAGTTAGGGGGAAAGAGTTTTATCTGTTAAAGCAAAAGCAAGCTTCTCAAAACAGGAAACTGAATTACTATTGGAGTCTTTTTAACCAAAAGCAATCTGCCAAAGAAATGCGGGTAATGGGTTCCGGCAGTTATTTATTTAAAAAGTGGATTATGCAAAGAGACGAGGTTAACGAAGAAATATGGCAATACAATATAAAGGATGCCACATCGCTATTACTGTGCGACATTTTGAAGATTGTCGGCTACATGATAAGCGTAGCATTGGCTTTACTATTGGTTACAAGGCATAGTATTTCTATTGGTGTGTTCGGAGCCTGTATGGTTGCATTTAAATCTACTCAAGAAGCAACGAAGAACTTTTTAATCGAACTGGGATATATGCCACAGAAGTTTTCTTTTGCCGGAGATTACTATGAGTTTATGGATCTCCCCGAAGAGAGTAAAGGGGATAAAGATGTTAAGGAATTTAATAAGTCTATCGAGATTAAGGGAGTCTATTTTAAGTATCCTCATTGTGAAGATTATGCTCTTAAAAATGTGAATCTTGCGGTAAATAAGGGTGAGAAGGTTGTAATTCTTGGAATAAACGGTAGCGGAAAGACGACTCTTTCAAAAATGATTTTGGGGCTATATACTCCGTCTGCCGGGGAAGTACTAATAGACGGTTGTTCAATTGGTGATATGAATAAGGAACAACTGTATCGTTATTTTTCGGTCATTCCGCAGAACTTTACAAAATTCCTTTTATCTTTACGGGAAAATGTTACAATTTCTGATTTAACGAAGGCATTTGATGATTTAGCGGTGGCTGATACTATCAAACAGGTTGGTGGTGAAGATATTTTGACTGTCAACGGAGGACTTGACTGTCAACTCGGGCGGGAATTTAACGGTGTGGAGTTCTCAGGCGGTCAGTGGCAGAAGTTGGCACTTGCAAGAGGAATATTTAAAGATGGTCAGATAATGGTGTTAGACGAGCCGACAAGTTCGCTTGATCCCAATATGGAAACCGAAATACTTAGGTTGTTTCTGAAACTATGTGAGAAAAAAACTGCAGTTATTATTTCTCATAGGGTTGGGTTATGCAAATTTGCTGACAAGATAGTGGTAATGAAAGATGGAATGATTTGCGAGGTCGGTAATCACGCGACTTTAATGTCAAACAACGGAGAATATAGAAAACTTTATGAGGCACAGGAGTGTTGGTACAAGTAATTTGACTAAAGACGGCTATTTATTGGGAGAAAACGATGGGCGATTTTTCGAAAGTGGTTGTAAGCGGAAACAGTATGTATCCGCTTTTTCATAACGGTGAGATAGTTACTGTCGGTCGTGTTGAACCGGAAGATATTAAAATTGGAGACATTATAGTCTATAAAAAATTTGATGACCATATGACTATTCATCGTATCGTAGAAGTGCATAGACTGGGTGACAAAAGAATATGCTTTGAAACAAAAGGCGATAATAACCCCTCAAAAGATGAATATGTAGTACATCCTCATCAAGTAATAGGAAGGGTAGAAATCAACGAAGCTGAGAAATACACTCGTGAGAGAAAACTAATTATATTACTTGCCAGAGTTTCATTTGATGAAAAGACCAAAAGAATGGTAAAGCAAATTGTCAAAGAAGCAAAGATTGACTGGGATTATGTCATGGCGGCTTCGTCGTCAAACAAAGTTTGCGCACTTGTGTTTGGTAATCTGTTAAAGATAGTTCCGGATGTTGATTTACCACAGGACATTTTGCTGAATTACAGATGCATGCGGGTTAAACTGCAAACCCATAACAAATACATTTTTGAAGAATTTGATAGGGTGCGAAGTGAGCTTAAACGCGCGGGAATCAAAGCTTTCCCTCTTAAAGGATCATGGTTGATAGAAAACATATATAAAGATATGGGAGTAAGGAGCATTAACGATATAGACTGTTTATTTCCGCGGGAACAGGAAAATGACCTAATCAAAGCTATGGGTAATGTTGGGTATATACAGGGCCAATATGATGCCCACAACCAAAGGATTGAAGGGTTCAGCAGGGAGAAACAAATTGCGTGGAAACGCAAAATGAATAATTTAATGCCTTTCCAAAAAACAACAACAATAAAAAGTCTTCCGACAGTTATTTTTGATTTTAGCTTTGCACTTGACCTTTCAAAAGACGAAAATGCGGTTAAAGAAATGATAAATAATGCAGAGGGTGAATGCCTCCGGAAAGCACATTTTTTCGTGCATCTGTGCGCTCATTTATACAAAGAAGCAACCAACGCGATTTGGATACTTGAAACAACTGATTTAAACCTTATTAAGTTTTGTGACATTCGCGAATACCTTACAGAAATGAATAAAAATGATATCATAGAGGCCATTTCTTTTGCAAAAGAATATGGTTTTGACAAGGCGGTTTATTTTGCATGTTATTATCTTCAGGAAATATACAACGAGGACTATTCGGAAATACTTACACAATTTGAGTTTGAGGATTATGATTTCTTGAATCAATTTGGGGAGGCTGATTTCGGAGAAAACAGTTCTTGGAAAAAGAACTTTTTAGACAGGCTTTTTGCTGCAAATAATATGGATGAATTGGAGAACCATCAGGATTTTGTTAATAACTATAAGTCCTTTTTAAAAATGTAGGAAGTGGAGACTGCATAAAAATGATTATTTTTGAGGGTACTGAATATAGAAGAGAAGATTGTAGAGCTGTTGTGGATGGTGTTGTAGCCAGACTTATTAACGAGAAAGCGGATATTGTAGCTGTTTTGTGCAAGAGAACTCCGAATTTGATATATTTGCTGGAGCGCCTTTATGAAGTAGGAATTACATTTGTACCCATAGATCCCGACTGCCCGATTAGTAGACGTGACTATATTTTAAAGACCGCGGGAGTAAATTGGGTTATTACGCAAAAAGACGTTGCTGACAATTTAGGAGGTAGGCATGCCGTATTTATCGATGAGGCTTTGACTGACAAGTGTACGGCAATCAATTTTTCCATAGAAGGTAAACGGGCTGCGTATATACTTTTTACTTCGGGCTCGACAGGCAATCCGAAGGGCGTGGAAATATCAAGGAAGGCGCTTGAGAGTTTCTTTGATTCAATTGGCCATGCTGTTGACTTTTCCGGTAGTAAAAGAATTATTTGCTTGACAACGGTTATGTTTGACATATTCATTTTGGAAAGTATTTATGCTTTGAAAGCAGGGCTTTCGATTGTGTTAGGAGATGAAAAGGACCAGTCAAACCCCAGGGCGATTGTCAATTTGATTAAGGAAAATCAAGTTGATACGGTGCAAATGACTCCTTCCAGATTGCAGATGATTCTTAATTATGACGAAACGCTTGGGTGTATGAAGAATGTAAGGGTAATTATGGTAGGCGGCGAGGCATTGCCTGAAAGCATGCTTAAAAAGTTACAAGCGTATACAGCTGCAACAATATATAACATGTATGGCCCTACGGAAGCAACAATATGGTGTGGAGTAAGCAACCTCACAGGTAAAAAGGCGGTAGATATAGGAAGAGCGATAAATAACGCGGAAATGATGATTCTCCGAGAAGACCTATCGCCTGTCACGGACGGAGAAATTGGAGAGATATGCATTGCGGGCAATGTACTTGCAACCCGTTATATTGGGGAAGAAGAATTGACCGGAAAAGCCTTTGTTTATTTGCGGGATGAGCAGGAGAAACGCATATATAAGACCGGCGATATGGGTTATTATCTTCTCGATGGCTGTATTAAGTATGTCGGAAGAAAGGACAACCAGATTAAAGTACATGGATATCGCGTCGAGCTGGAAGAAATTGAGGCTTGCGCCAATGGATATGATGGAACAGAGAGAACTCTTGCTTGCTACAATCCGGATGTGGCTGAGGGAATTATACTATATTACACCAGTGAAGTTATGTTTGATGCCAATGATCTTTCCTTATACCTTAAGTCAAGACTTCCGCAATACATGATTCCTATATTTTATTATAGAGTCGAGAAGTTTATGTATACTCCGAATGGCAAGATAGACAGGAAAAGGGTTAAAGAATGCAAGATATTGGCAGAATACATATTTAGTGATTATACAGAGGATACTTTGACTGCGGATGTGATTCATAAAGACGTTAAAGAAACTGTTTCAGAGTATTTAAAAGAAAAAATTGATGTTGCAGTGGAATATGAAACGAGACTTGAACGGTTGGGAATCGATTCGCTGACATTTATAAGACTGATTGTTTTTTTGGAAGAAAAATATGGATTCATGTTTGACGATGATAAACTTGTAATTAGCGCCTTTCCTTCGATTTATGATTTAGGAGACTATATAAAGATTAAGATGGAGTCTGTATGATTATAGGTATTGAGAATATCCAAACAAATTAAAGAGCGCCATGCCTTCGGGCATGACGCTCTTCTACAAAGAAAGGAGAGTTACTGTTACGCATTATCATGTATGCGGAAGAGCGGTTAAGCTCCAACAGTACAAATTAATACTCTGTCATTATCGCATCAAGGTGTTAACGAAGTGGCAACACTCTTTGTTAATGGTATATGCTATAATTAATGTTAAGGTAATACAGCAAATAATATAAGGGAAAGGACATATGATATGATAAAAGTAGCTTTTTTTGATGCCAAAGAATACGATACGAATTCTTTTACACCCAAGATTACTTCAGAGTTTAAGGTTAAGTTCTACGAGACGAAGCTTAGTGCCGATACGGTGCAACTTGCCAAGGGCTGTGACGTTGTATGTATATTTGTTAACGATATCTGTGACAAGGACGTAATCGACGGCCTTGTGGCTAACGGAGTCAAGCTTATCGCGCTTCGCTGCGCGGGCTATAACAACGTGGACATTGAGTATGCTTTCGGCAAGATTCATATCGTGAGAGTTCCCGCTTACTCGCCTTATGCGGTTGCGGAGCATGCCATGGCGCTTTTGCTTACGTCAATCAGAAGAATTCATAAGGCGTTTATCCGTACGAGAGACTTTAACTTTAGTCTAAGCGGTCTTACGGGCTTTGATCTTCACGGCAAGACCGTGGGCGTTGTAGGTACCGGTAAGATTGGTCGAATCTTTATGGATATTTGTAAGGGATTTGGCATGAATGTGTTAGGTTACGATAAGTTCCCGATTAAGGACAGCGATATCAATTATGTGTCTCTTGATGAGATTTGGGAGAAGAGCGATATTATTTCGCTGCATTGTCCTCTTACCGACGAGACCACTCATATGGTTAATGCAGAGTCTATTGCAAAGATGAAGAAGGGGGTAGTGCTTGTAAACACTTCACGTGGCGCGCTGGTAGATTCAGAGGCGCTTCTTGAAGGCATTAAGGCTCGTCAGATCGGCGCTGCTTGCCTAGACGTTTACGAAGAAGAAGCTAACGTATTCTTCCACGATTTCTCCGGTCATATCGTAGAGGATGACGTTCTTGCAAGATTAATTTCAATGCCCAACGTTATCGTGACATCTCACCAGGCATTTTTGACTTCGGATGCCCTTGAGAACATCGCAACCACAACGCTTGCGAACATTAAGGAGTTCATGGAGCAGGGTCGCAGCGCCAATGAAGTCTGCTACAAGTGCGACAAGGTAGGCTCATGCCCGCAGAAACATGAGGGCAAGTGTTTCTAGAGCTTGTCGATTTTTAAAAAGCACGTGCACAATTCATCACTTTAGTGTAGAATAGTACCTTGAAGGACAAAGGTACTTTTATGGAGAAAAATCTTACAAGCGGAAGCGTGGTAAAGACTCTTGTTCTTTTCTCGCTTCCCTTTTTATTGTCATGTTTTCTGCAGACTCTGTATGGGCTTGCCGATATGTTCATAATCGGGCAGTTCTGCCCTACGTCGGCTACAACAGCTGTAGCGGTGGGCGGACAGGTAATGCATATGCTTACAATTGTGATTGTGGGCTTGTCCATGGGTTCTACGGTGCTTATAGGCAGAGCGGTCGGCAGCAGAGATGAGAATCTTAAGAATAGGGCTGTGGGCAATACTACAGTGATATTTGTGGCGCTGTCTGTAGTGCTTACTATAGTATTGACTATTTTAGTCAGCGAAATTGTAAGGCTTGTGTTGACGCCGGCGGATGCTGTTGCGGGGACGACGGAATACTTGTTTATATGTTTTCTGGGTATTCCTTTTGTTACTGCTTACAATATCATTAGCTCAGTGTTCAGGGGGATGGGTGATTCCAAGAGTCCCATGTACTTTGTGGCAGTGGCTTGTGTGGTTAACATAGTGCTTGACCTTATATTCATCGGGGCACTCGGTATGGGGCCTAGGGGTGCGGCTTTGGGCACTACGATTGCACAGGGTGTGAGCGTGATCATATCATTGACTTACGTGGTCAAGAAACGGATTTTACCCGGATTTTCGCGCAGATTCCTTGCTTTTGACTCGCGCGTGGCTTCCGACATCTTTAAGGTTGGTATTCCCATTGCGGCTCAGGATGGTTTCATACAGGTTTCTTTTATCGTAATTACAATATTTGCCAATATGCGAGGCCTTAACGACTCTGCGGCGGTGGGAATTGTGGAGAAGCTTACGGGAATATTGTTTCTGGTGCCTTCGGCGCTTTTGGCTTCGGTGTCGGCTATCTGCTCGCAGAATGTGGGAGCGGGTGAGCATGATAGAGCGCGCAAAACTATCTTCTATGCCATAGAGATTGCGTGCGGGATAGGGCTTCTTTTTGCGATAGCGTTCCAGTTCTGCTCGGGATATGCAGTAGGGTTGTTTTCAAGCGACGCAGAGGTTATACGGCTTGGTGACCAGTATATGAGGTCGTATGTGTGGGACTGCATATTCGCGGCAATACATTTTTGTTTCAGCGGATACTTCTGCGCGTATTCAAAAGCAGGCTTGTCGTTCTTGCATAATGTTATCTCGGCATTTTGCGTGAGAATTCCGCTTGCGTATTACTTCTCTAAGGCGTTCACGGAAACACTTTACCCCATGGGGTGCGCGGCGCCGGCGGGATCGCTTGTTTCGATTGTTATCTGCGTAATTGCGTATTTATATATCAGGAGAAAGGTAATTGGGAAAAGTAATGATTAAGACAGTTTTATTTGATTTGGACGGAACGCTGCTTCCGATGGATCAGGATACATTCACGGGTGCATATTTTAAGGAGCTTGCGAAGCTTATGGTTCCGCACGGATACGACCCGGATGCACTTGTTAAGGGTATCTGGAAGGGCACCGGCGCCATGGTTAAGAACGACGGCACAAAGACCAACGAAGAGGCTTTCTGGGAGGTGTTCTGCCGGATTTTCGGGGAAGAAGCCAAGAACGATATAGAGATATTCAATTCTTTTTATGAAAACGAATTCAACAAGGCCAAGGACGTCTGCGGTTACAACGAAGCTTCCGCCGAGATAGTGGCGGCACTCAAGGACAAGGGCATCGACGTGGTGCTTGCTTCCAACCCGCTGTTTCCCATGGTGGCTCAGAAGAATCGTATGCGCTGGGCGGGCCTTAACATCGATGATTTCTCTTACATCACTTCCTATGAGAATTCGCACTACTGCAAGCCCTCCAAGGAATACTACACTGAGATTGCTAAGCTTCTTAAGCTGAACCCGGAAGAGTGCCTCATGGTCGGCAACAATGCCACCGAGGACATGGTTGCGTGCGAGGCAGGTATGAACGTATTCCTCTTAAAGGACTGCCTCATTAACGACGACAACGTGGACTTAACCCCCTTCAATCAGGGCGGGTTCCCGGAACTCAAAGCGCTTATCGAAACTTTATAAAGCATGATAAAAGACGGAAGAAGCAACTCGCCTCCTCCGTCTTTCTTTATGCTATCTTGGTACGAACTTCATCGGCAGCTTCGCCTTCGTGGCGGTGCCATACGTCAATCTTCCAAAGTTCCAATAATCCGTGCTTACGGTGCATCTTGGCAAAAGAAATCGCACAATCCACTGCAAGTGCTATCAGCGCCACCACTTCCAGATTATGAATAGAATCAAAGTCGAAAACCTCGGCCACACCCATTATCAAAGGGAAAGCGTGTCTCATGAATACGATAATCGCGGTAGCGAATCCGAGACTGGTGAAAACGCTCGTATAACGCGTTACGTGAAGCGGAAGCCTCGTGTAGTCCCAGTAATAGAACCCGCACACAAGCTCCACAAACTTGCCGAGCACAATCTCGCCGCAGGACACAAACAGGAACAATCCCACAAAATACATAAGGTCCGGCGAATCGTCGGGAAGCCCCATCACCGCATAGCAGGCCACAACTGCGAGCCCGTATCCGAACAGGAAGGGAAGATGCATATTACGATTGTCGATATAGCCTTTGGTAACCGCAAGCCACGAGTTCTCAATGCAGAAACCGATAAAAGAACACACGACAATCATCGCGCACCAGTCATAAAAACTGTAGTCTCTCAATAACTCCAACATTTATACCACCTCATTAACTCCGGTCTTCGCAGCCTTGATAAGCGCAAGGTTACGGGTTCCGTACAAAATAAACGAAATAATCATCATCGAAAGTGTTGCAAGTATCATCACTTCTGACAGCGCCTGCGGAATGGTGGTCCAAAGCACATGCGTAAGAAGCAGCACATAAAGAAGAACCGTGGTAGCCTTCCCGTGCCATAAAGCGCTGTATACCTTGCCGCTTTGCTTGATTATCACAAGTCCCGTGATGCCGCTGAAGAGTTCCTTGACCACAAGAAGCCCGAGCGGAAGCAACATAAGCGGAAATCTGAACACCAGACATATGAGCATTGCACACTGTGTAAGCTTATCCGCTACAGGATCCAAAGCCTTGCCAAGCGCACTCACCATGTTAAAGCGTCTTGCAATAAATCCGTCAATTACGTCCGTCGCACCCGACAAAACGATGAGCCCGGCCGTAAGCACGTACTCGCCCTTGGCAATGTAGAGCCAGATAATCACCGGAATCAGCGCCAGCCTGAAGAAAGACAGGACATTCGGAACCGTCAGTATCTTGTTGTAATATTTCCCCTGTTGTACGTCATTCATAATCAATACCTCATCCATACTCTTTTCATGTTACTGCCATGATAAACCCCGAATATCAACTTATCTTCAACCAAACATCAACAATTGTTGATATTTCCCATAAACTCCGGCCAAAGAAAAAGCGAAGGCACCCGCCTACGCTTTGCATTAATCAACATTATTACAACTTAACCGTGAACCTCGCACCGCCCTCGGGAAGATTCTCAGCCGCCACGCTTCCGTTATGAAGTTCCAGTATCCTCTGAACCAGCGACAGTCCCAAACCGCTACCCTCATGCATACGGGAAGGGTCGGCCTGATAGAACTTATCAAAAATATGAGACAGCGACTCCGTGGGAATGCCGGGACCCGAATCCTCAATCGTAACAGTAATACTGCCGTTAAGCGAGCAGGCCCGAATTTTTACAAGCCCACCCACAGGATCAAACTTAATGGCATTGCCGATAAGGTTGTTCCACACATGACTCATCAGCTCTTCGTTGCCGACATAGTTGATTTCCTCGAGGTCTACGTCAAACTCTATATTCCTGGCCTCCCATAAAGGCTCCGACGCAATAATGCACTGACGAATCTGTTCATCGAGCGAGAAGCGTTCTTTGGCCGTGGGAAGGGTCTGATTATCAACCTTAGACAGCAAAAGAACATTTCCGATAAGCCCCGACAATCGCTTGGTATTGTAAAGAATCTTATCGATGCAGTCTTGCTGCTCCGGCGTAATCGAGTCTGTGTCCTGAAGCAACATCGCGTAGCCCTCGATAGCGCCGATAGGAGTCTTAAACTCATGCGACACGCTAGACACAAAATCGGTCTTAAGAAGCTCAGTGTTGCGAAGCTCCTGTGTCATCATGTTAAAGTTTTCATAAATATCCTTGACCATCGGGTGCGTGGACGAAGCATCAAGGGTTACGTTAAAATCCCCCCCGGCAACCTTCTTAAGCGACTTACCGAGCTCCGTCGTGGGATCGAGAAAGCGCGTGCCGATGTAGTTGGAGAGCGAACCGCCGGTGGTAAGGCCGATTACCAGCACCCACAGAATGGGTGAAATCACCAGCGAATAATCGAAAAACTTGTTAAGCAGCCACAGCAGCGCATACGTACCGCCGATTGACACCGCCATGGTGATGATAATGATTATTGTAAATTGAACTCTCAGATTGAATCTGTCTTTTAACTTTTTCATAGTTTCACTACCTTGTAACCCACGCCACGCATTGTCACGATGCTTAAATCCTTATTGTCACGGAAACGTTCGCGAAGCCTGTTAATATGCACATCCACCGTATGGGTGTCGGAGTCCGAATCGTAGCCCCAGATATCGTCCATCAGCTGGCGTCTTGTAAATATCTTGCCGGGATAGGAAGCCATCTTATAAAGCAACATGAATTCTTTCTGCGGGAGAACCTGACTCTCGCCTGCCTGAGTAACGGTAAAAGAATCACAATCAAGCACCGTTTCGCCGAAGGATAACTTTCGGTCGTTAATCATCTGCGCACGCCTGAGGAGCGCGCCCACGCGAAGAATCATCTCGTTGGTATTGATAGGCTTCACCATATAGTCGTCGGTGCCGGATAGGAATCCAAGCCTCATATCGTCAAAAGCATCCTTGGCCGTAATCATCATGACAGGGATGGAATTGCCCGACTCACGAAGCGCGCGGACCAGTTCGTAACCGTCCATTACAGGCATCATGATGTCCGAAATTATCATATCGAAATATTCACTGTCCAAAAGCTCGAGCGCTTCCTGCCCATTGCCGGCACCCACCGCATCGTAGCCGTTTTTAATCAAAACGTGCTTAAACAGCGAAAGAAGTTCTTTGTCATCTTCAACTACCAGAATCTTAAACATTTAGTTCCTCTCAAACACAAAATCGGTTAACAAAACCTTTTATAATATACAGTATACACCCAATATATTTCATCAGAAATAAAAGCAGGTTCTTTTTAAAAATTTAATAATCCAAACCCGCCTCACAGTATTGATAAAAAATTAACAATCATGTATAATACAAAATAGTCAGACAATTTCTGAACTGATTTAAAATTTTACATACAAGGAGGTAAGGGTTATGGATTTAAAATTAAAAGATAAGGTGGTAATGATCACCGGCTCCACGGGAGGCGTGGGAGAAGCGCTTGTTAAGGCATTTGCTGAAGAAGGCTGTAAACTTGCGATTTCTTCCACCAAGCAGGAGAAGCTTGACAATCTGTTAAAAGAAGTCAAGATCGATCCCGCCAAGCTTCTTACTTTTGTAGTGGACGTTACTAAGGAAGATCAGGTTAAGAACATGGTCGAGAAGACCGTTGAAAAGTTCGGTTCTCTTGATGTTCAGGTCAACAACGCAGGTTACGAAGGATTAAGCCTTCCCATCGACAATCAGACGATGGAGAATATAATGAACGTATATAATGTCAATGTATTCGGACCGATGTTTGGTATGAAGTATGCCATTCAGCAGATGAAGAAGCAGAAGAGCGGCGCTATCGTCAACATCTCTTCCCAGGCTTCCTGCACCGGTGCGGCTACCATGTCGGCTTACGTTTCTTCCAAGCACGCGGCATTGGGTCTTTCAAAGTGTGCGGCCTTAGAAGTTGCGGAGCTTGGTATTCACATCAACTGTATCGGCCCCGGCCCCATCGACACACCCATGATGACCAAGCTTGAGAAACAGGCTCTCGGCGAGAACGTGTCCAAAGAAGAAGCAATGAAAATTTTCGCGGCTTCCTATCCCAACAAGCGTTACGCTAAGCCCTCGGAGGTTGCCGATCTTGCACTTTATCTTGCGAGTGAAAAGTCAAGCCACATCACCGGTTCCCTCGTAACCATGGACGGCGGTCAGGCTGCCCTCGGAAGATAATTTGGGTTAAAAACTATATAAACGTATTAGGAGGTAATTATGGACAACACTGCGCTCTACAAACTTTCTTACGGTGTATTTATGCTTTCTACAACCGCTGACGGAAAGTCCAACGGATGCATCACCAACACCGCCATTCAGGTAGCTTCCAATCCTACCAGAATTGCGATTGCCTGCATCAACACCAATTACACCTGCGACCTTATTAAGAAGAGCGGCGTATTTACTTTAAGTCTTCTTGATGAGACCACAACCTTCGATCTTATCAAGCATTTCGGTATGCAGTCCGGTCGCGACGTAGATAAGATGGCGGGACAGAATTTAAAGACCGACGCTAAAGGCCTTTACTACCTTGCAGACCACACCACAGCATTCATCAGCGCAACGGTTGTGGACAGTATGGACCTGGGCAGCCACACGCTCTTTATCGCAACGGTAGATGATGCAGAGCTTATAAGCGGCAAGAATCCTCTTACTTACGCAGACTATCAGTCCAAGGTTAAGCCCAAGCCCGCTGCAGCACCGGAGCAGCAGAAGAAAATCGTAGGCTGGCGTTGTAAAATCTGCGGTTACGTATATCAGGGAGCCGAGCTTCCCGGCAATTATACTTGCCCGGTATGCGGACATCCTGCGGATGATTTTGAACCGATATATGAATAAGTAACACGATTTGGTCGGAGGCGATACTTGTCGCCTCCGATTTTTTTGTGCTAATATGAATTCATACTAATAATTTTGCGAGGCGCTGATGCGAGTAGACTATGAACAGGTGGCGGAAGCATCCGAGGAATATGCTCTTATCAAAGCCACCGAAATGACGGAAAGCGTGAAGAACGCTATAGATTTACTTATGGGGACTAACGGGTGCCTTCCCGTAATTAAAGGCGGTTCCAATTTACTTCTTAACAAAACCCGTATTTATTACATTGAATCAGTAGACAAGAAGACCTTTGTATATACCAAGGACGAATGCTTTGAATGCAAATACAGGCTCTACGAGCTTGAAGAGATACTCGGAGGGTACTTTGCAAGATGCGCCAAGGCTTCCATTGTGAACCTTCGCAAGATTCAAAGCATTTGCTCGGACTTTTCGGGCCGTATGGAGGCGGAACTCCTTAACGGAGAGAAACTGATAATTGCGCGCAGCTATGTCAAAGAGATTAAAAGGAGGCTCGATTTGACATGAAGACACTTAAACTTATTCTGTTTCAGGCGGTTTGTATTTCTTTTGGCATACTTGTAATAGTCGGAACCGGAGGGGTCATTGATCATTTCCTCGGGGAGAACACCATAACTTTTGACTGGTATCAGCCGATTTCTTTTGTCTTCTGCGGCTTCTTGGGAGCCCTTGCGACGCTGGTACTTAATGACCTTGATAAGCTCACCATTAAGCAGCTGATTGCCAGAGTAGTGTTCCATTGCCTCCTGCTGTATGCGGCGGTAGCGGTATGCGGATATGTGTTTAAGTGGTACAGTAACCTCTACGGCTTTATAGGCGTAAGCCTCGGATTCTTTGTAATCTATGGCTTTGTGTGGCTTGCAACCGGCTACTTTACCAAGATGGATGAGAAGGAGATTAACGCAGCTCTTAACGACATTCGCGACGCAGATTAAGCGTTTAAATCAATAGAATCAGTGCGTAACAGACCCAATTCGGTGTGAATACGGGTCTGTTTTTTTTTCTGTTGTATTCTGCAACTTAGTAAGGGATTTTTGCAGCTTACGGCAACGCATCTTTCATTATCGGGAGGCATCCGATATGATGACCGTGACAAGTTAAGAAAGGGAGAAAAACATGAACGCAATAGAAGTTAAGAACTTACAGAAGAACTACAAAGACTTTCCGGCAGTCAAAGGGATTTCTTTTGACGTCAAAGAAGGCGAGCTCTTCGCATTCCTCGGAGAAAACGGTGCGGGTAAGTCCACCACAATCAATATGCTATGCACCATCCTTCAGAAAACCGCCGGCGAAGTTAATATCTGCGGCTACAAGCTCGGAAGCGAGGACGACAAGATAAGAAAGAAAATCGGCGTGGTATTCCAGGGCTCGGTACTTGACGAGGTACTCACGGTCAAAGAAAACCTCTACTCAAGAGGCAGCTACTACGGCCTTTCGAAAAAAGAAATCGCCGCAAGAATAGAAGAATTCGACGCTTCCCTTAACATAAGCGAAATTTTAAACAGACGCTACGGTAAGCTCTCAGGCGGTCAGAGAAGACGGGTTGACATCGTAAGAGCATTAATCCACAGACCCGAGATTTTATTCCTCGACGAGCCTACCACAGGACTCGATCCCAAGACCAGAAAGCAGGTGTGGGACTACATAAAGGACTTAAACAAGAATCACAAGATGACGGTTTTCCTCACCACTCACTACATGGAGGAAACGGATGTGGCCGACAGAGTAATAATACTCGATCACGGGCAGATTCTCTGCGACGACACCCCTGCGAACCTTAAGAGCAAGTACTCGGCCAAGCGCCTCATCTGGTACACCGACGAGACACCCGACAACACAATGCTTTTAAAGGGCGCTTTCACAGACGAGAAAGCAATTTCTTACGACGGTGACAAGTACATAGTTCAGGACGGCGACGACCTTCTCAAATTTGCTTACGACCACAGAGATAAGGTTAAAGACTTTGAAATCTTAAAGGGTTCCATGGACGACGTATTCTTGAACTTAACAGGAAGGGAGATTGAGAAATAATGAGAGGATTTTTCGGTATTATCAAAAGAAACATGTCTGTATACTTTAAAGACATTCACGCAGTTATTTTTTCACTGCTTACATCGATTATCGTGTTTGTGCTGTACTTGCTTTTTATCAAAGGCACATTTGTAAACAGCTTAACAGAGGCGTCCAAGGGACTTGAAAGCTTCATAACATCAGGCGATATCGAGATGTTTGCCAACGGCTTCCTGCTTACAGGTATCATGGGTTCTGCACTCATTACGATTTCATATAGCTGCGCAAGTATCTTTGTCAAGGACAGAGAGACAAGAGTTGAAGACGATGTGCTCACTACTCCCATCAGACGCGCACAGATTGCGGCTTCCTACTACGCATCATCATCAATTTGCTCATTTATTATGACCTCAATCATCTTTACCGTAGGCTTACTCATGATTAAGGCTAACGGCGACATTTACATGACTGCCAAGGATGTGGCTTGTGCATACGGATTGGTATTTCTCGGTTCCGTTTCCGCAACTGCTTTCTTCATGGTAGTGGTTACATTTTTTAAAAGCGTATCCGCAAGCTCTGCTTTTTACGGCATCCTGTCTGCGGCTTCCGGTTTCGTAATCGGCGCTTATATTCCGATTTCCGAGTTCTCAGTAGGCGTTAAGACGTTTTGTAACATATTCCCCGCGAGCCACGTAACCGTAATGCTCAGAAACGTAATGCTTAACGGAATTCTGAATCGTATGAACGAGAAGATTGCCGGTCTTGATAACGGCGCTTTCGTGGACGCGGTCAAAGAAGCCTTCACATTTCAGGCAACTCTCGGTGAAAAGGCATTTTCTTTTGCTAACTCGGGCGTGTATGTAGCGATTATCGCGGCAGTATGCAGTGTAGTGTGCATGGTAATCTACTCCAAGAACTACAAGAGAGTCTAGGCTGTTGACATTCTACCTCACAATTGGTTTAATATTATTCTAAAGAGAAATTAGGATATGTGTGAGGAAACAGTATGAAGTATAGTTTTATTTCTGCCATCGACAAGTCAGAAAATGGCGGAATTATCAAGATTCCCTTTAACGTATGGGAGATTTGTAAGAAAGAAGGAGACGTGCCTGTTAAGGTTAAGCTTGGCGAGAGCGTTTTCGTATGTAACCTTATTCCCGAGGGCAACGGTGTATACAGCATTCCCGTATCTGCCGAGACTTTAAAGTCTTTCAAGATCGGTGAAGAGTACCCCATTACTTTCCGCGTAACTCAGTCGAGTGCTCAGGAAAGCCCTTACAGCACCTCTAACCCCATCAGAAAGATTGACGGTATCGATGTTGTAATCCAGCCCCACGACGGCTTATGCGGTCAGTCATGTGTCGCTATGCTTGCGGGTATCACCCTTGAGGATGCCATCAACGTTATGCACTGCGGCGAGTGGCAGGCTACCATGGACAAGATTATCAATGCCCTTAACTATTTCGGCATCGACCACTCCGAGGAGATTATCTACACCAACGGCCGTGAAGGCGTAACCCTTCCCAAGTGCTGTGTCATCCTTGAGAAGATGGGTCGTTACAGCCACTACCTTGTATACTTTGACGGTGTGGGCTATGACTCCAACCTCGGTCGTATCGAGCATTACGATATCACCAAGATGAAGGGATATATGGAAGTTTACGTATAGACTTTTTTATATGTGATGAGAAGGCGGAAACGTTGAGTTTCCGTCTTTTTTACTTTGCGAAAAAATAACGCCCGGTTTTACTGTTTGATATGAAAAAAGTTGTAAAATCGGGCATTTTTGCGCCTTTTCGGTGTAATGTTTCCGGCTCGATTCTCCGATATAAATGTTGGATAGTGGTTTAGGAGGATATATTCAGGGCATGAGTATGGTAGTTCAGCATAACCTGACGGCTATGTTTACAAACAGACAACTGAAGATTACCGGCGGCAAAAGAAGCAAATCCGCCGAAAAACTGGCATCGGGCTACCGTGTTAATCGTGCTGCGGATGATGCTGCGGGACTTTCTATTTCCGAAAAGATGCGTAAGCAGATTCGAGGACTTACGCAGGCTTCGGCTAATCTCCAGGACGGAGTGTCCCTTGCGCAGGTAGCGGACGGCGCACTTGCCGAGGTTCATGAGATGATTCATCGTATCAATGAGCTCGCGGTTAAAGCGGCTAACGGTACCATGAGCCTTGATGACAGAGATTGCATCAACGATGAAGTGCAGGCTCTCAAGCGCGAGATGAGCCGTGTCTTTAAGACCACGAAGTTTAATGACCTTGAAATCTTTCGTACGGTCGATACGATTTATAATCCCGAGATAGAAGGTTATCCCACCGATATGGGCGTATTCCATAAGGGAAACGGCGATATCGGCGGACTTGAATTTAATAATGTGCGTTACAGTATAGCAGAGCTTCAGGAAGTGGGTCTGCTTATTGATGATGACGGAATTGCCACGCAGGATTTTGAAGTGGAATTTAATCTTTGGGACGGTGAGAAAGTTAAGCTTAAAATGGGCGCGGGTCAGAGTCTTGACAAAGCGGTTCGCAACTTCGAATGGGAAGCCAAAGAAGACGGAATATACATAAACGGCAAGCTTTCGGCCGAGTGGGAAGAAATGCTTGTGGACGGCAAGGATAAAGTGATTACCAATATTGATAAGCTTCCGCCCGGTGAGTATTCTTTTACCCACCATGGTATGAAGGTAATCTTCGAAGTAGACTCGGAGCTTGATATAGACAACATGAAAGAACGTATCAACGGCACCGAGGAGATTCCTCCCGCGACGTGGGATGTGAGCGTGGGTTCGCCTCAGAGAAGTCAGTCGGCAGATATTGTAGATACTACTGCTTCGCAGACTATAAGAGTTACAGAGGCAAATAAGAATGTTATAGACAATGGATATGTTATAGTAGCCGATGAAAACGGTTTGGCGATTAAAGATACCGATAAAGGCACTCAGACATCTTACGTGTCGTGGAATACATTCAAGGACAGCGCGCTGGCTTCGCACAAAGATGAAAACGGCAATGTGGTGCCTACCAACGGTGGTTACCCTATTATTGATTGGGGTACAGGTACAGGAACTACAGGCCAATCGAGTATTACTTTTGATGCCGGGGCAACATATCATTTTGTAAGCCCCGATAACAATTTGAAAATAGAGTTTGACTTTAGGCTTGCCGATTCTGCAAGCTTGGAGGAAGTAATAAGTGCCCTTAATAATGCTTCATTACACGGCAGAGATGTTTCGGTGTCGGGCAATCTTGCGGCAACAGGCGCAGGTAACGGAACACTTTCTTTAAGTTCTAAAGCAATCGGCAGCGATTTTAATCTGCAACGAGCCTACGGAAGAGATTTTGACAATCCGGACGCTCATTTAAGCGGAAGCTTTACCGTTAAGAGAAACACGAGAAGTAATCAGGCAAGCGCAAGCGACCGCCCTACAGGCGCAGACGGCACGTATCAGTCGGGGGATAGCAGCGGAAGCCATAATGTGGTACGAAATGCTTTGACCGAGACCTTAAGCAATACAAGCAGTTCGGTTTCGGATACCAAGTATTACAAAGAAGAATACGATGACGGCTTCGGTAACATCACAACCCGCTACTACAAGGTTTCTACATACGATGTTGAAGAGACATACGATGTTACGTGGACGGCAAGTGATACCTGGAATCAGACGGTAGACTATGTTTTTGACGGAACGTTTGCAGGTTCCGATATGGTAGATGTGAGCAAAGCTCAGACGGAAACCTGGTCCAGAACACTTAACCAGAGCGGAACCAGAACCGTTACATACAAGAAATATCAGACCGAGGCATTGCCGGATGATTATGACGGCGAGACCGAGGATGCGGCTGTGGGATACAGTAACAGTCTTAACGGAAGCACCTTTGGAAGGAACGCAGGAGAAATAGAAGGCATCACCACCGATTCTGTGGGAACAGCCTCCATGACGCGCATAGGTACTTCTACGTTGAGTGGAATAAACGTTAAGAAAACCGGTGCGAATAGGGCATTTTCTTTTAACTACACCGTTTCACTTAATCAGGCGAGAAATCTTGCCAATACAACGTCGGCTGTTAACATCGGAACCGTAACCTTCATTGCCTACGGTTACGGCACCAGAGATTTCAAGCCCAACGAGAATTCAAAAGATATTTACGAAGCTCAGTTCTCCAACGTCAACGTAAATGATGTGCACGTAGATATCCCGCCGAGATCGCTCCGTATCCAGTCGGGCGCCGACAGCGACGATAAGATTGAGATGGTCTGGAAGCCGCTTAACCTCACGCAGCTTAGCATGTACAACACTAAGACGCTTACAATGGAGCAGGCGGAAAGGGCAATTGACCAGACGGCGCAGGCGCTGCAGGTTATTACCGAGACAAGAATGCTTTTCGGTGCTTACCAGAACCGCTTCGAGCATGCCATCAAGATGACGGACAACACCGTCGAGAATACCACTTATGCCGAGTCCATGATTCGCGACACCGACATGGCCAAGGAAATGGTGCAGTACTCGAATGTGGACATTATCGCGCAGGCAGGTCAGGCGATGCTTGCTCAGGCCAATCAGAGCAATCAGGGAGTGCTGGCGCTGTTATCATAACGTTTTTACAGAGGGTCACTTATGTGGCCTTCTTTTTTTTCGTGATTGTTCTTTCTTTTGTGCAATACGGGTAGTTGGCAAAAGAAGAAATATGGGCTATAATAACCCACAGTGTTTTAATAGCAGACAATTTGCTTGTGTGATAATGAGCATCACCGACGCAGAGGATAAATTATGAGTAAATTAGAATTCAGTGCAGAAATCGAAAAACTTGCCGAGGAGGCGGAGCGCGAGTGTAAGCCTTATTTTGAGGAGATTGACAAGGTCGCGTTTCATAATTCCAAGAAGGTGCTTGAGGCATTCCTTGAGAACGGAGTGGCTTATCAGGACTTTCAGGAGGTTAACGGATACGCTTTCTTTGACGAGGCAAGAGATAAGATAGAGAAGGTCTTCGCAGAGACTCTCGGGGCTGAGGATGCGCTTGTGCGTGCTCAGATTATGTCGGGTACCAATGCGATTTGGCTTACATTGTCGGGACTTTTACATCCCGGTGATACCATGATTGCAATCTCGGGTACACCTTACGATCCCTTGCAGGAGATTATGGGTACGAGAGGGGACAGCCCTCTTTCACTTATGCGTAACGGTGTTAAGTACGAGGAAATTGCGCTTGTTAACGATGATTTTGATTATGAGAAGATTGAAGCGCGCCTGCGTAAGGGTGATGTAACGCTTGTGGAGATTCAGCGTTCATGCGGATATACGTTAAGACGTGGCACCACCATCGCGCAGATGGAGAAGGTCTGCTCGCTTATCAAGAGCATCGATGAAAACATTATTATTATGTGCGACAACTGCTACGGTGAGCTCGTGGAAGAGAAGGAGCCCACTGAAGTAGGTGTAGATATTATGGCAGGTTCCCTTATGCACAATCTGGGTGGCGGCGTGGCTACTTCAGGTGGTTACGTGGCAGGTAAGGCTCACCTCATTGAGCAGGTGGCAGACCGCCTTACTTCCCCCGGTATGGGCAAGTATCTGGGAGCCAATTACAATCAGAACATAAAGTTCTTAAAAGGCCTCTTTGTGGCACCTCACACTGTAGCCAACGCTCTTAAGGTGGCTGCTTTCACAAGCTACATGCTTGAGAAAATGGGGGTCAAGGAGGTTGTACCCAAGTACTCCGAGAAGCGAAGCGACATCATTCAGAGATTCAACTTCGAATCGGAGGAAGCACAGGTACTTTTCTGCAGTACCCTTCAGTCCGTTTCGCCGGTTGATTCCCTTTACGAATCTGTACCTTGCGAGATGCCGGGATATCCTCACAATGAGATTATGTCTGCGGGTTGCTTTGCGCAAGGGTCCACCATTGAGCTTACCTGCGACGGCCCCGTTGTGGAGCCTTATACCGTATTTATGCAGGGCGGATTAACTTACGAAACAGGAAAGTTAAGCATTATGGCCGCACTTTCCAAACTTAACTTAATTTAACGGATTGAAAGGAAATTGAATATATGAATACCAATGAAGCAAGCGCAGGCAAGAAGGAAGGCCTTCTTTTGCGTGCCAAAAAATACTTTAGCACTTACGAAAAGCTTTGGATGCTTTCGATGTTTATACTTACCGTTGTACTGGCGATTCTTCTTCCCGAGGATGACGCCAACGGAGTAAGCGGTATAGTAATCACTGTTTTATATGTTTTTGACGTTTTAATCGGACTCTTCTGTGAGCTTCTTTTTTCCAAGCAAAATAAATGGGCGTTCCTCATTTACAACATCGTAGAGATAATCGAGATTACCACAATGATTATCCTGCGCACGAGATTTGCTTCCATGGCGGTTGCAATGTTTTACTGGATTCCCGCTCACACGCTCGGATTCTTCCAGTGGAGACGATTCAAGGACAAGAAAGACAAGAACGTTACGGTTGTAAGAAAGCTTAAGACCTGGCAGACAGTTCTTATCTTCGTACTTACCATCGTATGGACACTCGGTATCGGTTATCTGGTAGCAAGGTTCAGCCCCGAGACAGACTTTTATTCAAATGACATGCTCGTTAAGGTTATCGCTTACATGGATGCGTGCTTAAGCATTATGAGCATTATCGACGGAATACTGATGTTCTTCAGATCCAGAGAGTCCTGGTGGACCTGGTATCTCTACATTATCGTCGAGACTATCGTAAACATTATTTCAGGTCAGTGGATACTTCTTGTGTACAAGATCGGTTATCTTACCAACACCACTTACGGACTTATCAAGTGGTCCAAGTATATTAAAGACAATGAAGGCGCAGAACCGGATGCTTCAGAAAAATCAAAAGAGTGATTAAGATATAACAAGACAAAAATATAAGCATATATTTTGAGACTTCCAGATAGTAGGATGCTATACTGCTTTTGCAGCTTAGCATCCTTTTTTATTACAAGTTTTGCTTATTCTGTATTTCAACCTGTAGCGGATCTTGTAGCGGCTCCTGCTCAGGCGGCTGCAATTCATCTTGCAAGGGTACTTGCGCTACCACCTGTAGTGATGGGTGTTATTCTAGTTATGCACCCGGGCCTATTCTGTAATAAAATGAAATAGTTGCCGTTAATAAGCCATTTTGGATTGAAATCAAAACGTCCGAAATGGATTTTATCATATATTGACATTTAGCAGAGAACTCTATAAAGTAGAGTAAAGACATTTTTCTAAATAGAAAATATTAGCATCGTGCTAAAAACCATTACAAATCAAGGAGGTTATATATTATGGATGTGAATGATGCGAACAAGGATATCCGATTTATAAAAGATATATTAAACAAAACCCAGTTTGATATATCAAAGACGTGGCTTTTTTTTGTTTTTATAGGTGTGGTTAATTTCCTGAATATTATGGCAAAAGAGGCAGGATATTATATCTTGAACTCTGCAGTTAATATTTCTAAACTGGCATGGTATGTACTTCGCTCTGCTGATTGGGTTGCTTTTTTGATAATTTCCGTAGCTTACTTTTTTTTCTTCATCGAGTTAAGAAAAACAGGTAACGATCTCAGTAAAAGTTTGCTCAAAATGTGGGGATGCTTAATCCTTGGCAGCAAAATCATTATAAAAGTTTTCTGTTATTTCCTGGAGGACGGATATGTCGGGCTTAACGAATCATTTGTAAGAGTGACAGAAAAATTTATATATTTTATTCTTATAGAATTTGGATTTTTGACCATGGGAATTCTCGTTCATGACATAAAACTTATTTGCGGTATAACATTATTTGCCGCTTTGTATTTGGGTTCGCTAATCGGCAGGTTTGCAATTAAGGTTGGAACTATTCACGGAAATGACGTTATTATCTCTGCACAGGATCTTGTGATGTCTGTTCTTCTTTCACTAGGGATGATATTATGTGGCTTTTATCTAAGGCACAGGAGGACAAATAAAGGTGGAAATCAATAATATACCGGATATTTTCAGCAGTAAGCTACGTTTGGCTGCAATAGCTGCATTGATTGAGGGTCCCAAAACATTCAGCGAACTAAAAGACATTACAAAATCCACAGATGGAAATCTCGGAGCTCAATTAAGCAAATTAGAGGGAAACGGAGTGCTTGTTGTTGAAAAGACGTTTGTAAACAGAAAGCCACAGACTACGTACGGATTAACTGATGAAGGAAGAGCGATATTTAGAGAATACGTTGATTTGTTGGATTCTATTATTAAAGGGAATAAGTGATGATTGGTATTATAGTTAAGAGCATAAACAAAAAGAATTGTGGTATATATGGTCTGAGTATATCTCTATTCTCTGCCATTATTTACATAATCTCATCTCTGGTTTCAATAAATGATATTATTAACCTTGGCTATGATTCCGAAAATGTCAGGATAGTATTTACATTTTATTATGTTGTTATCACAAGTACGGGTTTGCTGTTTGTATTATATTCGTTGAAGCATTACATAAAATCGCGAATGAAAGATTATGCTATGTATATAGTGCTTGGAACATCAAAAAAGCGAACGATATCTTTCATGGTAATTGAGTATCTTATTGTTGCTTTGTCAGGTATTATCTGGGGGTTGATAATTGGGATTATTTCTGTTGAAGCTATAAGCGGCATTTTTGGCTCAAATGGTTTTAATGTAAAATTATCAATTGGAACAATTATTGATAATATAAAAAATACTTTTTTGGCTTCAGGCGGTATCTGCTTGATTGGATGCTTGGTGGGGATGCTAAATTTTTTGAGAAAAGATTTAACCAGAATCATGTCTTTGAGCATAAAAGGAGAAGGCAGATACAGGTGGCTATGCGTCTTGGCATTTTGCGGCCTGATTCTGATTTCTAATTCGATAAAGATATTGAGAGAACCTTCACTTACAATAATCCTGTTAAGTTTGGCAGAAAACTTTGTGGGAATGTATATTATTATTTGCTTTGGAACAAGCCTTATAATCTCATTTGTACGGCATTTTGCTCAAGGTATATATTTTAAAAATCTGTTTTTCTTTAGAAGCTTTGAATATAGGTATAAGAGTAATCATACAATCATATTCCTTACATATATTCTTAGTGTAGTAGTTATTTTTTTTGCAGGGGGGATGATAATTACTACTTTTATAGACACCGAAATGGGTAATAGTGCTCTGGTAATAAGGATATCCAGCTATTTTATGGCTGTCTTTACGATAGTGTGCAATATGGGCATTTTAAGCATTAAGAAACTAAATGATATAAGTAACGATAGAAAATGGGTTGAAATATTAAGATGTCTTGGCATGAATCAATCTGACAGGATTAGTTTTATGGTTTCAGAATTCAGAACACTTACCATTGTGCCGGCTGTGTTGTCTATTGCTTTTTCCTGGCTTTACATTGTTTCGGAGTGTAAGCGGGTTGAGTTAATGGATGCGGATCATTTTATCGGTTTTGCACTTTTTCATATCACTTTATTGCTTGTTCAGATTATATGTTATAAGGCTATCAGGCTTTTTTTGATTAAAATTGGGATTGGAGAGTTAAATGGCTATTGTAAAAGCAGAACATATATATAAAACGTATAACCACTCGGTTGTAGATAAACTACATCATGAAAAAGAGACTCCTGTATTAAAAGATTTTAACCTTTCAGTGAACGAGGCAGACAGTATTTGCATTATGGGAAAATCCGGATGCGGAAAAACAACGCTGTTAAAAATACTCGGAACCATAGATAAAGCTACGACAGGGAATGTATTTTATGATGGTATCAATGTTAATGAGATAAGCGATGCTGATGTAGCCGAATTGAGAAGAAAGCGAGTGGGTTTTGTATTTCAAGATTATAATCTATTTGAACATTTGACTGTAGAAGAGAATATTATGCTTCCGCTGATACTTGATAAAGTAAATTGCACTAAAAGTCGGCAAATAGTTTATAAAAATGCTGAGTTTTTGAATCTTATAGATATATTAAAGAAATATCCTTATGAAATCTCCGGAGGGGAAAAGCAGAGAACAGCTATAGCTAGGGCTATGGTTAATGATCCTCAGATAATATTCGGAGATGAGCCTACAGGCAACCTGGACTCTGCTATGACTGCTTCCATTATGGACTATTTGGAATCGATAAACAGAGTAAAAGGAAAGGCGATGGTAATCGTTACACATGATTCAATGGTCGCAAGTTATTGCAAGCAGGTCGTCTTTATCAAAGATGGAAAAACAGAAAAAATCATTGAAAACAAAGGGGATCGTGATGCAAGGATAAGGCGCATCACAGATATCATGATGCGCCTTTAAAATTTACTCTTAGTTTATGTTGTATTTAACTTTTTTCTCTTCGGTTAGCTCGGCGTCAGGAAACTGGCGATGAGCTTCCTCGATAAGGGCCTTGTAGTCCTTGTAAGCGGTCTTGTAAAGCTTGCCGGAAGAAGCGATGATAAATGACTTCTCAGAGGGGATATAAGCGCCTCCGTAGGTTACCGAAGCACACACGCCGTAGGTGTTTGTTTCAAGCAGGTACAGGCAGGTAGCGTCGCATACAGCGATGTATCCGTCACCCGCACAGGTGGGACGCTTCAATTCAAATACCGGGTCAAAAGAATTGGTATAAGTCTTGTCTTCAATATTACGTATCGATGCCTTTAAATCGTCGCCCTGAAGAATAAGGTTCTTATCATCGGGGGCGAAGAAGATAGCACAGTGAGATCTTGCGTAAAAAGGAACCTCGTCGATAGTCTTGCCATCAGCTGCATTGAGGATGCGAAGCTTACCGTCCATACAAGCCATGGCAACAGTCTTACCGTCATGACTTACTGCCACGAAATTAAGGGAGTAAGCATCGGAAACCTCGCGAAGTGCGTCGTTGTCATAAAGCGTTTCGTCCTTGGTAGCAACGTCTATCTTAATAAGATTCATATCTGAAGCGGATACGAATACCGACTTACCGTCTTCGGTCACCACAGCATTGTTGATGGAAGCGGTGCCGTCGGAATCAAGAAGCATTTTCTTTTGTTCCGTATCTATAACGGTAATGTGGCGATTGTCCCACAATACTGCGTATCGGCCGTTTTCCGAAAGGTAACCGTGGAACAGTTTGCTGTCGCTTGAGCCAAGCTTTTCATATGAAATCGAATCAATCTTACCGGTCGAAGTATCGATAGTGTACATGGTCTCGTATGAGAACAACAGTACATTGTCACCGCGGAAACCATCAAGGATGGTGTAAGTGCTGTCAAGCTGAGCCTCAGCAATAAGCTTACCGTCCTTGGATATTACGAGGTAACTGTCAGCCTTGTCACGTCTGGTAACAAAGTAGTCCGAGCCGAGAGGCGCGGTCTTTAAAGTGGTGAAATAATCCACATAGTCAGCGATTTCGGTAAGGTCACTCGCAGTGTGGTACTTCATAATCTGAACGGTAGATGAATATGCCGAGCGAATCGCTATAACACCGTCCATGATAATAATCTGTCTGATGGACGAGTTAACGTCAAAGGTGTTGTCCTTATAAATAGTGCCTTCGTGGAAGTTAACGGTATAAATACGGCCGTTGTCATCGCTTACGAAACCGACTGCATTGTCTCTTCTTAAATCAAGGGTGACTGTGTCGCCGGGAAGATTCATGGAAGCGACGAGCTTGCTGGTAAGTTCATTGTAAGTAAAGGCTTCTGCTTCTACAGCGACAACTATCTCGGAGAAGGTCTCGCCGGCTGCCGTGTCGTATGAATGAGCCTTAATCTTTAAATCAAAGGTCGCATTGGAGCGAATGTTGCAGGGAACCTCTCTTGTCCACATGATGTTACCGGTCTGAGGATTGATGAGGTCAAGGTATATTGTCTTGACGCCTGTCATTACAAAGTCCTGATTGCACGAGAGAACCGCAAGGTTGCCAAGCGCGGTGTAGGTATACTCCAGTACGTAGTCGTCGGAAAGTCTGGTCAGGTTGAACGCGTTCTTGTCAATGTTGTAGGCGGCGATATCAATTCTTTCGGTATCGGCTTTTCTGTATGTAAAAAGAAGATACTCTTCATCGCGGCTTATATCAATCTGCGAGTAAACCGAACCTTCAACCGGAAACTCTATGGTGCTTATTTCCTTGCCCTTTGAAAGGTCAACGGACACGACGGAATTGTCGATAAGCAGATAACCTGTATTTCTCTCGGCGCTGATTGTGGCACCGTCTATGTATGAGTCGGACTCGAAACTGAATAACTTTTCGCCTGTAAAGGAGTATTTGTCCAAAGAATAATCGGACAAAATATATAATCCGTCGGCGTCGGCAAAGAAATCGTCAACCTTAACAAGGTAGTTGTTCTTGCCTACAGTGGGAGAAATCTTGCATACAAGCTCCCAGGTTTCGGCATCCCACACGTAAACATTGTAGCCGTTATCTCTTGTGAGGAGGTGCTTCTTGTCGGTGCTTAACTTCTCATCGAGAGGAGTAAGGTCATGCTTAAGTATTCTGTCAAAGGCCATTTCCTCACCGGTATCGTAAGCGTGAAGCACACGGCTTAATGCATATTCGGCTTCGGGTACGTAAGGACGTTCATTGCCGGGACCGGGAAGTCCTGCGATGGCTACCAAAGCTGCGTCCTCGCGGTTGCCTTCGTTCATGAGAGACAGGGCTTCTTTGGCAAAGAAGCGGGACTGGTTCTCCTGCTTAAGCTTGTATTCTTCAAGGATTTCGTCGGCAAGCTGTGTCTTTTCATCGGCAAGCTGAGCCTTCTCATTGGCAAGGGTGGTCATCTTGTCGGCAACGTTGGCGTGGTACAGACCAAACGCGATACCGGCAATTGCAATGATTCCTGCGGCTGCGGATACCAGAGAAACCGTACGTCTTACGATTCGCTCTCTGTGGCGCTGTCTTAAGTCGTCGTAGTTACAACCGATGACCGGGGCTACGAGACGAAGAATTTCTGTCTTGAATTTCTTGTTGCGTTCACTTGCCGTTTCGCCGCGAACATCGGCGGCAAGAGGCTCGACGGGGTTACCGTTTTCGTCGTTTAAAAGAAGCTCGGGGAAGCTTTCATTGGGCTCGCCTTCCACTAAGACTGCGAGAACGTTCTCACGGCCGTGAAGCTTAATGAAAGTCTCGATTTCCTTTTGAACCCATTCGGACTCGGGAGTTCTGGGGGAGCAGATAACTATGAGGTGCTCGGATTCCTTCAGTGCCTCGCCGATGTTGTCACTTAAGTTGCTTCCGATGGGGAGCTCTTCCTGATCTCTGAATACGCGCTCGATTTTCTTAATGCCTAAGCGCTTCTGAACCGACTTGGGAATCTTGTAAGTCTCAAGGCCGGTGTGGACTTTCTTGGCAATCTCCATGTCGAGAGGAGCGTGCCTGTAACTGATAAATGCATTGTACTTCATAAATTGTATTTCCTTACTGCTTGTATTGCTGAATAGTCCCGGAATTAGTCTTCCGCGGGAGCGTATGTCTTATAAAAGATTTCTCGGTTGATTACGTATACGTCGGAGGTGTCGTCGGCTCTTACGGCAAGATAGTCGCCGGGAGTTCCGAGGTAGTATTTGTGCTCGTCCCATGCCGTGAATACTTTGACTCTGTTAGTCAATTCTCTTGCGTATACACCGCTGGAGCTGCAGGATAAGCAACTCTTGGCAAAAGGAAGAAGCGAAATACGCGCGCCGTCCTCCATGTCGATAACCGTAGGAGGGTAATCGCCGGGATATACGTACGGATCGGAGAGCTTCTTGTAGGAACGTTTGAAGCGCTCGCCGGTGCAAGGGTAAATCTCGCCCTCGACGCCTATGATGATGTATAAGTCCTCTTCAACATCCACATCCACGTCACCTTCGAGAGTTCTGACGGTAATCTTTCCGCCGGGCTTGGCAAACTTGGAAGCCTCGACATAGCCCACAGATACCGGATTCTTAACGTAGTGGGACATTTGCGATATGTCTTCGTGATGATTTGAAGCGTAGATGATTTCGGAGTCTTTAAAATATTGACTCATTCGGTCATCGATATATTTATCAAGTGATTCCTTCTCATAAGGAATGTTTGCTTTCTCCATCAGGTCTTTCTTAAGAAGACCGCCGGCCTTGTACATGTGACCGCCGCCACCGCCCATGCCTTCCGCAAGGTATGCCGCAAGCTCGCCGGCCCTGACTTCCTTAATACAGCTTCTTACCGAAAGCTTAACGCCGAAAGGAAGAATGCTGTAGACCAGGCAAGTGTCGACACCGCTCACCTCAAGGAACATATCGCTGATGATACCGAGAATGTTAGGGTCGCAGGGAGCGGCCTCGATGATACCGTAGCGGTACTCATCATCGTATCTCGCGCCGTTAAGAGCGTCACCCGCTATGCTGAGCTCCTCCCTTGAGAGGTTAGAGTTCTTAAACATAAGAATGTCGTCAATCTTAAACTTGGCAAAGTCTCGTAAGTCCTTGTCCGCGGGGTGCGATATCTCGGCAAATCCGCCGGTATCGGTCATAAGTCCGTAGTAGAGTGCCGTGGAGACATTAATGTCGGAATTGATGTCCACGTTTTCTTTTTGCAAAAGTTCGTAGAGGATGGTGGAGCAGGAGCCGTAAGCGCTGCGCACGTCTGACATCGCGGGAAGCTCGGAAGACACCTGATGGTGATCGATTACCGCAATGTTGTCGGCTTCGAAATAGGTCACGTTGCTTTCTTTGTACTGGCAGTCCACCGTGATGAGCAACTCGGGCTTGTCTATCGAAGTCACGTACTCCGCAGGGATCTCGAGACGCTCGGTCATAAGCAGGAGATTCGCCTTCTGAATAGGGAACTTGCCGCCGTACACAAAGCGCACATCCTTGCCCTGCGACTTAAGGTACGTCGTCAGCGCATATCCGCTGGCCAGCGCATCCGCGTCGGGGTTGTCGTGACACTGCACCACTATATTGTTAAATTTTGTAAAGTCTGATAAGGATAAAGCCATTTATAGCCTCTCTTTCACACTATTTCGAACTTATACTATATCATATTTTCGCAAAAAGTACAGCAACCCTACGGTATTGAAAGAATTGCCGCGGCGGGCGGTAAAATGTGGCAGAAGGTGCGAAACTGCGCTATAATTGGATTAATTTACAGGGAAAGGGAGAGTATAAATGAGAGGAAAAGTATTATTAATATTATTGGGGGTATCGATGATGTTTCTTTTCGCGTGTAGCAAGAAGCAACAGCAATATCAATTGAAACTTGACGGCTACGGCCTTGAATCGTCTAAGACTGCATATGCTGAGGGCGAGAAGGTTACGGTGACTTTCCCGGCGGAGTATATAGGAACGGATACCGATTACAGCTTCACCACTGACAGTGAAGATGTAGATTTTAAGCGCGACTACAGCAGTCATAAGGGCTATGTCATGAAGTTCACCATGCCCGCGCACGATGTGACGATATCCGTTAGGTCGAGCAACAGCATGAGTTTCGACACTACAGCTGCTGATTATGAAGAGCCCGAGGAAGGCGAGGGTACGGACAAAGAAACCGACACAACAAGCGTAGAAGCCGAACCCGCGGACCCCGCATCGGCTACCGAAGAGAAGACTCTCGTAGTCGTATTCTCCGCAACCGGCAACACCAAGGACGTTGCAGAGAAGATTACAAGCCTCACAGGCGCAGACTTATACGAAATCAAGCCCGCAGTGGAATACACCACAGAAGACCTCGACTGGAACGACAAGAACAGCCGCACCACCATCGAGCAGAACGACCCGAGCTCGCGCCCCGAAATAGGCAGTGAGCCTATCGACCTTACGGGCTACACCCGCATTTTTATCGGCTATCCCATATGGTGGGCAATCGAACCTCGTATCATGGATACATTTGTGGAAAGCTATGACTTCGACGGCATCACAATGATTCCTTTCTGCACTTCGGGAAGCAGCAGCCTCGGACAGAGCGGCAAGAACCTTGAGAAACTCGCAGGCTCCGGCAACTGGCAGGCGGGCAGACGCTTCAAAGGCGGCGCCTCCGAGAACGAAGTAAGCAAGTGGCTGGGAACCCTTGAATAATATGAATAAGAACACTTTGGTCAAAAGAACACTCGACATCATTCTGGCCATACTGCTATTATTTCTTATGGCTTATCAGGTAACCGGTGACCTCTGGCACGAATGGCTCGGAATCGCGATGACGGTGCTGGTGATAGTTCACCACATACTTAATCGTCGCTGGTACACCGCGCTGTTCAAAGGAAAGTACAGCGCCTACAGAATAGTAATAACCGTGGTAGACTGCCTTCTGCTCTTAAGCTTCGCACTTGCTACACTTACAGGCATTTCAATGAGTGCCTATGCGGTACCTTTTTTGAACGGACTGATTCCGATGATGACGGCCATGAAGCTGCATCTCGGAGTATCGTGGTGGTCGTATGTACTCATGTCGATTCACATAGGGCTTCACTTGAAACCGGTTTTTGCGGGTTTAAAGGTGTCCGAACGCGCTAAGCTTATTATCAAGATAGTCTTAGCAGTTTTGGGCGCAATCGGCATCCTCATGCTTTCATTGGAAGGTGCCGGTAACTATTTGACATTCAGGACACATTTCGCAACGCATTTCATCGAAGGTCCGACTATAGTAATTATACTTAAGAACATTCTCATGATGTTGCCGTGGATGGTCACAACAATATATTTTTAGGGATATGGAGAAAAAATGATAGAACTTAAAATCCTCGGGGCAGAGAATTTCCCCGAAATAATGGCTTTTGACAAGCTATGCTTCCCTACAGACTGCTGGAAGGAAGAAGATATGAAAGGGCTTCTTGAAGAAGACCGCGCAATTTACTACGCGCTCATGGACGGCGACAAGCTAGTGGGCGACGCATTTATCTACAACTGGAAAGGCGAGCACGACTATGTTAAGCTCATGAATCTCGCCGTTCACCCCGACTACAGGGGACAGGGGCTTGCGCACAAGCTTCTTAACCACGTGACCGAAGAAATGGTCAAAGACGAAATGTACCGCTTCTGCGGCGAGACCCGCTCCACCAATTACGGGATGCAGAAAGTCTTTGAGGACTGCGGTTACAAGCTTAACCGCGTAGAGGAAAATTACTTTGACAATCCCCCGGAGAGCGCATACAAATACGTATTACAGATTGAAGGCAGTCAAGCTTAGGCTTGGCTGTTTTTATTTTGTGCTTGCAAAAGAAAGCCTTCGGTGCTAATATATCAAACAGATACATCAAAATGATACATGCAGGAGATGCCAATGGCCAGAGAAAAAAAGATAGACATGGTAGTTTTGGGACTGCTTTCTCACGAGCCCCTGACAGGATACGACATCAAGAAGGAGATTGACGGAGCGATAAGTTTCTTTTGGAAGGGAAGCTTCGGAAATATATATCCGACACTTAAGGAGCTGGAGGCGCAGGGACTGGTTGCGCGAAGCGCAGGCAAGACAGAGGAGTCGGGCCGAGAGAAGATTGCCTACAGCATCACCGATTCCGGACGCGAAGCTTTGAAGGAATGGCTAAACGACGAGAAGGTAAGCAACGAGCTTAGATACGAGACACTTCTAAAACTGTTCTTTGGCGGCAATGCCGGCAGGGATATTACGCTTAAGAACATCGAGGCTTTTGAACGGAAGATTGCCGCGGATTTAAAGCTGCTTAAGTTCTACAAGGGCAACCTTGAGAAAGTGCTTGATGACGAGGACCATGTGTATTTTTACCTAACGGTTTCTTTTGGCGTGGAAACGTATGAGGCGTACCTTAAGTGGTGCGCGAAGGCTAAGAAGCTTTTAAAGGAGAGGATTAAGAGATGAGACAGAAAGTCAGAAAATGTTTGTTGATAGTGTCGTTTTTATTGTTTCCGATTACGATTTACTATTTTTCGCCGGCGCTTATTATGCAGGCGGCAGCGGAGCATATAATTAACGGAAGCTTTATAGTATTTGCGGCGATGCTCGTGTTATCGATGTTTTTCGGGCGTGCGTGGTGCGGATATTTGTGTCCCGCGGGCGGACTGCAGGAGTGTGCAGGCATGGTTAAGGATAAGCCCGCGAAGCAGGGGTGGCGCGACAAGATTAAGTTCGTAATCTGGATAGTCTGGATCGGCGCGGTCATTGCTACGTTTGTAATGGGCAAGGGCGGTGTGACCATCGATCCTTTTTTCATGACCGAGCACGGAATATCGATTACGGAGATTTACGGATACATTATTTACTACGGAATCATACTTCTTCTTTTTACACCCGCGATTATTCACGGTAAGCGTGCGACCTGCCATTATCTGTGCTGGATGGCGCCGTTTATGATTATCGGCGGGACTATCGGCAGATGGCTTCACCTTCCGCAACTTCACGTGGAGGCCGACAAAGCTTCCTGTATCGGCTGCGGTCGATGCTCAAAGGCCTGCCCCATGGGACTTGATGTGAAGACCATGGTGGAAGAAGGCCGCAACCACAAGTGTTCCGAGTGCATTCAGTGTGGCGCCTGCATCGACGAATGTCCTAAGAAAGTGCTTAAGTACAAGGTGCTTTGGACAAAGCAGGAGCAAAAATAATTGTGTGAATTGATTGTATAATTAAAATATAATAAAATGTAGATATAATCTTTATCGATAGAGACCTATTGCACACAGCGAGGTGACAGATGAGACTTTCTACACTTAACAAAGAATTCAAACTCGTAAGACAGGAAGCTATGGACATGTTCGTGAAGTTAAGCCAGGTGGATCCCAATCTTGTGTTGATTGAAGAGTACTGGATTACTTCCGACGAGACCATGGGCAACAGATGCGCGTTCTTTGAGTCCTATACGCAGGCCGAGGAATACGCGTACATGCTTGCGGCTAACCGTGCATCGCAGAATCAGAACGGCGAGAAGCCCTTCATCATCTACGTTAACGGTAAGGAGACCAAGGTCGACGGTAAGCTTAAGCAGTATTTGAAGGGCGAATTTGAATTAAAGAGATAATTGATAGAGCAGAATAAAAGGGCAACAGTCATCCTTTTGACGGGTGATTGTTGCTTTTTGCTTATCAGCCGGCCGGCGAAAGAGTCTCTTGCGAGGCGACACCTTTCATTCGGGCATGTTGTATCCTTATTTCAGATGAAATACTGATTAAGGAAAGTGAGGTTGTAATTTTATGTACGGAGCAATTTTAGGAGATATTATAGGCAGCAGATTTGAGTTCGACCGCGGCGGCAAGACCAAGGATTTTGAACTTATTACCCGCGAAGATTCGTGGACTGACGATACAGTTATGACGGTAGCGGTGGCAGAGGCCTTGCTAAAGGTCGGAAACGACGCGCCTGTTTCGGAAATAGAAGAGGCCTGCGTCAAGGCAATGCAGGATTGGGGAAACCGGTATCCTTTTGCGGGGTACGGGCTTCGTTTCTGTGGTTGGTTAAGCAATGAGAATCCGGAGCCTTACGGAAGCTACGGTAACGGTTCGGCCATGAGAGTGTCGGCGGCAGGCTGGCTCTACGATACGTTGGAGCGTACCCGCGAAGTTGCGCGCGCCACTGCGAATGTGTCGCACAATCATCCGGAAGGCCTTAAGGGTGCGGAGTGCACGGCAGCAGTAATCTTCCTGGCTCGTACCGGCGCATCCATGGAAGAAATCAAAGCCTATGTGGACGGACAGTTCGGTTACAACTATTCCGAGACACTTGACGAGATGCGCGCCCGTCACAATCACGATGAGTCCTGCATGGATTCGCTGCCGAAGGCGCTCAGGAGTTTCTTTGACGGTAAGTCCTACGAGGATGTGGTGCGTAATGCAGTTTCCCTCGGCGGCGACACCGATACCCTCGCCGCAATCGCCGGCGCCATGGGCGAAGCCTTCTACGGCGTGCCGGGCGAGCTCAGGCGCGAGTGCCTCGACCGCATCGAAGACGATATGGCGGAAGTGGTGAAGAGATTCACGGTGGCGGTGAAAAATAGATAAAGACAATAACGGGGACCCTCGGCGGGTCCCCTATTTTTATTCTTTTATGATAAGCAGAAGGTTTGTGTATTCTGTGATATGCTCTTTCAGCGTGAGCAAGTCGGCTTTGGAAGCAGTCCGGAGACCGGCGGTGGCAATGAGGCCTTCGATGCCTTTGAGGAGTACCGCCGCGAGCTCATGGCTGTTTAAGGCGAGCTTGAATTCGATTTGTTTCTTGGAAAGACCGTTTTCCAGCATCTTAACGATGTTTGGGTATATGAGTTCAAGGGTTCTTTCGTGAATGATAAGGCGTATGACCGCGTTGATGTTGGTGGCCTGAAGCTTGTTATAGAAGTCGGAGACCGTTTTTTGGAATTCTTCGAAGAATAGGTTCAGACGCTCCGAGAATATCAGGTCTTCATTTAAGAATATGACGCCGATTCGCTCGGTGTACCCTTGCATGTAGCGCTCTACAACCGCTTCGAAAATGGTTTCTTTGGACTCAAAAAAATGGTAGAAGCTTCCGGTGGAAACGCCCGAGGCACTCAAAATGTCGCGGATGCCGGTGGCATCGTAGCCTTGATCCATGAAAAGTTTGGTAGCGGTTGTTAAGAGTAATTCTTTGGTCTTGTTAGTCTTCATGATTCTTTCCTAGTGAATCTTTATGATGTCTTCGGTCAGATCCTGTACGGTTACGTAAGGATTGCGGTAGAGCTTACGCTTGGCGGGAAGGCCCATAATCTTGACGAGGGAGGTCTTGCTACCTGATGCGTTAAGAAGCGCTCTGTCGCCCGCCGAAATCTCGTAGCCGATGGCGCGCTTCGGGCAGGAAGTTACGCAGGCCATGCAGTTCGAGCAATGGTGCAGGAATGTGGGCTTGCCGCCCTTAAGCTCGATGTTCTTACACTGACACACCTTCGCGCAGAGCCCGCAACTGATGCAGGCGTCCGAAATTGTGAAAGGATTGTCTGCGTATTTCTGGAGTTCGAGATACGGTCCCATGAACTTCTTCATCTTGCGACGCGTCAGGGCTCCTGCTTTAGGATAAGCCTTTAAGCGGCGGTTTGCAATGTCTTCGGCGATTCGCGCGGCTTTTTTTTCCATGCGGGGCACCATGAACTTAGGAGAAGGAAAGGGCGGATACACTATCACGTAGTTAGCCACGCAGTTCACTATGTTCGCGTACGCAAGCTCCGCGCCCTTCGCCCTCATAAGCTCCGCCATCTTCTCGCAGGCGAACCCGCAGATCAAGCTTGGATTGGCCACCGCGAAAATATACGCCGTCGTATTAATCTTAAGCCCTTCCACAAACTTCACCACATGCTCCGGCACCGTCCAATGATACACCGGATACACGAACCCTATCACATCGCAATCCTCCGCCGACAGCTCCACCGCGTCCCCTCGCATCGACACAAGCTCAGTATCGCCAAGCCTTTCGGCAATATTAACAGCAGTCCTCAAACTGTTTCCCGTTCCGGTAAAATAATAGATTCTCTTCTTCATATCAATTACTCCGTTCGCTTTGAAAATAGAACAATGTTCTAATTTCAAAATACCACCCACACTCACCCGTGTCAACCTTCTCACAACATTTTTGTTGAACATCGCGCAAAATCCATATATCATAGAGTAAAACGTTATACAATTATGCCTCCCGGCGGGGGCTTATCGGAGAGCACGCGTCGGCGTTATCGCAATACGGATAAGGAATGGATATTGCGATAAGAAGACGGTGGATTTAGCTGTGTTATGTTAACCGATTATCGCAATATGAAAAAATAACTCAAACTGCGATAAGATTTCGGTCAAAACTTATCGCAATTTTAGGCGGAATCGCGCATTGCGATAAATGGTTTACATAACAACTCGATTTTTATCGCAGAATCACACAAAATTTCGTATTGCGATAACAGATACAATTTTTGACCCGAACGGGGGCTTTTTGAGGCCGGAATTGGGAAAGAATGGCCGCGTGGGGGATTAAGACGCGGAGTAGCGGTCAAAAGAATCGTCCGCGCGGGGCATTAGAACGCGGAAAAGCGGCAACAGGGTTACAAGCATGAAACAGGAGAAGGTTATGAAAAAAATACTGAGCAGGGCTGTGGCGACAGCGCTGGCGCTGGCGATGGCAGTCGCGGCAGCGGGGTGCGGCAAGGAAGCGGAGCAACCCAAAGAAGACGGAATACTCTTGGGCGTAAGCCAGATTGGTTCCGAGAGCGCGTGGAGAATAGGAAATACGCGGGACATAGAGGAGCAGGCCGATAAGTACGGCATCAACCTCATGATGGAGAATGCCAACCAGAAACAGGATAATCAGATTGCCGCGATAAGGCGGTTTATAGCGTATAAAGTTGACGTTATTGCTTTTTCACCGATAGTGGAAGAAGGCTGGGACAACGTGCTCAAGGAAGCCAAGGACGCGGGCATCCCCGTAATCCTGGTAGACAGAGATATAAACACGGCCAAAGAAGGCCTCACTACCTGCCTTATCGGCGCCGACTTCTACAAAGAAGGTGTCATGGCAGCCGAGTACCTTATCAGAAAGGCCGATGCCCTCGAGATGGATCACGTGAACATCGTAGAGATTGCGGGAACAGAGAACTCTACGCCCATGAGACAGCGTCAGGCGGGCTTCTACGATACGATAGCGGGCGACCCAAGGATGACGGTACTTGAAAGTATCGACGGCGACTTCCTTAAGAGCCGCGGCGCAGAATGCATGCGCTATTTACTCGAAACCTACGGCGACCAAATCGACGCCGTATACAGCCACAACGACGAAATGACACTCGGCGCGCTTCCGGAGATAGAGAAGGCGGAATTCGTACCGGGACAGGACATAATCATCATATCCATCGACGGCGGTCAGGAAGCCATCGATGTGCTCAAAGAGGGTAAAATAAACTGCGTTGTCGAATGCACTCCCAAGCTTGGCAAGGCCTTGATGGAAACTGTGCTTAAGCTTAAGAACGGGGAAGAAGTGGATGCTTTAATTCACCCCGAGGAGGAAGTGTTCAGCGACGAGATGGATACATCTACCATTGCACCGAGAGGTTACTAGGCTATGATAGGCGCCGGGTAACGTGGCGCGAAAGGATAGAGTATGGGGAAGGTCAAAAAAGAAAAAAGTATTCTGGGGCAGATAAGCGACTTAAGTCACAGGCTCGTTCTCATGCTGGTGATACCTATTGTCATCAGCCTTGTTCTCATGCTTATTTATGCCGCCAAGTATCATAGCTCCATATCCAGAATGGGCACCATCGCAAGTCTTAAGACCGTGGTGACCGAGGACATTCCCGGAGCTGCCTGGAACATCGTAAGCGGCCGCGAAAACCTTGAAGAAAGCGGCATCTACCCATCTATACATTCAGTTAACGACATCATCGAAGACATCACTGACCGAACCGGTCAAGAGAATAGACTAGCCCTTATTGTGGCAAGCCGAACCATGCAAACGCTTGAAAACTACGTCGATAAGATACGCGACAACATGAAGGCCGACGTTCCGGTAGTGCAGAGCGAAGAGGAACTTGAGGAAGTAAGAGACGTTGCGGCACTCGTAGACAGTATGCTCAACGATTACATCGCTCAGGAAATCGAGTCTACCGCCCGCATGAGCGTGAGCCTTCGACTGGTCATCCTCATGACCGCCATTGCCGAAGTCCTCATAGTAGTCATAGCCCTCTGGTACAGGAACCGTTCGGTAAAAGCAACCGCAACCTCAGTAAGACAGCCCATCGAGCGCCTCGAAGAAGTAGCGGCCAAGATTGCCGAAGGCTCCCTTGATGCAAGACTTGCGGACACCGATGTAACCGAGTTGAGAAATTTGACTCATCAGGTCAACACCATGGCGGACCGCTTAAAAAGCATGATGGAAAAGAGCAATCAGGACGCGAAAACCCTGAGAAAAGCGGAACTTCGTACCCTTCAAGCTCAGATTAACCCGCACTTCTTATATAACACCCTCGACGCAATCGTCTGGAAAGCGGAAGCGGGTGAAAAGGACGAGGTAATTCAGCTTACCAGCGCCCTCAGCAATTTCTTCCGAATCAGCCTATCCTCCGGTGCCGACTGGATACCCATCAGCCAGGAGAAAAAACACATCGAAGGTTACCTTACCATTCAGCAGACCCGTTACCGTGACATCATGGATTACGAAATTGACATCCCTGACGAAATCGGTGACTACTATATACTGAAGCTTCTTTTGCAGCCACTTGTTGAAAATGCGCTGTACCACGGAATTAAGATTAAGAGAGGCGGCGGCATTATTAAGGTAAGTGCGAAGCTTCAGGACAACTACCTTGTATTCAGCGTGCGAGACACCGGCTCCGGCATGACCCCTGAACAGCTTAAAGAGCTCAAAGACAAGATGAAGAAAGGTCAGCCCTCCGTCAGTGAAGGCGGTGGCGGAGGCTTCGGACTTGTAAACGTTAACCTTCGTATCAGACTTTATTACAATCAAACAGACGGGTTACAGATAGAAAGCAGCGAGGAAGGCACCACGGTAAGCTTCAGAGTGCCGCTTAGGACGAGAGAGGAGATATTTGAGAATGAAAGTATTTCTGGCTGATGACGAAATTGTTATCAGAGAGGGAATAAGGGAATCGTTTCCGTGGGAGGAAACGCCTTATGTATTGGTAGGCGAGGCGCCCGATGGGGAAATGGCGCTTCCCATGATCAGAGACACCAATCCCGACATTGTAATCACGGATATCAAGATGCCCTTCATGGACGGCATAGAGCTTTGCAGAACTCTTCGCGCCCAGATGCCATGGATAGGCATAATAGTGTTAAGCGGTTACGATGAGTTTGAATATGCGCGCCAGTGCATTCAGTTAGGCGTGCGCGAGTATTTACTAAAACCGATAAACGCCGAGGAACTTAAGTCGGTTCTCGACAAGGTCAGCGCCCAGATTAAGGCTGAGCGTAACACCTTCGAGCACGCCGCAAGCTTAAGAGCCCGCATGGAAACCGGCGGCAAGTTCGTCAAAGAAAAACTCGTCGGCTCCCTTTTCTCCGACGAAGCGGCCGAGGAAGATGCGCGCCCCGTACTCGAGCAGTTAAGAAACATGGGCTGCCCCGTACCCGCACCTTACTATGCGGTAATTGACGCAGCATTCTTACCCACAGCGGAAGGACAGGAAGCGGCGGCAGTTCTGGCAGAGAGCAGTAACGGCAAGGTTCTTTGTTCTCCCGGCAGAGTCGGCACGAGATTCTTGGTACTGGGCGACAGCGCGGAAGATGCGGAAGAAAGAGCGTATGCTTTTGCCACATCTCTTGCACGTGAACTTGAACGCTCCGACTGTAAGGACATACGCGTGGGCATAGGCGATATAGTAGGCGAACCCGAGAAGATTTACACAAGCTTTAAGGCAGCAAGACACATCCGTCACCTACTTGTAGAGCGTACCGACGAGCAGGCTATAATACTTGGCACCCGCGAAATGGGCGACGTGGCAGACGACAAGGCTCCCGCAATCATTAATGAAGCGAAGCTCTACATGTCGAGCCACTTTACGAATCCCAACCTCATGCTTCAGGACGTAGCCAAGGCCGTTAACATGAGCAACAGCCGCTTCTCCACCGTATTCTCACAGCAGAACGGCCAGACCTTCACGGAGTACTTAATGTATCTTCGCCTCAACAAGGCCAAAGAACTCTTACGTACCACCGGCACCAGAAGTTCCCAGATTGCCAGGGAGGTCGGATACAACGACGCGCATTATTTTTCCTATATATTTAAAAAGAACACGGGCTTAACCCCCTCGGATTACCGTGCGCAGTATCAAAATCAACCTGAATAAAAAAATAATTAACTTAAGAGAAAATCCCACCGAAAACACAAAATGATTTTCAACCAACTCAAAACGAACCTTGATTTACCTTCCTGCGCAAATACGATATCGTAATTGCAGACGGCCAATGGTGGCCACAAAAACAGGAGGAAAGCAAAAAATGAGAAAGTTAAAATCATTGTTATTGGTGGGATTACTTGTTCTTTCATGCGTTCTTACAGCGTGTGGCGGTGGCAAGAAGGGCGGCAACATCAAAGTCGGTGTTGTTAACAACCCTCCTTCAGAGTCCGGTTATCGTGAAGCTAACGTAAAGGACATGGAAGCAGTATTCTCAGCAGAAAACGGCTACGAACTTAAGACAGCTTACAGCATCAAGAACGACGAGCAGCTTCAGGCAGCTCAGGGCTTCATCACTGAAGGTGTTGACTATCTTCTTATCTCCGCAGCAGAGACTACAGGTTGGGACGAAGTTCTTAAGAAGGCCAAGGAAGCCGGCATTAAGGTTTATCTCTTCGACCGTATGATCGACGTTGACGAAAGCCTCTACGAAGCAGCAGTTGTTTCCGATATGGCTAAGGAAGGCGAAACCGCAGTTAAGTGGTTACTTGACCAGAACCTTTCCGAGTACAACGTTATTCACATCCAGGGTGCTATGGGTTCCGACGCTCAGATCGGACGTACCGGTGCTTTGGACGAGCAGTTCGCATCCGGCAAGATGACCAAGGTTGTTCAGCAGACAGCTACATGGGACGAAGCAGAAGCTAAGAACATCGTTGAATCCGTTATCAACAGCGGCGCAAGCTTCAACGTAATCTACGCAGAGAACGACGGTATGGCTAAGGGCGCAGTTGCAGCTCTTGACGAGCACGGTATCACCCACGGTGTTGACGGCGACGTTATCGTTATGGGATTTGACTGCAACAAGTGGGCATTAAGAGAACTCCTTGCAGGCAAGTGGAACTACGATGGACAGTGCAGCCCCTTCCAGGCTCAGATCATCAGCGACCTTATTAAGGGAACCAAGACCGCTTCTTCCAAGAAGATTATCAACGAAGAAAAGGGATTTGACGCTAAGGCTCTTACTCAGAGCGACATCGACACCTACGGTTTAGGTGAATAATCAGTAGAAACCATTATGGCGCAGCTGAGCTGTATAAAAGCAGCCCGGCTGCGTTTTGGTTAGGGAGGAATAAGAATGCAGGAAGAAATTTTACTGCAGATGAAAGGCATAGATAAGAAATTCCCCGGTGTTTTGGCACTTAACGGTGTGGACTTTACCTTAAGAAAAGGTGAAATCCATGCCCTTATGGGCGAGAACGGCGCAGGTAAGTCTACCCTTATTAAGGTACTTACCGGGGTATATCAAAAGGACGGCGGCGAGATTTCTCTCGAAGGACAGAACGTTTCCATCAAGTCCCCTCAGGACGCTCAGAACAAAGGTATCAGCACGGTTTATCAGGAGATAACTCTGTGCCCTAACCTTACTGTGGCTGAGAATATGTTCATCGGCCGTGAGAACGGTTCATGGATTAAGCGTAAAGAACGCGAGAAACGTGCGGACGAAATCCTCGGCGGACTCGGCATTCCCGCGAGAAGCACTCAGCAGCTCGGGGATTGTTCTTTGGCCGTTCAGCAGATGGTTGCAATCGCGCGTGCGGTTGATATGAATTGTAAAGTCCTTATATTGGACGAGCCCACATCTTCTCTTGATGACAAAGAAGTAAACATGCTCTTTGACCTTATGAGAGACTTAAAGAGCAAGGGCGTAGGTATTATTTTCGTAACTCACTTCCTTGAGCAGGTGTACGAAGTCAGCGACCGTATCACGGTTCTTCGTAACGGCGAGCTCGTAGGAGAGTATCCTGTAGAGAAGCTTCCGAGAGTTGAGCTTGTATCCAAGATGATGGGTAAAGATCTCGACGAATTAAGCACACTCGGAGAGCACGAAGAAAAGAAAACTATTGTAAATGATGTGTTATACGAAGCAGAAGGCTTATCAAGCAGTGAAGCGCAACCCTTTGATTTCTCCATAAGAAGAGGAGAAGTTAACGGATTCACGGGACTCTTGGGATCCGGCCGAAGCGAGAGCGTAAGAGCAATATTTGGTGCCGATAAGGTTAACGGCGGCACCGTTAAGATAAAGGGCGAGCAGGTTAAGGTTACCAAGCCCATCGATGCAATGAAGCACGGTATCGGTTACCTTGCGGAAGACAGAAAGCGCGACGGTATTATCGCAGAGCTTAGCGTACGCGAGAACATCATTCTTGCGCTGCAGGTTATGAACGGTATGTTTAAGCCCATAAGCCGCAGCGAGCAGGAAGCCTTCGCGGATGAGTACATTAAGGTTCTTAACATCAAGACCGCAAGCCGCGAGACTCCCGTAGGTTCACTCAGCGGCGGTAACCAGCAGAAGGTTATCCTTGCAAGATGGCTCCTTACTCACCCGGATTATTTAATCCTAGACGAGCCTACCAGAGGTATCGACGTAGGTACCAAACTTGAAATACAGAAACTTGTGCTTAAACTGGCCGAAGAAGGCGTGAGCGTAACCTTTATTTCGTCGGAAGTCGAGGAAATGCTTCGTACCTGCAGCCGCCTCATCGTAATGCGCGACAGACGCATCGTAGGCGAGCTTAAAGGCAAGGATCTAAACCAGACACAGGTAATGAAGACTATTGCGGGAGGAGAAGCTTAAGATGAAAAAGAATAACAAAAAGTTCTTAAGCGGCGGCCTCGGCCAGCTTACAATTCCGCTTATAGCAATTGCATTATTATTTATCTTTAACCTTATAAGAGACCCGGGCTTCTTCAGCATCGGAATCTCTCACAACAACGACGGCAACGCGGTACTTGCCGGCAACTTAATCAGTATCATCAACGGTGCCAGCGAACTTGCGGTTCTTGCAATGGGCATGACCCTTGTTACCGCAGCCTGCGGCGGACAGGATATTTCAGTCGGCGCGGCAGCAGCCATTGCCGGCAGCGTATTCGTCAAGGTACTTAAGTCAGGCTCCGGCATATCCGGTGGCACAGTGCTTCTTGCTTTTGTCGCAGCATGTATCGTAGCTATGCTCTTCGGTACCTTCAACGGTGTACTCGTAGCGGTGTTTAAGATACAACCGATGATAGCGACGCTGATCCTATACACGTGCGGCCGCTCGATTGCATACTGGATAAACGGCGGCGCGACACCTACTGTCAGCAGCCACATCATTACCGCTATCGGAAGCTTTATTCCGGGCATCCCGATTCCGACACCGGTACTTATAGTTGCACTTGTAGCAATATTGTTTAAGCTCCTGTTCCACTTCACATCCCTCGAACTCTTCACACAGTCCGTAGGTATCAACGGAAGCGCGGCAAGACTTAACGGTATCAACTCAACATTTATCAAGCTTTTGTCCTTCATCATCCTCGGCGTGTGCGTAGCGGTTGCAGGCACCATCGGTGTAAGCAGACTCAGCCTTATCAACCACGAAACCCTCCTTCTTGATGTGGAAATGGACACCATTCTTGCGGTTGCGATCGGCGGTAACAGCTTAGGCGGCGGTAAGTTCAAGATAAGCGGCAGTATCATCGGCGCTTACGTCATCCAGATGCTCACCACCACCCTTTATGCCATGAAGGTTTCATCCACGGACGTTAAGGCTTACAAAGCCATCGTAATCGTGCTCCTCGTGGTAATCGGTTCTCCCGTGGTTAAGCAGCGCTTCGGTAAGCTGTTAGAGCGCATCTCAAGTAAAAAGAAAATAACTGTGAAAGGAGCGGAAGAATAATGAAGAATCCATTCGGTAAAAGAAAAGAACCGCTCACAGACACACAGCTTCTTATGACCATCACCATCGGCATATTCGTGGTGATGTACATCCTCGCGATGACACTTCTCGGCGGCGGTTTCTTACACGCTCAGCAGATTTTTGACATGCTTAACGACAACGCAAGCTTAATTATCGTATCCTGCGGTCTTACCATCGTAATGATCGGCGGCGGTATCGATATCAGCGTCGGCGCGGTAACGTCCCTCGTAGTAATGAGCTGCGTTCTCTACCTAAACAACGGCGGCAACGTATTCGTCTCGATACTGCTTGCTCTCGGCATCGGCCTCGCATTCGGCCTTGTACAGGGCTTCCTTATCAGTTACCTCGAGATTCAGCCGTTTATCGTAACCCTGGCGGGTATGTTCTTTGCAAGAGGTATGACCACCATTCTTTCGGTTAACCCTCAGAAAGTCGACCACGCTGCTTTTGCCAAGGTGCGAGATACACAGATAGTTATCCCCTGGCTTGGATACACTGCGAAGAACGGTAACCTCGTTCCTGCGCGAATCGAGCTTGGTGTTATAGTTGCTTTAATATGCGTGGCATTTATCTTTGTCCTGCTTAAGTACCTCCGTCTCGGCCGTAACTTCTACGCAATGGGCGGTAACCAGACCAGTGCCCTGATGCTGGGTATTAATGTCAAAAGAACACGTTTCTTTAGCTACATCTTAAGCGGCCTCTTAAGCGGTATCTCCGGTTTCGTCTTCATGATGCACACCGGCGCAGGTAATGCCACCAACGCAGCCGGCATGGAAATGAACGCAATCGCTTCTTCCATCATCGGCGGCACCCTTCTTACAGGCGGTGTGGGCAACGTCATCGGTACTTTCTTTGGCACCATGACCCTTACCACCATTAAGAAGATTGTAGTATCCAGCGGCCTTAACGATCCCTGGTGGCAGAGTATCACCACCGGCGGCATGCTTTGCTTCTTCATCCTCTTGCAAAGCGTAGTGCTCGGTCGCAGATCCAAAAAGAAAAAATCATAGTTTTTTGTGTAATCCTTCCCACAAAAGGCGTCCCGGTCATCTCCCCGGGGCGTCTTTGTGTTATTATAGATATGTGTCATGAAAAATTTTAAAAAGACCTATTGACCTTACAGTGCACTATAATGATAAAACGGTTTCAGAAAGGAGGATGTGACATGACGATTAAGGAATTTGCAAGTCTTTGCGGCTGCAATCCCCAGACACTTAGATACTACGATCACACGAATCTGCTGAAACCGGTTAAGGTGGATGAGTGGACGGGATATCGTTACTATGATGAAGAACAGGCACTTTCTTTTGTAAAGATTAAGAACCTTCAGACTGCGGGATTTACAATCGAAGAGATTAAGGCGCTCCTTGACGCAAGCGATGAAGAAGTCTATGACGCCTTCACGGCTAAGATTGAAGAGCAGCGCGACAGACTGCAGAAAATGTTGGATTTACGTCAGTCATACCAAAACGAAATGGCACAGATGAAAATTAAAATTAAAGAGATAGTTGATTCTATTAAGAAGGACATGGCCGATTACGATCCTACCGAGGAATTCGGTATGGATAAGGCCACTTATGACAAGCACACCGCAGACGTTACCAAGATGTTTGAGGATATGCTCGATGAGACTAACATCGAGAACGTAAAGCTTCCCGGTGACACCGAAGATTACGATAAGAAGGTCGACATCGACAAGGACTTTCTTAAGAATCCCGTGTGGGAGGTTGTCTATGAGAATCACGGCTGGAATTATGTTAAGGATTTCTACGATAAGTTTTCAGAACTTGAAGACGGTAAAGAGTATTCCCTTCTTTTCCTGGTAAAAGAAGATAAGAGCAACAGAACGGGCTTCTCGAATACCATTATGAGCATGCTTCTTGACTCTAATGAGGGCAAGAACAGGAAGCTTAACTGCAACGTTTACTTTTCAGAGGATAATAAGAATCACTTCTGGTTGCTTAAGAAGAGAGTATAGCATTTTTCTAAGTAAAGGCGTCGGGGACTGTCTCCGGCGCTTTTTGTTAGGCGACGAGCCAAGCGGCTGATGTGCTTGCACAATCAGACATTTGGCGACCGCATACAATCTCGGATTTCATCTTTAAGAAATCCGATGATTGTGTGGCACTTGGGGGAGCGGTTTGGTATAATACAAAGAAAATGAATTTTCGTGGGGAGAATTTGGATATGAGAAAAAAATATTTGGTACCTGTCTTTCTGGCAGTGATTATGGCTGTTTCGGCGTGCGCCCGGGGAGGAGCATCCACGTCATTTGATTCGGAGCAGACTTCGGTGGTGGAGACACCGGAGACTGAGGAAGAAGAGTATTACTACGGAGAGTACAAGGAACTCAAGGAAGGCGACAGAGCGCCCTGGTTCAAGGCTACGCTTGTCGACGGAAGTTCTTTTGACATTAAGGATAATTTGGGCAAGGTAATTTTAGTCAATTTCTGGGCTACATGGTGCGGACCTTGTGTGGGCGAGATGCCTGCTTTTGAGAGTCTGTACAGCGATTACGGCCCGGACAGCGATGTTGTGATTGTTGCGGTGGATTGCGCAGAGGGCAGCAGAATCGTCGATAAGTTTGTAAGCGATAACGGATATACTTTCCCGGTGGCTTACGATACGAACGGGGAGATATGCGATCAGTACCCTACCGGCGGAATTCCTTATACCGTAATAATCGGCAAGGACGGATATATTAAGAGTATCCACCTCGGCGCGAGAGATGCTGACTATCAGTATCAGATATACAAAGAAGATATAGAGGCCGCGTTGGCGGAGTAGAGTATGAACAAGAAACTATTAACGGGGGGACTCATTATAGCAGGAATAATTTTGCTGGCTGTCGGTATTGCGACGGGTGGCGCGAGTGATGTGCTTAATAAAGCGATTCGCATCTGCTATGAGTGTGTCGGTATAGGATGAAGATTGGGCGAAGAAGGCTTACGCAGGTAATCGCTGCGGTGCTGTACAATTGCAATTTCACAGGGTTTGCTTCCGGCAGTATCTATAAGGGAGAGCTTAAGAACGCCTGCGTTCCGGGACTTAACTGCTATTCGTGTCCGGGGGCTGTGGGTTCATGCCCTTTGGGAAGCCTTCAGCAGAGCTTAGTATCGTCCAAATATAGGGTTCCTTACTATATGCTTGGAATGATTCTTTTGCTCGGCGCGTTGCTCGGAAGGTTCGTATGCGGATTCCTATGCCCCTTCGGATTGTTGCAGGAGCTTCTGTACAAGATTCCGACGAAGAAAATTAAAAAGGGAAAGTGGTCAAGAGCGCTGTCGTATGTTAAGTATGTTGTGCTGGCAGTGTTTGTAATGGTAATCCCCTTGGCGTCTGCGGTTCCCGGATTCTGTAAGTATATTTGCCCGCAGGGTATCATTGAGGGCGCGATTCCGCTTGCTATCGCGGACGGTGATGTGAGAGCGATGCTTGGAAAGTTGTTTTCTTTTAAGCTCGTGATAGCAGTCATTATAATTGTGGCAGCGGTATTTATCTTCAGAGTGTTCTGCAGGTTTATATGTCCGCTCGGCGCGATTTATTCTTTCTTTAACCGTGTCAGCGTCGCAAGGATGGAAGTGGACGAGGCAAAGTGTACACATTGTAAGGCATGCGTGCGCTTCTGCAAGATGGATATTAAGAAGGTGGGCGACGCCGAATGCATTCAGTGCGGCGAGTGCGCGGGCGTGTGCGAGGCTTGCGCGATAGCAAGGAAGCCTTTGACAGTTAAGAAGGGTGAAATTTTAACAAAGGAATAAAGGAGATATGGATACATGAAAACATTGGTAGTTTACACATCGCAGACAGGCTTCACCAAGATGTACGCGGAGAAACTCGCGGAGAGGCTGCAGGCAGACTGCTTCACCGTTGAAGAATTGAAAAAGAAAGATGATGCTTTTTTTGAGAGCTACGAAGCTATAGTATTCGGTGGCTGGGCAATGGCCGGCAAGGTTGTGAAAGCTGAGTGGCTCCTTGGTAAAGAGCCCGCCTGGAAGGGTAAGAAGCTTGCAATCTTTTGTGTAGGTGCGACACCTGTGGATAGCCCGCTTGTGGAGCAAGCTATGGCCAGGGTAGTGCCGGATGAGCTTAAGGACAGTGTCGGCGTGTTCTATTGCCCGGGCGGTCTTAACTACGATAAGATGAAGCTTCCGTCCAAGATGATGATGAAGGCATACGCTTCAATGCTTGCCAAGAAAAAGGATCAGACAGAAGACGATAAGAAGATGGCTGAGATGGTGGCAACATCCTACGATATCAGCGATGTGAAGTACCTCGAACCCATAGTAGAATATATTGAGAAATAAGCTTAAGAGGGAATATTTTCCGAATTGGAAAATATTCCCTTTCCAATTTGTACAAATGCTGTGTTATAATCGAAATACAGACAATGTACACTTTAACCATAACAAGACAGCAGTGAGGTATAGTTATGGCTAATGAATTAAAGTACAGAGACGTAATCAAAGAAAAAAACTACGTAGTATTATTATTTACCAATCTAATCAACAGATTCGGTGATTCTATAGATGCAATTGCTTTTACGTGGCTGGTATATCAGATTACGGGAAGCGCATCGTGGGCGGCGCTCATATTCGGACTCAACGTGCTCCCCAACATTGTGGCACAGCCTTTCTTTGGCGCGATGGTGGAGAAGATGGACAAGAAGAAGGTCATCATCTTCACGCACCTGTTGAGAGTTGCCGTGATAGGTTCTTTTGTGGTTATGTATATGGTCGGTGTGGTGAATCCGTATATTATGGCGGCTTTCACGCTGATAATTACCACAATCGAGTCCCTTAATATGCCGGCATCGTCCGCATTCATTCCGCAGATTATCAAGAAGGAGCACATGTCGCACGCAATGAGCCTTAACTCCAGCTTATCCAATGCGGTGGCACTTGTGGGAACCGGTGTAGCGGGCGTGATAATTGCGAAGCTTGGCGTTCAGACTGCAATGCTTATTGACGCGGCTACTTTCCTTGCGGCAGGTATAGGAATGTTCTTTATCAAAGTGAACGGTGAGACGGCGGGAGAAACAGCTCCGGAGCAGGAACAGGCCACAGCGGAGAAAACTTCCAAAGAATCCTACATTTCCCTTCTCAAGGGCGGAATTAAGTATATTGCAAGTAACAGAGTAATCTTAAACTACTGCTTCGTGGCAGTATTGCTTAACTTCTTCATGGTGCCCCTCAATGCACTTCAGGCACCTTTGTCGGAAGAAGTGTACGGACTCGGCAGTGAGCTCTTAAGTGTAATCGGTATGGCGGCATCGGTAGGTGCAATTTTCGGTTCGCTTGTAATTCCGAAGCTTATGGCTCGGTTCTCGGCGAGAAAGATTCTTATCCGGTGCGGTTTCGCGATGGGTATATTCTCGTATACACTTTCGCTCGGAAAGCTGGTGCACGGTATGGCGGTTCCGGGGTACATCCTGGGAAGTCTCAGCGTTGTGGGTATCACATTTGCCTGCTCAATTATCAGCGGAACATTGAGCATTCAGTTTGTGAATACGGTTGACAGAGATTACCTTGCCAGAGCGTCATCGGTGTTCGGCGCATCGGCAACGGCGGCAATGCCCGTGGGATCTCTTATCATAAGCTTTGCGGCTACACGTTTGAGTACAGAATTTTTGGTAGGAATGAGCGGTGTGCTTGCAATCCTTCTTTTTATAGCAATTGCAATAAGTAAAATGGATTTTGACATGAAAGAGCAAGAAACAGAGGAGTTGGCGGATGCAGCTTAAACTTTCGGAGAACATTAAAAAGTACAGGAAAGACATGGGGCTTACGCAGGAGGAACTTGCGGATGCCTTGGGCGTTACCATCGGCGCGGTATCTAAGTGGGAGAACGGCAACAACGTGCCCGACATCATGATGCTTATGGAGATAGCGAATTTCTTTAACGTATCCATGGACGAGTTCTTAGGTTACGACATGTCCTCTAAGAACATGGACGACATGTGCGAGCGAATCAGCGACCTTTGCAACGCGCGTAAGTACGAAGAAGCGATTAAAGAGGCCAACAACGCGCTGGTGCGTTATCCTCATAACTTCAAGGTGATTTATTCCTGCTCTCTGTTATACTATCTTAAGGCTTACGAACAGGGCGATGATAAAGACCGCGAAAAGGCGATAGAACTGCTTAAGCGGGCCCAGGAGTTTATCTCTCAGAATAAGGACCCGCGCGTAAGTGAGTTCCTGATTAAGCGGCGCATTGCCGAAATGTACACTAAGTCCGACCCCGACAAGGCGCTGGAACTTCTCAAAGAAATCAACTACGACGATTGTAACAGCGCTGCCATTGCGATGATTCTTGCCGAGAAGGATGAGCGGGAAGAAGCGCTTAAATACTACAACACAGCGCTGCTTAAGAACTTTTCCGAGCAGTATTCGATACTTGTAAATGCCTCCATTGCAGTAGCGGCTTCCTGCAAAAGAAAAGACTATCAGACAGCCATAGACTTAATTGATACCGAGATGCAGATACTTAAGCTGTACGGCAGCGACACCGAGAAGAACTACACTTTCAAACTCAGAACCATCCTTCTTATCACGAAGGCATGGTGGCTTTCCTGCATCAGGGATTATAAGCACATGGAAGAGTGTGTTAAGGAAGCTTATGCGCTTGCGGTTAAGCTTGACGCGGAGGGCGTGCCTTTTGAACTTTCATCCAGCCTTAAGTTTTATTTTTCCGATGACAAAGCCTACTTCTATGATACGGTGGGCGTCGATGCCGTGGGAGGAATAGAAGCGATGTTTGAAAGGGAGAGAGAAGGCTCAAAAGCCATAGGCAAGAACTACGACCACATGCAGAAGGTTATCGACTGCTGGAACGAGTGCAAGAAAAATAAAGCCTGATTCCGGTAAGAAAATATTGAAGAGCTTTATCGCCCCGTGTTATTCTGATTTAGGCAGAATATCAAGGGGTGATTTTTATGTTTAAAGCACTTAAAAAGGCCGCGATTACGTTTCTTGTAATTCTCGGCATATTATTTATATTTGTGATGCTGTGGCCGGAAGATGAGGCTTCTAAAGTCGGCGACGGCAGCGCGAGGGAGACTTCGACGACAGTTTCGCAGAGTAGCGTCGAGACAAGCGCCGAGGCAGGTGCGGACAACGCTCTTACCAGGGAAATCGACCCGATTTACGTAGGAAGCGAGGCCAAGTCCGCCACAGTTATGATATACATGAACGGCTCCGACTTAGAGACTCAGAGCGGCGAGGCGTCTACCGATATTTCGGAGATGATTGCTTCGGGAATCGGTAACAATGTTAACGTTGTCATCCAGACCATGGGCACCAAGAAGTGGAACGACTACGGTATTTCCGCCAAGACCGCCCAGACCTACAGCATTTCCGACGGCAAACTCAATCTTGTAAGAGACAACCTCGGACAGTTGGACAGCACTTCCGCGGCTACTCTTTCCGAGTTCATAGATTTCAGCAAAAAAACATATCCCGCAGAGCGCTACATTTTCCTTTTCTGGAACCACGGCGGCGGCCCTGTGTACGGCTTTGGATATGATGAGTGGCAGGGCGAGGACGACAGCCTTACCATTGATGAGATGGCGTCTGCTTTTGCCGCCAACAGCGATGTGCACTTTGATATCATCGGAATGGACTGCTGTATTATGGCGAGCATGGAGACCTGCTACGCGCTGGCGCCTTACTGTAAGTACGCGCTTCTCTCGGAGGACTTCGAGTCGGGACTTGGCTGGAGTTATACAGGATGGATGAAGGATTTCGAAGAGAATCCCGGTATTTCCACCACGCTTCTCGGTAAGTACATAATCGACAGCATTATCAGTGACAATGAAAACGATTCCAACGGCGACTCCGCCTGCATGGGCCTTTTCAATGTGGCGACTTCAAGCAGCCTTTATGATGCGTGGAAAGCGTGGGCTTACAAGAACGAAACAGAGCTTCTTAAGAACAACTACAGTAAGAAGCACAAGGCCAAAGGACGCTCTCATGGCATGGATATATGGGACTATTTCAGTTCGTGGATTTCGGATGACAGCGATGTAACGTTGTCTGATTATTACATAAGCGATGTGCTCGCTATGGTGGAGAATATCGACAATATCAGCGACGAGGCCAAGGCACTGACGGCAGCGTTAAAGGCATCGGTTGCATACTACGGGCACACTTCCGACAAGAACGAGCTTACGGGTCTTGCGGTTTCGCTTCCTTACGGTGACGATTATTTCTACGATAAGCTCTGTGATGTGTATGGTCAGATAGGCTTTGACTCAGAGTACATCGATTGGCTCGGCAAGTTCGTATCGAGCCACGGCAACGACAGCTACTACGACTACGATGATTTCTCATACCACTGGGGTGGCTGGGGAGGCTACGAAGAAGACTACGGCTGGAACAGCTACGGCGGCGGTTACGGTCAGTACAGCTGGGACGGCTGGGATGACTGGGACGACAGCTACTACGGCTGCGACGACGAAGGCTACGCCGACGATTGGGTATACGATTACGAGTCGGAGCTTTGGTACCTGTATGAAGGCGATACGCTTTATCTCTACGACGATGAGACGAATACGATGTACTACTATGACGAGGACACCGATGAGATATACTATTACGACGATGCTACCGAAGAGTGGTATCTGACGGAAGAGTAATTAAAAAGGGCCGTCGTCCGATGACTTACATGAGTCACCGGGCGGCAGCCCTTATTATTATGTCTGTTAAGCGGTTTTCTCAACCTTTTCTTCGCCTGCCATGGTGAAGAAGGACATCTTTTCGTTAAGTGTCTCTGCCATGTCACGAAGTTCGTTGGCCGCACTGCTGATGAGTGCGAAGGTTGCGTTAAGCTCTTCCATGGAAGCATTTGTTTCTTCTGTGGAAGCCGCATTCTGCTGAGAAATAGCGGAAATCTCGGAAATAATATCCGTAAAGCTTGCCTTTAAGTTGTTAAGCATATGAATCTTTTCGGCAATCATCTTGGTAGAATCATCGATGTTGCTTACGTTGGTAACCACAGCGTCCATATCGGCCTTGGTGTTGGTAAGCTGGTAGTTTTGCTCCTGAACACTATCGCTTAAGGTTACGATGGTCTCAACGCTCTTCTGGGACTCCTTAACAAGTGTCTCCACAATCTTGTTGATGGAAACTGCAGCGTTTTTGGACTGCTCCGAAAGAATACCGATTTCGGAAGCAACAACGGAGAATCCCTTACCGTAATCGCCTGCTCTTGCCGCCTCGATGGAAGCATTGAGCGAAAGAAGGTGTGTCTGGCCCGCAATTGCTGTGATGGCGTTGGAAGCCTCTGCGATTTCTTTGACCGAATCGTTGGTAAGGCGAATCTGAGCGTTAATGTCCTGCATGGAAGTCATAACGGTTGCGTTCTTGTTCATCAACTGATTGAGGGTATCAACGGTACGCTTAGCGCCGGTCATCATTTCTTCTGCAGCAGCGCTTAATGCCTCGACCTTATCGGTGATTTCATCGATGCTGTTACCCATTTCGTTAGTGTTATTTACGGAGCTTTCCATGCTTTCTGCCTGCTCGGTGGCGCCGCGGCTGATGTCCTCAACTGCGCATGTTACCTGCTCAGCCACACGGGAAGCGGCCTCAGCGGAGTTTGCAAGGTTAACGCCGGACTGTGTAACGTCTGCGGAAAGCTTCTTGGTAGCCGCAATAACGTCCTGAAGCTTGTCACGTACCTGAGCGGAGCTTGAAGCGATAACACCGAGCTCGTCCTTACGATTGAAAGTACGATCGTTAATGTAGAAAGAAAGCTCGCCGTTTTCAAGACTGTCAAGACCGCTTACGATATCGCGGATGGACTTGGTGGACTTGGTGATAATTACACGGGCTACACCCCAGTTAAAGAGGAAGAATCCTACAAATACGGCAATAATTGCGCGAGCGGCAGCCTTCATGTTGTTAATTACCAAAGAAGTGTCGCGGCCTGCGAAAATCATACCTACTACGGAACCGTCTGCATTCTTTAAAGGAAGATAATAAGCATAGTAATCCTGGTCACCGATCTTAAAGTTGCTGGCAAGATACTCACGACCGTGATTTAATACCTCATCAACCACTACTTCGGAAGCCTTGGTGCCTTCCATACGCTTGCCGGAAGCATCCGTAAGAGAAGTTATATAACGGGTATCGCCATAGAAAACAGTGAAGTGGATACCTGTCTGCGCATTAAGCTTATCTAACTGATTCTGATATAAGTTGTGAATGGGAGTATCACCCTTTAAAAGCTCGCCGCTTTCGGAGAGTGACCAGTCACCGGACCATTCATGGGAGATTTCGTCTTCCATAAGTACTGCAGCAGCATGTAAACCCTCTTCGAAAGATGAGAGATATGCCTTCTGAATATGAGTATATCCGATGTAACCGATTAATCCTGCCATAAGACATGCAAGAGCGGATGCAATGAGGATAATACCGCGAACCATGTTTCTGCTTTTCTTAGTTGTCTTCTTCATACGATACCTTTCTGATTAATAAATCGAACTTTAGCAAAAAAAAAGCACAGGTGACATGTCCCGTGCTCTACTAGAGGAAAATACTGATAGTTGCAACTGGCTGACATGTTAAAGTCCCTATAGCTTTGCGTCACGAGCTTTCGCCCGCTTTGCCCTATTTACAAAACACGTTGGATTATAGCCGATAATCCGGTGGTGTGCAATACAATTTCGCAATGGGAAAACGTTTTTCTACCACTTCGACGGAAAAGTATACAAAAGCAGGCTACGAAAATTGGCGAAAATTCACAATGGGTAAAAGAAAGGCTACAAATAACGCCGGCGGATACTGTATAATGAGGGAGTCGTCGGCGTTAGGTGCAGGCGTATATTATTAATAAGGAGATATTGAGGATGGACGGGTTTCAGTTTGAGTACGATCCCGGGTTATGCAGACACTGTCACAAAAGGTATATAGATAGAAGCAGCGGTAACCCAAATGAGTTCTTGTGCAGGGAGTGCAGAGCAGAACTTACTAAATTAAGAATACCTAAGTGGTTGCTATTATGCATGGCGGTGGTAATTACGGCCGCAATCGTAATGAGCGTATATCTTGGGAAAATTGTTATGAACAATTCAACCGGAATAGCGGCACTGTCCGAGGGCGAAAAGATTCTTGCAGAGGTAGATTCTTTGATAGCCGAGCATAAGAACTATTCGGCTATGGATGTGCTGTACAACTATCTTGAGGCTAATCCCAACAATACAGGAGTTGCGATACGGGGCATGCAAAAAGCTATGGAAATAGGGCAGTACGACTATGCCGCAAGTATCTACAATACTTATCTGTCCACAAAGGGCTTCACCGATGCCGAAATAAAAGAGCTGAACAAGATTGCCACAGAATTGAACAGATATTACGATACGTTCGATAAAGTAGGCGAGGCTTTGTCGGAATATGTAAGCGAAGCCGGTACCGATATGAGTGATGAGAGCAAAGAAGCTTTAAGGAAAGAATGCTACAACAAAGTGCTTGCGTTAAAAGATGATGAAGGATGTGAAAAGAACATCATCTATTATTGCATAGGCACGTACTTGGTCGGAAACTTAGACGAGTCTGAGCGCTACCTTAAAATGGCCTATAACTACGCACCTCTGACTGACGAAATTGCAGGCAGACTTGCAGTCAATGAAAGACGCAAAGGCTTCATGTCGGCAGCTTGGGAATGGGTTGACAAAGGCGAAAAAGTAAATGCCGAAGGAATAGAGGTTCGCAGAGCCAAGGCGACCATTCTTCTTGCCGAAGGCAAATATGAAGAAGCATTGTATGTTATGGAAGAACTATATGCATTCAGTCCTGACGGATCATATGTAAGAGACACATATTGTATAGCTTTATATGCAACCGGCAACATCGACAAGATGAAGACTATTATGTCCGAAGCCAAAGAAACAGGCTATGAATTTGACGAAGAATTCCATAAGGTTATCAGCAACAGGATGTCGATATATGATTACTATGTAGAGGGGGATGAATAATGTTTCTTATACCAGGTTTTTTGATTTCTTTTGTTACATTTCCCGGAGTTATGATGCACGAGCTCGGTCATCAGCTCGCATGTTGGCTCAGTAAAGTGTGCGTATTCCGCGTTCAGTATTTTAAATTTGATGCTAAGGTTGCAGGATTTGTGGAGCACGAGAGGACGGACAATCCTTGGAAATCCTTACTTATTACTTACGGACCGTTCATATTTAATACAATTCTCGGAACCATATTGGTACTACCCTTGTCACTTATGTGGGCAGCCAATGCCAACCGGATAATCTTACCCATATGGGTTAGACCGGTGTGCTACATCATCGCGTACTTTGGTGTTTCGTGCCTTGCGAACGCTTTCCCTTCGTGGAAGGATGCACAGAATCTTTTCGAAAGCGTAGTTAAGAACAAAGCTCTTCCGCTTCTTCCGAGAATTCTTGTTGCGCCTTTCGTAATAGTAATAGGTCTTTGCTCCGCAGCTAAGTTCTTCTGGTTTGACTTTATTTTCGCCTTTGGCGTACCGGAACTTATATACGCAATAATAACCCACAATCCGCCTCATTTCTGGACTATGTGGTAAGCGGCCAAAGAAATATAAAAAAATTATAAAAAAGTCCTTGACAGGTTAGCCTGCTCTAACTATAATGAAGAACGGTTAGAGCAAGCTAACTTTTCTTTTTGCAAAAGAGTTAGCCTTATCTAACCAAGGGAGAAAAAAGGCAGGGAGGAATAACATGATGCCTCTTATTTACGCAGAAAAAGGGGAAACGCAGATTATTAAGAGAATCGGCGGAACCCCGGAAGTAAAGAAACATTTGGAAGACATGGGCTTTAATGTGGGTACCGAAGTGAGCGTCATAAATGCTCTCGGCGAGAACCTTATAGTTAAGGTCAAGGAAAGCCGCGTAGCGGTCAGCGATGAACTCGCAAGAAAGATAATGGTATAAGGCAAGGAGGAGGAAGCAGTGAAGACACTCAGAGATGTGAAGATCGGAGAAACCGTTAAAGTTGTAAAGCTTCACGGTGAAGGCGCTGTTAAGCGCAGAATTATGGACATGGGCATTACCAAGAACACAGAGGTGTTTGTGCGTAAGGTTGCACCTCTCGGCGATCCCATCGAAGTAACCGTAAGAAATTATGAGTTATCACTTCGTAAGGCAGATGCTGAAATGATAGAAGTTGAATAAGGGCGGATGCGTCTTTATTTTTTGACATGAGGTTAGCGTGGCCTAACCTGCAAAGGATTATTCATTGAAAGGACAACATAGACATGAGCTTACGTATTGCATTAGCAGGTAACCCCAACAGCGGTAAGACAACCCTGTTTAACGCACTTACCGGTTCCAACCAGTTCGTAGGTAACTGGCCCGGTGTAACAGTTGAAAAAAAGGAAGGTAAATTAAAAAAGCATGACGACGTAGTCATCACCGACCTTCCCGGTATTTATTCACTTTCTCCCTACACATTGGAAGAAGTTGTAGCTAGAAATTACCTTATTGGAGAGCGTCCCGACGCCATCCTTAATATTATAGACGGTACCAACCTTGAGCGTAACCTGTACCTCACCACACAGCTTACCGAGCTTGGTATTCCCGTAGTTGTAGCCGTTAACATGATGGATATCGTCAAGAAAAACGGCGACCAGATTAAGACAGAAGAACTCGCAAGACAGCTCGGCTGCAAGGTTGTGGTTCTTTCCGCACTTAAGGGCGACGGTGTTATGGAAGCAGCTGAAGAAGCTATCAAGGCTGCCAAGAACGCCAAGACCGTTCCCCTTCACACCTTCTCAGGCCCCGTTGAGCACGCTATCGCTCACATCGAGGAAGCTGTAGTACACGACATGCCCGAAGAGCAGCAGAGATGGTATGCCATCAAGGTATTCGAGCGCGACGACAAGGTTCTTGAGAAGCTTAACATCCCCGCAGACAAGATGGAGCACATCGAGAACGACATCAAGGCAGCGGAGAAAGAACTCGACGACGATGCCGAGAGCATCATCACCAACGAGCGTTACGTATACATCGCTGAAGTTATTAAGTCCTGCTACAAGAAAAAGAACGCAGGTACCCTCACAACTTCAGATAAAATCGATAAGATTGTCACAAACAGATGGCTCGGCCTTCCTATCTTTGCACTTGTCATGTTCCTCGTATACTGGATTGCAATGGTAGGAATCGGTGCAGCTTCTACAGACTTCACCAATGACTGTATATTCGGTGACGGTTTCCACCTCTTCGGAATGGACGGCGGATACGGTGAACTTGCCGAAAGCTACGGCGAAGCTTCAACGGTTGTAGACGGATACGAAGCTTTCCTTGAGGAAAATGGTCTTGAATCTGCTGACAAGTTTACTTATACGGTAGAAGATGAAGAAACACTCGCAACAGAAGAAGTTGACGCAACGATTAAAGACTACGAAGAAGCAGTGAAGACTCTCGAAGAAATCGGCGACGAACCCGACCCCAAAGAGTACGGCGTATGGGTACCCGGTATTCCGGTGCTTGTTGAGAAGCTTCTCGACGCATGCAACGCAGCAGACTGGCTTAAGAGCCTTATTATTGACGGTATTATAGCCGGTGTCGGTGCAGTTCTTGGCTTCGTACCTCAGATGCTTGTACTCTTCTTAATGCTTGCGTTCCTTGAGGCTTGCGGTTACATGGCACGTATCGCCTTCGTACTTGACCGAATCTTCAGACGTTTCGGTCTTTCCGGTAAATCCTTCATTCCCATGCTTGTAGGCACAGGATGCGGTATCCCCGGTATCATGGCTTCACGTACCATCGAGAATGAACGTGACCGTCGTATGACAATTATCACAACAACATTTATTCCTTGCGGTGCTAAGGTTCCTTTCATCGGAATGATCGCAGGCGCAATCTTCGGCGGAAGCGCCTGGATTGCAACAGGTTCATATTTCATCGGTATGGCAGCAATCATCATCTCCGGTGTAATGCTTAAGAAGACCAAACTCTTCGCAGGCGACCCCGCTCCTTTTGTAATGGAGCTTCCCGCATACCACATGCCTACACTCGGTAACGTGCTTAGATCCATGTGGGAGCGCGGCTGGTCATTTATTAAGAAGGCCGGCACAATCATCCTTCTTTCGACCATAGTTATATGGTTCTTGTCTAACTTCGGATTCACCGACGAGGGCTTTGGAATGATAGACAGCGAAGACATTGCATCTTCTGTTCTTGCAAAGGTCGGCGGTGCAATAGCTTGGATATTCGCACCTCTTGGCTGGGGTAACTGGCAGGCAGCCGTTGCATCAATCACAGGACTTGTGGCCAAAGAAAACATCGTCGGCACCATGGGCGTGCTCTACGGTGGCGGAGAACTTACCACATATCAGGCACTTGCACAGGTATTTACAACAGTTACAGGTTTGTCCTTCCTTGTATTCAACCTTCTCTGCGCACCTTGCTTCGCAGCTATCGGCGCCATCAAGAGAGAGATGAACAACGCAAAGTGGACCTGGTTCGCAATTTTATACCAGTGTGGTTTCGCGTATGTAATCGCACTTATGATTACACAGTTCGGCGGCGCATTCACCGGCAACTTAAATGTAATCGGACTTATCTTTGCAATATTCTTCCTTATCGGAATGATTTATATGCTCTTCGTTAAGAAGTACAAAGAAGCAACAACACTTACTAAGAAAGTCAGAGTTTAATGCATTGAGGATTCTCCGGGCGGCCTTACGGGCCGTTCGGAGAGTTTAAAGAAAGGACTGGTATTTGTATGGAATTTTTAACGCAGAATATCGGAACTATAGTAATATCCGCAGGGCTTGTCGCTATCGTGGCGCTTGCGGTCAGAAGTCTTATTAAGGATAAAAAGAAAGGCAAAAGCACTTGCGGTGGAAACTGTGGAAGCTGTTCCATGGGATGCGCATGCCTTGGCAAGTAGAGGCACTTTCTTTGGCGTACTATACAGGGACGGGGGGAGAAAAGATGAAAGGCAATAATTCAACAGAAGATTACCTTAAGTGCATATTGTCCCTTCAAAACGAGAAAGGGAGCGTAAGGGCCGTAGACATAGCCCGCGCGATTAAAGTAACGAAGCCTACCGTCAGCGTAACCGTAAGAAAGCTGTACGATCAGGACTTAATATGTTTCGATCAGGACGGCCACATCTACCTGACTATCAAAGGCAAAGAAACGGCCGAGAAGGTAAACGAGAAGAATATTCTTATAAAGAAGGCACTAAGATGCCTGGGAGTCAGCGAAAGCACGGCTTCCGAAGAGGCGTGCCTTATGGAGCACGTAATAGGGGAAGAAACATACAGATGTTTGGAGAGGTTCTTTGAGCGGCATGGGCAGACCGAATAAACGGAATGTACCATGCCAATTTACTACAGGGCAAAGTGTGAATCGGAGGAAGTATGTGCGATTATTCTTTTAAGAAAAGATAGAGAGGCATAAGAAACTGAGAAATCGGCTTCTTTTTGTGCAAAAATAAAAACTGGATTATCAGTGCTAAATAGGTTAGAATGGAACAATGAAACGCTATTGTGGCACGTAATGAGCACATGGTAACGGAGGAAGAGGAATGGAACATTTTATTGATGAAAAGACCGTTATGCGGTTTTATCTGGACCTTATGAAGAAGGATGAGATTGTTTTTCTTAAGGGTAAGGATGAGTTAAAGAAAGATATTAAGAAGGCGCTTGAGAAGCTCATTAACGAAGAGAAGATGAACAGCAAGATTCAGATTGCCGTCGGACTCTGGAAGAAGCTTTTTGAAGCTGCCATGAGTAACATATCCCCCAACAAGCAGGGATATGACAAGATTTTTAAGTATTTCGATTCATATGTGGAATTCGAGGAACTGATTTTTGCATCGGATTCTTTTTACAGAGACCATACACTGCACTGCCTTTGGGTGTATTTTCTGGGAGAATATCTTCACGAGAAGCCTGAGTTTTCGGAATTATATCGCTCTGAAAGGGAGATGATTGAAGGCTATGAGATACTCAGAGGGCTTGCCGATCAGCTGCCCATAATTAATGACGGCGATGCCGATAAGCTTAAGGATGTTCTTGAATTATTAAAGAGCAGTGAGGAGAAAAACGGTTCGGTAAGATGTATAGCCGCCCTTACCCATGACCTCGGTTATCCGCTTAAGAAAATCGAGAAGATTAATAAGGCCATGAATAAGGTTCTTCCTTATTTTGCCATTCATAATTTCGATAATTTCAAGTTTGAATATGAGAATATACAGCAGCAATTTGTCAGCCAGTTTATTGATTTTATTGCCAGAAACAGCATTGTAAACGTTTCCAACAAGGGTAACCTGTCCAAAGAGACCCAGGAACTTCTTAAAAAGATATTTGAAAGAGCTGATTACAGTTTCGATAAGGAGGATGCGATAGCGTTCTCGCACAGTTTCGATTCGATCACCGAAGAGGAAAGAGCTCTTATCAAGGATACCTTTAACGTTAATACTCATTTCCACGCATCGTTTAGCAAGAAAGCCGCTTATTACAATGACTTCGAGGCATATCAGCACGGAATCATGAGTGCATTTCTGCTTATGAAGAATCTGCAGGCATTTCAGGATATCGATTTCTGCCGTCCTGACACAGAACTTCCTGTTGCAAATACGAGGATTCTGGAATTACATGAGATATTGGCTTCAATTTCCGACCATACACGCGACAGCTTTAAGATAAGCGCAATCGGCAGTGGTTCTTTCCTTACTTTTGTGGATGAGCTTGAAGAGTTTTCACGAATCTCCAGAGCGAGCCAGAACAGAGAGTATGTGGAGGAATTCTGCGACACGGCTCTTTACATGGAAGACGGTTGGCTGAATGTGGTATTTGAATTCAATAACGATAAGCTTGATAACCTCGACCCCGAGATTTCTTTTAAGGGAAGGTGTAAGAGGTTTCTTTCGCTGTTTGATATTGCCAACCTTGATAAGTATTTAAAGATCAGGGTCAAAATCGTGGGCAAGCTTCCTACAGATGAGAATGAATATGTTCTTGAGATTGCTCATAAGCACGCCGACATCAGAATCAACGGTGAGTCTCAGATCATTCCCAAGTACCTTAAGTCCACGCAGTATTACACCAAAGAAGAATACGCACAGATGTAATAATGATGAGGAAGCTGCCTTTATGGTGGCTTCCTTTTTTGTGCCCTAAAAAAACTTATAAAAAAGTACTTGAAAACAATTTTTAATCATATTAGCCTCTTATTAGGACGTCCGAATCTTACCTAAGAGGAGGCTTTTTATGACCAAAGAACAACTTCATAAGCACATTGAAAACAGCACAGGCAACGAGTCGAATATATGCCAGATTTACGCGCTTCAGGGCGGCAAGACAGTGTATGAGGACTGCTGGCACGGCTATAAGACTGCGGATGCGGTGAATGTCAATTCCGTGACGAAGGGCGTGATGGCGCTGCTTGCGGGGATTGCGATTGATAATGGATTTATTAAAAGTGTGGATCAAAAGGTGATGGATTTCTTCCCGGGTTATACGGTTAAGCGGGGCGAGAAGACCATTTATGATGTGACGGTTAAGCATCTGCTTACGATGACGGCGCCGTACAAGTATAAGTCCGAACCCTGGACTAAGGTCTGCACCTCGCAGGACTGGACGCTTGCGGTTTTGGATTATCTGGGCGGGCGAAAGGGCATAACCGGCGAGTTTAAGTATGCGACGCTTGGGATACAGATTCTGGCCGGCGTGATTGAGCGCGCGACCGGGGAGAAGTGTCTGGATTTTGCGAATCGGTTTCTTTTTACACCGGTGGGGCTGCCTGAGAGGGTGGCGCACGGGGACAGTTCCAAAGAAGACCAGTTTGATTTCTTCATGAACAAGAACCCGCGTGGGTATGAGTGGTACACGGATCCGACAGGGGCTGTTACGGCCGGCTGGGGAGTGTGCATGTCGGCGCGGGACATGGCTGTGCTGGGCGCGGTTGTGCTTGGTGGTGGCGAGTGTGCGGGGCAGAGGGTTGTGTCGCAGGAATATGTGGATGAGATGCTTTGGCCGCATTTGAAGCTCGGTGAGCGGTTCGGGTACATGAACTACGGGTATTTGTGGTACAAGCCTTACGATAATCGCGAGGTATATGCGGCAATCGGTGACAGCGGCAACATTATCTATGTGAACCGCGAGAACGGCGTGTCTGTGGGTATTACGGGCACTTTTAAGCCGAGGATATTTGACAGGGTGGAGTTTATTGAGAAAATGGTCCTGCCTGTGGTAGACTGATATAGAATGAATTTGGGCTAAGGAGTAAGTATTTATGAGTCTTTATTATGAACAGGACGGAATTAAGATATACAGGGAAGACAATATTGAATTGTTGCGTTCGCTTCCGTCCGATTCGGTGAACTTGATATATTGCGATATTCTGTACAATACCGGCAAGGTATTCGATGATTATTCGGATAACCTGGGTGCGCCGGATGAGGCGACTGAGTGGTACAGACCCCGCATTGAGGAGATGAAGAGGGTACTTGCTCCGAACGGTAGTATCTTCATACATTGCAACTGGCGCATGGACTCTTACATGCGTATATTGATGGACGAGATATTCGGTACCGGATGCTTCCGCAACCGAATTTATCGCCAGCATAGCAAAGAAAGAGGATTCTTTGCCAACTTCGACTCGCAGGTGGATATCATCCTGTATTACGTTAAGGATTCCCGCAACTTCATATTCCACGAGCTTCGCGGCGAAAGCAAGCAGATTGTGCCACTGTTTGAGAACGGAGATCTTGCGGGGCGCGACGATGTGCGTGAGTTTGAAGGAGAGGCTATAGACTTGAAGGCTTTGAACAAGCACTGGCTTATCAGTAACGCGCAGTTTAACGACATGAAGGCGGCGGGAGAAGTACAGCTTATAGACGGTCTTCCTTACCGTTTCTCGAATGTCATACCTGTCGGCAACCTCTGGAACGAGCCTGAGATGTATGACACATATACCCGAACCGATGTGGCCGATGCGTACGATACACCCAAGCCCGAGGCGGTTCTGGACAGAATCATCAGAGTGGCTTCGGAACCCGGGGATTTGGTGGCCGATTTCTTTTTAGGAGGCGGCACCACGGCTGTTGTGGCAAGGAAGCTCGGAAGAAAGTTTATCGGCTGCGATATTTCGGTAAAGGCTTGCGAGGTTACGGTGAAGAAGCTGGAAGAGATTGAGTAAAAAATTAGGGTATTGGGAGGGGTTATTTATGAATATCAGAACAAAGCAATTTCAGATACTTACGGATATCGGGCTTGTATACAAGCTCATGACGGAAGTCTATAACCATGAGGAGAGTAACGGGCCGGCGGAGCCGTTCTTTGAGTATGCGATAACTTCACCTTGGGTGGAGAGAGACTTCCTTCGGCTGAACAGATTCTGGCTGGATGGGGACAATCCGGTTGGGTTTGTGTTCTATGAACAGCCGGTGACGGCTCTTTACTTTGTGTTGCGTCCGGGATATGAGTGCCTGGCGGGCGAGATGATTGAATATGCGGAGACGGCTTATCCGAAGTTTGAGGACCCGTTAGAATTAGTGTTTATTTCGGGGCAGACTGCGCTTATTGAAGCGGCTTGTGCGCGGGGGTATGAGCTTGCGTATGAAGAGCCGGATAATTATTTTGACTTTAGAGAGGGAAAGCTTGACTATCCGCTTCCGGAAGGATATCACTTCGTGGATCCGAAGACTTCAGACCCTTTGAAGGTGGCCAAATGCCTCTGGGATGGATTTAACAAGTGGGAGCTCGGCGAGTTTAAGGACTGGGATGTTCCTGCCAAGAATGAGGGAAGAAGCCCGTTTGAGCTTTATCAGAATGTGTTGGGGGCGACTATCGCGCCGGCACCGCACGCGACGTACGAGTACACGACTATCATTGCGGATGAGAACGATGATTATGTATGCTTCTCGGGGATGTGGTGGAATCCGGAGACTAAGCTTGCTTACATGGAGCCTCTCTGCACTGTGCCCGAGCATCAGCATAAGGGCCTTGCGGCTGCGGCACTTTCGCACCATGACAGTATACTGCGCCCTCTCGGTGCCGAGATAATGACAGGCGGAGGCAACGAGTTCTACAAGAAGATTGGATATCAGTACACAAGAGTTTACAAGCACTACATAAAGAAGTAACAGAAATGAGCCTCAGTATGAGCTGAGGCTGTTGTCGTATTTAATAACGGTTATGGGAGATTATTTATGCATAAAGCAGAAATGGCAGAATTTCAGTATCTGGTAGCCGGAGATAACTGGACGATTTCTTTGAAATGAGGATGCATTGGAGGATAATATGGAACTTAAAAAACTTACTGAACATATATGGTATATGCCATACGAATCGGAGCGGGACCGCCCGAATCTTTGCTACGTTAAGGGCGATAACTGGAGTCTGGCAATTGACGCCGGTCACTCTGCGGCTCACACACAGGAATTTTACGCACTTTTGGAGAAAGAAGGCTTGCCGTTGCCTTCTTTGACCGTTCTTACCCACTGGCACTGGGATCACACCTTCGGCATGCATGCTGTAAACGGGCTATGCCTGGCTAATGCGAAGACAAACAAGTACCTTTGTGAGTGGAAAGAAAGAATTGAAAAGAACGGGCCGGAAGAATTCTTCGCCATCCATGAAAGCATCCGAAAAGAATACAGCACCGGCGCAGAGGTAATTGTGAAACCGGCAGATATGATATTCTCCGGAGCGATGACGCTTGACCTTGGTGGCTGTAAGGTAAAGGTTTTGGAGACCGAGGCTCCGCATACAGATGATTCTACGCTTGTTTATGTGGAGACCGACAAGGTTTTATTCGTGGGCGATTCTACCTGCGACAATTTCTTTACAGGTATCAAAAGGGCTGACCTTTGCGAGAAACTGGCCGACACCATCAGAGCACTCAATCCGGAAATATCCATGGAAGGCCACTGGGAGCCGGTAGATATGCAGGATACATTGAATGATTTGATGAGCGGTATTTAAGGTGGGAGAATTACAAAGCGATTATAAGATTGACAGAAAAATTTAATGGAAGAGGAATAACCATCATGGGTGAAAAGACTTTGCAAGATATATTGACATTGAATTACGGAATAGAATCCCCGTCTTTGGAATTCTTAAGAGAAGGCGGGGCTGTTACATATATTGTCAGCGGAAGTGTTAAATATTTGCTCAAGGTTATCGGGCCTGCTTTTGCCGGGACCGCGAGGCAGTCTGTATCTATTATGAGGTATCTGGAGGAAAATGGGTTCCCGGTTCCTAAAACGATACTTACAAAGGGTGGAGAAGCCATATTTGAATTGGAAATCGATGGGGAGAAGAAACTGATTGTTCTCATGGAATTCATCGATGGGGACGAGCCCAAACTTGAAAAATGTGCTGCAGAAGTCGGAGAACTTGTTGGAAGATTTCATCAATTGATGGAGAAGTATCCTTCGGAACTTATTTCTTGTGACAAAGAATTCTTTATAGACAGATATATGGGGTTCCTTCGTAAAAAGAACTACCCGCGTCTGGCGGAATATGAGGAGCTTGGAGAACGCCTTTGGAATAAGGTTAAGGACCTTCCCAGGGGAAATTGTCACGGAGATCTTCACAGAGGAAATTTGTTGCAGAATACTGACGGAAAAATATATCTTGTGGACTTTGATACCGCTTGCAAGGCACCGCTTATGTTCGATGTCATGGTTATGTGTGACATGACAGATTATTTTAATCTGAAGCAGGAAGATATTGAGCTTACTAAGGAAGTGTATCGGGAATTTCTTTCGGGATATGCTGGTTATCATAAGTTGAGCCGCGAGGAAATCCTTTCTTTTCCATATTGGGTTGCAATCAGACATTTTCAGTTACAAGCAACCATCCTTGAAATATATGGAATGGACTGCATAGATGAAAGCTTTATAGATGGACAGCTATACTGGCTTAATAAGTGGCAGGAAGCTATGAATGAATTTACAGAAGGGCATTAAGGCTGGGGGATGCTATGAATCTTGATACATATCTGTCAGAATTTGACAGCGTAGAAAATATAGATAAAGGCATGGCCGGAGATGATAAGTATCTCTGTCGCCGTGGCACAGAGGAGTTTCTTCTCAGAGTTGCAGACGGCGAGGACTATGATGAAAAGGAAAAAGAATTCGCGCATTTGAAAAGACTCGGTGATGCGGGGCTACCGGTTCCCAAGTGTGTGGAATGTGTAAAGACTGATGACGGGACTAAAGTCCTCACACTGTTGTCCTGGGTGCCCGGAGAAGACTTGGAAGGTGTTATTTCAAAGATGTCTTTTAATGAGCAATATGAGGTCGGAAAGCAGGCGGGAAGTATTCTTCGAAGGATACATGATACCTGTCCCGAAAACAGCGTCGAAAAGAGTTGGTATGACCGTTACATCGAAACAATACAGCCTCGTATAGATGCATTTAAGCACGAAGGCGTTTCTTTTGCAGGATGCGAAAAGATTCTTCGGTATTTTGAAGATAATAAGCATCTTTTGAAAGGGCGCCCAATGTGCCGGCATCACGGAGATTATCACACAGGCAATTTGATCATAAATTCCGGGAAGGTTTTGGTAATCGACTGGCATACGATGGATTTTGATAGTATTGGCGACCCATGGTATGAGTTTAACCGGATAGACACAAAGTATCCCGAATATGCAAAAGGGCAGATAGACGGGTACTTTAACGGTGGTATTCCTGAAGAGTTTTGGCGGCTGTTTGCATTATATATTTCTGTGAGCGCTATAACTTCAATAGTTTGGGCAAAGTATTTTGCACCGAACGAATTGGATAGTATTATGGGGCTTAACAAGAGTATTCTTACAATCTTTGATGACATGGAGAATCCGATTCCTAAGTGGTATCGCCGTGATATGTGCGACAGCGTAGCACATATTTGAAACGCCGTTGGAATTCTACAGTTTAAGATATCAAGCAATAATAGTTTATGAAAAATCCTGCCAAAAACAAAGCAGGATTTTTGTTTTTTATTCAAAGGATGAGCTGTTACACATATGGTATAATTACAATGCAGATATATTTTGAGATTTGAAGGGGCATTGGAAGATGATTCGAAGAGTTAAGAGGGAAGATATCCCAGAGTGCGTAAATATTATAAAGAACAGCTTTATGACTGTGGCAGAAGAACTGGGGTTTACTGCAGAAAATGCGCCGAGATTTACAGCGTTTTCAACCTCAGAGGACAGGCTTTTTTGGCAGATGGACAATGAAAACCGTCTAATGTTCCTATGCGAAGAAGCCGGAATCCAGTGTGGATACTATTCTTTGGTGTTACAGGGTGATGGCGAGTGTGAGCTCAGTAATCTTGCTGTGCTTCCGGAATATAGGCATAACGGAATCGGAAAGAAACTGTTGGAACATGCTTGTCAAACTGCAGCCGGGGAAGGCTGTAAGACCATTAACATAGGAATTGTGGAGGAAAACCGGAGGCTTCGCAAATGGTATGAAGAGAATGGCGCGGTACATTTAGGTACAAAGAAGTTTGATTTCTTTCCGTTCACTTGCGGATATATGAAGATAACAGTGGAATAAAAGAGCGGTATAAAAGAAGTTAGCATGAAAATGTCCCGTTGATGGCCCAATTTACATGCGGATAGACTATGAATTGGAATACGCATGTCCGAAATTTTACACGGCCTTCAGTTAAGACATGCGAGGCAATTATCATACCGGGTACGCATGTCAATATTTTAGATTGCGCGCAAACGAATACACGCAAAATGGCTTATGAAACGAATATGCATGTAAGTTAAGGCATGCGAGACGACTGTGAAATCGAATATGCATGTTTAAGGAGTTTGGAATGCAATATAGATTGTGTAAAAAAACAGATATAGAAGGATTGGCAGAGGCGATGTCTAAGGCCTATTCAGAAGAACCTTGGAATGAGCGGTGGAGCCGTGAGCGGGCTGTTCGAAGGGTACAAGCCATATTAGGTAACTTCGATTCTATTGGGGTGGTTGCAGAAGAGAATGGCGCGATAATAGGCGGACTTCTGGGCTATGTAGACCCGTATGCAGACGAGGATTTCTTTTTCGTGTCGGAACTATTTGTTGTGCCCGAGTATAAGAGACACGGCATTGGCAGGAATCTTTTGAAAGAACTCGAAAATGAATTAAAGAAAAAGGGCATTTCTGTAGTGCAGTTAATGTCTATAGAGCCGAATGAGACTTTTTATGGAAAATGCGGGTTGAGTAAGGATGATGTATCAGTACTGTTCAAACGATGTTAGAGCACATGCATAATATAAAATGGGGAGCATGGAATGAGTAAAATATTTGGTGTACAAGACAGGCTTAGTGTATTGGATTTTATAATTTCAGTTGCTAAGGAATGTCCTAAGATAGTAGCTCTTGTTCAGGTTGGTTCCGGAGCAGAAGGATTTCACGATGAAAGGTCGGATTTAGATTTTGTAGTAGCATTTGATTGTAATGATTCTATGACTGAAGTTATGGAGTACATGCGTCAGAGGATTTCAGAGCAATATAGCCTTCTGTTCTTTTCACAATCTGAAGCAAGGCATCTTCAGGTATATGCGTTAGATAACCTTTTGGAGATTGATATTGGGTTTGGATGTTATGAAGGGGCAGCTGCTTTAAAACCTGCATTTAGGGTTCTTTTTGATAATTCCGGTATTGTTGAAGAGAAAATGATCAAGTCTCTGGAAAGTATGGACGAACGCATTTATAGCGGAAAACTAAAAAAGGATATTGAAACAGCTTGTGACTTTGCATGGGCACATTTGATGCATGCAGCAGTTGCTATTCATCGAAATAATTACTTCCGAGTAGTAGGTGAGCTTGAATTTGTCAGAAAGATTTATATAGACCTTGTTGGCAATCGTTACAGACTTGAAGGTACTGTGAACCGAGAGATAGATAAACTACCGGATTTTGAAAAAGAAGCAATAAGAAGTACATTTGTTACCGGTGATAGTCAAGAAGATTTATGGACTAGTCTTATGAATTTAACTGATCTGATTTATAAGGAGCTGGAAGGAACTGAAATGCCTGTATCAAAGAATATGATATTGGAATATTATAAAGACCTCAAATAGCTTAGTAGTAAACATTTCCCATTTACTACTATCGGGCATATCTCGCCGAGACTACATGTGCTGACTACCAAAAAACTACGTTTGACGAAAGATAAAATGATCTCTTCAAGAAATACTCATTGTGTAAACGCAGGATATGTGTTATCATATACTCAATGAGTAAAACCGTGAAGGGAGAAATGCTATGTCAGATGAATTGTTTAGTGTAAAAATGAAAGAATTACGAGAGACTACCGGCTTAAATCGTAAGGAGTTCTGCGAGAAGTTCGAGATTCCCTATAGGACGATGACTGAGTGGGAACTGGGTCATAGGAATGCTCCCCCATATGTGCTTAGACTGCTTTCGTATTATGTAGAGATGCAGCGTAAGCTTAATGAGAATGGCATCAGCGAGAAGTAATAGGGGGATTAATATGGCTAAAGAAAATGAAATTGTATTATTTGAAACGGAAGATAGGGAAATAACCCTTAACGTAGAAGTCAATCAGGATACTGTATGGCTAAACAGGAACCAGATGGCAGAGCTGTTTGGCAGAGATGTTAAGACAATTGGCAAGCATATCAATAATGCTTTGAAGGAAGAATTAGACAATTCAACTGTCGCAAATTTTGCGACAGTTCAAAATGAAGGCGGAAGAGATGTCGAAAGAAATATTGAATACTATAATCTGGATATGATTATTTCTGTCGGCTATCGCGTCAAGTCCCGGAGGGGCATTGAATTCAGGCGCTGGGCCAACAAGGTTTTGAAGGATTATATCATTAAGGGCTATGCAATAAATGACAAACGCCTCGAGGCCTTACAAAAGACTGTGGAAATCCAGGCAAAGATGCTGGCTACTGCCATTGAAGGTGACTCTGATGAGGTTTTAAAGGCGGTAAACTTGTATACTCAGGCTCTGACTTTACTTGACCAATATGATCATCAGTCACTGGAGAAGCCCGAGGGAAATCAGCCTATATACAGGATAACTTATGCTGACTGCCGCGCAATGGTTGACCGCATGGAAGATAGCTTCAAATCAGATGTCTTCGGAGTTGAGAAGGAACCGGGCAAGATTGAAGGTATTCTGGCCGCTGTATACCAGGATGTATTTGGAGGAGAAGTTTATCCTTCTTTGGAGGAGAAAGCTGCCAATCTTTTGTATTTCATGATAAAAGATCATCCTTTCGCCGATGGTTGCAAAAGAATAGCGGCATCATTGTTCTTGGAGTTTTTGAACCGCAACAATGCACTTTTCAGAGGCGGATATAAGGTTATCAGTGACGGTGCGCTTGTTGCCATCACGCTCATGATAGCCGAGTCGGACCCGAAGGAAAAAGACATCATGACGACTATGGTGATGAATCTTTTGAGTGTAGGTTGACGGGGATTTTACGATAGATAACGCTCCAAGATTCATGGCATTTGCGAGCATATCTTGCCGAGGCTACATGTTCTGACTACTAAAAAACTACGTTTGAAGTTAAATAAACTGTATTTTCCAGACTTGTCACACGCATAATAGTTGTGATTATGTGGCAGGATTGAAAATTCTAAATCTGATGGAGGCACTATGTTAAAAGATTACGAGACAGATAAACCGGTTCTTGAAACTGACAGATTGATCATCAGACCTCTTAACGAAGCAGATGTACCGGATTTAAAAGAATGGTTGGGAAGAGATGAAATTTATACCTATTGGGGACGAAAAGCCAGTAAAAATGAGAAAAATCCGGAATTGATGTTTATTGACGCTCGTCCTTGGGTAAAAAGAAAGCCTTCACCGGATTTTGACTGGGGAATTGTATTGAAAGAAACCAATAAAGTGATCGGTATGATTGCAGTATTTGATATACAGAATTCGAGGATGGGGGATATAGGGTATC
>JAFZLD010000019.1 GCA_017553505.1 Lachnospiraceae bacterium
TCCGTCAAGAATCGCGTCTAGCTTTTCTTTCCGTTTACTGTCTTTGGGTCGTATTTTTTTATAGTGTGTTCGCTTTCACACTTCTGAATAATCTCAAAGATTTTCAGGGTTGCATTGTTGTTTGATTGTCAAGGTTCTGTGCCCCTCGCGGAAGCTTTTAAGTGGCTGTCCCGCTCGGAACATTGACTACTATAGCACCCCTATTTAGGAATGTCAACAAGAATTTTTTATTTTTTTAAATAAATTTTCAAAAACATAAAAAATGGCTTATTTACGGCATTTTTAGCCATAAGCAAGCCACTGAACATTCTAAAAACTTATGTTATTTTACCAAATTGTCGGAATTGTGTTTACAACTGTAACATTTCACCTTAAAGATTTAGTTAATGTATCATTTCCTTTGGTGATACGAAGCTCAAGATTGTCTACAATAGTTCCTTCTCTAATTTCCGCAATAAGCACAAGCCTCTTTGTCTCCCCCGCCGCAAAGGTTCCGGAGTATACTGCAATATCATCTTCAAGAATGGTTCTTACCACGCTTTTGAAGCTACCGCCGTTAACCGCAAGCTTGAAATACGTCATAGGCACAATATCGATAATATCCAGCGTACTTGCCTCGGAGCTGTTATTGGTTACGTTAAAGTATACGACGCAAAGCTCGCCGCCTTCCGAAGCCGAAATATAAGGAACAAAGTCCATGGAGTCCTCGGGATAATCGTTCATAACATCAAATCCCGCATACGTAAATGTAAACGCGCCGACGCCCAGAAACTCTTCAATCGTCTGAGCATCCACAACAATCGCGCCACCGTTACCGTCACCTCTGCCACCGGATGAACCCGAACCCGCTTCGGAATATTCGTAATCTCCACCCTGTGAAGGTGTCTCCTGCGAATACGAATTGTTAAGCTCCTCCTGGCGTTCCGCCTCTTCACGACGCTTATTCTCTTCCTCGGCAAGCTTGTTGTAATATGCTTCCTCGGCCTGATCGTGAATCCGCTTCGCCGTCTCATAAGCTGTAACGTAATTATCCACGTTCACAAGCCTTGAGTGATTCTCCGAATCATATTTAAGTAACAAAGAAACCGCGTACTCGGATATCATCTCTTCCTGCTCGACATCCATATCGGGTATAGCCCCGCAGCCTGCAAGTGTCAGCAAAAGAAAGGCACTCACCGCAATTACGCTTACAATCTTCTTCATTATATTTCCTCCGTATCGGCACAGTCCAATTTAAACCAGAAGCATACGCCACCGTCGGCATTATACACGCCGTAGTCCTTGTGATGAGCGACCATAATCGCCTTAACAATCGAAAGTCCCACTCCGCTTCCGCCGTACTCTCTCGTACGCGCTTTGTCTACCTTGTAGAACTTTTCAAACAGGTGAGGCAGGCTCTCATCCGGAACCGCATCGCCCGTATTGTAGACTGATACCTTAACTTCATTTTCCTCTTTTTCAACGGTTACGTCAATACGTTTCGAGCCGTCGCCCTTAACGTGATTGCAGGCATTCGAGAAATAATTCTTGAATACCTCTTCAATCTTAAATTCATCCGCTCTCACAAGGCACTTTTCCGCGCCCGAAACGTTAACGGTCACATTATTTTGCCGGGTTATTATGTCAAAAGAAGCCGTCTGATTACGCACCAGTTCACAAATATCAAACACTTCCGTATTCAGGACATTATCGCCCCACTCAAGCTGATTAAGATCAAGCAGCTTCTTAACCATTGAATTCATCTTGGCCGACTCATCCATGATTACGTCGCAGTAGTAATCGCGCTCGGACTCTTCGCTGATTCCTTCTTTGAGCCCTTCCGCATAGCCTTGTATAAGCGCAATGGGAGTCTTTAACTCGTGAGAAACGTTCGAAATAAACTCCTTACGCATATTGTCAATCTTCGTCTTAAGCTCGTTGTCCTTCTGAAGCTCGGCGTTGGCGTCTTTTAACTCATTGAATGCTTTCTCAAGATTATCGGACATTTTATTTATGCTTTCGCCTAAGACCGCAATTTCGGTCTTTTCCTTACCCGCGTAGCGAGCCTCAAAATCCATTCTCGACATTCTCTCCGATATCTCTGCCAAAGAAAGAATGGGCTTCGAAATCTTCTTAGTGAATATATAGATTGCCACCGCACTGATCAAAATACCGCCAAGTCCCACATACAAAAGGAACCGGTTTGCAATTTCTGAACTTAACCTGATACTCTCTATAGGCGTACGAAGCAACATCACCTGCCCATTATTAAGGGACGCATACATCTCAAGGTATTCCGTTCTTCCTCCGCCGTTTCCCGTTTGAAAGAGTACAAAGGATTCGTTTCTTGCAAGAATCTCGCCTTTGGCCTCATGAGATACAATTCTTCTTAACTCATTTTGCATTATGACATCAGGCTCATAAGAAATGATTGCAACGGGATCATAAATGTATGTATTCGTAAACGGATTAACCATTACATTGTACAAAGCAATTCCCAGGTTATGAGTTCCCGAAAGTGCAGTCAATTCATCGGTATCGGTATCGGAAAGCGTATCGATACCGTTAAGCTTCATATATACCGACATCAAAGTATTCTTCTTGTCTTTAACATATACCTTTTCAAGAAACAGCGTATTTACGAGTATGCACGCGCCGATTGTAAGTGCCATAATCGCTACAAAGATTACGGTAATCTCACGATTTAAAGAATGAATTTTTCTTTTGTCTTTAGTACTTTTCCCTGGCATAACCGTACCTTTCAAAATAGCTATAATGACAGCGAGTCTCCTGCCACCGAGAATACGCCCACAGTGCCCACAAGCTTGCCGTCATCGTAGACCGGAATTTCGCTTAAGATTGTCATCACGGGCTCGCCCTTTACCACGCACTCTACGGGGAGTTTAAGTATCTTGCCGCCGGAGCTTACGATTTCTTTTTCGTGAAGCTCGTACATGTCCATGTCGGCATCGGTGCAAAGACCCAGCTCTCTGTCGGTCTTGCCGAGCACTTCCGCGGGCGATTCCATCTTAAAGAAATCAAGGAATGCCTGGCTGACACCTCTGTAAGCGAAGTTCTTGTCTTTCCAGTAGAACTTGAGGCTTGAGTTCCAGATAATGCTGTCCCAAAGCTTCGCGTATTCTTCCATGACGGTTCCGTTGAAGTCTATTACATAAGGATTCTTCTTAAGGTCCTGATAATCTTTCATGCAGAAAAGATATTCTCTGCCACCGCTTCCGGAAACTGACATAATAAATATTTCTTCCAAAATATAATTTCCGTCGGGCTGACCTACGCCGAATACACCCGAAATATAGCCCTTTCCTCCCGCTTTAATTCTTTCGTAAAGCGAATTCGGATCTACAAATGCCCTGAATCTGTTGCGATCGCCGGCGAAGATTTTTTCTTCAATGAAGGATTCCATAAGTGCTTCACTGTCTGTATCGACGGCCGCGTTGTTGCTCATATATTTGTATTTACCCAGAAGTGGCGTAATCTTCTTGGCTTCGATATCGATAAGATGGACAACATCAAACAGCTGGTTAAGCTCGCGGAGCTTGTTACCGATGTGAATCTCATCCATTCTGCCTTTATCAAGATTAAGGTTCTTAAGAGAGCCCTTGATAATATATCTGTTGTTCAAAGAAGAAATACACTGTCCCGTAAAATGCATGAAGCTTCCGCCCACAGTGTAAAAGAACTCTTCTTCCCTGCCGGTACCTTCCATAACACTCAAGTATTGGCGATACTTATTAAGAAGCGGTGAAGGAGTTCCGTATATACGCCTGTCAGTTTCCTGCAAATCCGGGGAGTCGTCAAATATCTGTTTCTTGTATGCATCGTTCATAAACAGAGTCTTAATCTCGGTTCCGTTATCTTCAATAAGCTCAAGAGGCGCATCGGTCATCCTGATATGCAGGCAAGCCGCGTCGTAGAATCTTGTAACTTCATTGGGTTCAATCTTAAGGTTCTTTTCCTCTGCATGAGCAAACAAATCTTCAATCGGCTCGGGCTTTCCGTAAAAATAGCCCTGAATGCGACCACAGCCTATCGAATTAAGGAAATCAATCTCTTCCTGATTTTCAACACCTTCCGCGAGCGTTCTGATGCCGATATCCTTGCACATGCTTACAAGGTTACGCAAAATATCCTTAGCCGTATCCGTAAACGGTTTAAGGAAACGCATATCAAACTTGACTACATCAAAGACATAGTCTTTTAAAAGCATTAAAGACGAATAGCCGCTTCCGAAGTCATCCATCCATACTTCATAATCAAGCTGCCTGAAGCTCTCGATTATGGTCTTCATGAGTTCTTCATCTTCGGCAATCATGCTTTCTGTTATTTCCACATGAATAAGTTCAGAAGGAATGTCATATTTCTTACGTTCTTTCTCAACATATTCAAGCATGTCGCACATAATGAAATCAAGACGCGAGAAATTGACGGAAACAGGGAAGACCGGAAGGTCCTTATCCATTCTTTCTCTCAAATCCTTGCAGACTTTAGTCACCACAAAGCAGTCAAGCTTATGTATGAGCCTGTTCTTTTCAAGCGTCTCTATGAACATATTGGGCGCAAGAAATCCAATCTCGGGATCTATCCAGCGCACCAGAGATTCCGCTCCGCATATCTCGCCCGTAAGAGTTCTTACCACCGGCTGGTAGTAAATCTTTAACCATTCATTGCTGATGGCGGTATCGATGTTTCTTACAACATACTCCGATACCATCATGTTCTTGGCTATTCCTTCGGAATAATCCACTATATCCGCCTTGGCATCATACTTAATAAAGTCACATGCCACCTTAGCAAAAGAAAGCGCCGACTCAAAATCAAACTTCTCGTCCGCCCGGAACTTATATATACCGCACTTGGCCGATACGCCGTAGTTTTCGCCGTAAATCTTATCAAATCTTGTTTTTACTTCTCTTGTCTTAATGTGAACGTTCTCAAACTTGCAAAATACCGCAAAGTGATCGTCCGAAAGTCTCGAAATGCATGCATCTTCATACAACTCATTCATGATATCTGCCATGCATTTAAGACATTTATCGCCTTCCGCAACACCCAGATTGATGTTTAGGAATTTAAAATTCACAAAGTTATAGTACACAATCGCATACTCGGTCTTGCTGCCCTTCGCGGCATTAAACATCTCATCTTCAACGTGCTTTTTAAGCTGAGCCTTGCCTTTAAGACCGGTCACGGGGTCGATTCCCGTATCGGAGCCTTCAAAATCTCTTGATACCAGGAATACGTAAATTACGTTTCCTTCTTCATTGTCATGTACATTTCTCCAGTGAGCCTCCACCTGCGCAACGTGGCCGTTCTTTGTAAGAATGTTAAAGAACACATAGCCTGCGTTTTTCTTGTGCTCGTGGATGTCCGAAGATATTTCTTTGAGCACTTCTTCCCTTGAAGAATCCGCAATCATGCCATCAAAGGATTCTTTGACATAAGAAAACAGATCCTCGTAGTCGTTGCATTCAAACAACTGAACTACATTATGATTGGCAAAAAGAAGTTCGTGGTTCTTTGAATCCTTGTAAGCAAATGCCCCGCCGGATATTCTGTCCGCGAACTGTTCCATGAGATGCTCGGCATGCTCTTTGTTGTACATGAAATTCCCTCCGAAAAAACGCCTTTACACGTCGAATTTATATCCCATTCCCCAAACGGTCTTTATAAGTTCGCCCTTTGTACCGAGTTTGCTTCGAAGCTTCTTAACGTGAGTGTCTATGGTGCGCGCATCACCGAAGTAATCGTAGTTCCATACACCGTTAAGTATTTTTTCTCTTGAAAGCGCCAGTCCTCTATTCTCCATAAAGTATGCAAGGAGCTCGAATTCTTTGTAACTAAGCTCTACATCCTTACCGTCGCATAAGACAATGTGCGCTCCTTTATCAAGTTTTATTCCGCCTATTTCGATGATTGAATCAGCCGAAACATTTGATGTGCGCCTAAGCAGTGCTTCCACCCTGGCTGTCAGAATCTTGGGGCTGAAGGGCTTGGTCACATATTCGTCAACTCCAAGCTCGAATCCCAAAAGTTCGTCCTGTTCCTGGCTCTTGGCCGTAAGCATTATGACCGGCACCTTCGACTCGCTTCGAATCTCTCTTAGCACCTGCCAGCCGTCAAGTACCGGCATCATCACATCAAGTATTATGAGAGACAGGTCCGGGTTCTCGTAAAAAGAATCAAGCGCTGCCCGCCCGTCACCGGCTTCAAGCACCTCAAAATCCTTTTTAACAAGAAAGTCCTTCACGAGCTTTCTCATTCTGGCTTCATCATCTACCACCAAAACCTTGAGTTTATCCATGTCTAATCTCCGTCCTGCAATTTGGACTAATATTAACAGCTATTTATGTTTTTTCTGTGAAATTAATTGCCTATATTCAATTCTCTTTCTTTTTCCCTTACTGCAGCTTCGCGTTCTTTAAGTTCCTGTTCCCACTCTGCGTACTGATTGAGGATTGCACTCTTGTAATTAAGTGCGTTGGGAGTTGTGCCGTGAAACGTTATAAGAAGCATGGCAAGGCACAACACTCCGAGTATTACAGCCACAAGTACCGCGTTACGATATTTCATCTTAAGCGACATTTCTTTCCTTTCGGCCCTGGTTACCCGTTTCTTGGCAGTCTCGCTATGCTTTAAGTCAATGCGTTTAAATGTTGTGTAAAGCGGAATCGGCTTGATAAGCTCGTCCTTAACCCCTCCCGACGAAAGAATCTTCTGCAAATCGCGCAAATATTCAAAACCGATGGGTGTCTGAAAAAACCTCTCGGCCAAAGCTTTCTCGTATATGCCTTTGACTATCGCAAGATTGCTCATATCCGTGTGGGATTCGATGTACTCAATCTTGCGTATCTCGTTCTTGGCGATTTCTGCGTCTTCGGGGGTGGCGAATATGTATCCATCCACCGTTAATGCCTCAATGTTCTCCATTCTTTGTATCCTCTGTAAAAACAATCCCCGGTATGGTTAACCGGGGATTGAAGTCTTAACAAACCCTAGATTGTGAACAATCCTACCTGTTCCTGAAGCTTGATTGCAATCTCATCAAGGTCATTGGCATCCTTGGAGATGTTGTATACGATATTGGTAACCTCTGTAACGGAAGCGCTTGTCTCTTCTGTACTTGCTGCATTTTCCTCGGCAATTGCCGTAAGGTTCTGCACAACATCGACTACGTTAACACGTGCATCGTCAAGTTTCTTGGTCTTCTCGGCAATATTGGCAATACCGGTAATGGAAGTATCGATACCTTCTTTAACCTGATTGAACATTTCAACCGTCTGGCCGACCTTCTCGGACTGCTCTTCCATAATCTTCTGAACTTCATCCATTGTCTCAACGGACTTGGCAGAATCTGTAATAAGCGAATCGATAATTGCTTCAATCTGTCTTGCGGATTCATTGGACTGCTCGGCAAGCTTAGAAATCTGAGAAGCAACTACTGCGAAACCTCTACCCTGTTCACCTGCTCTTGCCGCCTCAATCGAAGCATTCAGTGAAAGAAGGTTGGTCTCCTCGGCTATAGATGTAATAAGGTTCGTAGCTTCACGAATCTTATTGGCCGAAGTGTTGGTGGTATTGGTCTGCTCGTATATGATGTCGATGGACTGCTTGGCCTTTTCATTAATCTCGGCAAGTTCTGACAACGTAGCTGTTGCGGAATCACCGGACTCCTTCATTACGCTTGCTGTCTCCGAAAGATTGCTAACCTCAGCGTTGGTCTCTTCAACCATGTTACCCATAAGGATAATGGACTCTGTAGCCTTCTGAGTCTCATCTGCCTGGCTGCTTGCGCCGTCGGAGATTTCGGAGATGGCCTTTTCAACCTGTTCAACAGTCGATGAAGTCTCTGCAGCTGCGCCGTTAAGATTGGTGGACGCTTTCTTTAAGTCTTCTTCCTGCTGCTTGATGTCCGAAACAACGCTTACCATCTTACCGGTCATGGAGCTTACGGCCTTGGCCATAAGTCCTGTTTCATCCTTACGTGTGCTTAATTTATCGACTGTGGTGTCCTTGGTAAAATCAAGGTTACCGGTCTTATTAACAACGTTTGTAATGCTGATAATCGGGTTTGCAATAAAGGAAGCAATTATAAATCCGATACCTACAGCAAAGAGCAATACAATAACTCCGACGATGACTGAAGTTTTTGTAAGCTTCGTCTGGGAAGCCATAATTTCCGACTCGTCTACTGTCGCAACAACAATTGCCTTCTGTCCCGAAGCTTCATCGGTTGCTACATAGTAAGCTGCGTATTTGGCTGCACCTTTGAATATATACTGAACGAATTTAGGCTCGAAGTTCTGACCCTTTGCAAGGCCTTCAGCTACGCCTTTAACCACTTCATTGGTAACGGGATTACCAACTTTATCCTGAGTCGGGTGATACATCATAGTGGAATCTGCAGCTACTACATAAATGTAACTTGTTGACATATCGATAATACCCATGCCCTTGAAAATCTTTGCCAGATTATCGTAGGTCATCGCGGTATCATATCCGACGACATCAAATTCCTTATCCAGTCGCGAACCGGTCTGCACTGCCATATCATAAAGATAATTCTGATTGGTCTTGGCGATGGTCTTCTTGGTGTTGGAAATAAGAATCAGTTCAATGATAAGGAACGTAACCAGCACCGAAAGAAAGGTTATCATAACAACCTTAAATTTGATGGAATTAAAGAAATTAACTTTGTTCGGATCTGTCTGCTTCTTTGCTTTAGCCTTTGCCATCTGAATAACCCTCCGTGTTATCAACTAAATGTACTCCCCAGCACCCGGATGTACACGAAGTTTCTCATGTAAAATTATACTATATTTTGTGTATGCATTAAAGTAAATTGTACCAATTTGTGCGAAAAATTTAAAATAATGCAGTCATTAAAGACATTTTCGCAAAAAAGCATTAACAACAAATTAGAAAAACTTGCAGAAATCCTCTGCTTTTCCCATGACTGTACCCTGAATAGCCACGGATTTACCGCCTCCTTTGACATTCATAGAATTCTTTATGTCCGTTAATATTTTTGTCAAGTCAATTGTGTTAGATTCAACATAGAATCTGTATCCGTTTTCATCATCCCCGCACAGCACAACCGAAACACCTTTATAGTGTTCTTTAAGTGCATCTGACGCAAATTGCATGCATGATGAAAAATCTGCCGGGAGTATGCAGATTCCTGTATCGCTGTCCTTTAGTTCAGACTGAATCTTTAATTCTATGTATTTATTGCGAAGCTCAATATCCTTGAATTTATAGCTGCCAAGGTCTTCGCTTAACTTGGCAACGCCCTTAAGCTCCTCTCCTGCCTTGGCCGAAATTGTTCTTGAAATCTCCCTTAAGTCAGAAAGTCTCTTTTCATAATCTTCAAGTGCCCTAAATCCCGCAAGATAGCTGACTCTCACACCGCTTTTGTAGTTTTCAAAAGAAACAATCTTAAACTGCCCGATTTCATGAGTATTATGCACATGAGGCGCGCAGCACGCACAAATATCGGTATCCTCAACCGTCACTATTCTGATGGGTCCGCTGAGAGCTTTCTTGGAACGGTACTCAAGCGTCGCAAGTATGTCGTAAGAAGGATATTCTGCGGTGATTGTCTTGCCCTTTATTATTATCTCGTTGGCTTCTTTTTCCAATTTCAGAGCATCTTCGTACGTAAACTTCCCGCCGTAATCCATGGTCGCGGAATTATCGCTTAAGTGAAAGCCCACGTTATTAAATCCAAAGTGCTTGAACACAAGCCCCGAAAAAATATGCTCGGCACTGTGCATCTGCATGTTACGGAATCTGTGAGTGAAATCAATCTCCCCCTCAACCTCCGTACCGGCTGCAATGGGAGCCTCAAGATAATGGGTGATTACGTCATCCTTAATAGCCACGTGCGTAACCTCGATACCGTTAATCGTACCGCGGTCGGGTGTCTGGCCTCCCTCCTCCGGGAAAAATAAAGTCTTATCAAGCACGACCTTAAAGCCTTTTTTGTCCTCCTCGCAGCTTAATACGGTCGCGCCGAACTTACTTGCGTAAGCGTCATTGTCGTAGAGTTTCTCAGTCATTGTTACATCTGTCCTTAATATTTATTTCTAACCACTTCAAGAGCACAAATAAAGTCCTTGAAATTCACGGTCTCGCCGTCATCCATCGTAACGGTGCCGCTTAATCGCCCGAATACCTGATGCTGGTCGCTGATGATAACCTTAAAGTCCATAAAGTTCGAACGGTCGAGTATCGGGGCAAAAGAAGCCTTAAGTCTTCCGTCCGCCGAATTAACGGTCCAGGTCTCAAGGTATTGCCTATTACCCGCTTCATCCACAGGAATTTCAAATGTAACTTCTTCAAGCTTATGAATCTTACCCTTGTAGTAGAATCCGTTCTCCGAAGCGCTTGATCTGTCCGAGAATCCGTAGCCTAAATTGAATCCGAAGAGCTCACCGTTATTAAGGCCGCTTCCGGTTCCCCAGTACCACGTGTTGTCGTAAGTCCACACTCCGCGGCCCCAGTCAAGCACGCCATAGCAGGTGCCTCCCTTGATTTCGTAGGTCTTGTCGCCAAGCTTCACCACACCTGTGGCTTCGAGACAGTTTCTTTTGCAATTGTAATAAAATGCCGTAGGCTTCTCTTTCCAGGGAGTTGCGATATATACCGCTTCCATGTCGGGCTCCTTAACAAAGAGCTCAGCGTTGAAAGTTATGCCTTCCTTGCAGAAATTTCTAAACTCCATGGATATGGTGCGACCGCCCTCAGCATTGTCAAAAGCCATATCGAGGCGCTTTGTACTGCAGGAAGCTCCCGCATCCTTGGTCGTTGTTCCGAGACCGTAGCGCTTGCCCCTTGTGAATACTTCAAGCTCGGAATCGGTCTTCTCCCAGCCTTCTTTGAGATTGATAAAAGAAGCACTTAGCATGCCTATATATCCAAGATCGGATATGGTAAAAGCAATTGCAAAATCCTCGGTATTAAACAGGTAATAGTCCCATTCTTTCTTACGATACCAAGGCGCTTTGATATTTTCTCTGTTATACTCCCACACTTCCGAGCGCGCCCAGCCGGGCTCGTTTATTAACCCCTGTTCACTCAATAGTTTCTGCGCTTTTGTAACCTCATGTTCCATACATAAAACCTCCCCTAACAGTATCAGTTTTCAGTTGAAGCAACTTTGGTAAGCGAAGCGGAATTCTCCTTAGTCACCGTGTGACCATAGGTTCCGTCTTCGTTAAGATTAAACCACGTAAGCACAGCGGTTCTTGAATATGATGCAGTACCGTCGTTTTTAACCATTGTAATCGTCCATTCCTGTTCCGGCAGATTGTCGTCGTCCTCAGGATACATTTCAAGCGTTATGCGGTATACGCCGGTAAGTGTGTTGCCGTCGATGCTTGCTTCATCGAGGGATGTGTGCATCTCTTCATCCACAAGCTTAACCTCAGGGCTTCCACTCTTGGAGCCATTTATCTTAACCGTTACACCTCCGCCGGTCCATTCGCCGTCCCAGCCCAAGTCATCATCGGTTTTGTCAGCCTTTACAGCCGGCTCGGATTCTTCTTTGACCGAAGGTTCCGAAGCGTTTTTAGGCGCAGGTGCGGCGCCCTCTTCGCACGCACAGAGTAACCCCGTACAAAGAAAGCCCATGGCAAGTGTCATAATCAGTTTTTTCATGATAATTCTCCCTTTAAAATATTCCCCAAACCTTCATGAAAATTATACCACAGTTTATGCCTGATGATGCGGTTTTGCGCCATATTTTGCGTATATTGGGGCACAAAAAAAGAATGGCACTCCGCCATTCTTCTCATTAAGTGGAGCAGACGGGAGTCGAACCCGTGTCCGAAAACCTCTCCCCCGTCCTTCTACGAGCGTAGCATGTTATTTAAGATTCCCGCAACCGGTCGGGAGCATGCACCCTAAGGGTCTTGGTAGCTTCATAATACGCCCGCGTGCTCAAAGCTTTGCACGTGTCGTTTCTCACATAGTCGAAGCCGGGATTCTAATGTGTGAGTGCACTAGAGCCGACTGCTGTCATTAGGCAGCGTAAGCTAAATTTTCGTTAGCGTTTAATTTTAATTTGGCCATTTAACGCATTACCATGCGGCTCGCTTCTCCGGCTTCAAAATCCCCGTCGAAACCTTGACTGCCCCGTATATTAAAGATTCTTGACCTTGAAATCTCTCTCGAGTTCACGTCTCAAATCTTTCTTAGCGGTGTCTTCGCGCTTGTCGTAGAGCTTCTTACCTTTCGCAAGGCCGAACTCCATCTTGGCGCGTCCGTTCTTGAAGTAGACTTCAAGAGGTACCAGTGTATATCCTTTTTCGGATATTTTGGTAAGTAACTTTAGTATCTCGCTTTTGTGAAGCAATAACTTCTTGGGACGAAGGGGATCTTTGTTAAAGATGTTACCCATTTCGTAGGGAGTTATGTGCATTCCGTAGGCGTATACTTCACCTTTGTCTATTCTTATGAAGGATTCCTTGATAGAGCATTTACCGAGTCGAAGTGACTTAACCTCTGTACCGAACAGTTCGAGTCCCGCCTCAAATTTCTCCTCTATGAAGTAATCGTGATAAGCTTTCTTATTATTGCATACAAGCTTAACGGGCTCTTTATTAGCCACCTGACTCACCTCTTTTCAACATAGACTATCTTAGTATGTTAAAGACAAAAAGTAAATAAACTCACAGTTAAAATTTTAATTATTTTAACTTTCTTCCGTTCCTGTAAAAATCATGTGTCTTGCTACCCTCTTCGAAGTCGGCAATGATGAAGTCTACGGTACGAAGCGCAAGGTCCACATCATGAACCATAACCTTCACACGCTCACCGAGTCTGTACACAATACCGGTATCCTCACCGACCAATTCATAATTGGCTTCATCGAAGCGATAATAGCCTCGAAGCGACGATACATGCACAAGACCCTCAACAGTATTCTCGAGCTCCACATAGATGCCCCAGTTGGTGACACCGCTGATAACGCCTTCATATATCTCACCGATACGTGAAGACATATACTGAGCCTTCTTAAGCTTAACAGTCTCTCTCTCGGCCTCGTCAGCACGTCTCTCGGCACGGCTGGTGGAAACAGCCACCTCAGGCAATATCGAGGCGTAATGCTCCTTCTTACGGTCGTTAAGACGGTTACGAAGGCTGTCCTTAATGATTCTGTGAATCTGAAGGTCGGGATAACGTCTTATGGGCGATGTAAAGTGCGTATAATACTCACATGCCAGTCCGAAATGGCCGAGACAATCCGTCGAATACTTGGCCTGTTGCATGGAACGAAGTGTCAAACGAGCAATCAAAGGTTCTTCCTTGGTACCCTCTACGCGATGGAGTAACTTCTGGAATTCCTTAGGATGTACATCCTCACCCGCCGACTTAATATAATATCCAAAGTTCTTAATGAACGTACAAAGCTTTTTAATCTTCTCCTCGTCCGGATTCTCGTGAATACGGTAAAGGAAAGGAATCTCCTGCCAGTAAAAATGCTCTGCAACGGTTTCATTGGCCGCAAGCATGAAGCTTTCGATAAGCTTGGTGGCTTCATTTCTGTCGTAAGGCTTAATCTCTACGGGAACACCGTCCTTATCAAGCACAAGCTTGGTCTCGGGGAAATCAAAGTCTACCGCACCGCGCTTCTCACGCTTCGCACGAAGAATAAGCGATAACTCCTGCATCTTCATAAGCATGGGCGCAACGTCGGAATACTTATCTATCGTCTCCGCATCATTGTCCTCAATAATGGCCTTAACCGCTGTATAAGTCATTCTGTGATTGATATTAACCACAGATTCTTCTATCGAATAGTCCTTAACACGCCCGCTCTTGTCAATCTTCATAATGCATGACAAAGCAAGCCTTTCCTCGCCCTCGTTAAGCGAGCATATACCGTTACTTAGCGCATGCGGAAGCATAGGAATAACTCTGTCCGCAAGATACACGCTGGTACCGCGCTTAATGGCCTCTCTGTCAAGTGCCGAGCTCTCCTGCACATAATTAGCCACGTCCGCTATATGAACACCGAGCACATAATCCTCGCCATCCATGGAAAGGCTTACGGCATCATCAAGATCCTTAGAGTCCTCGCCGTCAATCGTCACCATCACCATATCGCGATAATCGCTTCGACCGAGCATATCGGCCTCACTCACGGGCTTGTTCATAGACTCAGCCTGATTAAGTACCTTCTCCGGAAACTCACTCTCTATACCGAAAGCAAGCGCAATGGACAATATATCCACACCGGGGTCATTGGCATGACCGATAATACGTACAATCTTACCCTCGGGATTGTGTCTCGCGTCACCGTAGTCCTTAATCTCGACCATAACCTTGTGACCGTCCACGGCTCCCATGGAGTTTTCTTTGGCAATGAATATGTCGCTTGAAAACTTGGAATTATCCGTAACTACGAATCCGTAGTTCTTGGATGCCTGATACGTACCTACGATAGCGTCATTGCTACGCGCCACAACCTCGACAACCTTGGCCTCGAGTCTCGCGCCGCGCTTTCTTCCGCCGTTAAGAATCTCAACACGCACAGTATCACCATGACAAGCGTTCAAAGAATCCCCTTCGGACACGAACAAATCCTCGCCGAGTCCCTCTACTTCCACGAATCCAAAGCCTCTCGCATTGCCGATATACGTACCGGTATAGGACAAAGAAGACGCGCCTGCAGCCTTCCGAGCTCCCTTCTCAGCCTTAGCGCCGTCAGACGACTTAACATCCCTAAGCACCAGCTTGCCGCGCTTGGTCTGCTCGATAACGCCTTCATTCAAAAGCTCATCTATTATCGAATCGAATTCCGAACGATTATCCTCGGTAACCTGCATGAATATGGCAAGTTCCTTGCGCTTCATGGGCGAGTATAAATCGTCTTTGAATAATTCAGTTATTAATTTTTTTCTCTTATCTCTCTTACTTTCTTCCATATCACCATTATACAAAAAAAGACCACCCGAATCTATCGAGTGGCCTAAAATGTTTAATCCTTAAAACTTTCCGATGTTAAGAATTGCAGCAAGTACGATGAATAAAGTTGCAAGGATCTTGGTAACCTTCTGAAGCATGCCTTCCATGCTCTTACCCTTAGCCTTGCCCCAGTATGTCTCAGCTGCGCCTGAAATAGCGCCAAGTCCTGCAGACTTACCTTCCTGCATAAGTACAACAACCAAAAGTGCTAAAGAAACCACTATAAATACTATTGTTACAACAATTCTCAATGCAGCCATTTAGTACACCTCCAAATACGGCTCATTCGGCAAAAGAAGATTATCTTCCAATGCCAAGCATTATGTATGTTACCACACAAATCTTACTAAATCAAGCATTACTTTTTGATAAGCAAGCTCTTACCTGTCATCTCTGCAGGCTGGGTCTCGCCCATGCACTCGATAAGGGTGGGAACGATGTCTGCAAGGCATCCGCCCTCTCTTAATGTGTAAGCGGAATCGTAGTTAACAAGGATGAAAGGAACAGGGTTGGTGGTATGAGCGGTGAAAGGCTCGCCTGTTTCATAATCGATGAGCTGTTCAGCGTTACCGTGGTCGGCACAGATGAACATTACACCGTCGTGTTCCTTGATAAGTTCTACTACTTCGCCTACGCACTTATCAATTACTTCAATAGCCTCGATTGCGGAATTAAGCACACCTGTGTGGCCTACCATGTCGGGGTTAGCAAAGTTACATATGATTACGTCGTAGAATGCGGAACCGTCTTCGTTCTTCTTGGAAATTGCTTCGCTAAGCTTATCACATACGGTGTAAGCGCTCATACGAGGCTTCTTGTCGTATGTGGGAATATACTTGGGTGAGTTAACAAGGATACGCTCTTCGTCCTTATTGGGGGTCTCAACACCGCCGTTAAAGAAGAAGGTTACATGAGCGTACTTCTCGGTCTCTGCGATACGAGCCTGCTTCATGCCCTTAGCCGCAAGCCACTCACCGAAAGTATTGGTAACGGAAATCTTGTGGAAAGCAACGTCCTTGTTCTGAATGGTAGGATCGTAATCTGAGAAGCATACATAAGTTACATCAAGTCTCTTGCCTCTCTCAAATCCCTTGAAATCATCATCACAGAATGCTCTTGTAATCTCACGGGCTCTGTCGGGACGGAAGTTAAAGAAAATGATGGAATCTCCGTCCTTAATGGTAGCTACGGGAGCACCATTCTTCTTAACTACCATGGGCTTAACGAACTCGTCTGTAACGCCTTCGTCGTAAGAAGCCTGGATGCCGCCTGTAGCGCTGTCAGCCTCTACGCCTTCGCCCTTGGTAAGAGCCTTATAAGCAACTTCTACTCTGTCGTAGTTATTGTCTCTGTCCATTGCGTAGTAACGTCCGCTTACTGTAGCAACTTCGCCTACGCCGATTTTCTTCATCTCTTCCTCAAGCTGAGCTACATAATCCTTACCGCTTGCGGGGGGAGTGTCACGTCCGTCTAAGAATGCATGTACATAAACCTTCTCAAGTCCGTTTCTCTTGGCAAGCTCCAAAAGTCCGTATAAGTGAGTGTTGTGTGAATGTACACCGCCGTCTGATAAAAGTCCGTACATATGAAGTGAGCTGTTATTCTTCTTACAATTGTTAACAGCCTTAAGCAAAGCTTCGTTCTCAAAGAAGGTTCCGTCCTGAATCTCCTTGGTAATACGGGTAAGCTCCTGATATACGATGCGGCCGGCGCCCATGTTAAGGTGACCAACCTCTGAGTTACCCATCTGACCCTCGGGAAGACCTACTGCCATTCCGGAAGCATTACCCTTAACAAAAGGATATTCCTTCATAAGTCTGTCCATAACGGGTGTCTTGGCAAGTGCTACTGCATTGCCTTCGGTCTTGTCGTTAAGACCGTAACCGTCAAGTATCAATAAAACTGCAGGTTTCTTAGCCATTTATCTATTCCTCTCAAATCTATAAATATTTACTGATTACAAACCGTAACAAGTATACCTTTCACGGCCTTTCATGTCAATTGCTTTTGCGCCAAAGAAAGAGTATTAAAAGGGCTTGGTACTATGCATAATACCAAGCCGCAATTAACACTATTCAACTTTTACGTAGAATATTCCTTCGCCCGTAGCCTCATTCCACAAATAGTAATTGTTATTGGATCTGGTCTCGAAGTATCTTCCGCTTTCGTTGTACACAAGAAGCTTAACCTGATCGCCGCCCATCTCACTTCCTATTCCGATAAGGATTCTGTATGTACCCTTATTGTAGAATGTGAAATAATTACCGGTACGCGTCATTTCCGCAAGGTTTCTGCCGCTGTCGCAGCTGCTTCTTACCTCAACGTTACCTCCGTCATTACGGTACTTGATAGGAACATCAGCCCATCCCGAACCGCTTCTTTTCTGAATCTTGATAATCAGACTCTTGTTAAAACGCTCCCATCTGATACCGGTCTCTGCCTGCTTGTTGGCTTCCTGACTGTTGACATTGAAGCTTAAGTTGGTTCCCGCAGACATTCTTATCGGATTGGACTCGGGTCCCACACCGTAAATCGCGGTCTGATTGAATCTGTTGCTTGAAACATCAAATCTTAACTTAGTATGTTCAAGACCTGTCCTGATGGTATATCCGGATTCACCGAGATTGGTGGGATAATACTTACGTCCGTCCCATGTTCTTGCACCGAATCTTATCTCGATATCATAATCCTTATCGCAGGCAAACATCCACGAATCTTCCTGAATTCTGATGGCATTGCCGCCCTCGCTCATGGGAATCCATGATGTCCAGTTGTTGGTTCCTCTGACTTTGTATCTTACTTCCTTAAATACCGTCAGCTGATTGGGGTCGCTTATGCCGTTTGACTCAGCGACAAGTCGCTTAACCGTCCACTCATCAACGCTTCCCTGTGCCTGTTCGGAAGCTCTGTAGAAATTTCCGGGATAAAGATCGTAAATATGTCCTTCAAGTGTAAATTTACCTGAAAAAGAAGGTGTATACTTCAGTCCCGACTTATTGGTTATATAGGTATTGAGTCCATCATTATACGTTCCCTCGGGATGCAATGCCATAGCCGAAAGTATAAATTTTGACCCCCCATTCATATTCGAATTAAGCTGGACAATAGCATAATTCTGGTCGGGTGCATCACCTTCGTTAATCGATAGCGTGTAATACGACCACGTATCGCTGACTTCTCCTCCGTTAATGTAGTAATGTCCGTCCCAATGAAGCTTATAAGGGCTTATGTAGTCTGTTTCGATAGTGGGCTTTTTATCCATGTTAAGTCCGGTAAGTGTCACACTTACCTTGTACTTGGCACCCGCATTACCGTCGATTCCGCTTAACAGCTCAGAAGACATCGAAAATCCTGTCACGCGCCTTATATATACCAAAATAACCGTGCTGCCGGCAGGGCTTCCGTTCGCCCTTTCGGTCTCGGTTTCACCCAGAATCGTAAGGACTTCATTTGTTTCATCACCGGCTATCTGTATTTCATTGCCGACAATTTTCGTATGCGAAGCATGCGCACTCGTGATGCTCCAGTTTACGGTTTTATTGGGAATGCCGGTAACGGCAAATTCTATAGTCTTTTTAAGGTTAGGCTCAAGCACCATTTCCGAAGGTGCCAAAATAGTAGCCGTCACATCCGTAGAAAGAACAGTTTCATCCGCAACCTGGTTTCTGGCGTTATTGGAATTTGTAACCTCAAATGTGTTGACCGCATCCGACCTTGTAAGGTTCATATCAACAGTATAAGTGTTACCACCCACAGGAGTAACCGCAGGCAAAGAATCTACACGTTCTGCCAAAAGCTGTGGATCATTTGTACCCAGTTTAATCCAGATAGTATTATCGGAGTCGTTATGAGTAATCTCATACACTTCCAACCCTGCCGATCCGTCTTTCTTGATTATTAACGCATCGCCCGGATTCTCTGCAGGAATAACTTCCTTGGCATCTTTAAGCAAATCGCCTATAAGATTGGCTGCAAACTGAGCCTCCTGCTGCACCTCTATCTCAAGCACGCCTCTCTGATATGACCTTGTGGATACAAGCATCATGCCTACGACTGCGGTGCCGACCAAAGAAAGAATGCCTACAGCGCAGATTACCTCTACAAGGGATACACCCTTATTATTCAGTTTCTTGTTCCTCAATCTCTCAATAAGTGTCATAAGCTGTTACCTCACGGACCTGTGACCTTCTCAAGTAATACCTTCCCCGTCAAATCATAAAAGATTAAATCGAATTTGTGCGTGGCCTTGCTGATTCTAATCTTGTCGATATTCTTTCCAATATCGAAGCTTCCGTTATGTCTGTTGAAGCTTATCGTAAGGCCCGAACCTCCCGGAGTAAGTTCGCTACTTGTCCCTCCATCATAGAAGACTTCGATTTTCACTCCTTTGGCTCCGATTTTTGTTAAAGTTTCGGTTGAATTTAACGTCTCCTTTATCCAGACATAACCGTCCGAATCGATAAAAACGACCATTGATGCGCTGTTTTTGCCCATAGTGGAAAGGCGATGATTGGTAAGAGAAATTCTCAAGGCAGAAGCACACTGATCCGCCGGCTTGCCGTTTACCATGCTAAGGCCTATGATTGAAGCCGTCGCAAGTATTCCCAGTATGGCAATCACAACTATTAATTCAATTAACGAATAACCTTTGTTTTTATTATTCATCAACGTTTTTCCCAGTTAACATATATTACGCAGTCGCTTGCGTTAAAAGTCTTCACATCTTCCGGCGAGTCGGGCACGGAAGTATCAAATCCCACATTAAATTCTATATCCGTAGGTGCCACAATGGCAAAATCCGTACGTATTACCGTCGTGTAATCATTCATTGTATCGGTTACGGTGACGCCTGTCAGTTTAATGACTCCGTTTACCTTCTTGCTTCCGTCGTACAATGCTTTATTGACAGATGCGTGTGCATCAGTAACAAATTTGGCCACGTCAATCTTAGAATCTACATCAACAGCGAGTTTAGCTTCGCATGCATCCATAAAAGTCGTAACGAATATATTCTTTCTGGCCGTAGCATCATATTCGGCATAAGACTTAAGCACCTCAGCATAAGCTTCCTCATAGCTTTCTGAAGCAATTCTTATAAGTCCTGCCTTAATCTCTTCCATGGACTTTTCGGTCTCGTAAAAGCTTTCCTTGGTATGTCTGTCTGTGGCTTTCATCTTGACGTTTCTACCCGCAAGATACAAAACCGTGGTAGCCATAATACTTATAAAGATTATTACAATAAGCACGGTTACGATGGCCGAACCTTTATTATTCAATTTGCATTTGGCTTTAAATTCAGTCATCGCTCTCCTTGGAATTGATGGTTCCGTCAAGTACATATAAAAATCTTTCTGCCGGGAAACCAAGCGCATCGGCACCGTCATCAAACACCTCAACCTTTAACGCATACATAAGACTTTCATCAGCTGATGTATACGATGCAAAGCCGTCAAAAGTATCTCCTATGGAAACATATTTGTGAAGTGTTACATCAGCAGATGCAGTCACCGTCGGAAAATATTCATTGTTCAAAGTCGTTAAGTTTTCATATAGCGGATTGGTCTGCTTAACGACATAAGCTTCTATATTACGACCACCTATATTATTTACAACAGATACGGTATCGTGTTTTATTTGGCATACTTTTTTTGCAGCTTCACCCTTATATCCCGGAGAATAGAATAAATATGCTCTCCTTAAATCCTTGTAATCCTTAATAGGTATTTCATTGGTCTCATCGATAACTATCGGCGCAAAATCGTTTTTGCTAACGATAGTATGAACTGTAACGGGGTAATTGTTTATCGCATACGTATACGTATAAGAAATCTTTACGTGCTGCGCATCGACATCACCGTATATTTCAATCTTAACCTCACGGTCAACCGAAATAAAGTCTTTGTTAAGGTCGGACGCGCTCTTTCCCGGATTATCCGCTGTGAAATTATGGTGCTCGTCAAGGTATGTGAACACGTTATTAAGAATCAAATCGTAAACGGTCTTATCCTGATACATGTTCTGCGTGAATACGTAGTCATAATACGGATTCATCGCTTCTGTATTAACAATCTTGTCAAGCAAAGTATCTGCTCCGTGCCTATCTGCTGCTGCTTTATCTCTTAAAGGAGTTGCCGTAATTTTGACATCGTAATTCACATCGTCAACAGAAACCGTCTTGGCGAATTCATATGCCGCAGGGTTATCGCTTCTCAGTGAATATCCCGCAACGCCGTTGCGTGCCTGCTTAATGCTTAAGCCTTTAAACTCTTCCATTACGCTTTCGGCCACTACGCTTTCTCGTTGAGACTCTCTGGCTCTCGCATTAAAGCGCGCGCTCATTACAAAGGCCATGAGAACAGGCCCTGCAACAAGCGCAAGTATTATCACGGCCACCAGCACTTCCACAAGGCTGAAGCCTTCGTTATTCATTTTTTTGCCGCATTTTTTCTTCATGGACAAACAAACCTTTGTTATCTATTTGGGTTCTTAACTATGCCGAACAAATCGTAAAGTCCGGCTTCATAATCCTTCAAGTCGGGAGCGGTGTACTCTGCACCTGTACCTTCTGCCACGAAATCTGTAACCTCAATGGTACCGGTTAAGAAGCTGTCACTTTCGCTGTCTCCGTCATTTTTGGAGTAAATGATATTGTTTATTTTCTTGACACCGCCATACTCCAGTACGGTTTCGACCAATGTCTTTAAATTGATATAGTCGGTGTTATTAACGTATGAAACAGACCTTTTCTGAACAAGAATCTTGTCATCATAATCGTTAAGGCCCGCGGTTTTGACCGTTTCTGCAGGTATCTCGTATACGTCTTCTTTGTCACCGATGTTAATGGTTGTATACTTAACATACGCCTTGTTTAACGTATCTACTGCGATAACAAGAGCGTCTTCCTCGCGCACATCTGCGGGGAAGATTGAAAGCTTTTCATGGATATCTTTATCCATTGCGTCAATCATGAGCTTGTAGCCTTCCATGTTGTCGTATACTTCCTTAAGTTCTTCCACTCTTGCACGCAGATTAACGTTTTCGGAATGAAGCGTACTTGTTTTTTCTTCAAGCTTCTGATATACGAGCATGTAAAAAGCAAGGAACCCGAGAAGTCCCGCAAGTACAACATATAAGAATACTTTTTGATTGTTTAAACTCTGTACACTAAACTTCTTTTTTGAAGCCATAACTGTATCTCCTGTCGGCAATACTATTATTCAGATGCGCCGTTCGCATAATAAATACATTCAAGATTGAACTTATAAAATGTTCCGTCCACCGACTCTTCTTCAAAGTCGGGATCGGCTACCTTTTTTTCGTGCTTAATCGATGATTCCTCATCTTCCGATTCTCTGGTAATGGAGCTTACCCTAACATCAAAGAGGCTATCAAATCCTCGCACAGTATCAATAAGTGAAGCTGCCTCGGTCATGGTAGGAACCTTGACAGAAAATGTTGCCATCGAATTATCTGATTGGAACATCTCTATCGATGCATCAGCCGGGAACTTGGCTTCAAGCTCGGTCAGAAAAGCAATCAAACCGTCGATGTTGCTGTCTGTTAAGCCTGCAAGCTTTTTAACTTCCTCGTAAAGTGCACTGACATTGTCGCACTGTTCTTTGACCTGTAATGCGGGCTCGTATTTCTTTTCCATAGCTTTAAGAGAGACGTTCTGGATAGCTTCATCTTCGTAGGGTCTTCTGGCCATAATGTAAAGAGCCGCAATCAGCACTCCTATGAGGAGAAGGCACAGAATGGAAAGACTTAAGTAATTGGTCTTCTTGGCATCTGCTTTCTTCTGGTCTTCTATAAAGCCTACAGGGCTTATGGAAGCGCCCATGGCTGTAAGATACTCGCCTGTATCCTTAACCTGCGCATTAAGGGCAAAAGTTACGGATTTAACTGAGTTTACGGACTCAGTGGTCACTCCCAGTTCATTGGTAAAGAGTTTGTCGAGTCCTGCAATCTGAGAGCCTAAGCCTATCATGGAAACCTTAGTGATAGGATGCTCTACGTTCTTGGAATTATATAAATCAAGTACTCTTCCCACGTTGCCGACTAAGGGGCCGAGAGCTTCGGTCATGTCGGTCATTGCTTTGCGGTCGCCTTTGTCGAGAGTCTCTTTTAACTTAATGGTCTCTTCGTCTTCGCCCGAAAGTGTGGGATAAATACAATTGTGTTCTTTGAGCAAATCGATGCATTTGCCGTAACTGTCCTCATTAAAGAGGTGGTAACTCATCATAGTCTGTACGGTATTGTCGATACCATAACCTAAGTTACGCTGCATCATAAGTTCACCGGAGCGGATGATGGTGGCGATGGTAGACTGCTCTTCCACCTTGATTACCATTTCGGTTGCTTCGGTGACTTCCTTCTTCATAATCTGAACTACGCTGTTGCCGGCATAGTCAACTCCGACGAGTTTAAGGCCTGCCTGTTCAAATAACGTGTCGTAGCCCTGAATAAGTTCTTTCTCGCATGCAAGAAGCATGACTTTTAACTTGGCAGCTTCGGTATCGGCATTCTCGCGTCCGAGCACAATGTAACCAAGTTCATACTGTGACAAATCAACGGGAAAATACTCGCTGGCATTGGCCCTGATAAGATCGTCCACCTGATTAAGCTTAACGTTAGGGAGCATAATCTCACGGTTCGCAATCTTCGAACACGTGATGGTACATACTGCCTGACGGGTCTTAATCTTATTGTCTGCAAGAGCCTGTCTTAAGGTTCCCGCATATTCCTTACTGTCTGATATGTAACCGTCGTCGAATACCTCATCGGGTGTAGGAATGTTGATACACTTATACACCTTGGGGTTCTTGGACTTATAGTCCATTTCAACTATCTTGGTAAGAGAGTTTCCTACCTCAATACTCAATACTTTTGACATAATTCTCCTTTTACCCGGCTAAAATGCGAAAAAACCGAGATACCAGGTAATGATATTTACTCCCCATAATGCCGCGATAAAAATCCCGGCCGAAAGGTAAGGTCCCATTGCAAGAACGCTTCCTTCCTTACTCACCTTCATGCGAATTAAATGTATGCAGGCTCCCAATATGCAACCGACCATAAATGCAAGGATTGCGCACTTCCAGCCTAGGAACAGCCCTGCGGCCGCCATAAGCTTAACGTCTCCTCCTCCGATTGCACGCCCCTTTGATACAAGCAAAAGAATGAGTAAAAATAAAGATACCGAGACTGCTCCGATTAAGTAATCCTTCCAGTTCGATAAATCGGTAAAGAGTCTCACAAGTCCCAGTACGGCTATAAAAATGTTAAAGCCGACAGGTATTTCATAAGTCTTAAAATCAATGACACTGAGTGTCAATAATGCCGAAAACAAAAGGCAAAGAAGCAGGGATTCTATTGTTATGCCTTTTAACACAAATACGAACACGTATACCGCGCCGTTAATAAATTCAACCACAGGATACTGCGGGGAGATTTTCTCCCCGCACTTCCTGCATTTACCCCGTAAGAACAACCAGGAAAACAAAGGAATGAGGTCATACCACCGTAAGCGGTATCCACACTTCATACAATGGCTTCCTTCCGTAACTATGCTTTCGCCTCTGGGGATACGTATCATGCATACGTTAAGAAACGAGCCTATTACGATTCCGAAGAGGAATACGAAAATATAGATTGGGATTAGAAGTTCTGCGGGCATTGGTTACTCCTGAAATTAGTTGTTCTTAAGGTTATTAAGACCATTTCCCGAAACATCAGGGTTGGGGTAGCATTCGTATTCACCTGAAGCTGCGCCTGTAGGATTTACAAGTGTAATTTTGCTAACGCCTGCTGCATCAGTACCATAAATCTTGAATGTTCCTCCCATCTTAGCTGTCATATCTGCTCTAACAACAGGGGCATCTGCTGAATATACTGAAGGAGTGCCTGAAAACATACCAGTCTTACCTTCTGCAACTGCAACATCAATAGCCGTTGCGGCAGCTTGTGCTGTCTGAACGTCAGCAGCGATACGAGAGTTCTTAACGAACTTGGTGTACTGAGGAGCAATTACAACTACCAAAATAACCATGATAGCAATAACGATAATAAGCTCTACAAGTGAAAAACCTTTGTTGTTTAATTTTCTTTCTTTCATTTTCATATCTCCTTTTTTAGTAGATGATAATATATCTTAATCGCTCTCCCTGCGAAAGCGGTTAATTCTTTATAAAGTGTTAAGTGCGTTGTACATACTAAGCATAGGTGCAAGACAAGCCGCTATAAGGCTTCCGACAATCACCGCAAGTACAATAATAATCATAGGCTCTAACGCAGCCATAAGTGACTGAACCGCCATTTCAACTTCTTCGTCGTAGTAATCTGCGAGTTTGGTGAGCATATCTTCTACATTACCGGATTCCTCACCGATTCGAGCCATATGGTATACCATGGGCGGAAACATCTTACATTCTTCAAGAGGTCTGGATAACGGTTGACCTATTGTAATATCATCGTGACACTGCTCCATGGCTTCTTGGAAATATACGTTTTCCATAGTATTGGCAGTCATCTCAACTGCTTCCGACATGGGTACACCTGCCGCCATAAGTGTTGAAAGTGTACGAGCCATGAGTGATGACGATTTCTTTATTTCAAGATTCTTTAAAACAGGAATCTTAAGCTTCAGCTTATGGAAAAAATGCTTACCCGAGTCAGTTGTGCTCCACGCCTTAAGAGCCAATATCACACCTACCACAATCGGAAGGATTATTATCCAGTTGGCTATCAGGAAATCGCTCATCTTCATAACAGCCACTGTTATTCCCGGAAGTTCCGCGCCAAGTTCGTTGAACATTGAGGTGTACCTTGGAATAACGGCTACCAGCATAACGACTACCACAATGACCGCAACAATCATTACCACTACAGGGTATATCATCGCTTTTTTGACCATAGCCTTAATCTTTGCAGTTTTTTCAAACTGAGAGGCCATTCTTTCAAACGATACATCCATTTGTCCGGAAGCTTCCCCTGCGGCTACCATATTAATCATCAGCTCAGGAAAAACCTTTGGATAAGCCCTAAGAGATTCCGATAAAGTCTCACCCTTTTCAACATTGGCTCTGACGCCCATCAGAGCTTTCTTAAGCTGCTTATTCTCAGTCTGCTCAATCAAAAGCTTTAAACATTCAAGAATCGAAACGCCGGCTCTTGTCATACTTACAAACTGCCTTGAGAATACCGACAAGTCTCTTGCAGTAGGATAGCCACCGATTTCGATGTTTATGTCTTTGGTGAGCGCGCTTTGTTCTTTGAGCTTGGCTATCATTAAGTCCTGGGACTTAAGTTTCTGCCTTGCCAGTTCCAAGCTGTCTGCCTCGATGGAGCCTTTCTTGAGATTACCGAGGGCATCCACCGCTTCATACGCATATGCTGCCATAAATTCTCCCTTTTAGGTTACTCGTCAAAAGAAACCTTAATCATCTCGCTAAGAGATGTAATTCCGTCAAGCACATATTCGGTAGCACTCATTCTTAAGGTGTGCATGCCTTCTTCAAGTGCTTTCTTCTTGATATCATTGGCGGTGCCACCCTTACCTACGATAAGTCTAAGGTCGGGAGTCATCTCCATGATTTCGTATACACCGATTCGGCCTTTATAACCCATGTTGTCACACTTTGGACATCCTTTGGGCTCATAAATCATATGAGGTTCATTGTCCTTAATGTTAAGAATCTCTCGCTCTTCTGCTGTTGCGTCGTGAGCCTGCTTGCATTCGGGACAGAGTCTTCTGACAAGTCGCTGAGCAATTACACCGATTACCGAGTCAGCTATCAGGTAACCTTCAACGCCCATGTCTTCAAGACGGGTAATGGTGCTGGCTGCAGAGTTGGTATGCAGTGTCGATACTACCAGGTGACCTGTGATGGAAGCTTGAACTGCTATCTCCGCCGTTTCTTTGTCTCGAATCTCACCGATCATGATGATATCCGGGTCCTGACGTAAGATGGAACGCAAGGAGGATGCAAAGGTAAGCTCCGCTTTGTTGTTAACCTGTACCTGATTGATGCCGTCGATATTGGCCTCGACGGGGTCTTCAACGGTTATGATGTTAACGTCTTCTTTGTTAAGTTCAGAAAGTGCGGTGTAAAGGGTCGTAGACTTACCCGAACCTGTAGGACCGGTTACAAGCAAGATTCCGTGAGGGTTGGAAATGATGTGGTCAAAATGCTTCATTTCCCAATCTCTTAAGCCAAGTTCCGCTTTATTACGTGTAAGGGACTTCTTGACCTGAAGTCTCATAACTATCTTTTCACCGTAAACAGTAGGAAGAACGGATACACGGATATCGTACTCGGTGCGCTCAACGGTCTGTGTGATACGACCGTCCTGAGGCTTACGTTTCTCGGATATATCCATGCCGCCGATAATCTTGATACGGGCTACGATTGCGGGTAATAATTCCTTGGGATATCTTCTGTATTCGTAGAGAGCACCGTCAATACGGAAACGAACACGTACGCCGCTCTCGAGTGCTTCGATGTGGATATCGGAAGCGCGCTTAAGTGCAGCTTTCTCGATTAAATCCTTAACGAGCATTACGATAGGCGAATTGTTGACATCGTCCGATGAATCGTCATCCACTTCGGTAACTCGTGCTAACTTCTCCTTGGTGTACTCTTCAAGTGCCGAGTCCATATCCTCGGAGCCGTAAAGCCTGTCGAGAGCAAGCACAATGGCTCTCGGAGTGGTAACGACGGGTTCTACCTGACAGCCTGTGATGATGGAAATATCATCAATGGCATCAAGATCCAAAGGGTCGGCCATAGCCACCCTCAAAATATTCACATTATCCGGTGCATATCCAATGGGTAAAGCTTTGTTTTTACGAAGTACCTGAGCAGGTACCAAAGCTAAGATTTCGGAAGGCACAGTCGCATTGACAAGGTCAGTCATCGCATAATGAAGCTGACCCGCAAGAGTCTCTGCTATGTTCTCTTCCGTGACCATATTAGAATCAACCAGAATCTCACCAAGCTTGCGCCTGGATACTTTCTGTTGAGCAAGTGCTGTTTCGAGTTGCTCTCTGGTGATGGCGCCGCCATCTACCAAAAGTTCCCCTAACCTGATTTTTTTCTGACCGTAGTATGCCATAAACTACCCCCATAGTTTATTATCAATCTTTACGATTGCCGCATAACTCACTTGTCATCATCTTCCGTTAAAGCGATAGCGCTTCCGTGAAAGAGTGACCTCTCAATACCGATTTTAACAGGATATACCTTCTAAGCAGCTGACTCCCCAATCAGCCGAGCTTAATTTCCATGCCCTCAACGTCCTGTGCAAATTCGATTGCGCTATCTTTGGCAATTCTACCACTGTAATAGAGTTGCGTCAAGGCTTCGTCCATTGTAATCATGCCGGCCTTCCTGTTCGTCTGAATAACGCTCATGAGCTGGTGAGACTTTCCTTCTCGTATAAGATTACGCACTGCATGATTGGCATGCATTACCTCAAAAGCGGCAACACGTCCCTTTCCGTCTGCAGTAGGTATCAATTGCTGTGAAATAACTGCCTCTAATACGTTAGATAACTGTATACGTATCTGCTGTTGCTGATGAGGCGGAAATACGTCAATTACACGGTCCACAGTGCTGGCCGCACCGATGGTATGAAGCGTCGAAAGAACAAGGTGACCGGTCTCGGCTGCGGTAATGGCTACGCTGATAGTCTCAAAGTCACGCATCTCGCCCACAAGAATAACGTCGGGGTCTTCACGAAGCGCAGCTCTTAAGGCATTGGCATAGTTACCCGAGTCAATACCGATTTCACGCTGGTTAACCATTGACATCTGATGCTGATGAAGATACTCGATAGGGTCTTCAAGAGTAATAACGTGTGCATCTCTTGTCTGATTAATCTTATCTATAATCGCAGCAAGGGTCGTAGACTTACCGGAACCTGTGGGACCGGTTACAAGTACAAGACCTCTCTTACGCTGTGCAAGTTCAATTACGCTCTCGGGAATACCAAGAGATTCGGGTGAAGGCACCTGAGTACCTACAAGTCTGAATGCCATGGCAACAGAGCCACGCTGATGATATACGTTAACTCTGTATCTTCCGAGCATAGGGATAGAGAAGGACATATCGAATTCACCTTTCTCGGCGAATATTGCCTTCTGCTTGTCGTTCATGATTTCATCGGCTACTGCCTGGGTGTCGGGAGGAAGCATCTTCTGGAAGTCCATATTGATAAGATCTCCGTTAACACGCATCTTAGGCGGTAAACCTACAGTTAAATGTACGTCACTGGCACCTGCCACTTTAGCAACTTTTAAAACCTCTTCAAGTGAAATCATAGAAAATCCCCCGTTTTGCTGTTGACATAATCTAGTTTACCATAATATTCTATTATGTCAACAAATTCAGACAATTTTTGTGATTTTTTGGACATTTTATCTGTTGACATAATCTCTGTCTATGGTAACCACACAATTAAACTTTTTGTCATTCTTGTATACTTCTTTTTTAATATTCTCAATCACTTCATCGTCACTCATCTTAACATGATAAGGCACAAGCACATCGAATATTAAATTTGTATGGGTAGGGCCCGTAACTATTCTGAAGTCATGAATAGTCATCTTTTCATCCATAGACGCTGCTATGCCCTTAACCATTTCTTTGAGGCTGTCGGTAAAAGGATCCCCTACTCTTACAGGGTCCATGTGTATTACCGCGGAGCAGTTAAGTTCCCGCGACAATCTGGCTTCGGCATTGTCGATAACATCGTGAAGTTCATTGATATTACCGCTGTCCGGCACCTCGGCATGAAGCGAAATAATAAGTCTTCCGGGGCCGTAATTATGAACCATCAGGTCATGCATACCCTGGATCTCATCGTAGCTTGTAACTATTGCCTCTACCTTATCGATAAACTCCGCTGTGGGCGGTTCACCAAGGAGCGGGCTCACGGTTTCTTTGGCCGATTTAAGACCCGCAAAAATAATAAGCGCGCCTACCAGTAAGCCGCTGTAACCATCGAGTCTCCATCCAAAAACCGCATAGAGAACAGTCGCAAGTATAACGGTTGCCGTGGAAATTGTGTCGGAAAGAGCATCCGTCGCCGTAGCCGTAAGTACCGCCGAATCTATCAGCTTGCCGTAATGCCTCAAATAGAACGACATGTATAATTTTACCAAAACACCTGCTAACAAAATGGCAACAGAAACATAGGAAAAATTGATGTCTTCGGGGTGGATAATCTTCTTAAAAGAATCCCTCACAATCTCATATCCCATAAGGATTATCGCCAGTGAAACTATAAGTCCCGCAATATACTCGATACGCCCGTGTCCGTAAGGATGGTCCGGGTCGGGCTTCTTGCCCGCAAACTTAAATCCGATAACGGAAATAAGTGACGAACCTGCATCTGATAAGTTATTGAAAGCATCTGCCGTCATTGCTATTGACGCACTGAGTATTCCGGCAACATATTTTATTGCAAAAAGAAGGATATTTAAGAAAATTCCATATCCGCTTAAGACTACACCGTAGCGCTCTCTTACTCTCTGATCGGTAACGTTTTCAGAATCTTTGACAAACAGTTTTATTATAATTTTAAGCATGAAAATTCATGACTCCTTCGGTTTTCAAATTAATTTATCTGACAAAAATAAATATATTACTATAATTTGTGCTTGACAACAGTCAAATAACGGGTTATCGTAAACGTGTCCGTTCACCGCGGATAATACTATGAAAAGGAGGTAAAAAAATGATTAACATGACTAACGCGATTGTCGCATCCAAAGTATTTGCATCTACAGTGAATACAAACATTTTTGCTGCCTCCGGACAGGATTTTGATTGAGTCTGAATCTTAAAGAATGGCGACTTGAAGTCGCAAGACTTAATTTAAAAGCGTACACTCACGGCGGAAGCAGTTTATGTTCCCGCCGTTTTTTTGTGCAAAAAAACGCTCAAAATACCTGTTTGGGGACAATTTAGGAGGGATTTTTATTAAAACACGTAACACCAAAACAAAATTTAAACTGAAATACTATATCAAAAAGTATGCGGTTCATTATATATGCGCTGTACTTGCGCTTGTACTGTCTGTATCACTTGACATGCTCTCCCCTCAGATCATCTTGCATCTGGTGGATGATGTAATCCTTGGGGGCGACAATCGATATGTTAACCTGCTTCTTGCGGGAATACTGCTTATAGGAGTAGGCCGATTTATATTCCAGTATATTAAGGAGTACATATTCGATTATGTATCCGTTAACATAGCCTGCCACTTAAGGCGCGATTTGTTCGTGCATGTGGAGCATTTGGACACAGCTTTTTTTGACAAGAACAACACAGGCGAAATAATGGCCCGCGTTAAGGATGATATCGACCGTATCTGGGATGCACTCTCTTACGTATCGATGCTTATTATCGAGGTGTTCATCCACACGGTTATCATCATCTTCTGTATGTCGAGACTAAGTCTTCCGCTTACCGTTATTCCCGTGATTTCCATGGGTATCTGCGGTGTACTTGCCTTCTTACTCGAAAAGAAGCTTGATAAGGTATACGAAGACATCTCCGAAGAAAATGCGGTACTTAACACTACTGCCGAGGAAAACATCGGCGGCGTAAGAACCGTTAAGGCTTTTGCAAGAGAAAAGCACGAAATTGAAAAGTTCAAGAAACACAATGAGAAATACTGCGAGCTTAGCATCAAAGAAACCGAAACATTCGTTAAGTATTATCCGTATTTCCAGTTCATATCACGTATCTTACCCTTCCTCATTCTTTTCGGGGGCGGATACATGTATTTAAAGGGCAAAATGACTCTCGGTGAGGTGTCCGCATTCGTTGCATACTCACAGAACATCGTCTGGCCCATGGAAATGCTCGGATGGCTTACCAACAGCTTTGCAAGCGCTATTGCTTCTTACAAGAAGATTAACAAGATTTACGAGGAGGCTTCCAAAATCGTTGAGCCTGAGAATCCTGTGGCTCTTCCTGTAGTACACGGCGATATTCGCTTCGAGAACGTATCTTTCCACAAGGAGGATATGCACGAGATTTTGTCGGATATTTCTTTTGAAGTTAAGAGCGGTAAGACTCTCGGTATTATGGGAGCTACCGGTGCAGGCAAGACTTCGGTCGTATCACTTCTAACCAGGCTTTATGACGCAACTTCCGGTCGTATATGTCTCGACGGAGTTGATATTAAGGACTTAAGCTTAGGTACTCTTCGTGGTTCCATCTCGCTTATCATGCAGGATGTGTTCCTGTTCTCCGATACGATTTCCGAGAACATCAGGATGGGTGACAAACCCCACATCAGCGATAAGGTAATTCGTGAAGCATCCCGCAAGGCTTGCGCGGACGATTTCATCGAGAAGATGGATGACGAATACGAGACCATCATAGGTGAGCGTGGCGTGGGACTTTCCGGCGGTCAGAAGCAGCGTATCAGCATTGCGCGTGCTCTTGCCAAGAAGCACCCCATCCTCATCATGGATGACTCCACTTCCGCTCTCGACATGGAGACCGAAAGAAAGATCCAGGAAACACTTTCTGAACTTAAAGACACTACTAAAATTATTATCGCTCACCGTATCAGCGCCGTTAAGGATGCTGACGAAATCATTATTCTCAACGAAGGTCGCATCGCCGAGCGCGGTACACATGATGAGCTTCTCTTAAAGAAAGGCTTATACTACGAGACCTACGTGTCCCAGTACGGCGAGCCCGAATTAGAGTTAAGAAAGGAGGCGTAATTTATGGCAGTCAACTCCTTTAAAGAAGACGAATGGCAAAGTGACGTTAAGAAGTCAGTCACTGTAAAGAGATTACTTACTTATCTTCTCGACTACAAGAAGTCTATCGTGACCGTACTTCTCATAATGGCTTATTGCGTCACCGTAAGTATCATAAATCCGCTGTTTATCGAATCCGCGGTGGACGATTATATTACAGTTAAGGATTTCAAGGGACTTGCGGTGCTCATAGGCATTGCTTTGGCCGTCAATATCATATGGATTCTGTTAGTTAAACTACGTATGCACATTATGGCCAAGGTCACCAACAGTGCAATAAAGACAATCAGAGAAGAACTCTTCGATCATTTACAGAAGCTTGATTTTAAGTTCTTCGATTCAAGACCTACCGGCAAGATACTGTCGCGTGTAATCAGCGACGTTAACGCACTTAAAGGTGTGCTCGAGAAGCTGGTGCTTACTCTCATACCCGATGCGGTTATGCTTATAGCAATTATTGTAGTCATGCTGGTTAAGGATTTTAGGCTTGCTCTTGCAGCCATGGCCGGTCTTCCCATCCTTCTTGTGTCACTTCTCACCCTTGAGAATCTGTGCCATAAGAACTGGAAAATCGTGCGAAAGAAATCTTCCAACGTAAGCGCTTTTGTACACGAAGAAATCGCAGGCATTCGTATCGTTAAGTCGTACAATGCCGAGGGCGAAACCCTTGATACCTTCGATAATCTTATCAGCGAACACAAGGGAAGCTTTTTAAAGGCTGTTCGTATCAATGATATGTACAACTCATTTATTGAAATCAGCTGGGCTGTAAGTTCTTTTGCAATGTACTTTGTAGGCATTAAGGTAATCGGTATTGATAAGCTTTCAATCGGTACTCTTCTTGCTTTCGGTACATACATAAGCCTCTTCTGGCAGCCTATTGCCAACCTCGGCGATTTCTACAATCAGCTTATCAGCAATATCGCTGCGGCTGAACGTGTATTTGAAGTTATGGATACGCCGCCCGAGATTCGTGACGGTGAAGGCGTAGCGATTATGCCCGACATTGAAGGCTCGGTTACTTTTGACGACGTAACATTCTCTTACGAGGACGGTGTTAAGGTACTTAAAGACGTGTCCTTCGACATTAAGCCCGGCGAAATGATAGCCCTTGTAGGTCCTACCGGTGCCGGCAAAACAACGGTTGTCAACCTTATCAGCCGTTTCTACGATGCCGAAAAGGGTCGCGTACTTATCGACGGTCACGATGTTAAAGATGTCACCATCGAAAGCCTTCGTAACCAGATGGGCATCATGACTCAGGACAACTTCCTCTTCAGTGGTACCATTCGTGAGAACATCCGCTACGGTAAGCTCGATGCTACTGACGAGGAAATCGAAGCAGCCGCTAAGACCGTTAATGCTCACGACTTCATCATGAAGCTCGAAAAGGGCTATGACACGGAGCTTGCAGAGCGAGGCAGCGGATTATCCGTAGGACAGCGCCAGCTTATTGCTTTTGCCCGCACTATCCTCTCCGATCCTAAGATCTTAATCTTAGACGAGGCCACCTCTTCCATCGATACCAAAAGCGAACTCATGGTACAGGCCGGCATTGCAGCAATTCTTAAGGGACGTACATCCTTCGTAATTGCACACCGCTTATCTACCATTCGTCGTGCTGACCGCATCTTTGTAGTCGACGACGGTCGTATCGTTGAAGAAGGTACTCACGAAGAGTTGCTGGCACGCAAAGGCATGTACTACAACTTATCTACAGCCCAGGCTGTGTAAAAGGTATTAATAATTATGGGTATGATAAAAGGCCACCGGCATAACGCCGATGGCCTTTGTTGTATGTCTTATGTGTGTAACGCGAATTAAGCGTTAACGATCTGACCAAAGTCAGGCTTAAGTGAAGCGCCACCGATGAGGCCGCCGTCAATGTCGGGCTTAGAAAGAAGCTCTGCGGCATTGCCTGCGTTCATGGATCCGCCGTACTGGATACGTACTGCCTCTGCAGTAGCTGCATCGTACATCTTAGCGATGAGGTCACGGATAAGCTTGCAAACTTCTTCAGCCTGGTCAGCTGTAGCGGTTTCGCCTGTACCGATAGCCCAGATAGGCTCGTAAGCGATTACAAGGTTCTTAACCTGATCTGCAGTTACGTCAGAAAGGTCCCACTTAATCTGTCTTTCAATCCATTCCTTGTAAGTGCCTGCCTTACGAAGTGCAAGGGACTCACCACAGCAAAGGATGGGCTTTAAGCCTGCAGCAAAAGCCTTCTTAACCTTAGCGTTGATAAGGATATCGTTCTCGCCGAAGATATCTCTTCTCTCGGAATGGCCGATGATGATGTACTCAACACCTGCATCCTTGAGCATGGGAGCGGAAATTTCGCCTGTGAAAGCGCCCTTGTCCTCGATGTAGAAGTTCTCAGCGCCAACCTTAACGTTAGTGCCCTTAACAGCCTCTACAACAGGTACGATATCGATTGCAGGTACGCAGTATACTACGTCAACTGCATCGTTCTTAACTAAGTCTTTTAATTCTGCACAAAGTGCAACTGCCTCGCTGGGAGTCTTGTTCATCTTCCAGTTGCCGGCAATAATACGTCTTCTGGACATATTTAATTCCTCCGTATCTTATTTATCATCTGCTGCGTAAACGCCGGGAAGCTCTTTACCTTCAAGGAACTCCAAGGAAGCGCCACCACCGGTAGAGATGTGGCTCATCTTGTCGCCAAGGCCCATCTGGTTAACAGCTGCTGCGGAGTCACCGCCACCGATGATGGTGGTAGCTGATGCATCAGCAAGTGCCTTTGCTACAGATAAGGTACCCTTTGCAAGAGTGGGGTTCTCGAATACGCCCATAGGTCCGTTCCAAACAACGGTCTTAGCAGACTTAACAGCGTCAGCGTAAAGTTCTGCGGTCTTGGGTCCGATATCAAGACCTTCCTTGTCAGCAGGAATAGCGTTGGAAGCTACAACAGATACTTCGATGGGTCCGTCGATGGGATCGGGGAAGCCTGCAGCAACGGTGGTATCTACGGGAAGAAGAAGCTTCTTACCAAGCTTTTCAGCCTTAGCCATCATTTCCTTACAGTAATCAATCTTCTCCATATCAACGAGAGACTTACCGATTTCGTAGCCCTGAGCCTTTAAGAAGGTGAATGCCATACCGCCACCGATGATGAGGGTATCAGCCTTCTCAAGGAGGTTATCAATAACGTTTAACTTATCAGCTACCTTAGCGCCGCCGAGAATTGCTACGAAAGGACGTACAGGGTTCTCAACTGCGTTGCCGAGGAAGTTGATTTCTTTCTGCATAAGGTAACCAACTGCACAGTTGCCGCCTTTAGCACGAACAAACTTGGTAACTACGGATACAGATGCGTGTGCTCTGTGAGAAGAACCGAATGCATCGCATACATAGTCATCGCAAAGAGCTGCAAGTTCTTCAGCAAACTTCTCGCCTGCCTTAGCGGGCTTGGTCTCTTCTTCCATACGGAAACGGGTATTCTGAAGGAGTACTACATCGCCTTCCTTCATAGCTTCAACAGCCTTGGTAGCTGCTTCGCCGGTAACGTTGTAATCAGCAACGAAAACAACTTCCTTACCAAGCTTAGCGGAAAGAGCCTTAGCTACAGGTGCAAGAGATTCCTTCTCGTTGGGTCCTTCTTTAACCTTGCCAAGGTGGGAGCAAAGGATAACCTTGCCGCCGTCTTTCATTAACTTCTGGATGGTGGGAAGAGCTGCAACGATACGGGTATCGTCAGTAATCTCACCGTTCTTAAGGGGTACGTTAAAGTCGCAACGTACAAGTACGCGCTTACCCTTAGCACTAAAATCATCAACAGTTTTCTTGTTTAATGCCATGATGAATGTCCTCCAATTGGATTTATTTTATTACATAAAGATGGACCCGGCCCTAGCCGGACCGGGCCCACATTAGTTCTTAACCTTTAAGAAACCAAATTACTTAAGAAGGCTTCCGAAGTGCTTGATGGTACGAACCATCTGGCTGGTGTAAGAGTTCTCGTTGTCATACCATGAAACAACCTGAACCTGAGTGGTTCCGTTGTCAAGAGGAAGAACCATGGTCTGAGTAGCATCGAAGAGAGAACCGAATCTCATTCCTACGATATCGGAAGAAACGATTTCATCCTCGTTGTAACCGAAGGACTCGTTAGAAGCTGCCTTCATAGCTGCATTGATCTGATCCTTGGTAACGTTGCCTTCTACAACAGCGGTAAGGATTGTGGTAGAACCTGTAGGGGTAGGTACTCTCTGTGCTGCGCCGATGAGCTTACCGTTCAACTCAGGAATAACAAGGCCGATTGCCTTAGCTGCACCTGTTGAGTTGGGAACGATGTTGCAAGCTGCTGCACGAGAACGTCTCTTGTCGCCCTTTCTCTGAGGTCCGTCAAGTGTCATCTGGTCGCCAGTGTAAGCGTGGATGGTGCACATGATACCGGACTTGATAGCTGCGAGATCGTTAAGAGCCTTAGCCATAGGTGCAAGACAGTTAGTGGTGCAGGATGCTGCAGAGATGATCTTGTCGTCCTTGGTAAGATTCTGGTGGTTAACGTTGTAAACGATGGTAGGAAGGTCATTACCTGCGGGAGCAGAGATAATAACGTGCTTAGCACCTGCATCGATGTGAGCCTGTGCCTTATCCTTGCTTGTATAGAAACCGGTGCACTCAAGTACTACGTCTACGCCAAGCTTGCCCCAAGGAAGGTTGTGAGCATCTGCTTCCTTGTAAATTGTGATCTTCTTTCCGTCAACGGAGATGGAATCTTCACCGAAAGAAACCTTGTCGCAAAGTTCGTAACGACCCTGTGTTGAGTCATACTTTAACAAATGTGCAAGCATTTCAGGGCTGGTAAGATCGTTGATTGCAACGATTTCAAAACCTTCTGCGCCGAACATCTGTCTGAATGCAAGACGACCGATACGGCCAAAACCATTAATTGCTACTTTTACTGCCATTTTAATTTCCTCCTGGAATATAAATATATTTTATTTTGACACTTCCGCTGCTACACGTTATTGTCAAAATTTTGTCAGCGCAATTATTTTATAGTATTTAGAAACAAAATTCAATACTTCTCTTAATTAATTTAGTAAAATCTTATGGTTTTACCAAAAAGAATTCGATGATATAATTTTTTTGTAAATTATTCAAAGCGGTTTTCTCATACCGCTTCATCACATATATGGAGGACACTGATATGCCAATTCTTGCAGACCAGCACATGCACTCTTCTTTCAGCGCAGATTCCAAAGCTCCCCTTAAGGATATGGTAGAAAGCGCCATTTCCAAAGGACTTACCCACATCAATATCACAGAGCATAATGATTTCGACTACGGCGAGACCGAAATGTTCCCCGAAGGCGCATGGGATTTAAATGTAGATTCTTATTTATATGAACTTTTGAATCTCCGCGAGCGTTATAAAGATCAGATCACCATCGGCTTCGGTATCGAGCTCGGAATGGTGGAATCCGCTTTCCGTAAGAACGCGGTTCTGGCACGCTCACACGAGTTTGATTTTGTAATCGGTTCCATCCACGTAGTCAACGGCATCGACACCTACGAGCCCCGCTACTACGAAGGCAAGACTGTTAAGGAAGCCGTGAATGAATATTATGAAGCAATGCTTCGAAACATTAAGCAGTTCACGAACTTCGACGTACTCGGTCACATGGACTACATCGTCCGCACCGTTCCCGGCGGCGAGGCTGTGTATAACTCCATGGATTACAAGAACTACACCGACGAAGTAATCAACATTCTCCTTGAGAACGAAAAGGGTATCGAGATTAACACTTCCGCTCTTTGGAAGAAAGGTATGTCCCAGCCCAATCCCTGCATCGACATCGTCCGCGCCTACAAGGAAAAAGGCGGCGAGATAATCACCGTCGGCTCCGACGCCCACAAGCCCGAGAATGTAGCCGGTGCTTTCGATGTAGCCGAGCAGATTCTTCGTGACTGTGGCTTCAAGTATTACAGCGTATTCAAGGATAGGATTCCTACGTACGTGAAATTGTGATGGTGGCCTTACCCGTCACAGCAGGAACTTATCTATCATTATCTGAATGATTCTGGTGTTAAGCGGCTGAATCGAAGTTTCAAAAGTAAATATGCAGTTATGGCCGTGGATGTAACCGTTCGCGGCCATTCTGTTTATTTTATCAACATTCCTTTGCGCGTAGTCGAGGTTGTCCATCATTCCGAAGTGCTCCCAGATGAATTCTTTTTTCGTCCTCACATTCAGGCACAGAAAGTCCGGTCGCCTCTCTTCTTCGTCTATTATTATCGGGAACTCGTAGTGGTAGGGGACGTTGTTCATTTTAAGAAGGTTCGCTATGTTCTCTTCGGCCTTCGAGCGAACCCGTTCATCCTTAGCCGTATAGTATTCCGGATAGTCCGGCGCAAAGTATCCCGGGGCATAGTCTTTGGATTGCCAGGCGGTGATGTAGGTATCGTCGGGAGTAATGAATGGAATAATGAAGGGTTTTCGGGCTTCTCTTATGTCTTCGAATACTGCCTCAACAGGATTGCTTTTTACGATTTGCAAATAGTTTTCAAGCGATTCTCTCTCCTTTTTGGCCGCTTGTAAGAATTTGGTCTGATATTCTTTATTTGCTAAGGAACGAACCTTATCGGTATCGGTTTTGGATATGTATCTTCCGCTTCTGTCACACGTGTTTCTGCGCCAGTAATATTGATAGCCGTCTCTGTGATGAACATCCCTCAGCATTCCCTCCGGCGCAGTAGTCAAATTTGCCTCGATTCTCTCAATAGTATCGTTCAGCAGTTCTAATCTCTTCTCTGCTTTGATTCGCAGGTCACTTGCCCACTCTTCCTGTGTGTGGTTTCTGTACTTCTTAGCCATTATTCGTATCTCCTTTTTGAGAATTAGTTGATAATACTGCTGATTTGGCGTTCCGGCGAAGTGATTCTCCTATTTGCGCCTTTCACTTCGCCACTCTTCTCGTGTGTTTCGTTGCTCCGGCGAAGTAATTTTGGCTTTTTCTGAATTTGCTTCGCCAATTTTTAGGCATCGATTTCTGTTTTGGCGAAGAAATTTTGCTTTTAGCGATGTTTGCTTCGCCATTTCATTTCTTCGTATTTAGGTTTCGGCGAAGTAATTCGAGCTTTTTCTATTTTTACTTCGCCATTCCTCACTCTGCGCTTTTAAATGTGGCGAAGTGATTCTGCTTTTAGCGATATTTACTTCGCCATCTACTATCTTCACTTTGGTATTTCGGCGAAGTAATTCGAGCTTTTTCTATTTTCACTTCGCCATTCCTCACTCTACGCTTTAAAATGCGGCGAAGTGATTCTGCCTTTTACTGTATTTGCTTCGCCATTTTCGATCATCGATTTTTGTTATGGCGAAGTAAATTGCGCTTTTGCGGTTTTCTCTTCGCCAAAACTGCAAATCAGCGTTTCAAGTGGCGAAGCAGATTGACAAATACGAGTAATTACTTCGTCTATTCCTCCTTCGAGAAGATTTTTATGGCGAAGTAATAGCAGCGATTACGATTTTTTCTTCGCCAAATAGCAGTATTACGTAAAAAATAAATAGGAATTTCGCATTGCCCCCGATAAACGGGACTGCATATGCTCAGGCGTACCGATAAACGGCACGAGATTTAAAAAGTACCGGATGCACGCATCCGGTACTTAAGCAATATACACTATGAAAAAGAATTATTCAAGTACAAACGCTGCGAACTGCAAATGTCCCTGGCCCTTGAAAGTGAAGTAAAGGGCGTTTACGCCGTCGGGAACGGTGATGTCGGCTTCGGTGTAGTGCCATACATTAGCGTAGCCGATCGGAATGGAGCCAAGAACGGGACCGTCCCAGGATGTCTTAACCTGAAGCTCGCCGGTGGCGTAGCCTTTGGTCTTGGCCGAAATCTTCTTAATGCCCTTGCAATCGAAGTATTTAAAGCCTGCAGTAGCGGTGTCGCGCATGTTGGCGATGTAGCCGTAGTTCTCGTCGCCGTCACGGCCTTCCTGAGTAATCTTGGGGAATCTGTCATCCATCCAGCCCGACCATGCAACATAAGTCATATCTATATCGTTAAAGAGGTTGCATGCGATGTAGGTAGGATATTCGCCCTTGCCCGCTAACGGCTTAAGTCCGCAGCAAGAGGTCATCTCCGCCTGCTTGAAGGTGCCGTCCGCATTGGGGGTAAGCTTTTCAAAGCAACCCTGACGGCTGTAATTGGTGCCGTTGGTGTGTCTGTGGTAGAAAATAAACCAGTCATCCTTAATCTGCACCATGCTGCCGTGGTTATTGGCTGTATAATAAGCGCATTTCTCGGCAGGCTTGTAAGTATCGATATGAAGGTCGCCGCCGCTTACAAGAACACCCTTGTACTCGAAGCCTTCACGCGGATTCTTGCTCATCATGTAGCAAAGCTCGTGGAACTTAATCGATGAATAAATAAAGTAATAATACTCACCTTTCTTACGAATCGAAGGAGCCTCGAAAAACTCATGTCCGAAGTAAGAATCGCTCTCGGATGAATAAGCGGAGCTCTTGGCGATAAATACGGGGTCCTCTTCTATCGTAACCATATCGGGTCCCAGAACCGTACACATGGGGCCGCGTCTGGACTTGTCTCCGTATCCGCAGAATCCTGTATAGAGATAAACCTTATCTCCCTCACGAAGTACGCCGGGATCGAACTGCGGGTCTTCCTTGCCGCTCTTGCCAAGAAGAGTACCGTCTTTATAGTGAACATGGTCATAAAACTCATACTTACCTGCGGGAGTGTCGCACACCGCAACAGAAACCGTGCAGTCGTTACTGATAGTGTAGTAAAGGTAATATCTTCCGTCGGGGCCCACAGCCACGTCGGGAGCATAAAGGTTACCCTGCAAATCATCATTGCCGGGCTCCTGATCCTTACGATAAATCACGCCCTCGTATCTCCAGGCGCCGAGATCGTCCACAGGTGCCGACCAGCACACATAATCGCCCATACAATATACATCGCCGTTAAAGAAATCATGCGAACCGTACACATAAACCCTGTCGCCGAACACATAAGGCTCGCCGTCGGGCACATATTCCCACGAAGGAAGATACGGATTAACCGCCTGCTTAAGTGTATCCAACATAAAAAGAAACCTCCTCTTGTAAATCCTTTTACTAGATTTTACCTAAGAGGAAGTTTCCTTTACTAACCATGTATTGCTTTTTCCTACCCAAAAAACCAAGAAAATTTACTAAAATTTACCGAATCAAACGATTACGCTACCTGCAAAAACATACTCTCCGTCGTAGAAAACCGCTGTTTGACCCGGTGTAATTGCGCGTACCGGATTCTTAAACTCTGCCCTGAATACGCCGTCTGCACCCTTAGAAAGAACGCACTCCTCGCCCTTATGCGCATATCTTATCTTGCACATAAGAGTCCTTGGAAGCATGCTCTCGTCTCCCGCCATAAAGTTCACATCTTTCACGGCAAAAGAAGTCGTAAACAAATCTTCGTTTTCCCCGATAACCACCGCATTACGGGCCGCATCGATTCCCGTCACAAACACGGGATGCCCCATAGCAAGGTTAAGTCCCTTGCGCTGACCGATGGTGTAATTGACAATTCCCTTATGCTCTCCGATAACAGTACCGTTCTTGTCCACAAAAGAACCGTTCTTAAAATCCTTGCCCGTAAAACGCTTCAGGAATCCCGCATAATCGCCGTCGGGAATAAAACAGATATCCTGGCTGTCGGCTTTGTGAGCCACAGGAATGCCGGCATCCTCAGCCACCTTGCGTACCTCGCTCTTTTCATACTGTCCGAGAGGCATCAAAGTCCGCGACAGTTGCTCCTGAGTGAGGTTACAAAGCGCATATGTCTGGTCCTTGGTGGCCGTAGTCGCGTTCTTAACCGAATAGCGCCCGTTAACCATATCGATATTGGCATAATGCCCCGTCGCAACGTAATACGCGCCTTCTCTGTCGGCAACCGCGGTCAGCATGTCCCACTTAATCGCAGGATTGCAAAGCGTACAGGGATTTGGCGTTCTGCCCTTTTCGTACTCGCTTGCGAAATACTCCATCACCGTAGCCTTAAACTTATCGGACACATCCTCAATAATATGCTTAATACCAAGCACACGCGCCACTTCGGCCGCATCACCCGAAAAAGTTTCTTCCTTAAACTGCTTCATGGTGACGCCTATGACTTCGTATCCGTTCTTTTGCAAAAGAAGGGCAGCAACGGAAGAATCTACGCCTCCCGAAAGCCCGACAACAACTTTTTTCCTATCCATTATTACTCTCTTAATCTTCTTAAATAATCAACGCTCTCACCAAGCGCGTCGATAATGTAATCTACTTCCTCGACAGTGTTCTCGTGACCGAGCGAGAATCTTATAGACTGTCTTGCGCGCTCCTCGTCCCCTGTAATCGCCGTAATGACGTGTGAAGGTGTATCAGTGCTCATAACGCACGCAGAGCCCGTAGAGACGCATATGCCCTTCATATCAAGGGATATCAAAAGCGATTCTCCTTCCACCCCGGCAAAAGAAAAATTAATGACGCCCGGAAGCCTGTAATCCATACTGCCGTTAACACTTACGCCTTCAAGGCGTTTCATAACGCCGCCATGAAGGCGCTTTGTAAGCATGGCTTCGTACTCGGCACGTTCAGCCATCTTCTCTAACGATACCGCCGCAGCGGCCGCCATTCCCACAATCCCCGGCACGTTCTCCGTGCCGGCACGCAGTCCGTACTCCTGGCTTCCGCCATGTATAAACGAGCTTATCGGCGTACCCCTTTTAACATACAGGAATCCCGCACCTCTCGGCCCGTTAAACTTGTGAGCCGAGGCGCTAAGCAAATCAATATTCATCTTCTCGGGGCTAAGCTCAATCTTTCCGTAAGCCTGCACCGCATCCGTATGAAACAGCACTCCGTGAGCCTTGGCAATCTTACCGATTTCCTCAATCGGCTGGAGTGTGCCGGTTTCGTTATTGGCAGTCATCACCGAAATCAAGACCGTATCACCGCATATCGCTCGCTCAATATCCTCCGGATTAACCCTGCCGTCGGCGCCGACATGCACATATGTAACACGCGCACCGTTCCGCTCAAGGTACTTAGCGGTCTCCAGCACCGCCTTATGCTCTATATCGGTCGTAATCAGATGTCTGCCCTTATCACGGCACGCATCCATTACTCCTATCAGCGCAAGATTATCGGCTTCGGAGCCTCCTGAAGTAAACACTATTTCTTTGTCAAAAGCAGACAAGGACTCGGCAATCGCACGCCTTGCATCATTGAGCCCTCTCTTGGCAAGAGAACCCGCCGCATAGCTCTGCGAGGGATTGGCATATATTTCCTTAAAGTATGGTTGCATCGCCTCGTAAGCTTCGTCACAAAGCTTGGTGGTAGCCGCATTGTCCGCATAAATTGTCTTTTTCATATTAATCATGATAACAAAACAGTCGGGCCACTTCAATAAGTAACCCGACCGTGAAATCCATTTTATTATACGCTATCCTCTCGGACCTGCGTTTTTACATCGCAATTATCGGCTAACGATTTACCTTACTAAAAACGCTACGGCCATGACACTTTTAGGTGTCATTCGGATAGTAAAAAACGCTATCCTCTCGGATGTGCCTTGCTGTACACATCTCTGATTCTCGAATGATTCATATTGGCATATACCTGCGTGGTAGAGATATCTGAGTGTCCGAGCATCTCCTGAACGCTTCTTAAATCCGCTCCGTTCTCCACAAGGTGAGCCGCAAAAGAATGTCTTAACGTATGAGGCGTGATGTCTGCCTCAATGCCCGCCTGCTTAGCATAATATTTGATAAGCTTCCAGAAGCCCTGTCTCGACATAGGCTGCCCGGAACAGTTAACAAAGAGAGTCTGCTCATTCTTGTCATCAAGCATGCTTTCTCTTGCATGATCGAGATAATTCTGAACAGCGGCCTTGGCCTCATGTCCGAAAGGAATGACACGTTCCTTGGTCCTGTCGTGACAGATAATGAAGCTCATCTGCATGTTCACATCATCAAGCTTAAGAGAAATAAGCTCGCTTACACGAATACCGGTAGCATACAAAAGCTCCAGCATCGCCTTATCTCTTATATCCTTGGGGCCGTTGCCCTGAGGCTGTTCAAGAAGTCTTACCACTTCTGAAGTGGTGAGAATCTCAGGAATCTTCTTCTCTACCTTCGGGGCCTTTAAACTCTCGGACGCGTCTTCTCTTACCTTGCCTTCCTTGTAAAGGTAATGATAGAAGGTCTTAATGCACGCGATATTACGAGAAATGGTGGCAGCACTGAACTTGTTCTTCTCAAGGAAAAGAACATAAGAATTAAGATTAGTGGCGGTAATATCCGCAGGGTCATGAATACCCTGATCTTCCATATATTTGCAGACCTTACTTAAGTCGCGCTTGTAGGAAAGCTCGGTATTCTCTGACATTTTCTTAACGTTATGTAAATAAGTAATAAAGGCATCAATTTGTGACTGCATGCTTCCTCTTCCTCAGTTAAACGTTATGTTCTGTAAACCATTTTTCGGTGTGTAAGTCTTATTATATAGGGTGACAATTAATAAATCAAATACCAATTTTGTTAGAATTTGACAGATTTTGCCCCCAAAAGAATAGAAAGCACAAAATCTATTTTATTATGTGAACCTTCACACTAGATATGCCAAAAAAATTTTTTTAAAAAAATTAAAAAACCAATGCCATGTGGTTAACATAACATTGGTTTCCGTAATATTTTTATGCAAACTTACTTCAGTTCCTTAAGGAATGTTTCGATTCGATCAAGACCCTTATCAATCTGTTCCATGCTGATTGCATAAGAAAGACGGATGTGTGTCGGGAAACCGAAATCCGCACAAGGAATAACGGCTACGGCATAGTCATTAAGGAGATGCTCGGCAAGCTTGGCGCTAGTTTCAAGATTCTCCCCCTTGTAGCTCTTCTTAAGTGCTTCAGACATATCGATAAAGAGGTAGAATGCGCCTTCGGGCTTCATTACGTCTACATAAGGCATTGCCTTAACGCGCTCATACATATGCACTCTTCTCTTATCAAACTCGTCCTTCATCTTCTGCATGTCGTCCTGAGGACCTGTGAGAGCCTCTACGGAAGCAAACTGAGCGATTGAGTTGGGGTTACTGGTAGCATGTGACTGCATAGCTGACATGAGCTTCGCAATCTCAACAGAAGAACCTGTATAACCGATTCTCCAACCGGTCATCGCATAAGACTTGGAAAGACCGGAACAGGTAATGGTGTGTTTATAAATATCTTCACCGAGTGAAGCGATGCTTACGTGCTTAGCCTTATCGTAAGTAAGGTACTCGTACATTTCATCGGCAACTACATAGATGTCTCTCTTAACGATTACTTCGGCAAGAGCCTGAAGCTCTTTCTTAGAGTACACCATACCGGTAGGGTTGCTGGGAGAATTAAGTACAAATGCCTTAGTCTTATCCGTAATGGCCTTGTCAAGCTGCTCGGCTGTAATCTTATATCCGTTTTCTTTGGCCCCGTATACAAATACAGGAACACCGTCGGAAAGCTTAACCATCTCGGGATAGCTTAACCAGTAAGGTGCGGGGATGATTACCTCATCACCGGGATTTAAAATAGCATCAAATATATTGGTAAGGGCATGTTTACCGCCGTTTGAAATTACAATCTGATTGGGCGCATAATCAAGTCCGTTGAAATCTCTGAACTTCTTACTGATGGCAGCCTTTAATTCATTGGTACCGGACGCGGGCGTATACTTCGTAAATCCTGTCTCGATAGCCTTTATAGCTGCATTACAAATATTCTTGGGGGTATTAAAGTCAGGCTCGCCTGCTCCGAATCCTACTACGTCCACACCGCTTTTCTTAAGCTCCTTGGCCTTTGCAGTGATTGCAAGTGTTGATGAAGGCTTAACCGCCTTGGCTTTTTCTGATAACGTTAATGACATTTCTAATTACCTCCCTAAACTCCTAACGCTATTCATTTTAGCTGAGTAAAGTGGTGATGTCAACGAAATTTTGGATTATTGTATACAATTATCCCGTAACGTATTTTGTGACCTCTTTTTTTAGTCAATTTGCCATCAAAAGAAAAAGCGGAGGCCGAAGCCTCCGCTACATAACTCTTTATTTGCCCTGGTGAACCACAATCTGGTTGAAAGGAATCTCGATGCCGTTTTGGTCGAAGCCTATCTTTATTTCACGGTTTAACAGACGTGCGGCCGAGAAAATGTCTTTCTCGTTTACCTTACCGATAACCTTAAGCAGGACTCCGCTCTCTCCGAGTTCTTGTACACCGAGATATTTCGGATCTTCTAAGAAAACGTCCGAATATTTTTCACGAATTGCCGGCAGCAAAGTCTCGAACACTTTCTCAACCTTCTCCAAATCCGTACTGTAAGATACGCTGACCGCCGTTACGGCAACACTGTCGATGGCCGAACGGTTTAAAATGTTTCGAAGATCTGAGTTGTTGATAAGCTTTATATTACCGCCCACATCCTTGATGGCTGTTGTACGAATGCCTATGCTTTCGACAGTTCCTCTGTAGCCGCCCACTTCGATGATGTCGCCTACATTAAACTGGTCCTCGAATACCAGGAAGATACCGGTGATTAAATCTTCCACAAGGCTCTGAGCACCGAAGCCTACAACCAATGTTAAGATTCCGACGCTTGCAAATATTGTGCTTACATTTACGCCGATGGCGGAAAGGCACCAGAAGAAGCCGAAAATGAAAGCGATGTAGCTGATGGCACTCTTAATAAGTGTCAAAAAGCTCTTTGCTTTTGCGCTCTTTGGTTTAAGCTTATCTGCCACAAATATAACGATATAAGATATCGTAACCATCAAAAGAATAATCGCAATAATCTGGAAGAGCGTTGCGAAATTAAACTTAAAGGTCTGGGATACCTTGCTTACGTCGCCGAATATTCTGCTCCAGGTGCCCTGAAGGCTTTCTTTGGTTTCAGGCGAAAGAAAAGGTATAATCGCCGGGTTGGTGATTGCCAAGAATATAAAGAAGACAACAATCAGTCCCACAACTTTACTTGCCTTAACAGGCTTTTTTTCCTTTTTGATGATTTCGTCGCTCATTTATTCAACCTCCTTGGAAGTAAATATAAGATGTTTTACTATGTGATTATCCTCGTCTTTAACCGAATAAAACTCGTGGTCGCCGCCGCTTAATCCGTCGAATGGTCCGAATGATCTTACTATTTCCGTATCGTCAATATCCGTGGCGTCATACATGATCATGGGTTCCAAGTAATAAATGCCCTTATCCGCTCGCGAATTTTCTATAATGATTGCTCCGTAGCCGCCTTCAACGTCAAGGGTTACTGTGGGTTCTATCATGATACAGCTTTGGCTGTCCTCTGCTCTTAAATCGATTCCGTAGCCTCCGGAATTGTAAAGATTCAATGTTCCGTCACCGGTAAATGTTACGCTGCCACCGTAGTAGAAGCCCCATGCAAGAAGCCCTTTGGCGTAATTTTGTCCTACCAGTTTAATCTTGAAGCCGTTACCCATGAGGTTAACATTGATAAATGCATCGGGCATATTAAAGTTTTCAAGAGTAAGTGTATTGGTTGCCTCATCATAGGAAGCACCGCCTACGGGACCGATGGGCATACGCTTTCGAAGCGGCTCTATGAGATCATCATACTCAGTTCCCACTCTGTTGACCCACAGATAATCATAGCCATTGTACCAAGCTGACCATGGTCCGTTTACTTTTCCATCAAATTTTGCGTGTTCGGTCTCATAATCGGAATTCGGTGCGTAATAGTAATCTGTTATTACTATTCCGTTATCGAAATGAACACCCTCCTCGTCTATCCACCATTCTCTTTCAAGGTTCCAGACTCCATCGGTACAGTAAATGTAGTCGATAGTACCGTCGGGATGCTCGAGTCTTACGTACTCTTCATCTAAAACTCCCCAGTCCGGAACATATCCGTTTGGTTCAAGATTCGGTAGTGTGGGGAAGGATTTGTCAGGTTTATCTTTCCTTTCTTTTTCGACTTTAACCTCTTCCTTCGGTTCTTTAGTGGGCTCCGGCTCAGGTTCGGGTTCAGGCTCAACAAAATCCTCGTCATAGGCCAACATTGCAGAATGCTCGTATTCATGGTCGTTGAACAGATCATGCGCCAGCACATCATAGCCGAAAGCATCTTTCACTACCACAACTGCGAGGCAGACTGCGGCTGTCTGCATAATCATTACGCCATGCCGCTTAACAAATTTCTTGCCGGCTTTGCTCTTTTTATTTACGTAGTCTGCTTCCTTGGGCGGGGCATACTCATGCCCGGTGTCAGCTTCTTCATTGCAGGAGCTGTAATTCTCGGAAGGGTACCCGTATTCATCATAGATTTGGGGATTTTTAGAATCTTTTTCAGCCAATGTCTTAATCCTTTATAGGGAATGCCTGATTTGAATTTATATAAGATATTTTAGTCAAAGAATCATAACGTTGCGTTAAAGAATTGCACGCAAGAAAAAGGTGCAGACATCGGCCTGCACCTTGAATAATCAATATTATCTTCTTCTCGTAATAGTCTTGGCTATGGTTTCAAAATCCGCGCCCTGCTCTATCTCATACTCGCCTACGCTGATGGACTTATCGTAGTGATTGTCGCATAAGTAATTGTCAAATTCGACTGCGGATTCCACAAGTCCCGCTTCGAAAATCCTGCGGCTTACGCTTACGGAACTGTCGCCTTTGATTACCTTGATAAGTACGGTCTCCCCGCTGTTCACATAGCCGGTCTCGTCATCGGGCATAGGGTTGATGGCGGGAGGTCCTTCAGGTTCGGGCTCGGACTCAGGTTCCGGCTCCTCGACAGAAGCAGACACATCAACAAATTCTGTCTTGCCTTCTTCCGTGGATGTTTCAGAACTAACCGCTGTTTCACTCGATACGGATGACGGTGTCTCGACAGATGCCACTTCCTTGCCTACATCAGAGACTGACACTACGTTACTCTCGTCCTCTGACACGTCTTTAACCGATTCCAACAATGTTTCGTTATTGACGGGTTCCTGCGCCTTGGCGTTGCCTTTCGGAGCAGCTACACCCATTATCAAAGCCGTAACTATCATTCCGGCTCCGATTCCTCTTAAATATGACTTAAGTTTCATGAATTACCTTCTTTGGATGATGCAAATAAATCTATTACAAGCTTGACTTCGCCTACTCCGAGGCCCAATTCTCTTGCTATCTGCATATTGGACATGCCTTCGGCATGAAGCTTTCTGATCATTTCGTTGGAGTTCTTGCGTCCGTCATTGTCTGAATCAAAATGAACGGGTACGGAAGCTTCCTTGGTGGATTTCTTACGGCTCTTGGAAGCAGCAGGCTTGGTAGCGGGCGCTTCCTCGTCTTTCTTAACAGGAACCGCTACACCGTCGACAATCTCAAGACGTTCGGGTACGAAAGGTACAAACTCCGGTTTCTTTTCTTCTTCGACCTTGAGCGCTTCCTTGAGCACTTCGTCGGCCTTTTTCTTGGCCTCTTCTTCTATGCGCTTCTGCTCTTCGAGTTCTTTCTTCTCAGTCTCTATCTGAGTGCGGGTAGTCTCTAATTCCTCGCCCGCATTCTTAAGCTTCTCGTCCTTGTCGTTAAGCATGTCGTATAAGAATACGGCTTCGTTGTGATTGTCGTTAATCTTCTTAAGAACGGTCTCCGAATACTCATCCACCGCCATAATCTTCTCATTGGAAATCTTCTCAAGCGCGCGCTCGGTCTTCTCGATTGAGTAGTTAACGGTCTCATCCACCATATCGTCGATGCGGGTCTTGGCGTTGGCCATTTCCTCGTCGATTAACTTCTTAATCTCTTCCTTGGTGACGTGCTCTTCTTCTTTTTTCTTCCCGTCAGGTAAAAAGAAGCTTACTCCGAAAAATAAGCCTCCTATTACCAACAACACTATTTCTGTTACGCTCATGAAACTTAAATCCTTATATCAAAACTTGATTCCGACATCTTAAGATGAACGCTGTCCTTGTCATTCTTGTGACCGTGAGCGTCCTCTTCCTTATCGCGGTGCTTACCGCCGTCGCCGGTGTATTCGTTGGAGCCTTTTTCCTTGGCGTCGAATTTCTTTTGCTCGTTAAGAACTTCGCTGGTGCTCTTAACGGTGTTGGCATTGTCACTAACCTCCTTTTGCAGGCGGTTGACAAAGTTGGCCTGGTCGGTCTGACCTTTGTGTTCTTCATTGTGCCTTATGGCTGCAAAATCCTGTGATCGTTGGATTGCACCCGACAATTCTAACGGTCCTAATCCCATTCAAATTCCCCCATTTGAACTGCTCGTTAATATATCGCTACCATTTTAACATCTCCGGCCTCTTTAATAAAGCGACAATATTTCATCGCTTGCTTGACCACCATTGATACGTCGTCAATACAAATCTTGGTGCCGGGATAAACGTTACCTGTTACGATAACGGTACCCTTTGATTCGGGGCTTGTGACATCCATCACGCCCTGGAACTGATTGAGCTCTTCGGTCGCCTTGTTCAACTCTGCCGTAAGTGCGTTATTGGCCTTGGCAAGCTGCTGAATCTGCATAAGCTGAGGTGTGGTCATCTTGATGCCCTGAGCCAGCTTCTGCTTGGCACCCGCAAGAACGGGTCTTATGGTACCTAGCTGCTTGTTTATTTCCATAATCTTCTTCTGAAGATCCGCAATAGCTATCTTTACCGTCGGGTCCATGCCGACTTCGATTACTGTATCAGTACCCATCTCGGAGCCTAACGTCTTAACCTCTATGCAATTGGTCGCGCTCGAACGTCCGCCCGAAATAAATCCTCTCTTACCTGTAACCTTGATATCGGAGCCCGCAGTTACGTTGCAGTGAAGAATCGATTCCGACTCAAGGAATCCGCCTGCGGTTGCGGTTGCATTCTCAAGGAACTTGGTAACGATATTGCCGCCGGCCTTAAGCACGCCCTTGTGCATTCCGTTCATACCTCTGGCAATGGTAATATTCTCGCCTGCCTCAAGATAAGCGCCTTCAACTACGCCTCGTACCTCAATGGAACCCTTGGCCTTAACGGTAAAGTTCTCGCAGACGTTACCGTTAACACGTACGCTTCCGTCATAATCTATGTTACCTACAGAGTTGTCAACGTTCTCTACTTCGAAGACATTGGATACAAATACCTTGCCTTCAATCAAAGAAACATGGCCCGATACCTGTGATTTTAACTCTGTCTTTTCTTCGTTAATATCGATATTGTGACCGTACTTAAGCGATGCCTGCTTAACGTCACGGGGCTTAATCTTCTCGCCCTTTACATTGGTACCGTACTCACCGAGCTTGGCGGGAGTAAGTCTTGCAAGAAGGTCGCCTTCCTTACAATGATTTATGGTGTTAAGGTTAAAGAAATCGACGCTTCCGTCTTCCAAAAGCGTAGGCTTAACCTTGGGATCTGTGTTAAAGAAATACTCTATGCTTGCATCGGTACCCTGAACCGGAGGCTGACCCTTAACCAGCACTTCCCAGGTACAGTAATGACGCTCATTAAGGAACTTATCAATTGCCGCCTGATCAAAACCAAAGCAGATGCCTCTTGAAGAAAATTCACGCATGAACTCTTCCTTGGGCATCTTGGCGCCACCTTCAAAAGGAGGAACCATAAAAACAGACACCGACATATTATCAGGTGCGCAGTTAACCTTTACATATTCTGAATCTTTGGTCTGAAAAGGAGTATTGGTAGGAAATAAAGAAACTTCAGAAAGACCCGAAAGCGTTGCGGCAAGGGCCTTTAAATCATATACGATATTCTTAACGGAAAGATATTCGGTGAGCTCTTCAAGCTTAATCGGACTACCCCCGTCCTTAGGTGGAAACAGCTTGATACAGCACCTATTATTATTTGCTACTATCTGAAAATAACCATTCATAAACAACCCCCGTGAATCAAATTCTATCCTACTTTGATTCTAACAGAATTCCCATGTATCGTCCAAGCTTTTCTCTCATTTTTGACAAAGCTTTTGTATGTAACTGTGACACTCTCGACTCAGACACCTCGAGTGCGTAGCTGATTTCTTTTAATGTAAGTTCTTCATAGTAGTACAGCAAAATAACCTGTTTTTCTTTCTCCGTAAGGCTTTCAAGGGATTCCATGAGTTTCTCCTTGAGTTCCTTCTTATCAAGAACTTCTTCGGGGCCTTCGAAGTGTGAGGCAAGATTACGCTCATTGGGCACTTCCGCTCCCGATTCCATGAATTCGTTCAATGAAATAACATTCGTTACCTTAAGCTGAGACTGCCAATCGTTAAGTTCATCTCCCGAAATACCGAGCTTCGCAGCGAGTTCTTCGTCGGATGCCGGGTGACCGGTCTCAATCTCTATCTCATGCATTGCCTTATCAATATCGCGCTGACGCTGGCGCACGGTACGGGGAATCCAGTCCATCTTACGAATCTGATCTAAAATCGAGCCCCTAATGCGAAGGCTTGCATAAGTTTCAAACTTAACGTCCTTGCAAAAATCAAACTTATCTATAGCGTCAATGAGTCCGAAAATGCCATAACTGCACAAATCGTCGTACTCAACATTATAACCTAAATACATACTAAGGCGCCCCGCTACTACTTTGACTAACGGAGCGTACTCTAGTATGAGTTGTTCTCTTAATTCAGCTGTTTTCTCGGAAGAATACTTCTCCCAAAGTTTTTTCCTTCCCTGTTCGTCCATGTAACTACGCCATCCCCTGAATTTCTATTGGTAAAAGAACACGGTTTACTCGACTGTTTCTTCGGTTTCAGGCGCCTGCGCTTCCGTAACCGATTGATCGACAGCTTCTTTTTCTATGACTTCTCCTTCGTCGGACACTTCCGATGTTGTCTCGTTTCTGTCAAAAGAATTAAGAATGTATTCAATCAGGGACCCGATAAATCCAAAGGCAACCATAGCGGCTAAAAGCGCTATAAGCATCGTCTTAAGACCAAGCCCCTTAAAATAAACCGTAAGCGTGGTAATTGCGCCCGCTATCAACATAAGAACCAGCGGTAACTGTTTTCTGTTCACCTCAAATAACCCTCTCTTCCTTACCCACTGCACGGATAACATAGTCACCCGACTCCGGATAAAAGATTACGGTACGTCCGAAATTAAGACCCGTATCTTCTGCCAGAATGGGAATGCCCAACTCTTTAAGTTTCTTTTTGCTGGCCTCGACGTTTCTGTCTCCGACTCTTACAAGGTCGGTTTTGTTCTGGAACGAGAACATCTGAGCACCGCCCGCAATCTTGGCAACCATCCTGTTTCTCTTGGCACCGGCTTTCTCCATTTGAACTACGAGTTCTTCAATGCCGGTATCTGCGAATTTATATACATTCGTGTTATTTCTGATTGCTCCCGAATCGGGAAGCATTACATGCGCAAGGCCTCCGATTTTGGTTATGGGATCTCTGATGGCTATACCTACACAGGAGCCAAGCCCCAACGTTGTGACGCTGTCGGGGCTTATGCACACCTTTAGGTCTGCCATGCCAACCTTTATACATTCACTCATAGAATATTAACTCCCGCAAATTTAGAACGATATTCCAAGTGCTCCTAAAATCTTACCGTATGACTCAAGGTCCGGTACCAAAATAAAGTAGCCGTCCAGTTCACAGTCATCGGTAAACTGGGTCTGAATAAGTAAAATCTTGTCTCCAAGAGTTCCGAATTCAATTGCGGGAACGCTTAGGATAGCTCCGGCCATGTCAATGGTCAAGTCGGGAACCGACGGGAAAATCTTTAAATTGGTAAGCGATGATAAGGAATTCAAATAAGCACCCGTAATGATGTTACCGATTTCCTTAAGCGCAGAGGTACCGATTTCGTCCAAATCTTCTCCCGGAAGCTCCATGCCCATGAGTTTGGACACAAGGTGCTTGGCCGCATCCTTTTTAAGCAGGAACATAATGCTTCCGGTAATGTCTCCCTCTACGCAGAGGTAGATTCCGGCCATTATCTGCTCCTCGCCGCCCATCATGGCTCCGACTTCGTTAAAGTCAAGAAGCTTAACCTGGGGTACCTTCATATCAACTTTACACTGGAGCATCTGCGCAAGTGCCGTGGTTGCGTTACCTGCGCCGATGTTACCGATTTCTTTAAGCACGTCATAATACTGTTCGGACATGCTTTCCAAACTAATTTCGCCCATAGGTTCTCTCCCATTAACCTCATTCGTTTTCCAACGTTATCGTGTTGAGATCGAGAAGTGATACAAGTTCGTCACCGGTCTTGCCGACTGCAGATACGAAGTTAACGTGCTCGGGTGACTTGGTGGAGTCCTGAGCCACTTTCTCGATGTGTTCCGAATCAAGTGTTATTACTTCTCTTACTTCATCAACTATGATGCCTACAGTTCCCTGAGTTTCAAGCTTAAGAATGATGATTCTTGTGGCTTTGGTAATAACGTCTTCTTCAAGACCCATCTTAAGTCTTAAACTCATTACCGGAACTACGATACCACGAAGGTTGATAACACCCTTTATATGGGATGCAACCTTGGGTACACGTGTAATGTGCTGCATTCTTACGATATTGTCTACAAATGCAATGTTGATGCCGTAGGATTCGTCACCGATTTTAATTACTATATACTGTGTAGTGTCAAGTTCTGTTGCAACTCTTAATTCATCCATGGTAATCCCTCCCCTATTAAATCAATGCATTGGCATCAAGGATTAATGCTACTTCGCCATCGCCAAGTATCGTTGCACCACTGATGAACTTGCATTTGCTTACAAACTTGCCAAGGGACTTAATAACGATTTCCTGCTGGCCGATGAGCTCATCAACCACAAGACCCGCTAAACGGTCACCCTTCTTAACGATTACGACAACCATGTTGTCTTCGGGAGACTTTGATGATGTTGCATCCACAACGTCGCTGAGTCTGATAATCGGAATAACCGTTCCTCTAAGCTGAATAACTTCTTTGTTCTGTACAAGCTTGATATCGCTTGGAGAAATATCTTCTATGGTCTGAATGGAGCCAAGGGAAATAGCATATTTCTCATCGCCCACGATAACCATAAGAGCCTGGATAATAGCAAGGGTAAGAGGAAGTCTTACAATCCATGTACTGCCTTCGCCAAGCTTTGTCTTAACTTCTACTTCACCGCTTAACGCTTCAATCTTTGACTTAACTACGTCAAGACCTACGCCTCGACCGGAGATTTCGGATACCTGTTCCTTGGTTGAGAAGCTTGGCAGGAAAAGAAGGTCTACGATTTCCTTATCGGACATGTTCTCAGCCTGCTCAGCTGTGATAGTGCCGCGGGAAATAGCCTTGTCTCTAACCTTGGAAACATCGATACCGTTACCGTCATCTCTAACCTCAATGACAACGTTGTTACCGTCCTGATAAGCATCCAGGTAAATGTTACCGACTTCGGGCTTGCCTCTCTCAAGACGTACAGCGGTTTCTTCAAGACCGTGGTCGGCTGCATTTCTTAACAAGTGCATCAAAGGATCGCCGATTTCGTCTACTACGGTACGGTCAAGTTCTGTCTCTTCACCTGTCATGTGAAGTTCCATCTTCTTACCGAGAGACTTCTGCATATCTCTGATCATTCGAGGGAATTTACTTACAACGCTCTCGATGGGCACCATTCGAACCTTCATAACGGATTCGTGAAGGTTGGTGGTTACGCTTTCAAGATATTCAATCTGCTCGTTAAAGTTGGAATTATGTGTATCTTCGCCGCTTGTGGAAGAAACAAGAGAGTTCTTGGCAATAATAAGCTCGGATACGAGGTTCATGAGAACATCGAGTTTTTCGATATCTACACGAACTGTTCTGTTAACAACGGGCTTAGCCGCGGGCTTCTTGTCACCGGCCTTGGCGGGAAGTTCCTTAGTTTCTTTCTTTTCTTCGGCTGCTGCGGGCTTAGCTTCTTCCTTGGCGGGTTCTTCGGCTGCTTCTTCTTCGGAATCGCCGTCTGTAGCCTTACCAAAGTCTGCTTCTGTAAGCTCACGACCGAATGCATCTTCGATTTCGGAAACGCTCTTAATAGCGGCAACAACATCATCGAAGGATTCGGGTGTTACCACGATTACGCTGAAATCGAATTCAAATTTTTCATCTTCAATATCCTGTGTGGAAGGATTGGAAAGAACAATCTCACCCTTCTCTTCCAAAGCCTTGAATACAAGAAATGCTCTTGCGGCTTTAAGGATACAGCTTTCCTGCACATAAACGGTGATACCGTAGAAATGCTGGCCTTCTTCTTTGGCTTTTTCAAAGAGGCCTTTCTCCGTCTCACCGAGCTTAATAGACATCCACTTCTCTTTGGAATCGGAAGCAGGTGCCTCTTTCTTTTCTTCTTTGGCTTCTGATTTGACTTCGCCTGCGTCCTCTTTCTTGGGAGCTGCGGCGCCCGCGTTGCCGTTAAGGATATCGTTAAGGGCTTTGATCAGGGGTTCGTTGTCATCGGTACCTTCATCGGAACTTTCCTGAATGTTTGCAAGATAACCTTCAAGTGCATCAAGGCACTGGAAAAGGATATCTATCATATTAGGCTGAACCTTGATGTTACCGTTTCTAACCTCTGAAAATACATTTTCCATATCATGGGTAAGATTCTGCATTCTCTTATAGCCCATGGTACCTGCCATACCCTTAAGTGAGTGTGCGGCACGGAAAATCTCGTTAACGGTGTCCATATTCTCGGAATCCTGTTCGAGTTCGAGAATCTGAGTGTTTAAGTTCTGCAAGTGTTCCTTGGTCTCGTCAAGGAAGATCTCTAGGTATTGACTAACATCCATCTTAGCTGACCCCCGCGTTCATAATGATCTCCTGAGCCACCTTGTCTAACGGAACAACCACATTGGTAAGTCCTGAATTATAAATTGCCTTGGGCATTCCGTAAACGGTGCTGGAGTCTTCGTCCTGTGCGATTACAAAAATTTTCTTGGATTTACTGAGATTCTTGATTCCTTCAGTTCCGTCGGCGCCCATTCCTGTCAAAACAACGCATATTATTCTCTCTGCATCGTAAGTTGCAAGAGATTCGTACATGTAGTTGGCACAAGGCTTAACGCCTTCTCTTGTAGGTTCATCGGAATAACGAACCTTCAATTTGCCACCTACATTGTCAAGGTTAAGATGCTTACCGCCCTTAGAAATATACACGTGACCGTTTTCCAAAATCTCACCGTCTTTGGCTTCAGTGACTGTTATTTCACTTAAGTCATTCAAACGATCGGCTAGTGATTGTGTGAAACCGGCCGGCATATGCTGCACAATTACCATCGGAGCCTTTAAATTCTTGGGAAGCTTCGGTACCACTTCCTGTAAGGCCTTAGGACCTCCGGTGGAACTTGCAAGCGCTACTATCTGTTTGCCCGTGAAGGATTTGGATGAAGCACTGACCAAAGCAACCAATTTCTTGGAAGCTTCCATCTTGGCTTTCTTTTCCTCATCCGTCTCTTCTTTAAAAGAAGAAGCCTTACTGTGGCATACGACGTCAAGAATGTTCATTAACTTCTTGTCAAAAGTTCCGTTCTTGCATTCGAATGCTCTGTCGGGCTTGTGGACAAAATCGATGGCGCCTAAGGACAATGCATCCAGCGTGGTCTTCGCACCGTCACGCGTATCGGTGCTGGCCATTACCACCTTGGCAGCTATCTTGCGGTCTCTTAATGCTTTGAGAAGTTCGAGCCCATTCATTTTCGGCATGTTGACATCGAGCACAACTGCATCGTATGTCTTGCGTTCAAGAAGGGCCAACGCTTCTTCGCCATTCGTTGCGCGATCCACTACGCGGAATCTCGAATCTGAGTTGATTATATCACAGATGACGCTTCTCATGAGTGCAGAGTCATCAACCACAAGAATATTTTTCATAATTTTTCCTCAAATTTAGACCTTTTCTTGTTAATTAGCGGTTAATAATATAAATTGTCTGTCAATTTTCTTTATTATACCCCCACCGCAATCATTTTTCAACCTAGCTTCTCGTTCGGCGACGAAGCTTTCTTTCTTCGTCAAAAATAAACTTGATAATTTCTTCTCTTGTGTCTCTGTCGAGGTGCTCATACTGAACACGATGTTCGAACTCACCGGGACGATTCGCTACTTCCTTGACAGTTAAGACTTTGGCTATAATTTCATAATCCTTGGTACCGCTCTCTAAGTTAAGCGGGAATGAACAGTAGATGTATGCGTTCTCTTCGTACTGTACATCCGTAATAAATCTCATACCGCCACCGCTTATATCGCAGATAAGACTTCTTCTTAAAGGAAGCCCCGGCACAATAATGGGATTCATTGTATTTAAAGAATCAACTTCTTCTTTCTTAAGTTCTCTCGATCTCATGTCGAGCACGCAACTGAAACGGTAATACTCTCTTCTCTGATGCTTTCTTAAGTTGCTGGTAAGTTCCAGTGCAAGCACATATACATTGTTGCTCTTGTAGCGATCGTAAATTCTTGCATAGCACTGATACAACCCCTGTGAAGTATAGAAACAAAGGTCATATTCTCCATCCACCGGAAGAAGGATTAACTTGGCCTTCTCCATGGGCATCATTATTTCAAGCTTATCGTCGGACAATACGGTGTATACCCTCGTAGAGTATTTCTTGACCGTCTCGCCTTCCGCAGCGAAAAGATGGTCAACCGATGATAATTCAACTTTGTCCCCGTCCATTACCAAACTAGATAACATATGGAACCTCCCATTAATTATTATTTGGATTCCTTGGCTTTCTTACCTACCACTATATGGCTAAAGAAAGCAGCCATTCCCCTTTTTTTGACCGTTTGAACGATTTCTTTGTTCATAAGTGTGTGCGCGATGGCTTCATAGGCAAGCGCAGACTTGGCTCCGGGACTCTGGATGGATACGGGCATCTGCTGCATGACAGCCTTGGATAAAAGGTTGTCTTCGGGTACCGCACCGAGATATTCAACCGGAAGCTTTAAGTAACGTGCCACCACTGCATTTAACTTATTGTATAAAGCCTGACCCTCTTCGGCGTTCTCAACTTTGTTGGCAATCATCTTAACCTGTGAGTTGTCGGTCGAGAAGCGTGAGTGTCTTGCCAGTGCTTTAAGAAGCGAGTAGGAATCGGTGATGGATGTGGGCTCGGGAGTCGTAACAAGAAGAATCTCTCCGCTTGCCACCAAAAACTCCAAAACCGCGTCGGAAATTCCCGCACCGGTATCTACTATGATAATGTCCGTAATTGCATCAAGCTGAGCGAGGTTCTGAATAATATACGTCAGATGCTCACGGCTTAAATTGGACATGCTTGCTATACCTGAGCCGCCGGATATAAAGCCTACATCCATAGGTCCCCAGGTGATAATGTCTTTAATGCTCTTTCCTTGATAAATAAGATCTGCGAGGTTGTGCTTGGGAACCGCACCAAACATTACCTCTATATTGGCAAGTCCGAAATCGGCATCAAGTATGATTACTCTCTGCCCCATTTTCCTAAACTGAATGGCAAGGTTAATGGATGTATTGGACTTACCCACTCCGCCCTTTCCGCTGGTAACGGTCATGACTCTTGCTACGGGTCTTGGCTGCGCGTTCTGGGCCTTGATAATGTTTCTTAACTGTTCGGCCTGATCCATTATTTTTTGCCTCCAAGAAGATTTTTGACTGTGCTCTGGGCATTGAAGTCTTCAATGTCGTCGGGCACGTTCTGTCCGCAGGTTATGTATGATAAATCCGCGCCTGTATATAGTTTCAAATTAAGCAAATTACCGAGAGCCGTGGTCTCATCAAGCTTGGTAAAAATAAGCTTGTAATCGGTAATGGTGGAATATGCGTCGGCTATCGACATTAAGTCTCTGTACTTGGTAGTCGCGCTTACCACAAGGTAAACTTCCTTCTCGACTATTCCGTCTACGGAGTGGATGAAGCTGCCCATGACGTTCTTCTGCTCTTCGTTCTGGTGAGAATGTCCTGCGGTATCTACGAATACGTAATCAAAGTTCTTAAAGTCGCGAAGTGCCGACTCCATCTCTTCGATGGTGTATATGATTCTGAAGGGAACCTCCAGAATATTGGCGTAAGTTCTGAGCTGCTCGGCTGCCGCTATACGATAAGTATCGGCGGTAAGAAGCGCTACTTTCTTCTTAAGTTCAACCGAAAATTTGGAAGCAATCTTGGCTATGGTGGTGGTCTTACCTACACCTGTGGGGCCTACAAAGAATACGGTCTTGGGTCCGTTCTCGGCGGGCGAAATCACGGAAGCCTTGCCAAACTTAAGAATCATCTTCTGATATATTCCTGCAAGTGCAACATCGATAGGCGTGCCGGGCTTGGTAACCTTGGCAGTCTCATCGATTATTGATGAAGCGTATTCGCGTTCCACTTCATTATCAAGCATTGTCGACAAAAGAAGGTCAAAGAACTTCTTAAGCTCTGTATCTTCTTCTTTCTTGTCCGAAGGCTCTTCCTTGTGAACAGGTTCCTCGGGCTTAACGAGTTTCTCTTCTATAAGATTCTCGATGCTGTTAAGGCGAGCCTCGATGACCTTGTCGGTCTTCGGGGGCTTTTCGTCGTAGATTATGCCGGAGGATTCTTTCTCCTTCTCGGAACGTTCCACTATAGGTGCAATCTTACCAAGAGCCTCTGTGATACTGCGGGCATCGGCGGACTTAACGGGTTCTTTACGCTCCGAATCTTCCTCGACGGCAACGGTAATCTCTACAAGCTGGGGACGTAAAAAAGAAAACAGTCCCTTTTTCTTGGTGTTGCGGACGTTCATGACCACAACGTTGTTCCCCAATTCCTTCTTGGCAGCTTCTACAGCCTCATTTTCAGTTTTTGCTTGAAATTTCTTGATAATCATTTATGCCGTTACCATCCCAACCGACTGAAGTTCTACATTTGATTCTATTTCATTGTAGGATATTGCAACCATATCCTTGTAATACTCTTCCGTAAGGCGTTTAAAATACATACGCACGATAGGCGATGTTACCACAATCTGGGCCTTGCCCAGGTTCTCAAGCTTGTTAAGCTCACGACCCGTAGCATCGATGATAGCCTTGGAGCGCTCGGGATCAAGTGTAAGGTATGCTCCCTGCTCGGTCTGCTTGACGCTTGCCATAATCTCCTGCTCAATCTTGGGATCGAGCGTAACCACACTTGTGGTCTCATTCTGAGGGAAGAACCTGCTTGAAATAACACGCTTAAGGCTCTGGCGCACATATTCCGTAAGGATATCCGTATCTCTTGTGGAAGCCGCATAATCGGCAAGTGTTTCGAAGATTGTGAGGAGGTCTCTGATGGAGACGCTTTCTTTGAGCAGGTTCTGCAGAATCTTCTGAATCTCGCCTAGAGACAAAAGCTTCGGGAAAAGCTCGTCCACAACAGAAGGATTGGATTCCTTAAGGTTATTGATAAGCGATTGAACATCCTGACGGGTAAGAAGCTCTGCGATATGCTGTCTGATAATCTCCGTAAGGTGTGTCGCGATAATGCTCGGCGGGTCTACTACGGTATAGCCAAGGCTCTCCGCACGTTCACGCTGACCTTCCGTAATCCATACTGCCGGAAGGTGGAAAGAAGGCTCGAATGTGGGAATACCCGTTATCTCTTCCTCTACGTAACCGGGGTTCATGGCCATGTAGTGGTCGAACAAAATCTCACCTTCACTTACCTGAATACCCTTTATCTTTATTATATACTGATTGGGGTTAAGCTGTATATTATCTCTTAAACGAATTATGGGTACGACGGTACCGAGTTCAAGAGCTATCTGTCTACGAATCATTACAACACGGTCGAGAAGATCGCCGCCCTGACTGACATTGGCAAGAGGGATAATACCGTAACCAAACTCAAGCTCAATCGGGTCAACCTGCAACAGCGAATTGACATTCTCCGGTTGCCTGATTTCCTGGGCTTCCTGCTCTTCCTGCTCTGTTTCCGTCTCAATCTTCGACGTTTCGATGGTACCCTGCATTACACGTCCGGCAATGATAAAAGAAACACCGAGCACAATAAATATAACTTTGTTAAGAGGTGTCACCAGTCCGAGGAAGGCAATTGTTCCGCCTACGATATAAAGTGCCTTCGGAATACCGAAAAGCTGGCTTACAAGCACGTTACCGAAGTCTGCGGCACCCGAGCCCTTGGTAACGAGAATACCTGTCGAAAGTGAAATAAGCAGCGAAGGAATCTGCGATACAAGTCCGTCACCGATTGTAAGGATAGTGTATGTGGAAAGTGCGGTAGATAAAGCCTCGCCTCTCTGCGTACCCATTACAATACCGCCGACGATGTTGATTGCGGTAATAATAAGACCTGCGACAGCATCTCCCTTAACGTACTTAACAGCACCGTCCATGGAACCGAAGAAGCTTGCTTCCTGCTGAATCTTGTCTCTTCGAATCTTGGCCTCTGTGTCGGTGATGGCACCGGTATTTAAGTCGGCATCGATAGCCATCTGCTTACCGGGCATAGCATCGAGGGTGAATCGTGCGGTAACTTCAGCTACACGCTCGGAACCTTTGTTGATAACGATAAACTGAATAAGTACAAGTATGATAAATACGATAACGCCGACCACGAGGTTGTTGCCGCCTACGAAACTACCGAAGGTCTCGACAACGTTACCGGGCTGACCTGTCGAAAGAATGAGCTTGGTCGACGATACGTTAAGCGAAATTCTGAAAATGGTCGTAAACAAAAGTATGGTCGGGAAGTATGACAAATCCAGTACTTCCTTGGAAAACATACATACAAACATTATTAAGAATGCAAGGGAAATATTAATTGCAAGACATATATCAAGAAGCCATGAGGGAATAGGCACGATAAGCATTACGAATGCCGCAAGAATATATATTGCAACACCAAGATCGGCTTTTTTCATTCTCATGCTCCTTTCGATTTATTATGATATCTTTCCCTTGAGCTTGTATACAAAGGCAAGGACCTCTGCAACCGCCTGGTATAACTCCGGGGGTATCATTTCCCCGACTTCGACATTGGCGTAGAGCATACGTGCCAGAGGCTTATTCTCCACAATCTCAATGTCATACTCTCTTGCCTGCTCTTTGATACGCTGCGCAAGAAAGTTCTCACCCTTGGCCACAACTACCGGTGCGCTGTACTGATCTGCGTCGTACATGATAGCAACTGCGTAATGGGTAGGGTTCGTAATAACTACGTCAGCCTTGGGAAGGTTCTGCATCATGCGGCGCCTTGAGGCTTCACGCATCCTCTGCCTGATCTGACCCTTAATCTGAGGATCGCCTTCCTGCTGTTTGTATTCGTCTTTGACCTCTTGTTTGGTCATCTTTAAGTCGTCATTGTATTTCCAACGCTGATATGCGAAATCGGCAAGTGCAATAATCAGGTAAGCCGCGGCAATTCTGATGCCTAAGTCCACCACGAGCTTTAAGGTGTCACCGATTCCCTCGTATAGGGACACATCATACAAAAGAAAGAGTCCGTTTACGTTCTTTTTCAGGAAAGACCATGCAACAATAAGGATAATAACTATCTTGAGTATGGCCTTGATGAGCTCTACAACAGCGTTCTTGGAAAAAATCTTTTTAAATCCGCTTATGGGATTAATCTTGGAACCCTTGGGCTGCAAGGGCTTGGCGGTAGGCTTCCATCCCACCTGAGCAACGTCGCATACGAAAGATACGATAAATGCGACTATAAGTACCGGCGCGAGCAGAATAATAATCTGCAAAATACACTGAAGCACCAGTTTGATAATATCGTTGGTATTAACATATCCGTCGTAATTCTTGATATACTCGGACATGTCGTCATAGCATATGTGAAAGAAATTCACGAGATTGCTGCCAAGCGTCGTCGACCAAAACTTAAGTAGCAGGAACAGCGCCATAAGGCTGAAGGCGTTCTCAATCTCCTTGGACTTGGCGACCTGGCCTTCTTTTCTCGCGTCACTTTTCTTTTTCTCGGTTGCGGGTTCTGTCTTCTCTCCGCCGGGTGATTCTGCGAAGAACTGAAGATTATACTTAATCATGTAATGGCCTCCGCAAAAAGAGTGATCATCTTCTTCATCTCGCTTAAAATGGCAGTCGATGCGCCGGGCATCATTCCCACTGTCAAAAAAAGCACTCCGAGTCCCAAAAGAATCTTTAACTGAATACCGACGGCGAACATGTTAAGCTGCGGAGAAACCTTGGCAAGAATACCGAGGATTGCATTAAGCAGCAACATCGCCGCAAATACCGGCAGACATAATCTAAAACCAAGCGCCAGATAATCTCTTAGGAATGTAAGCATCGCATTCAGAATCCTATCTGAGTTGAAAACGGCGCCGCTAACCGGTATAAGGTTAAACGTCTCTATAATGGCGGCAAGCACGTACTGGTACATACCGCTTATCATAAGCATAAGCAATACGGTGTACTGGTAATATGTACCGCTTATGGTTACGGAATCTCTTGATACAGGGTCAAAAAGCGAAACCATGGAAAGACCTATCTCCATATCCACAAGGTGACCCGCAAAGTTAAGTATAGCTACGCAGATGGCTGCGGAATATCCGATAATAATGCCCGTTACAGCTTCTTTGAGCACATAGAGAGCATACATAAGAACCGTTGAATATTCGGGATGTACGGGAGTCAGCGTCTGATATACGAGCGCCGATATAAGTACACCGAGACCGATCTTAACGCGATTTGGAGTATTGGTCATTCCGAAAAACGGTGCTGTATGAATAAAACAGGTAATTCTTACGACTATCAGAAGAAAGAACTCAAGATCTCGCAGGGAAAAAGTGAAATTAAACATCTACTCCCTCCCTAATGTATGTACACCGCGAAATCCGTCCAAAGTTCCACCATGTAGTCCTTCATATCTGTAAGCATCCAGTTGCCGAGAAGCATAAGGCCCAGGAATACACATACAATCTTAGGTACAAAAGTAAGCGTCTGTTCCTGAATGGAAGTAACGGTCTGAAAAATACTGATAACCAAGCCGATTATCAAAGAAATGAGCAGAATGGGCGCAGAAAGCTTAATAACAAGAAATAAACCCTGACTGACAATCTTTACAACATCATCAATTTGCATCTTCTACACCCCTTTCCCCTAATAAAAGGATTTTACTAATGAACCTATTATCAGGTTCCATCCGTCCGCCAGCACAAACAGAAGCACCTTGAAGGGCATCGAAATTGTGGTGGGCGGCAGCATCATCATACCCATACTCATGAGCACCGACGCGACAATCATATCGATTACCACAAACGGTATGTATATGATAAAGCCTATGATAAAAGCTGTTCTTAATTCGCTGACTACGAAGCTGGGTACCAGAATGTAATTGGGTATGGAACTAAGCGCTCCGTCCCATTCCACATCGGCAATTTCCATGAACAGGCGCACATCCTTGGTCTGAGTCTGTCCGTACATAAAGTCTCTGAACGGATTCATAACCTTCTCGATGGCCTCGGCCTGGGTAATCTCGCCTCTGTCAAAAGGAAGCACCGCTTCGTTGTACGCCTTGGTGAGCGTACCTTGCATAATGAAAAAAGTAAGGATAAGAGCAAGGCCTATCAATACGTTGTTAGGCGGAGCTGTAGACGTATTGAGGGCCGATCTTGTGAAGTGAAGAACTATAATAATTCTCGTGAATGATGTAAGCATCACAAGAAGTAACGGAGCAAGGGCTATTAACGTAAGGGTCAGAAGTATTCTGAGCGACCCGGCCAGTTCTCCGTTACCGTTATTATAGGTAATCGTCAAATCATTCGATATATTTAATTCCTTCAGTTCATCCGGCGTCTGCGCCGTACCCGCATCGTTAATGTTGGTACGAGTCTCCGTTTCTCCCGCTAAGTGAGAGTCAATGTGAGATTCAAGGTTTTGCGCATACGCTGTAGATTTCTGACTTATAAACAATATGCCTACCACAACGAGCAGGCATATCAATCTAATCAGTCTTTTCATTTATTGTCAGTTTCCCCGTCATCCCTGGCTTTATTCAAAAAGTCTTTGAAAGAAAATGTACCTTGAGGTATAGCGTCGTATTTGAGGGAGTCTTCATTGACTTCCCCAAGTAATGTAACTTCATCCTTGCCTATACCTATCGCAAAGCAGCGGTCTCCTATCCGGACAACCTCAATAAGCTTACCGGGGGCGATTCTCTTGGATTCAAGAATCACGATATTTTCCCCGGGAGCTTTTTCTTTTTGATAGTTGGCTATCCACTTGGTGACAAAGAAAGTGAGGGCAAGTACAAAAACAAATATCAAAAGTACAGTTATGAGCTGCCCTATTCCTCCTGCCGTGGAAGCAAGGATTATATAATACATTAACCTACAACCTTCTTAACTGCCTCAAGTACACGATCTGCCTGGAAAGGCTTAACGATAAAGTCCTTGGCACCTGACTGAATTGACTCAATAACCATGGCCTGCTGTCCCATTGCCGAACACATGATAACCATGGCACCGGGGTCACCTTCTTTAATCTTCTTAAGAGCCTGAATTCCGTCCATTTCGGGCATGGTAATATCCATGAGTACAAGATCGGGTTTTGTCTCATTGTACTTTTCAACAGCCTTAAGCCCATTTTCAGCCTCACCGACTACAACATAGCCGTTCTTTGTAAGAATGTCCTTAATCATCATTCTCATGAAGGCTGCGTCATCACAGATTAAAATATTTTTTGCCATAATTTTTCTCCTATCGGTTAGTTTATTTAATTATTTCCGTAATACGAACTGCGAAGCTTTCTTCAATAACTACAACCTCGCCCTTGGCCACGAACTTGCCGTTAACCAATACATCAATCGGCTCACCGGCGATTTTATCAAGTTCAATGATTGTGCCGGGTGCGAAATCGAGTATCTCGGATATGGACTTGCTTGTTCGTCCAAGCTCAACCGTTACGTTAAGCGGAACGTCCATAATTAATCCGATGTTCTCATTTGCCTGCATTGCTGCATACTCGGGATTGAAGCTTTGGAACTGAGCAGGCTGAACGTTCATCTGCTGCATGTTCGGCATCATTCCCGGCATCATCATGCCTGGCATACCCATACCCATATTTGGCATTCCCATGTTAGGCATACCGTTCATAGACTGATCCATACCCATTCCGGGCTGCATCTGGGGCTGCTGCTGAGGCTGTTGTTGAGGCGTAGGTGCTGCCTGGGGTGCGGGAGCCGGTGCCGGCTCGGGCTCAGCGGGTGCGGTCGAGTCCATAAAGGTCTTGACTAACCTTTTTGCGAAGTCAAGCGGATACAACTGCATAATGGTTGAATCCACAAGATCTTCAATTTGCATTGTAAATGCTACCTTAACAAACGTTCCACCAAGGAAAGGAGAAATATCCTCACCGTTTTGGTATTCCGTTAAATCAAGCAAAGTCGCGTCGGGAGGGCTGATATCAATCATGGTACCAAGCATTGTTGAAAGAGAAGTTGCAGCCGCGCCCATCATCTGGTTCATGGCTTCGGAAATTGCGCTTAAGTGAAGCTCTCCCAACTCTCCGTCTGTATTGGTACCGTCACCTCCCATCATAAGATCGGTGATGACTTTAACGTCATGCTCACGTAATACTAAAATATTCGAGCCGTCAAGTCCGGCCGTGTAATGAATCTGAATAAAAACACAGGGCTTCTCGTAGTCGCCTGTAACCCCCTGCCAATTAACCATGGATACAACAGGAGTTGTGATGTTAACCTTGCGATTTACAAGAGAGTAAAGCGTCGTAGCCGATGAACCCATGCTGATATTGGCTACCTCTCCGACCGCGTCTTTCTCAACGTCAGACAACGTATCGTCGGGTGAAACGCCTGCGTCCGCGGGAGCACCGGTATCGGGTGTTGCAGCTCCTGCCATGTCGCCGGGATCCATGCCGCTCAGGAGAGCATTAATTTCGTCCTGAGATAACATTCCATCCATGTATTATTCCTCCTCCCTGATTACTTCGGTAACCCTTGCGGCGTATTTGTCTTTCTCCGTACCGGGAACCGATTTAAACTTCTTAATGTTTCCGACGTATACATCGAGTTCGGAATCAACCGTTGTATCAAGTCGGATAATGTCACCAAGCTGCAAGCCTATGAAATCGCTTACAGAGATGGCGCTTTGTCCCATAACTACCTTCACAGGTACGTCCACTCTCTTAATCAGGGACTCTATATAAAGCTCATAATCCTCGCCGGAATTATCCTGCATGGTGGAGAACCAGAACTTTGTATTCAACCTATCCATGATGCTCTCTAACGTAAAGTAAGGGAGACACATGTTCATGAAACCTTCCACCTCACCGATCTTAACGTTCAGTGTAACGATGGCAATCATTTCATTGGGCGCTATTACCTGCGCGAACTGGGGATTGGTCTCTATTCGTTCAAGGACCGGGTTAATGTCCAAAACGTTCTTCCAAGGTTCACGCATAAGCTGAATGGAAATGATTAACAGCTTCTCTATAATTGTCATCTCGATTTCGGAGAACTCTCTGTTCTTCTCAAGCGGGATTCCTTTACCCCCAAGCATTCGGTCTATCATGGCAAAACCAAGGTTAGCTGCCAAGTCAAGTATTATATTACCACCTAACGGTTGGAAATTTATTATACCCAAAATTACGGGGTTACTAAGGGCGTTTGTGAACTCGGAATATGTTACTGTTTCCGAGCTTGCCACGTTAACCTGTACGTTCTTTCGAAGGTACACCGGAAGGCTGGTGGCAAGAAGTCTTCCGTAGTGTTCGTATATAATTTCAAGTGTTCGTAAATGCTCTTTAGAGAACTTCGCCGGACGTTTGAAGTCGTAGTTCTTGACTTGCTTGTCCCCTTTGTCCTGCATCTCGTCCACATCCAGCTCACCGGTACTTAAGGCTGCAAGCAGACTGTCTATCTCATTTTGAGATAATACCTCACCCACGAAGTTCACCTCCTCATTTGTATGACGTTAAGGCTTAGCCTTCTCTTACTGATACATGATATTGCTGAATGTAATCATGTATATGAATGTGGAACCGTAGGTTTCCTGAATTTTCTTAAGAATCTCGGCTTTCATGGCTTCGGTATTGGTCTGCGCTTCTTCAAGAGTGTATGAACCGATAACGGTATTCATAATGTCCTGAATAATGCTTACCTTAGTAGATACAACCGTACCATACGTAGCATAGTCTTCATGCTTGGTATTCATATATATCGCTGCGCTTACCAGACAGTAGTGAGACTTGTCATCGGTCTTCTTAAGAGCTATGGTCATTTCCGGAATTTCTACGGATTCTGCATCCACGAGAGCTACTGTAGTCTCTTCCTCTTCGGTTCCGGTGGGTGTAAGTTCGATGTTGAGCACGCTTGCTATGTTGCTTACGAGTGCACCTGTTTTCTTGGCAGTGCCCATAACGGAAAACATCATTATGGCCGTAAGCACCAGGTTAACCACCATAAGAGCCAATATAAGTATGGAAATTAGGTTCTTCTTCATACCGTCACATCCTCTGTTTAGTATTAGTAATTGCTTAATTCGTGATAAATCTTAATCTCTACTCTTCTGTTACGATCGCGTCCCTCGGCCGTAGAGTTGTCGGCTATGGGACAATACTCGCCACGTCCGCTGTGCTTGAGTAATGCAGGATCGAGCGATGTATTATCAAGCAGGAAATAGAATACCGAAATTGCTCGGGCCGCACTCAGTTCGTCGTTGTTCTTGTACTGCTTGGAGTACTGGGGAACGTTGTCGGTGTGACCTTCGATTTCTATCTCGTACTTGGCGTAACGCTCAAGAATCATGCCGACCTTTCTGAGTGTGGGTTCAACGGTGTCAAGCAGTTCAGCCGATCCGGGCTTAAAAAGAATGGCGCCCTTAAGAGTAAGCTGCACATACTGGCTGTTAAAGTCTACGTCCACCTTGTCGGCGATGTTATTCTCGGCCAAAGCTTCTTCAAACTGCTCGGCGAGAGATTCGCTTGCCTCGAGTTTCTTGGTGTTGATGTCTTCGAGTTCTTTCTGAAGATCGTCGAAACGCTCGGCATTGGCGTCGTTGTCGGCCATTGCGCCTGTGGAATTTATGTACTTGTCAAGTTCGTTAAGCTGACTTACTCCGTTGCTGATTAATACTCCGTCACCAATTGCGGTACTGCCTGCCGAAAATATACTGAATGTACTCTGAAACGAAGCCGCTATTTCATTGAACTTCGCCTCATCGACATTGGCAGATGCAAAAAGCAATACGAAGAAGCAAAGAAGCAGGTTCATTAAGTCCGCGAAGGTGTTAAGCCACGGTGAACCGGGTCCGCCATCGGGTTCTGCTTTCTTTCTTGCCATTATTCTTCTCCGGGTGTCTCAGACGTAGCTGCCGCACGTGCCTGAGGTGATAAGAAGGACTTAAGCTTCTCTTCGATAACTCGGGGGTTCTCACCTGCCTGAATCGAAAGAAGGCCTTCAATCATAATTTCCTTAACCATAGTCTCGGCCGCGTTGTTCTTCTTCATCTTGAAGGTTGCGGGAAGACAAATCCAGTTAGCTATCATTGAACCGTACATCGTAGTAAGCAAGGCAACCGCCATAGCAGGTCCGATGGACGATGAATCTTCCATGTTGTAAAGCATGTTAACAAGTCCGATAAGGGTACCGATCATACCCCACGCAGGACCCATTGCCGCGAACTGTTCCCAGAAACTGATAACCTTATTGTGTCTGGTCTCGACGCTGGCGAGTTCCGTTTCCATGATGGCTCTTACAAGCTCGGGATCGGTTCCGTCGACGATAAGAAGAATTCCTTTCTTAAGATAAGCGTCGTCAATATCTCCCGCCGCTTCTTCCAAAGAAAGCAAGCCTTCCTTACGGGCAACGTTACTTAAATCGATGATCTTGGTAATCATCTCCGATGTGTTGATTTTGGGGACTTTGAAAATAAGACCGTAGGCCTTCAGATTGTTGACAAACTCTTTAAGCTCACAGGACATAAGCATACAGCTTATGGTACCGCCAATGGTGATGTATACAGAGTTTAAGTCTATGAAGTTACTGATGGCGCCGAAATTGAGTCCTGTCTTTTCACTGACAATACCGAAAATTATCAGACCAAAGCAGACTACCATGCCAAGAAGTGAAGCTATATCCATTTAACGGTTACCCCTCCGTTTTGCCGTATTCAGCAAAAATATCCTTTCTAAATAATTTTACTAAATTAACAACCTCTTGTCTACTTTCTTTTATGATAATTCTCCTGCCTGTAGACATGGTAATAACGGTGTCAGGAGTCTCTTCCACCGTCTCAATAAAGGCCTCGTTAATTGTCAGAATCGTCCCATTTAACTTAGTCACATTAATCATGATAACCTCAAGGTGTTTGTAAATAATTAAAAATAGCGCTTTTTTCCAAAAATTTATAAAAATAAAAGCAATTTTCTTGGGGCGCTTCAAAAAAGATTTTTAAATAGCAAAAGAAGGGGAACATGAATCCTTTCAGTTCCCCTTATTATTTAATTTATCTCTTAAGGTTTACAAGTTCTTCAAGCATCGTATCGGATACTGTGATGATACGGGAGTTAGCCTGGAAACCACGCTGGGTTGTAATCATTTCGGTAAACTCTGCGGATAAGTCTACGTTACTCATTTCGAGAACGCCTGTGCTCATGTATCCGCCGGACTGAGTGATGTCAACCGCACCCGTAAATTCACCGGAGTTAAGTGATGCGATGTAGAGGTTATCACCCTGTTTCTCAAGACCTTCGGGGTTAGGAAATTCTGCTACGCCGATCTGACCGAGAAGTCTTGTAACACCGTTATCGTATGATGCATAAATCATACCGTTGGTCTGAATGGTAACACCCGTCATCTTACCAAGTCTTCTACCTGCGCCAAGACCGTCTGAATCACCGGATCTTGCTGCGATTGAAGATGTACCTTTGTTGTTGTACATGTTGGTAACACTCCAATCTATTTCATTGTCCGTAAAGTAATCGAAATTCTTAACAGCTTCATTGGTGGTGGAGTTGGTAGGATTGGTGACAAAATTGAGTTTGATTGTGGACTTATTGCCACCGATTCCATCAAATGAGCCATCACTCGATTTGAAATTTAAGTTAACGCCGAGTCCGCTCTTTTTAGTAACAGTAAGAGTTCCGTCAGCTGATATATAAGCGGTATCAATTGTATCGGTATCAAGGTTGCTTCCGTAAATCTGCTTAAGTGTGGTAGCAAGTGCCCCATCATTTTCTGCAAGTTTAGCAGCGGTAATACGATAAGAGTCTTTATAAAGAGCTCCGTCATCATCACTTGCAGCCACGAGTGTACCGAGATTGGTCAGAGTCTGCGTAACAGCAGTCTCGGTTGCAGGTGTTACTGATGTGTCTTTGACTGTATAGCTGAATGTACCGGTATCCTTGTTAAACTCAACAGTATCAAGCTTTGTATATGAACTGTTAACGCTGGCATCATATTCTGCGCCATCGTCGATAGATACAAGATCCGATAACTTGGTTCCGGGATAAATATCAGTAAGACTCTTTCCGTTAACATCAACAATTTCATCAAGTGTCACATAGAACTTTCCGACATCCGTAGTGTTATGGAGAGTAAACTTAGCTGTCCAGGATTCTCCTCTGTTATCGTAAAAAGCATAGTTGATAAGGCGTCCTGCTTCCTTGGCAATTTCGGGGTCGTTTCTGTCTACTACACCCGAAACCGTACCCTTAGTGGTAGCCTCGGGGTCGGTATTCATATTCTTATCGCTCATAATCTTAAGAGAGGTAAGATTTTCGGTATCAAGTTTGCCTTCAACAGGAGTCTTGACTTCCTTGCCATCTTCGCCGACAGTAGTCTGAGTCTGAAGACCCCAGCCCTGTACGAGATAACCGTTACTTGCCATTACAAGGTTACCGACTGCATCAACGTTGAATGCACCGGATCTTGTGAAGTAATTGGTGGAACCGTCATTAACGATAAAGAATGACTTACCTGTGATACAAATATCGAAGGGGTTACCTGTAGTCTGGGTAGCACCCTGTGAAGAAATTGCTGTTGCGATAGCACCGGAGCGAACACCAAGACCGATCTGGCGGGCGTTGGTACCACCGGTATTCGCATTGGCACCGCTGGCCTTCTGAGTGGTCTGATACATAAGTTCGCTGAAGGTGATAGAGTTGGATTTGAATGCTACTGTGTTAACGTTAGCGATGTTGTTACCGATAACGTCCATCTTGATCTGGTGAGTCTTAAGACCTGATACACCAGAATACATTGATCTCATCATAGTATTGGTTGACCTCCTAAAAACTATAGCAGTTTAGCTTCATCTGTCAGTCAGAAGCTTTAGCCTCCAAAAGGTCCGGCTAAATAATTACTGCTCCGTCGATGTTGGTAAATACGTTAAGATCCGTCTCCGACTTATCTAACGCTGTTATTACGGTATTATTGGGAATGTTGACTACGAATGCCAACTGATCCATAAGTACCAATGATTCTTTAATTCCTTTTTCACCGGCTTTAACGGTTGCTTCGTTAAGTCTCTGTCTTTGCTCGTCCGAAAGTGAGATATTTCTGTCAATCAGGCGGTTGGCCGCGTGTTTGGAAAATCTTAATTCCTTCGGTTCCGCAGTCTCTAAAGACTTGGCTTTGAGTATGTCGTTAAAAGAAATACTCTGTGTTACGGGAGTTGTAACCGTTTTCTTTTGATTAAGGTATTGGTCCTTAATCTGCTCGATGGAAAGGAAGTTGTTCTTTTGAATATCCATATTCCACCTCGTGTACTCTTAAATGTCTCCCTTTATAGTTCTCATCTTAGCCTCGTACTTTTCAAGAAGCTCTACCATTTCGGTACCGATAAATGATTTCTGATAAGAATTCATTGCATCGTAGGTATTTCTTAATGTGGTAATTGCTTCGTCGTAGTCGGTTGTGAGCTTATCTACTTCGGGAAGGCTTCCCATTGCTGATGCAAATCTCTTGGCAAGTTCATATGCCTCTGTATAACCGGGATCCATAACCTGATATACATCGTCGATTGAATAAAGCGAATCGTTAATGGAAACGTATGCTTTGTTGTTCTCGTATACGACGTAATCAACTATGCCCTGTGCATATTCGGTAGCACCTGTCGATTTGTTATAAACCTTACATAATACTTCGTCTCCCACAAGTCCGCTGGCTCTCTGAAGTGACATTCCCGAAGTCATGTTCTGCATTTCTTCAAGCTGCGAAAATGTTGCAAGCTGTGAAACGTACTCAGTGTTGTCTGTAGGCTCCATGGGGTCCTGATATTTCATCTGGGCTACAAGAAGCTGTAAGAAAGCATCCTTATCAAGTCCGTTTGACTTACCTGCCTGTCTGTCCTTGGAGAGGGAAATCGCTGATGCGGTTGATTCCTGAATCTTACCATCTTTAACAACAGCGCCTATGTTGTTTTGTTCTGCCATTTAATTACCTCTCTTTTATACATTGCCGTTAGCTGCCATCATTGCTCTTGCGAGTTTTTCTTCGGGAGTATCTGTCGTAACGTCTTCGTCAAGTTCGATTCCACCGATGCTCTTTCTCTTGGAGTTTTCGGAAGAATTGTTGCCTCCTCTGCGACTCTGACTGTCACTTAAGTTACGCTCGAATTCGTGGCTTTGTACCGTTACTTCAACTGCTTCGACCGTTACGCCCTTTGCTTCGAGAGTTTCTTTGAGCACGATTGCCTGGCTTTCGATGATTGCTTTGACACTTTCATTCTGAGCAGTAAATCTTGCGGTAAGAACTCCTTCGTTATTGGCGGATACCTTAACACTTACGGTTCCGAGTGATTCGGGATGAAGTCTTAAGTTAATCTCGCTTGTCTCAGGACTGATGTCTACCTTGATGGCATCTGTAATCTGATTAAGAACGTTTCTTACATCGAAGGTTGTGTAAGATACTGTTTCCGATGCTTCGTTCATTGCTTCAACCGCCTTGTTAAGAAGGTTGTTGATGAAGTTCATCGGGTTTTCTTTGGGTCCCTGATCCTTACTTCTGTCAAAGAAATCGGATCGTCTTGAATCGGATGTGATAGGCTTGAATTCTGTATCTTCGGTACTTGCTGCGTTAAGAGCTTCTGCGTTAACGTTTCCTGCAGTACGTCTTGTTACCGAGCTGCCAATCTTGATGCTTATCTTATCCTCAAGGGATAATACCGGAGTTTCCTCGGTTGCATCGATTTCGGCTGTAATCGGCATTACAGGCTTCTCTGCATCGGGCTTTCTTACAACGTCTTTAAGAGCTTTCTCGAAGTCCTCGGGAGTAATCTCTTCACCCTCTAAAAGTTCGTTAACCGCTTCTGTTGCCGTATCTTCAACCGCCATAAGACTCTGATATAAAGATTCGTCGGTCATTATCGAAAGAATGTCCTCCGCGCCTTTAAGTTCAGCTGCGATTTCGGATAATGTGGCAATGTCTAATACCGCGAGCGGCGTAAGGCCTAAGTTCTCAAGTGCCTGAAGGATTTCTTCGTCGCTTACTTCGAATTCTTCTTTTAAAGCATCGAAGACTTTAGCTACGGCTTCCTTAACGGTATCGACTTCTGCGTCCGTTACGGGTCTTTCCTCCTTCACCGGTGAAACATCTCTGCCCATGCCTTCCGATTTGGTTACCTCTTTAACTTCTGCGGATTTGGTTTCTGCGGGTTTTGAATCAGTGTTTACAAGCTTCTGCTTCTTGTAATCGACCGGTGCTTTCACATCGTCTTTGAAGTTGCGGTCGCCTGCCTGATTTAAAAAGCCTCTGAAATCAGGTCCCGAAGTCTGGGAGGTAGGTTGTGTCAGGTTTAACAAATTCACTGTCTGTGAATTTATCGAACCCAATACGCTGGTACTGGTCATTTCGTTCCTCCTCTCTTAAGTTGTCAAGGTTCGTTTATATTTATAGGGCATAAAATATACATCTCACGCCCCACAAAATATATATCGGTCGTAATCTAAAAAACTTAACCCTCGGGATACATAATTTTTGTAAGCACGGCTGCATTGGATGCCTTCATGGCCGCCAGAATCTTAGCCGCCGCATCGGGTTCCATTGCCGTTAAAATCTTAGCTATAAGCTTACTGTTATCCTTGGTCATTTCGTCAAATATTGCCGCCGCAGCTTTGGGCTTCATCTGCGAATACATGGATACATAATCCTTGATTTCTTTGTCCTCGGCAAGTTTCAAAAGAACCTGCTTGTAAATGGCCTCGGCAGTCGCCGCATCCATGCTTTCGTAGAATTTCTTGTATTCTTCTATATCGGGTGCCTTGTCCGAATATACGACTTCGGAGTAGAACTCATCGTAAATACGCTGGAACTCTACCTGCTTTAATTCAAATTCGGTAAGGCGTTCGACTTCTTTCTTAAGTGTTGTAAGTTCTTCGGCATTACTGTTATTAACGGTCTGCGCATGCTCAAGTTCAAGCTCGAGACGCTTAATCTCGTCAACCGCTTCTCTAAGAGAAGTATAACCCTCGATGGCGCCCTCCTGCGTAGTCTCTGTAGGACCGTGTTCACCCGGAAGAATAAGGTTAAGTACCGGAACGTCCTTTAAAAGGGGCTTAAGTATCTCGGAACCGAAGCCGCCCACGTCAAGCTTGATAAGAAGGCACAGTATCGCTATCCAGATAGCAACGATTATTGTCGTAACGAGAAAAGAAGACACACCATTGCCTTTCTCCTCTTCCTCTTCGATTGCCGCCTCACGCTTAGAGATTTCTTTGGCTCGCTGCTTAATCTCTTTTTTCTGTTTCTTTTCTTCTTCTTTGAGGCGTTTACGCTCGTCTTTTATTTGTTTTTTCTCAGCCTTGCTGTCAAGTCCGGTGGTTTCGTTAGTAGCCATTTAACCTTCCTTTGTTCCGTAAACGTAACTGTTGTGCTCGTCGTTGATTACGCCTTCGTCGTGTTTCTCGTCTTCAAGATAGCTCTCGTAAGCCTTCTCCCTCAGACGTTCGTACATTTTCTTTTCCTTCATGGCTTCCACGAGCTTAAGACGTTCTTCTTCAAGCTTCTGCTCGGCAAGCTTGAGGGCGACTTTCTGGTCTTCTATGTATACTTTAACTATTGATATAGCGTTTTCATTGTCTATGATGTCGCGCACGTGGAGCGAGTCGCTTAGCATATTGCGACCTTCTTCCTCGTAATGGTCGAGGCGGCCGTAAAGGGTATTAAGCTTTTCTTCTTCCTCATCAACGCGTCTTCTGGCAGAGGCAAAAGCATTTCTCTGCTGTTCCTCAAGTCTTGACTTAAGGTTAAGTACGCTTTGAAGTCTGAAAACAAACTTAGCCACTTAAGCTTCTCCAATCAGCTGTTTACGATTTCATCAATCATCGCGACAGCTTCCTCATAGGTTCTCTTTTCGTCCGTATCCTGAAGCAAAAACTCGTTGACAGCCTTATGCTTGGCTATCGCCACGTCGATTTCCTCGTTGCTGCCGGACTTATATGCGCCGATGTTGATAAGGTCCTCGGCATCTGCATAGGTAGCCATCAGGTTTTTAAACTGTCCCGCATTTTTCTTGTGTTCCTTGGGTACTATCTGGCTCATACATCTTGAGATGCTGGCGAGAACATCGATTGCGGGGTAGTGATTCTTCTGAGCAATCTTACGGTTAAGTACTATGTGACCGTCGAGAATACTTCTGGCGGTATCGGTAATGGGCTCGTTAAAGTCGTCGCCGTCTACGAGGACGGTATAAAGTCCCGTAATCGAACCCTTGTCGCTTCGACCCGCGCGCTCTAAGAGCTTGGGCATCTCGGCGTATACGCTCGGCGGATAACCTCTTGATACGGGAGGCTCGCCGCTTGCAAGTCCTATCTCACGCTGTGCCATGGAGAAACGGGTGAGGGAGTCCATCATAAGGAGCACGTCCTTGCCCTGGTCTCTGAAATACTCGGCGATAGCGGTTGCGGTCTTGGCGGCCTTGGTACGTTCAAGTGCGGGGCGGTCGCTGGTAGCAATTACCAGGACGCTACGCTTCATACCTTCGGGGCCTAAGTCTCTCTCTACGAATTCGCGCACCTCACGGCCACGCTCGCCGATAAGAGCGATAACGTTGATATCAGCCTTGGTATTACGTGCGAACATGCCAAGAAGTGTGGACTTGCCCACACCGGAACCCGCAAATATACCAATTCTCTGCCCCTTGCCTATTGTTAAGAGTCCGTCCACGGCCTTAACGCCGAGGGGAAGGACTTCGTCGATAATCTTTCTTTTCATGGGATCGGGAGGATTGGCTTCGATAGGGTATTTCTTGCCTTTAACCTCTACTCCGCCGTCCGGAACGCCTATTCCGTTAAGCGTAAGTCCCAAAAGGTCGTCACTTACGGTAACTTCGAGAGGATGCTTTTCATTCTCCACTATACAGCCGATGCTGACGCCTTCAACGTGGTCGTAAGGCATGAGCAAGGTCTTTCCGTCCTTAAAACCTACAACCTCACTGAGTGCAAGCGGTGTGATGCCGTTCTTGGCATAGATTGTGCAGATATCGCCAAGCTTAGAATCGGGGCCGTAGCTTTCAAGTGTAAGTCCCACGGCATTGGCAATCTTTCCCTGCGTCTTGTAGAAGGGCTCATTCTCCGCCGCTTTGTATTTGTCAAAAGAAATATTTGCAATCATTCTGTCTTACGTCCGTCGTAGGATAACATTTTTAGGTATCTGGTAAGTTCCGTAAGTTCTGTATCTATACTGCAGTCAATGATGCCGTAAGGTGTTTCAATCTTGGCCTGACCGCGCTTAAAGTCGTCGCGCCTTACAATCTCCGGTTCGTTCTTAATCATAATCTTGTCATAAAGAGCCGTCTTCATGCCTATGAGCATATCGTAGTCTTCATTGCTGACTTCTATCATTACGCTGTCGGCGGTGTCCACATGTCTAAGTGCCTTATTGACAAGCGTTACCATTACGTCTCTTTGGGAAAAGAAATTGTTGCCGAATACATGCGCATATACGTCGGTAATCGCTTCCACCATCTTAGGCTCGAGCTCGTCCAACAAGCGGTCATATTCTTCACGCATCTGCTCTTCGTGAGCTTCAAGTTCACGCTTGGCGGCAATGAGTTCCTGAAGTGCGGATTCTTTGCCTGCGTTATAGCCTTCTTCAAGAGCTTCTTCCTTGATGCGAGTGGCATTAGCCTTTGCATCGTCTATAATGTCCTGCGCCTTTAAATTAGCTTCGTTAATAAGCTGCTGGCATTCCTCTCTGACTTCATCCACGGAAAGAGGACCCGGTGCATCGGATTCAATCTGTTCAACGGGCGCATTGAGACCGGGCGTAAACTCGCCGGAGCCTTCTCTGTCCTCTGCGTACTCGCCTTCGGGATATTCGCCCTCTATGGGCTCGCCCGTAAGTGCATCAAGCTGAGGGTCGCCTTCTCCGCCGTGAGTAAAGCCCTGTTCATCACCGTCTTCGGGCATCGAGGCTGCGAGTTCACGTTCTCTTAAAATATTCGAATACTCTTCCATTTTCTTGGCAACAAGGGCATTGTTGTCAATTACACGAACGTTTTTGTCACTCATCTTTATGAAGCTTGGCTTAAATATTCCGTTATTCGGATTACTATTAGACAACTATCTCGTCTCCTCCGCCTCTGGAAATAACGATTTCCGCAGAATCTTCCAGCTTTCTTATGATATTTACTATCTTCTGCTGAGCTTCTTCTACGTCCTTCATACGTACGGGACCCATGAAGTCCATGTCTTCTTTGATCATTACGGCAAGACGCTTTGAAAGATTGTTGAAAATAGCGGTCTGTACCTGCTCATTGGCATTCTTAAGTGCGACAGCAAGGTCGTTGTTGTCGACTTCTCTAAGCACACGCTGGATAGCTCTGTCCTCGAGAAGCAGGATATCTTCGAATACGAACATCTTCTTTCGGATTTCGTCCGCAAGTTCGGGCTCTTCGATTTCGAGAGTTTCCATGATGTGTTTCTCGGTACCGCGGTCTACGGTGTTCAAGATATCTACAACCGCGTCTACGCCACCGATGATGGTGTAGTCCTGGTTGATGAGGGATGCAAGCTTGGATTCCAAAACTTTCTCGACCTCCTTGATAACGTCGGGGCTGGTACGGTCCATAACTGCAATACGCTTGGCAACATCGGACTGGCGATCCGGCGGCAATGCCGAGATAATAAGTGCAGCCTGCGATGAAGATAAGTATGACAGAATAAGAGCAATTGTCTGCGGATGCTCGTCCTGAATAAAGTTAAGCAACTGCGTAGCATCGGTCTTACGTACGAATTCGAAAGGCTTAACCTGCAAGGATGCGGTAAGCTTGCCGATAACGTCGAGGGCTTTATCGGAACCGAGTGCTTTTTCAAGAAGCTCTCTTGCGTAGCCGATACCGCCTTCGGAAATGTACTGCTGTGCAAGGCAGATTTCGTAGAATTCGTCGAGGACACTTTCTTTGAGCTGAGGAGTAATGCTTCTCGTATTGGCAATTTCAAGCGTCAGTTCTTCAATCTCTTCTTCCTTAAGATGCTTGAATATGGCGGCAGAACGCTCAGGTCCCAGAGTGATTAAAAGAATCGCCGCTTTTTGTAATCCGCTGATTTTCTCATCCGTGTTGTTACGTGCCATAACAAACCTTCCTTGTGTATGTTAGATAGTAATTACTCCCAGCCCTCGTTAAGCCAGTTGCGAAGAAGGTTCGCAACCGCTTCGGGGTTTTCGTCCACAAATTTCTCAATAAGTTTCTTGGTTTCAGATGACTCTTCAATCTCGATATCGTCAAGCGAAGGCTCGGGATTGGACTGTAAAAGTGTCTCGACTGAAAGTTCTTCGGGCTCTTCTCCGGACTTTTCGCCTCTCATGCTTCTTATTACCACGATGGCAAGAAGTGCAAGAATGATAACGATAAGAGCTATCTGAACTACGTCGTAAACATCGATTCCGAGACCTTCCGAGTCGACAAAGAAGTTCTCGTCATAAGCTACAATCTGAATGTTACGCTCGGGAATACCCGATGCTCTGCTGACAAGAGCTATCATCTCGTCTGTAACGGTAATGGGCGTACGCTCGCTGTTGGCAGCTTTGTACTCTTCCCAGGTGATGCCGTCTAATAAACCCTGCTTCTTCACGTCGTCTTCTTTGACTATGATGAAGTTAGTCGAGGAAACGGCAACGGAGGATTCGGAGTACTTAACGGTACCGGCGGGAATCTGTGTGTTCTCTATGAATTCGTTGGGTAAATATTTCTCGTAAAGTTCTTCGATGGTGGAGCTTTGTGAACCGTAGTCCTGATAATACTGAGTGGTCTCGGTATTGGAGTCGGTTCCGGGCACTCCGCCGCCTGTTCCTTCGGACTCTTCCGTGTAGGAGGATCTCTCCGAAAGAAGGCCCTGCGACTGTCCTTCCGCAGGTTTATACTCGTGAGCAGTCTTCTCGGTGGTGGAGAAATCGATTACGAGATTGGATGCAACCTTAACGTCGCCGAAGGGGCCGAAGCCGCCGATAACTTTCTTGACGCCCTGGTTGAGAAGATTCTCCGCATCAGCCTTAACGCCTAACTGCGTGCTGGCATTGCCTGCTGCGGAAGAAATATCCTCGCCGGAGAACAAAAGATTGGCATCGCTGTCCATGATTACGATGTTATTGGCATTCTTACAGCCGAGTGCCGTTGCTACGGCCTTGGCAAGGGATGCCGCATTGTCTGTCGTGAATTCTTCGCCCTCGGCGATATTTAAATAAATCGTCGCACCGGGCTCTTCGTCTTTGGAAAGAAGGGTTCCGTCGTTTTCGGGAAGGCTTAGCTGAACGGTACAGGAATTGATGGCCGGGAATACATTTACGAAGTCTTCTTCGAAAGTGCTTTCAAGATAGAGCTTGTATTTCTTGCTCTTATCGGCTTCCGTTACGGTAAAGCTTCCGGAAAGAGCTTCCTCTATGGTGTATCCGGATGTAATAATGCCTGAACCGGCAAGAGTGAGTCTGGCCTGGGAAAGGTTCTTCTTGGGAACTCTGACCTGAAGACCGTCGTCGGAGACTTTATACTGGATATCGGCACCCTCGAGTACCGAAGTTATCTGAGAAGCTTCTTTGGTTGATTTGCATTGTTCAAGCATTGTGAAGTTAGGTGAAGTAAGTACTGCGTATAAAATTACGAACGCAACAACGACGCCTGCGGCAAGAACCACTACAAGCGTCTTTTGTCTGGATGTGAACTTGTTCCACCAGGCTACAATCTTCTCCCAAATTTCTTTGAGCTTATTAATTATCTTCTCAGCCATAATCCACTACTCCCCGATTACGAATTACTAAATCTGCATATTCATTATTTCTTTGTATGCTTCCATGAACTTATCGCGAACGGCAACCGTGTACTGAAGTGCCGTGGAAGCTTTGTTAAGAGCGATCATTAAGTCATGGGCGTTCTCCGTCTTGCCCATGGCGAAGCTAATCTCTTCATTCTCGGCATCGGACAATAAACTGTTTGTGTTGTTGATATTGTCTATTGCACTGTTGAGTATTGTCTGGAACATATTGTCGGTTCTTGTGTCCTGCTTAAGAACCTCAACGTTCTGCGCGCTTCTGACCGGCGCGGTGGTATTAGAAAGAATTTTTAAATCCATTGATGTGCTCCCCTAAAAGAAAATGATATGTACTATTTCTTTTACTGACCGATACTTAAGCCTTTCATGGCCATGGACTTGCTGGCGTTGAAAGCTGTGGCATTGGCCTCATATGCTCTCGAAGCATCGATGAGGTTAGTCATTTCGGTGATGATGTTAACGTTGGGATAAGTAACGTAGCCGTTCTCGTCGGCATCGGGATGGGACGGGTCGTATACCATGTTCATCTCGGTCTGGGTGTCCTTGTAAACTCCGCCAATCTTAACGCCTTCGCCTGTGTACTTGTCCATGGATTTGTTAAGGACTCTTGAGAACGGAGTCTGCTTGTCCTTTTCCTTGAAGGTTACGACCTTTCTTACGTAAGGAGTTCCGTCTCCCGTGCGGGTGGTGTTGGCATTGGCTACGTTCTCGGAGATAATGTCCATACGGTATCTCTGAGCAGTAAGTCCCGATGAGTTAATGTCAAAAGAAGTAAACATTCCCATGCTCTATTCCTCCTTACTTCATAGCGGCTCTGAGATTGGAAAATTCAGAGTTGATGCTGTTTAACAGTCCTTCGTACTTAATCTGGTTCTTGGCAAGCATAACGCTCTCGGTCTCGGGATCGACGTTGTTGCCGTCAAGTCTGTAGGAAAGACTGTTGTAGTCCTTGTAGGTACGCGCCTGCAACTGGTCTGTTGTCAGATGTTTAACCTTGGCGTCCATTGTATGATAATCCGAATGCTTTAAAGCCTTCGTGAGTTCCTTCTCAAAGGTTATGTCCTCTCTCTTGTAACCGGGAGTGGAAACATTGGCCAGGTTGTTGGCAATTGCATCGTTACGAAGCCACGATGCGTCCGCGGCTTTGTCAAGTACATTGATGTAATCAAATGCATTTGATTTAATCATTGGGCCTCCTAACCGGTCTGTATATTGTGCCTTAAAAAGTTGTATGGGCATAATACACCTACCTTATTTCATTATAGATAATTATCAGAAAAAAACAAGATGATTTTAGTCAAAAACCACATAATCTTGTGTTTTTTCAATTAATTTGATACAAGATATAGGTTAACATAATATTCCGTTATGTCGCCGAAATGCCTTAAAATAGGGCTTTTTGACTGTCGGCTCCCGTAACTATATCTTGTGTTTTCCTCCGAGAAAAGTGCAAAAGAAAAAGGGACTTCGGTGAAGTCCCTTTTCCTTCGTGTAATCCTTTACCCAATACATTGTATACGCTGACTGCTAATGAATTATTAAAGTGATTTATCCTTCTTCAGTTTTTCGATTTCGTCAAATACCGCGTCGTTTAAAACCTTAATATAGGTTCCCTTCATACCTGAAGATCTGGACTCAATAACGCCCGCACTTTCGAACTTGCGAAGCGCATTGACAATTACGGAACGGGTGATGCCTACCCTGTCTGCAATCTTACTGGCAACAAGAATTCCTTCCATTCCGTCAAGCTCGTCGAAGATATGTGTGATGGCTTCCATCTCAGAGAAAGAAAGTGTGCTGATTGCGGAATGTACTACCGCAAGCTTTCTGGACTCTTCCGCGTTCTCTTCGTTAACAGCTCTCAACATTTCAAGGCCCACAACCGTGGTGCCGTATTCGCAAAGAATAATATCGTCGATATCATACTGCACATTGCACTTGTACACAAAAAGTGTACCGAGTCTCTCGCCGGCGATTTCAATAGGTGAAATAACAGCCTGGAACTTGTGAATGTCCGTATGCTCGAAACCGAGTGTGGCAAGGTTAACGTTTTCTTTGGTCGATAAAACCGCGAGTAAACGTTCGTTAAGCATATTATCGATAAATCCGCCCACGTTATTCTGAATGAGCTCGTCAATGGGCTCTACTCCCGGAGCGTTTCCAACACCCAATACCTTACCCTTCTTGCTTATAACAAGAATGTTTGAATTAAGTATCTCCCTCATAACCTTGCAAATGTCGTTGAATACGACTTTGCTGGAATTGTTGTTATGCAACAATTTTCCGATTTTTCTGGTTTTGTCAAGTAATTGTACACTGCTCATACTAACTCCTACCTCCGTGGGAACAACAATTAAAGGTCTATAAGCATACCTAACCCCATGAGTGTAGAAATATTGTATCACTTCAGAAGTAAATAATCAACCATTTTGCAACAATTTCAATAAATTAACATAACTTTCATGAAATTTGCTAATAATTCTATGTTTTGTGAACATAAGAAAAAAAATAGGCGAAGCCGTGGCTCCGCCTAAAAGTTGTTTTATTTGTCGGAAATATTACCGCATTCGGGGTTGGAACATACCAACTTGTTACCTCTTTGTACATAAATGCTTCCGCACTTTTCGCATTTCTTGTCGACAGGCTTCTGCCATACCATGAAATCGCACTCGGGAATAGCGATGCATCCGTAATATCTTCTGCCTTTCTTGGTCTTTCGGATGACGATATCCTTGCCGCACTTGGGACAGGGAACACCGATCTTCTCGAAGTAAGGCTTGGTATTACGACACTCGGGGAATCCGGGACATGCGAGGAACTTACCGTGAGGTCCGTATTTGATTACCATGTTACGTCCGCAAAGGTCGCAGACTTCATCACTTACCTCATCCTGAACCTTAACCTCGGAGAGGTCTCTCTCGGCTGCCTTAACGGCTGTGTCAAGATCCGGGAAGAAATTGGCTACTATAGTCTTCCATTTAACAGAACCGTCTTCGATTCCGTCAAGAAGAGTTTCCATATTGGCGGTAAAGTTAACATCAACGATGGTGGGGAATGCTTCCTTCATCATGTTGTTAACTACTTCGCCGAGTTCTGTTACGAAAATGTTCTTGCCTTCCTTGGCCACGTAGTGACGGGCAAGGATTGTGGAAATCGTAGGTGCGTAAGTCGAAGGACGACCGATGCCGAGCTCTTCAAGAGCCTTAACAAGCGATGCCTCGGTAAAGTGAGCCGGAGGCTGTGTAAAGTGCTGCTTGCCGTCGGCGTTATCAAGCTTAAGCTTGGTGTTCTTATCGATGGAGCCGGTAAAAGAATTCGCGCTGAATTCATCTTCCGCATCGCCTTCAACGGTCTCTGTATAAACATTCATAAAGCCTTCGAACTTAGGCTTGGCGGCGCTCATGGTGAACTTGTGTCCGCCGGATGAAAGCTTAACATTGGTAGTCTCATATACTGCGTCTGCCATACGGGATGCTACAAAACGCTTCCAGATAAGCTGATATAATCTGAACTGTTCCTTGGACAGGTATTCCTTAACTTCGGTAGGGGTGCGGGTGATAAGAGTAGGACGAATAGCTTCGTGAGCGTCCTGAATCTTACCGGACTTACCGCTTGCCGCTTCGGTCTTCTTAACATATTCCTCACCGTAAGCGCTTCCGATATACTCGGCCGCCTGACGGATTGCTTCATCTGACACACGTGTCGAATCGGTACGAAGGTATGTAATAATACCGGCGGTACCCTCTCCTACGTCAACGCCTTCATATAGCTGCTGAGCAATACGCATGGTCTTCTGAGTGGAGAAGTTAAGAGCCTTGCTGGCTTCCTGCTGAAGAGTCGATGTGGTAAAAGGAAGCGGAGCCTTACGAACTCTCTCGCCGGTTTTAATATCATCAACCTTAAACTCGCCGCTTTCAATATCCTTAAGGATCTTATCGGCCTCAGCCTTATTCTTAATCTGTCCCGAATACTTGGCCTTTAATGCCTTGCTTATGCCTGCGGCCTTGAGTGATGCTTCAATGGTCCAGTATTCTTCGGGAACAAATGCGTCTATTTCGTCTTCTCTGTCACAAATAATTCTGAGTGCAACGCTCTGTACACGACCCGCACTCAAACCACGCTTAACCTTGGCCCAGAGAATAGGGGAAATTTCGTAACCCACCATTCTATCGAGCATACGTCTGGTCTGCTGAGAATCCACAAGATTCATGTCGAGGTCTCTCGGAGCCTTTAAGGATTCTTTGACCGCGTTCTTGGTGATTTCGTTAAATGTAATTCTGTATACTTTCTTATCCTGAAGCTTAAGTGCCTCAAGAAGATGCCATGAAATTGCTTCACCTTCGCGGTCAGGGTCGGTTGCAAGATAAATCTTATCCGCTTTCTTAACTTCCTTACGAAGTGCCGAAAGAACGTCGCCCTTGCCCCTTATAGTGATATATTTAGGTTCAAAGTCATGCTCGACATCAATACCCAGCTGACTCTTGGGAAGGTCTCTTACGTGGCCGTAACTCGCCATAACCTCGTAATTGCTACCCAGGAATTTCTTAATGGTATTAACCTTCGCAGGTGACTCAACTATTACCAAATTCTTAGCCATTTGTACTCCCCTTGATTTAAAGTTGATACAACGTGTGTAAATATACACTATAATTTTGGGTTTCGCAACATCTAATTTGTTAATTTTTTAATAACAATATTTTTCCCTTCTATATTTAATACGCATCTAATGACGCATTGATACAATAATTTAGACTAGTTAAACTATGCGGAGGCATATGATGATATACATCGTTGAAATTGATTGCATATGTTTGTTTGCGCTTATTTTTGTCGCCAGAAGTATGCGCAAAAAAAGAAACTTGGGCTCGGCCTCCAATTATTTCTACCTGTCAGGCTATTTTACGATGCTTGTAATTGCAATGGACATTTTCAGCCTGCTTTTAGAAGCCGGCGCGCTTGGCTTCTTAAGTAACAGCATAGCGTTTAACTATCTTATCAACATCATATACTACGTCGCCGCAGTATGTGCCACATATTACTGGTTCATGAATACAGGCTACGTAATCAACAGTTCGTTCTGGGGACGCAAAAGAAACATGTTTCTTGCAATGATTCCCGTCTTTTTCAGTGTTGTCCTGTCGTTATTAAGCATATGGCAGGGCTACTACTTTTACATAGATGAAGCCAACAAATACCATAGAGGATCTTTGTTCTTTGTCAACAACGTTATTTGCTATGTATATGCATTTCTGTCCTGCATTATCGCTCTAAGAGCAGCCCTTAGGGAAACCGATTATATCAAAAGAAAGCAGTACCTGCTTATCTCCTTCTATATCGTATTCCCGCTACTTGTGGCCGTTATTCAGGTGCTTCGTCCCGACATACCCACTATTCATGTCGGCATGACAATTCCCATCATATATATTTACACAGAGCTTTTAGACCTTCAGATATCCACGGATTATCTTACAGGGCTTAATAACCGTAACCAGCTTATGCGCTTTTTGAACATGGCGGTTGCCAACCCCACTAAAGACAAGACTCTGTTTCTTTTTCTGATTGATGTAGACAGTTTTAAGAAGATTAACGACAACTACGGCCATGCGGAAGGCGACTTCGCCCTGCAAAAGACCGCGGGAGTGTTAAAGTCCGTTGCCAAGAAATTCGGAGGCTTTGTGGCGCGTTTCGGCGGTGATGAATTTAATTATGTGGTGGAACTTGATGACGAACAGACCGTTGAAGATATCAAAAAATACTTTGAAAAACAGTGCGAGTCCGCATCAAAAGATCTCAAATACAAATTGTCACTGAGTGTGGGTTGCGCCAAGCACACGCCTGATCTTAAGGTAAGTGAGCTGTTCCTGCTTGCTGACTCCGATATGTACAAAGAAAAATCCGTCCGCAAGAAATTGCTCGGCGTATAAACTACACCGCACTCTTTAAATTCATACCTTTATCACTCAGCACAAACCTTCCGGCACCGACGCTCCTGAATATGCCTTTCTCACATAGGCTTACGCATATTCCGAGGAGTTCAAATGCCGGAAGTTTGGTTTTATAAGACAATATGTCCGCGGTAAAAGAATCCTCGTCGGCGCCCTTAAGTGCCAGTTTCTCATTGTCGGTAAGAAAGTCCCTCGCAGGGGCTTTTTCTTTGGGCAAATCGGTCGACGCGTCCGCAGCTGCCACAAAAGAATACTCATTTACAAAATCATTCACAAACCCATCCAAATCGCTGATAATACCTGCTCCCTGGCGAATCAGCTCATTCGTGCCGAAGCTTGTAATATCCGTTATTCTTCCGGGCACCGCGTACACTTCTCTTCCCTGCTCAAGCGCCGAGTCTACGGTTATAAGCGTACCGCTTTGAGCCTTGGCTTCCACAACGCACACAACGTCCGAGAGCCCGGAAATCAAGCGGTTTCTCATGGCAAAGAACTGCCCCCTCGGCATAGTTCCCGGCGCATGTTCCGACATCACGCCTCCGTTCTTTAAAAGCTTATAGTATAATGTCGCCGATTCCTTGGGATATATCACATCCACTCCGCCGCCGAGTAACGCAAGCGAGTACCCTCCGGCCTCTATAACAGCCTTCTGCGCAATCGAATCGACGCCTCTTGCCATACCACTTATCACGGCGATTCCCGCCTCGGCAAACAGTTCCCCCAGCCTCTTGGCCACATTGGCTCCGTACACCGAGCATTCCCTCGCCCCTATTATCGAAACCGTCGGCGCATGCTTGCTCATAAGCTCACCCTTTACAAACACTATCGGCGGCGCATCCTTAATATACCTAAGCTTTCTCGGATACTCCTCCGAATCAATCGGTATCATCCTGATTCCCTGATTAAGCGCCTCTTTGTACTCTCTGTTAATGTCTATGCGCTCCCTGCACTCACCGATAAGCTTAAGCTGGTTATTTGTGAAAGCCTTCGTCTTCTTCATATCATCGAGCGAAGCCTCGTAGAACTCCCGCGGCGAGGCATAAAACTCCTGCATCTTACTATAGGTCTTCCCGCCGATAACCGAAGTTTTCGACAGAAAGTAAAAGTACGGCATCTCCTCCTCCCCTCTTAGCAATAGCGCCTGTTTAAAACTTCCCATAATCAACCTCCTATATACTCGGGGAACCTGTAAAGCGAAGCCTCCGATAAATGCTTCATCGTAACCTTTTCGTCCCCGTCAAAGTCTGCGATGGTCCGCGCCACCTTAATCATCTTGTAAAAAGAACGCATACTGAGATTCATGTTTTCGTACAAAGAATATGCGTAATCGTACTCTTCCTTACCAAGCGGAATGTACTTATGAATCTTTGATGACGGAAGCAATGAGTTAAACTTAAACGATTCGTTCTCATACCTCTTGCTCTGCATTAACACCGCAGCCTCAACCTTCTTACGCAGCTCTTCGCTCGACACTTCTCCTCCTTTATAAGCGGCAATCTCCGCCGGGTCCATTCTGGATACCTCCACACAAATATCGATACGATCGAGTATCGGCCCCGAAATCTTGGAAAGATACCGCTCGATAGCATTTCTCGAGCACTGACACCTGTTTCTGTCGGGATAATATCCGCAAGGGCAGGGATTCATAGCTCCCACAAGCATAAACTTCGCAGGATATGTGTATGTCTGCTTGGCTCTTGAAACCGTTATCTTACCGTCTTCAAGCGGTTGCCTCAGCATATCAAGCGTTTCTCTCTTAAACTCAGCCATCTCATCCAGAAAAAGAATGCCTCTGTGACTAAGCGAAACCAGTCCCGGCTTGGCCATGCTTCCGCCACCCACAATCGCCTGAGCCGACGCTCCATGATGCGGGCTAAAGAAAGGACGCTTGGTAATAAGCGGCGAGTCCTTCGAAAGCTTACCCGCAACAGAGAAAATTCCTGTTACTTCGAGACTTTCTTCGTACGTAAGCTTCGGCATAATCCCGGGTATTCTGCTTGCAATAAGCGACTTACCCGTACCCGGCGGGCCCGTCATAAGAAAGTGATGAAATCCTGCCGCCGCTATGGCCGCCGCACGTTTGACTCCTGCCTGCCCGACTACATCGATGAAATCCTCCTCAGGAGACGCATCAATAACAGCCGGCATCGCGCTTCTGTCATACGGTGCTATCACATGCCTGCCGTCCTCTGCCGGCACCTGAAGATATGCAATAAGCGTTCCCAGGTCGCTTACGGGTATAATCTCAATGTCCCGTATCATCGCCGCTTCACGGGCGTTGTCCTTAGGGATTATCACTCTTTCAAAGCCTTTTTCTTTGGCCATCTTAACGATGGGAAGAACGCCGCGTACAGAAGTGACAACTCCGTCAAGTGACAATTCACCCAGTATAAGCGTCTTTTCAGGCTCAAAAGAATGAATCTGCCCGAAAACGCCCAGCAAAGCCACCGCAATAGGCAAATCAAAGCCCGCGCCCGCCTTGTGCTCATCCGCGGGGCTTAAATTGATGGTAACTCTCATAGCGGGTATGGTGATACCTGCATTCTTAACAGCTACACGTACCCTGTCCTTGGATTCTTTGACCTCACTGCCCGGCAGTCCTATTATTTCAAAGCCCGGAAGCCCTGCCGAGGCATCCACCTCGACCGTAATAAGGTCACCGAAAACACCCCCGACTCTGCCGGAGTAAACCTTGTAAACCATATTAAATTCAAGTATTCCCGGAAAATTGCGCGAATGCGCATTTCGTACGGATTCCCCGAAAGAACGGAGAATCCGACTTAAGCTAGTGTAATACCGAAGCGGTTATCTGTCAACCACATGTCGGTTATCAAGTTTCTTAATCACATCCACAATCTCTATGTCGCGGTTGGACATATCTTCAAGATTGATTATCTTATTGGTCTTAATCTCAAGCACCGTAGGCCTTAATACGTCGCCTCTTGCAGCCACCGTAACAAGTGCCTGATGGTTATTGTTAAGAAGAACCGTCGTGCCGGGCTTAAGCATCTCGATTGAGTTCTCAAGTGCCTCTACCGCTTTGACATTGAATACTTCGAAATTGTATCGAAGATATCTGAGGGCTTCTACAAAAGACTTTGGCTCAAGGTCGCCGGAAGCATCTATAGCCGTCATACTGTCAAATGTATCCGCAACAATCAAAAGCCTTGATAAAAGCGTAGGCTTCTCTTCGTTCTTACGTCCGAATCTGTGGTTCATAAGAATTCTGTGAGTCTGGATGCAGGTGTTCATGACACTCTTGTCACCGTCAAAAAGCATACCGATTAACTCAAAGCCCGTATCCTGCGCATTATTAAGGATTCTGTCCACTTCCTCGGCTGTTTCACCCGCAAGAAGCTTGTCAGGCACCACATACTTGCCTATGTCGTGAAGAAGTGCCGCCTTAACCGCCGTCAGTTTATCTGCATTGGTAATACCAAGCTTGGTCCCCATAAGAGTAACAAGAATCGCCACATTGACCGAATGGCTGCACACATATTCATCCCTGCTTCTGACACTCTGTGAAAAATCTATACGTTTCTTGAAAACTTCAAAAGAAGAAACTATCGACTCTGCAATAGTCTCTATACGATTGGCTCTGTGATTAAAAAGAATCTTCTGCATCTCGTCGCGAAGTGCATATACGTTTAAAAAGCGCTGTCTGTCATACTCGCGCTCCGTGTCGCTCATGGGCGGAACAGGCTCAGCCGCATCAAGCGCAAATACGCCCATAATCTTGTTATTACGCATCTGCACTATATCAGCGTCAATAAGCCTATGATCGATATCATAGACAAGCTCGCCTTTTCTGTTGTAAATAGGTCTTCCGAGTCGCATCCCCCTCTTTAAATCGGATGCTTTGACGAAACGCATTTACAATACCCCCGAAACAATTATTACTATCTAAGTATATCGCCTTAAGATTATCATTTCAATAAAAGAAACCGTCCGGCTACACAAATTCACTCATACAATAATTGGCTACATCCATGCCTTTATCGGTTAACATAACTCGCTCGTCATTAACCAGCAAACCTTCCTCTGCCAGCTTATTAAGCTGCTCTCCGTATACCTCATCTATGTCACGACCGAAAGCCTTCTTGAAATCAGCCTTTGATATTCCCCTGACCAATCTGAGTCCCAGGAACATAAACTCCGCCATGGCATCGGTCTCCGACAAAGTCTCTGTTTCCGCACTGAAATCTCCATCACAGAATCGCTTTAAATCGCTGTGCGCCTGATACCGTTTCTCTCCGTCAAAAGAAGCCGCCGCAATACCGAATCCCAAATATGGCACCCTTGTCCAATATCCGAGATTATGCCTGCACTCTCGCCCCGGCTTGGAATAATTGGATATCTCATATCGCTCATATCCGTGCTCATGCAGCAACTGCTTGGTAAGATAATACATCTCTCGCTCGGTATCCTCATCAGGAAGCCCCTTGCCGTCCTTATATCGCTCGTAGAAAGGCGTTCCCTCCTCAACTATAAGGCTGTACGCGCTGATATGCTCGGGATTAAGCTCCACTACCCGCTCAAGCGTCCGTCTGTAAGACTCAATCGTCTGCCCCGGAATGGCACTCATAATATCTATATTAATATTGTCAAAGCCCGCTTCTCTCGCGTCCCTGTACGTCTCCAGAAACTCCTCATAATTGTGAAGTCTCGACAGCATCTTAAGCTCACTGTCTTCCGACGACTGAAGCCCTATACTGAGGCGATTGACTCCCGCATCCCTATATACTTTCAATTTCTCAACCGAAGCCGAATTGGGATTAGCCTCTATCGTAATCTCAGCATCCGGCGAAACGTCGAACTTTTCTTTTAGTTTACATAACACAGCCTCGATATACCGGGCATCCGGCACTGTAGGCGTTCCCCCGCCAATAAAAACAGAGACTACGGGCACTCGTCCCACAGTCTCTGCAGTCTCATCTGTCTGTCTTAAAAGCGCATCGAAATACATCTTATGCACATCCGCACCGCATGCAAAAGAAACAAAGTCGCAGTAATCGCACTTTCTTACGCAAAAAGGAATATGCACATAAATTTCGTATCCGTCACTACTCTTCATCAAGCTTTAAGACGCTCATAAATGCGCTCTGCGGTATCTCTACGTTGCCGACCTGACGCATTCTCTTCTTTCCTTCCTTCTGCTTCTCAAGAAGCTTCTTTTTACGTGATATGTCACCGCCGTAGCACTTGGCAAGGACGTCCTTACGCATCGCCTTAACGGTCTCACGGGCAATAACCTTGCCGCCCACAGCCGCCTGAATCGGAATCTCGAATAAGTGTCTCGGAATCTCGTCCTTAAGCTTCTCGCACATTCTGCGACCGCGTTCGTAAGCGCTGTCCTTGTGAACGATAAAGGAAAGTGCATCCACTTCCTCGCGGTTTATCAGTATATCAAGCTTAACCATCTCGGCCTTCTCATAGCCCTTAAGCTCGTAGTCAAAAGAAGCATATCCTCTGGAACGTGACTTAAGCGCGTCAAAAAAATCGTAGATGATTTCATTAAGCGGTAACTCATACTTGATAAGGGCTCTCGTCTCCTCCATGTATTCCATGCTTACGTAGCGTCCGCGTCTCTGCTGGCAGAGTTCCATGATGGAGCCGACATAGTCCTTGCTAACCATAATCTCGGCATTAACGATAGGCTCTTCCATGTACTCAATCTGCGAAGGGTCGGGAAGATTGGTAGGATTGGTAAGCTCTATCATCTCGCCGTTGGTCTTATGAACCTTATAAATAACGCCGGGAGCTGTTGTGACAAGGTCGAGATTGTACTCTCTTTCAAGTCGCTCCTGAATAATCTCAAGATGTAAAAGTCCTAAGAATCCGCAACGGAAACCGAAGCCCAAAGCAATCGATGTCTCGGGCTCATAGAATAACGATGCATCGTTAAGCTGTAATTTTTCAAGCGCATCGCGAAGGTCGGGGTACTTGGCACCGTCTGCGGGATATACGCCGCAGTATACCATGGACTGAACCTTCTTGTATCCCGGAAGCGGCTCTGCGCAAGGATTCTCGGCATTGGTAATAGTATCACCGACAGCCGTGTCACGTACATTCTTAATAGATGCGGTAATGTAACCTACCATGCCGGCCGAAAGTTCATCACAAGGAATAAACTGTCCTGCACCAAAGTATCCAACCTCAACAACCTCGGCAGTCGCACCGGTAGCCATCATCTTAATTGGCACACCTTTCTTAACCGTACCGTTCTTAATACGTACAAATGCGATAACACCTTTATATGAATCGTAAAGCGAGTCAAATATCAAAGCCTGAAGAGGCGCATTGGCATCACCTGTAGGTGCGGGAACCTTCTCAACAATCGCCTCAAGCACCTGATCGATATTGATACCGTTCTTGGCGGAAATCAAAGGCGCATCCTGAGCCTCGATACCGATAATATCCTCTATCTCATTAATAACCTTCTCGGGCTCCGCGCTGGGAAGATCGATCTTATTGATAACCGGGAACACATCAAGGTCATGGTCAAGCGCAAGATAAACGTTGGCAAGAGTCTGAGCCTCGATACCCTGAGCCGCATCCACTACTAAGATTGCTCCGTCACAGGCAGCCAAAGAACGCGATACTTCATAGTTAAAGTCCACGTGACCCGGGGTATCTATAAGGTTAAATATATACTCCTCACCGTTCTTAGCCTTATAAACCGTACGAACAGCCTGAGCCTTGATAGTGATACCTCTCTCACGCTCAAGGTCCATATTATCAAGCACCTGCGCCTGCATTTCACGGCTGGTTAAAAGTCCCGTCATCTCGATAATACGGTCCGCAAGTGTGGACTTACCGTGGTCTATATGTGCAATTATGCAAAAATTACGAATGTGATCCTGATTCAAATTATTACCTCTTCATAGAAATAGTCGATTAAGTATAACATAGACTTAAGCAAAAGAAAACTTATTACATAAACCAACATAAAGAAAAAGGCCCTTTCGCGCTGTATCCGAAAGAGCCTTAAAATCTACTGTATTAAGTTATGGATTATTCCATTACTACGCCGTCTTTGCCTACAAAGATGGTTACGTCTTCGGTACCGTTGTTAACGGTTAAAGAATAGAAGCAGTCCTTCTTAGCCTCGTCGGTGTAAAGAACTGATACAGTGCCGTTGCCGTCAGCTACTACGGAAGCGTAAGTTACGCTTGCTACAGCGCCGTTCTCGGAATCGGTAAGCTCAGCTTCAACAGCCTTCTCACCCCAGTTGTTCTCAACCCAGAGCTCGTGGGACATAACGTCGGCAACAAGTGCTGCGGCGTTGTCATTGTCGCCTGCTACTGCAAGTGCTACCATAGCTTCAACCTTAGCGTGCATTTCTGCAGCGGTAAGGTCCTTCTTGGTAAGAGAGCCCACCTTGCCCTTTAAGGACTTGGCTTCTTCAAGCTCGCCTGCCATAAGCTTCTCGGTCATGGCAATAATGGTGGTGTAGTCAGCTACTCTGCCCTTGCTGTCAAAAAGAAGACCGCAGTCGTTAAGAAGTGCGATTGCGCCTTCATAATCGAACTCGTCTGCAAGCTTAACAGCGTCCTGATACTTGGTAAGAATCTCAACATAGTGAGCTGCATCTTCATAATCACCAAGCTCGGTGAAAAGTGCGAGGGATTCCTCGGCATTGTTCTTCTTAAGAGACTCTACAGCTGCCTTGTAAGCATCTGCAAGTTCTTCATTGGTATACTCTTCTGCAAGAACTTCTACGGATGCGGATGTCTTGTCAGCAGAGAAAACGCCCTTTTTGAATAAAATAACAAGGGCTACTGCGCATACTACGAGAATTGCAACTACAGCGCCTGCAATAACCGGAGTATTGGATTTCTTGTTGTTCATTACTCTTTTCCCTTCCAATGTATTATAATCAACCCGTGTATAGTACCATACTGTGAATTTTTTAACTATCGTAAAATAACAAAAAAATGTTAAAATATCGCGTGGAAATTTGTGAATTAATATTTCGAAAAATCGATTTTCCCTATTGACACGGGAGTTTCTTTAATTTATTATAACGTAGTATGTGTACGTTAAGTCGTCCGTGTCCGGAGTGGCGTACACGAGTATATCAACAATGTATTCGATTAAAATGGAGGTGTATAGTCTTGGCTAACATCAAATCTGCAAAGAAGCGTATCTTAGTAAGCCAGGTGAGAGCTGAAAGAAACAAAGCTATCAAGTCCGGCGTTAAGACTGCGATCAAGAAGGTTTATGCTGCTGTTGACGCTAATGACCAGGCTGCAGCTAAGGAAGCATTAGTTAATGCTACTTCAGCTATGGATAAGGCTTGTGCCAAGGGTGTTTATCATAAGAACACCGTTGCGAGAAAGATTTCCCGCATGAGCGCTACTGTCAACAAGATGGCTTAATCAGTCGCACTAATATAGAATTTACAAGACCCTTTCGTACCCGTCATGCGAAAGGGTTTTTAATTTCTCCGGATATAAAAAAGAGGTCGTGTGTAACACGACCTCTCTTCTTTTATCTCGAGTGTCCTCCTCCGCCATGGCTTCCGCCACCGCCGGATGAATGATGACCTCCGCCACCACCGCCACCGCCACTTCTGGATTCGGACGGTGGATTGTAACGCTTGGTTACGTCTTTTCTTATAAAGGTATCTCTGTTCACAGGGAAAGCAAGTGAACCTTCTATCAGGTACGATGACTCAGTTACAGTGCTCGAACCTGCTCTTGACGACATATGCGAAAGCATATATATGAGTCCGTATATACCCGCAATAATCATCATTGCCTTGGAACCCGTAAGGTGAATCTCGCCTGTCATGTCATACTCAAACTGCTTAACGAACTTAAGGCATGCCTTATAATAATCATCGTCAACATACTCATAGAACACATCCAGTGCGTGATCTATCATAGTCTCGGAATACTTTCTCTCAACCTTACCCGTAGTACCCATCCATGTATGAATCTTACCGGTCTCGGGCTCCCTGAAGTTATTGTCTACAAGAATCACGCCGTCGCCGGAATTGGGTGTTCCGTCAAGTATCTGCGGTTGATCGTAACCGAATTTATTATCTTCCCAGAACTTATCAGCATAAACCATTACATACTTGTCAGGTGTAACGGCAATATCGTACCGAGCTCTGTAATCAGGCGCGAAATCCTTAAGCGATTCGTAAAGAGTAACGATTACGATATCACTCGTAGTCCGCTTCTCCGCCTCGTGAATATAAGCCTCGAGGTCTCTCTCCTCAGCATCAGTAAGCTTGTCTGCGTAGTCAAACACACGCTTATCGCCGTACACGCGCTGAGTATTGGGGCTGTCATAGTATTCATTCGAGCCCTTCTTGATATTGGCCATATAATACCATCCCGCAAGAAGAACCGCCACGATAATCATCGGAACCAGAAACTTACCGAAAAACTGCGATACATTAGAGTTATAATGCTTCTTCATTACTTAAGCACCCCCTCTACTATACCGAGTACTGCTTCAATTCCTCCGTAGAAAAGAAGGGTCGAAACAATCGAATAAATAACGACCTTAAGCTTGGAAACCGGTGTCTTACCGATAACCTTACCGGTCTGACCGTTTACGTAAAAGTTATAATCCTTGCCGGCATACTTATATTTATAAACCCACACCGGGAACAAGGCATAATCAATCTTTCTATCCGTAAGTGTGGTCTGATCCACAACCGTCTTCAAGGAAGAATACGCTCCGATTGACTTCTTCATAAGAGTCTCGGCGCTGTCTGCCGCTTTCTTTTTGGCACGGTCAGCGAACTTATCCGCCGTATCGTTATAAATCTCGCCAAAGAAACCTGACAGATACTTAGGATCGAAGCTCATTAAATCCGTGTAATCGTAAGGCTCCATAAGATCCATGGTAGAATCGGGCATTTCAAAAGACGCATCCACCGGAATATTGTCAAAAGAAGCATGCATCTCACGCTCAACGTCGTAATAAGAAGTCTCTGTATACGTGTAATCTCCGCTTCTCCACGAACGCACCTTGGTACCCTCGCCTCTATACACGGACTCAGCCAGATAATCGTACAAAAAGAAAGGAACATAGGCACCCTTCATGCTCTCAAGTGACTTCTCGCTCAAGAAAGAAATCGGTGCGAACAAACGCTTCTTGAATTCCTTGTCCATGGACGCAACCGCCATGTCCTTATCGAGCTTAAACGGAATAATAGAGTCAGGTTTGTAATTATCGCTGACTCTCTTATCAAAGATTAAATAGTTGCCGCAATAAGGGCATTTGTCTGAGCTTTTGTACTCTCCGGGATCCACCTCACCGCCGCATGAAGCGCACACGGTAAGGGAATCATTGCCCGCTACCCTCTCGGTATCTTCACCGTCGCAGTAAGGGCAATACATTTTCTGCTTGGCGGGGGCAAATATCATGTTGCCGCCGCAGTTTTTACATTGAAAATTCATTTATAACCTCACATACCATTCTTATAACCATTCCTGAATAAAGTTAAGCACTCTATCCTTGGGAAGAGGCTTCGAGAAATAGAAGCCCTGTATATACTCAGCATTCAATTTCTTAAATGCAAGATATTTCTCTTCGGAGTCCACACCTTCCACCACAATTTCCATACCGAGCTTATGAAGCATCTCGATAGTGTATTCGGTAGCGATACGGACCTTCTCCGACAGGAAATAGCTGTCGGTAATAAGCTTATCAATCTTAATAATCTTAAGCGGTAAGTTAACCACATAAGTAAGATTGGAATATCCTGAACCGTAATCATCAAGTGAGAAACTGCAACCGTAATCGAGAAGCTCACGCATGTTCTTATCAATTACTTTGCTCGAGCCCGTAGCGGTCTCGGTAATCTCGAAATTGATTCTGTAAGGAGGTATCTGATACTCTCCCATTATATTCTTAAGAAGTCTTGCCATATCGGTCTGAATACACTGAACTACAGACAAGTTAACTTCTATATACTCAATACCGTACTCGTCCACGTGCATACGCTGTATAAACTCGCAGACCTTTCTGAATACCACCTCACCGAGCTTAAGTATCATGCCGTTTTTCTCGGCATACTCGATAAAGTCTGAAGGCATTACCATGGAACCCTTATCATCTCTCAAACGAACAAGCGCTTCCATCGCGCTGAAACGCCCTTCCTTGATATTATAAATAGGCTGATAATACACCTCTACCGCATCATTGTGAAGTGCCCACTCTATAGCATGGCGAATCTCAAGGCTGCGCTGTCTGACCGCAAGTTCCTCGTCATTAATCGTGAGGATCTCACTGGGCGGACGTTTAACGCTCTCAGCGGCAAAATAATGAACCACTTCCTCAAGATCGTCCACGCTCTTAAACTTAAGCGTATCCTCGATATAGGACAAAGAAACTCCGATTTCCATGGTGCCGTTCTCGACATTCCAAGGAAGTTCAAACCTCTTCATAATATACTCAAGAGCCTTCTCCGCATCTTCAGGCTTATCAAGCGCGATGCTGAAAAGATTGTCTTCAAGTCTGAAAAGTGTGGAATCCGGAATGTTATCCGCGAACTTTGAAATCGCAAGAATGATAGTCTCCACCGCATGGGCACCGAAAACTTCATTGACCATGTTCATGTCACGGATTTCCATGTTAACAAGAGCCTTTTTCTCATGGTACTTAATGTGCTCGGCCATTATCATCTCAAAGCCCTTACGGTTGAACACATTCGTGGCAAAATCAAGATGATACTCGGGATTCTCAAGCTTGCAGTACATATACATGCAACCGATAGCCATCGCAAGACTTACTACCAGCAGCTCGTTGTTCACAAACTGAATAATCGCAGCTGCAAGCCATGCAATCATCCAAAAATATATAGCATAACGTCTCTTTAAATTAATCTTGTCTCTCAAGCAAAGTATCATTACAAACGTAGCAATGATATAGAGCGCACAGAAAGCATACGTCGCAAGTACGGGAATTCCGTAAGTGTATATTTCATTACCCTCAACGTAAACCTTTACCGGGCACATAAAAAGAACCACCGCCTCAACAACAAGCGGCGCATACGTCATATAAATCCAAAACTGCTTAAACGTGTAGCGAATCTCTGCTACGGAAAAGAAAGCCGCATAGCAAGCCACAAGAACAATAGAAAACAGATACGTCCTGCATGAAAGCTGCATTAGTGTGGGACCTATCTCATCTCTGTAATTGATTGCGAATATCGAAAGAATATCCAGAATAACGCATGTAATAACAATAAAAAGGAGCTTGGTAAACGCGCGCTCTGCAGCAAAGTTAAGTCGCTTCTGCCCAAAGCACATGACAGCTACCACAAGTGCGATAACCAAAGCCGCAAACTGAAAATGAATATTCCAGACCATAAACTCCTCCCACACCGTTACATATATAATGATTATATGTTATGTTGACTGAAAATTCAATTAAAACTGCCTAAATTCATGTCTCCTTACAGAACTCAGTCCAATACCACTGCCTGGGAATAGAACTGCTTGTACCTCTTAATAAACGCCGCCATATCGTATTCCTTGATGCCTCGCATGGGATCTGACACAATGACCGTCTTCTCGCGCGTATCGTAACCAATAAGCACCATACAGTGAAGGTTCGTCTTCCACACGAGATACTCTCCGTCCACTATCCACTCGATAGACAACACCGGCTCGTTAGAAATATTGGCCGCACCCCACACGATAACCGGCGAGCCCTCTCTCACTTTAAGAAGCAAATCTTCAAAGCTCGAGCCCGTCAAATCCACCGCTTTCATAGGACTTCCCGCGCTGTCAAGGTAGGCGTTCGCAGCCTCGACGATTACAGGCGCATAACAGCCGAAAGAGTTTCTTTGGCCGGGGTCGCCCACAAATTCCTTGTAGAAATTGGCCTTGCCCACTTCGTTCTTGTTAAGGTAGTCGCGCGCCAGAGCGTCCTTGTCCACATCATATCCGTAGAATTTAAGCACTGTTGCAAGGCTCGTAATCTCACAACCGTTCGGAAGAGACGGAAACTGGCTGATATACTTAACATCCAGCGACACTCGCTCCTCGTTAAGATTTATATCCTCGGTAAGCGGCATATCCTCGCGGTTTCTAAGAAAATTGGTGCCGTTTCCGTACAAAAGCTCGCCCGACATGCTTACAAGCTGGTAACAGCAGTCTTCCGAAATTCCGACACGCAGAAACTCCTCCCACATCCCGGTGCGCCTTACAGGCTCCCCCTCAAAAGCAGGACTCTCGTACAGCCCCGCCTCAGTCGTTGCAAAAACAAGTTCCTTGGAAGGTCTGAAATCCGTGCCGTCAACCGACTGAGGCACCACAACGCCTGTAGGAATCAATATATCTACGGGATCCTCGTAATCTGCATCGGTAATAAGCAGTTCCGGGCTGTATTTGGCCAGGTGGAAATCGATGTTCTTGATATATACGGTCTTGACGGTTTCCTCGGCAATTCTTTCGGGAATCGTTTTTAAAGCTCGCTTAAGGGAGCGCTCATACTGCCACTCTTCAAATTTGTCGTGAATCTTTTCTCCTGTCCTGTGAAACCAGTCACCGGTCTTGTGAGCCAGCTCAATAACGACAGTTGCAGCGGTGGGCTTATCACTGTCGTGCTTCACGCCACCGTTTAAATACGAATATACAGTTATCAAAAGGAGCAATAATGATACGCTGAATATCAGAAGCTTCCAATTATTTTTCTTAGGCATATTCCGTCAAATCCCGAATTGTTTTAAGTCTACTTTTCCTTCTTTTACCGCTACACCTTCTTTGGCCAGAAGGTCTGCCTGAACGCCCGCTCCGCCGAAAGCAAAAGCACCTGCCAGCTCACCCTTGGAGTTAACCACCCTGTGACAGGGAATCGTGCCGGGCTCAGGATTCTTATGAAGCGCATTGCCTACCGCCCGCGCCATGTTCTTATCCCCCGCCATCTCGGCCACCTGTCCGTATGTAGCCACGCGGCCTTTGGGAATCTTCTTAACCGCCTCATAAATTCGCTTCGAAGGGCTGTCGCTTACAAGGTCGTAGCTCTCCGCTATCATAATCTTAATATCGCTCTCGGGAATGCTTCCGTCGAGGATAATCGTATTCCAATGCTGTTTGTTCTGATGATACCCGGGTACCACCGCCTTGTAAGCCTGCCTCCAGAAAAACGCCTTGTCCGGGTCCGTCTTTACATTAAGGTTAATGTAGCCGTCCTTCTCATACGTCCACAAAAACGCCTTCTTATTTCCCTTATATCGCACCAATTGCCAGTTTAAATCCGAAAACGGCGCATCCTGATACGTATCTGCCAAAGAAAGCCCGTATTCAAGCGCTTCCTCACGAGTCGTCATATTACTCACAGGTCTTATCCCCCGTCAAAAATTGAACCATTTACAATCTCTGTACTTGTCCGGAATGTCGCCCTTATCATTGATAAAGCCGATATTCTCGACAAACTCAGACTTCTGATAAGGATACTTGTACCTGTTAAGCCAGTCCACAAAGTCTTCCTCATCAAAGCATCCGCCCTCACGTGAAAACTCCATGCAAATCTCTTCCAGTTCACGCTCTATCTTGTCAGGCACTGAGTATACTTTAAGTTCCCCGTCCGCACTGAGTATTACGTTTTTCATATTGCACTCCCCATACCATTTCTTATAACCATTATACAATATCTAGTGTTCTTTTTACATATAGTACTCGTTCAATTTGGTCGATATCAACTCCATCAAAATAGCACCCCACGACTAACGTGAGGTGCCATAAATTCTGACTATATTTCTATATCTATACTCATCTCTGCCGGAACCTGAGGTATCTCTATATCCGGAAGTTCGCCTGCGAACTCGGTGTTGTCAGCTATCTCCATGGAATCGGGATACTCGGGCTTTTCTTCGTCGTCCCAGAGAGAGTCATAGTTCTTGTGCTCGCGCTCCTTCATCTGTCTGGCCATCATCTGAAGATTCTTGGCTGCCTGGTACATCTTTTCGTCGTACTCCATGAGTTTTTGCTCATCATATTGAGGTACGGTGTCACCGTTGGCAAGCCTCCTAAAAACGGTCATTATCTTGCCGATGTTCTTGGCCTCTTCTGCCATTGCATCACCTTGCTGTTTGGCGACTTCCATGTTATTGGCAACTACCCACTGCTCCATCAGCGAATCGATGACTTTCTGATTTTCCTCAAATGCTTTGTTTGTTGCATCAAGTGACAGTTCTAATGATGCCGCCTGCTCTGCAAAAGAAATATCTCCGGTAACCTTGTACCTGCTCTCGGCAGTTTTCTTTTGCGTATAAAGCGTACGTATCTGCTCTACAAGTTGCTTCCTGTTTGCATAATAAGTCGGCTGTGCCTCAGCTATTTTCATATCTCCACCTCCGTGTGAATGCACATGAAATCCGTTTCATGCGTATAACCATCCATATAGGTTATCGGCAGGCAGAGACAGATTCTTTAGTTCTTTTCATGCTTTTTTATAATAAAGTCAGCAATAATCGTTGCAACAACCACAAACAGCACCTTAATAGTTATATTTAAATACAATTTCCAAATACCCTCAAATGTAGCCATATTACGTAGCATATTGGTATAACAGGTCGAAAGATTGAATACTCCTATCGCTACATATACAGGCATTTTAATATACTTATTATCTCTGAAACTCGTAAATACCATTACAGCTGAATAGCAAACATTAATCAGGAAAATTGCAAGATATTGATTAGTCAGGAACGGACCCGTACGAACTTCCGCCAAACCAAATGGTTTGAGCCCTTTACTAAGCATATAAATGGTTATGCCCGTAATAACAACCAAATATACTCCGGTTAGAAAAGGTAAAACCCCGCCAAATAATCTAATTCCTGCAGCTTGAGAATCGTTAACTGTCTTTGTAGGCGAATTAATCAGCAAATAAATAAGCAAAGATATCATAATGCCGATGACTGAATTAACAATGACTTCAGCATTGGCAAAATATGCCACTAACCCAGGATATATTGACAGAAGTGCGTACACTACCAGAATCAGTATAAAAAGAATCCGTCTTCTGTTCTGCCTTACAATGTGTCGATTCTGAAGTTTAACCGTATTAATCAAATCGCTCAGGGTTTCGGAAACGTCTTCACATTTCTCGCCACCCGTAACTATCTCCTCAACGCTGATATGCAGGGCGCCGGAAAGTGATTCCAGTATCCCGACATCAGGGAAACTTTCACCATTCTCCCATCTTGATACGGCTTTATTGGTCACCCCCAACATATCGCCAAGTTCAGTTTGTGTGAGTCCGCTTTTGATTCGCGCGTCTTTAATCAGATGTCCTGTTTTTTCTTTGTCCATGAGTACCACTCCTTTCATGCACATTATCATATGCATGAGGTCAAAGCACAATCTATTATGGCGAGAATCGCCAGATTCTCGCCATTTCTAAACATTCTATTTCATTACCACAAGTTCGTACTCTCTTGTTCCTACGCCGATTTTCTCGGCATGTTCAAGAGTCTCTTCCCATGCGACATTGGGATTGCTGTTGTGCCATACGTCGCCGTGGTCGTAGAAGTGTTCTTTGGCCATATTGTCGCCGAGCTGGCTGTTGCGGATAGGCTCCGCTTTCTGGCAAAGATCTACGCAGGCCTGATCGAGTGCTACAGGGTCAAAGGATGCTAACATTCCGATGTCGGGAAGAATAGGCGCATCATTCTCTCCGTGGCAGTCGCAATTGGGCGATACGTCGGTGATAAGGCTGATGTGGAAGTTCGGTCTGCCGCTGATAACCGCAGATGTGTACTCGGCCATCTTTCTGCCTAACATCTGAGGCGCATCCCAGTTATCGTTTCTGATAGCGTCAAAAGCACACGCGCCTATGCAACGGCCACAGCCTTTACATATTTCTGTATTGATTCTTGCCTTGTTACCTTCATATACGATAGCATCCGATCCGCACTCATGGGCACATCTGCGACAGCCCTTACATTTCTCCGTAATTACGTGAGGATGTCCGCTGTTATGTTGCTGCATCTTGCCGGCACGGCTTCCGCAACCCATACCCAAGTTCTTAATGGCACCGCCGAAACCTGCCTGCTCATGTCCTTTAAAATGATTAAGCGAAATCACTATATCGGCATCCATAACCGCACGGCCGATGTATGCCTCTTTGCAATACTCTCCGTTAGGAACGGGTACCGCAATATCATCGGTACCTCTGAGACCGTCCGCAATAATAATCTGGCAGCCTGTCGTAATAGTATTAAATCCGTTGATATTCGCGCAATCCAGATGCTCAAGCGCATGCTTGCGGCTTCCGGGATAAAGTGTGTTGCAGTCGGTAAGGAAAGGTAAGCCTCCAAGCTCCTTAACGACATCGGCAACAGCCTTGGCATAATTGGGTCTTAAGTAAGCAAGGTTGCCAAGCTCACCGAAATGCATCTTGATAGCCACAAACTTACCGTTAAAATCTATGGAGCCGATTCCCGCAAGCTTTATAAGCTTCTGAAGCTTAGCAGGTAAGCTCACTCCGAGAACGGTTCTGAAGTCCGTAAAATATACTTTAGGTTTATCCATATGTAACCTCCGTCTGATAATCTTGATTAGATAGTATCACATTTCGGTTGCGCATAAAATGATTTTTTTCAACGAAAAAGGACTTGAGATATTCTCAAGTCCTTGATGTACGTGTGTGAAAGGATTCGAACCCTCGACCTTCTGGTCCGTAGCCAGACGCTCTATCCAGCTGAGCTACACACACATTTTCTCATGCCGTTTCTCACGGCACGAGAATGATATTACCATAGCTATATTAATAAGTCAAGAAAGAATTTCAGTTTATTTGCGTTTCTTTCTTTTGAGCTGTGCAAGCTTCAAATTGGTGTTGTAGAAGTCCTTGGTGGAGCAGCCTGCACGACCGCCGCCGGCGCAGGCACATGCGCAGGCGCAAGCACAGGAATGTGCACATGCACAAGAGCTGTGAGCGCAGGAACTGTGCACGCAGGAGCTGCGAGGACGCGATACGGGCACGTGTGTTACGTGTACGCGCACGTAAGTGTTGGGCGAATCGCCGTATCTAAATAAACCTTCTGAGCTGTACTTGGAAGGCTCCTTGATTTCTTTTTCTTCGATGACTTCTTCGCTTTCGATGAAGCTTCTGCCGCAGTAATCACACTTTTCTTTGCCCTCGGGACGAGCTGCGCCGCAGCCGGGACAGGTAGGATAATACTTGATAAGCGTACGCTTAATCTGCTTCTTGGTCTCACCCTTGAATCCGCTTCCCGAAGAATACTTGATGGCATTGCCTATCTTGGCAAATATAAACACTATAAAGCCTATTACCATCATTCCGGCGATAGCCGATCCGGGACCATCATAGTCGTTGCTACTGTAGCTGTTACTGTAGTTATTGTTGTAATTGCCGTTATTGCTCTTATTGTAATCGCTGTAATCCTCAGCATACTTATCTTCGTTGAAAGAATATGCCGAAGTCTCATAAGTTACGCTTACTTCCTTAAACTTCTCGCCTGCTGAAAGCGAACCGCTCCACACGAAGTAATCGCCGTCTACAACCGCACCGCTGCTGTTGCCGATAGCCTTATCGGTGTTCCAGCGCACAACCACGTTGTCGACCTGAATACCGTCGAACCATCCGGGCGTGAAGTAATAAACCGTCTCGCCCTCGGTAAGCACGTTCATCTCGTACATATAGTCCTGCACAAGGTCGAAGTCAAAAGAAACCACCTCATCCTTGTAATACTTCTTATCAAAGTAAATCTTGGCCACATACTGACCGCTTCCGGAAGTCGCCTTAATGCTTCTTACCGAGTCGGAATCCGAAGTGCATGAAATATAGTGGGAGTTCGGAATACCGATCTGTACCCACTCAAGCGGTCCCTCGGAAGTAGAATCAAGCACCTTCCAGTCGATGTGGTAGTGCATGTTAAGGGTGGCGTCTTCATTGACGTCAATCGTTATCTCGTAATCAAGTATCTCGTCGAGAGGCTTGGACGCATATGCACGTCCGCCGGGAACGAGCGTAAGCAGCAAAAGAACAAGGATGGAAAATAAAGCAACTATTCTTCTCTTCATTTCTTTTCCCTCCTTAAGGGGCATCTGCCGAGCATAAGACCCGAGTAATCGCGACGCTTCTTACAGGTCTCGCTGTTCCAGATGTCTTCCCATTTATCATTTAAGAAATTACCGAGCACATCGGTAGAAAGCCAGCTCTGGCAAGGCACAACGTTGCCGCCGGGAGTGATGGCCATGTTGCTTAAGCAGGCACCGCAGTTAGGTGTCGAAAGCGCATGCTCCGCAAAGAACTCTTCTTCAATCCAGCCGGGAGAAGTAAAGCTTATCTCCATGCCGTGTGCGTAAGCGTAGTCGCTTGCGTCGGCAAGAATCTGCTTGATTTCTTTTTCCGAAAGCTGTAAGGACTCGGACTCGTCGGTAAGTGCATTACCTGTGGTAATAAGTCCCGAGCATGTAACGTATGAGACGCCCAATCCGTGCAGGAACTCAAGGGTCTTAACGTAATCCTTGTTAAGTGTGCAAAGAGGCGTGTTGATGCTTAAATTAAGGCCTGCTTCAAGCGAATTCTTAATGCCCGCAACTGTGTCGGCGTACCTGGGCGCGCCTACAAGCTTGTTGTGAATGGCTTCGTCGCTTGAGTAGAAAGTAATCTGTAAGCTGTCAAGCTCGCTCTCGCGAAGCTTCTCGCAGTATTCGCGTGTTAACTTAATTCCGTTGGTGTTAAGTCTTGAAACAAACCATCTTGCATGAGCAATAAGTTCAAACAAATCATCGCGCATGGTAGGCTCGCCACCGGTAAAAGTAACCTGTGTCACGCCAATCTCGCGAAGCTTGTCAAGAATCTTAAGCCAGGTAGCAGTATCAAGCTCAGCTTCCTCAGCCTGCTTCTGTCCCGCAGCATAGCAATGCACGCAACACTGGTTGCAGTTCCACTTGCCGCACTTCTCCATAGCGCTGACCATAATATCCATACGATGAGGCGCCTTCATGAATTCAGCGTACTCACCGATGTTCATGTACCCGATTTCCTCGGTCACTTCCTCGCCGTAAGCTACCTGCTTGAAAGTAGTCATCATCTTATCGATGTCGTCCTTAAAGCGACGCTTCGATACAAGTGGAAACACCTTCTTAACAGCCTTACAGGTATTGTTAAGAATACTCTGAACATCCTCGTCACTGACCTCGCGGCCGTGATATTTGTTAACTTCCTTAATAAATTCCGCAAGCAGAATGCTCCAGGACACATTCACAGGAATGATATCCTGTCCGTTAATAATCGCAACGCTGGGCGCTGCCTTCCCGTTCTCAAACTTAGGCGGAATAAGATGTATGCGCACAACGCCCGGTCCCTCGGGGTTAAGAGTTGTATGCACCACCTCTGTGAAGTTTTCTTGCATGTACTTTTTAACAGTCATTATCCCTCACACACTCCTTTTTTATTTGTAATAAATTCTACCATACATCTGCTTAAGTCAAAAGAAAAAGATTCGCAAAATACAGCTTCCAATTTACCTATCGGACACTGCCCCGCGGCTCAAGTCGCTCTTTGAATGCATTTAAAACGCGTTTCTTGTCGGCACTCCATAGTGGCGCCACAAGTATCTTCTTGTCTCCGTCCCCGGTAATTCTGTGGATTACCATATCCTTAGGAAGTAGCTCTATCGCTTCACATACTATATCCATATATTCGGCCAAAGAAAGCGTCTCGAGCTTGCCCTCTTCATAATCCTTGCACATGTCAGTGTCCTTAAGTACATGTAATAACTGAAGTTTTATTCCCTTGGAACCCGAATGAGCCACATGCTCCACCGTTTTAAGCATATCTTCCCTTGATTCCCCGGGCAGGCCAATAATAACATGTGTTATCGCTTCTATTCCGGCCTTCGTAAGCCTCTTTAAAGCGTCGTCATACACTTCCGTCGGATATCCGCGCCTGATATACTCTATGCTTTCTTCTTTGATCGTCTGAAGCCCCAATTCTACCCATACAGGCTTAATCTTATTAAGCTCTGCGAGCACTGCTATCTTCTCGTCTTCCAGACAGTCGGGGCGGGTTGCGATGGATATGCAACATACCTCGGGATCCTCGATAGCCTCATGCCATTTTTCTTTTAGTTTACATAACTCGCCATATGTATTTGTAAACGCCTGAAAATAAGCGATATATTTAACATCTTCGTGCTTGGGATTCTTGGCCTTGATGAATTCTTTGCCTTGCTCCAGTTGTTCTTTGACCGAAAGTGCTCTGTCTCCCGCGAAGTCTCCCGAACCACCCGCTGAACAGAATATGCAGCCGCGGGTATCAAGCGTACCGTCGCGATTCGGGCAGGTGCAGCCGGCATCGAGCGAAACCTTTAAAACCTTGCAGCCGAAGCGTTCTTTCAAATAGTTGTTGAGTGAATAATAGGGTATTTTTTCCATACGTACATGGTACCATTTCTTACGCCAAAATTAAATCTGTAAACAATTTATAAATTGTCAGCACTCTCTCTTGACGAGTGCTAACAATCGAGTTATAACGTAATCATCAAAGGGACAAACCCTTGGAAAAATAAAAAATTACGGCAAAAGCCGCGTACATATTAAGGAGGTAACTATTATGTTAATGCCCGGATTATTTGATGAATTTTTTGATGATTTTGCAAGACCTGTTGTTTCAAGAAGAGCTAATGTCACCGCTCCTCAGATGATGAAGACAGACGTTAAGGAACTTGAAAACGGATTTGCACTCGATATCGAGCTTCCCGGTTACAAGAAGGAAGACTTACAGCTTGAGTTAAAGGAAGGCTACTTAACAGTCTCCGCTACTACCAAGAAGAACAACGATGAAGAAAAGAACGGCCACTACATCCGCCGCGAGCGTTTCATCGGCACAAGCTCCAGAAGCTTCTATGTAGGCGAGGAAGTTACTCAGGAAGACATTAAGGCTAAGTTCGAAGACGGCTTACTTAACATCTTCGTTCCCAAGAAAGAAGCTCAGCCTAAGATTCCCGAATCCAAATACATCGCAATTGAATAATTTCCCCTCAAATCAGAAAGGCCTCACCGCTTAGGTGAGGCCTTCTTATTTATCTTATTGTCTGTAAAGCTTCGCTTTGATCGGAATCTTCCTTGAAAATCAGTTGCTTCAAAACTATCATCATAATGATTCCCATAGCGGCAATACCGATGGCTATTCCGAGTACCAGCCACTTTACAATACTATTGTCGCCCGCAAGCGATTCGGTGTTGATTTCGTAACTTCCGTCGAAGAGTTTTTCTTCCTTAAGGACTTCTTTCTCAGCTTTCTTACTCTTATCTTTCGACTCTCCGTATGCGCCGGTACCGGGTCCCGGAGTAATTAGAGATTCGGCCTTTTTGGTTTCTTTTTCGGTTTCTTTTTCGATGGGCTCGACGGTTATAATCGCTTTCTTTTTACCGGAGGCTGCAGGCTTGGATGCTTGCATGGCGGCAGCGGTGGCGTTGGAATTATCTACGCTGCTTACACCGTACGAAAACTTCTTTCCGGAGCTTTGGCCCGAGGAGGAAGTGGCATTCCAGTGAGCTGTGAGCGATATATTTCCCGTAACATTACTGTCAAAATCGTAAACTGAGTCGCCATTGTACCAGCCGCCGAAACTGTACCCACTTCTGGTAGGGTCCGAAGGTCTCGACACTTTGCTTCCGCTTTTAACTGCAAAACTTCCTACAGAGCTTCCGCCTGCGGGATCGAATGTTACCGTGCAGGGAGTTGTATTCGCATATACAAATGAGTACAAAGAAAACCTCTGCGTGTATAAATATATAATTCCCTGAGTCTTATCCACGTAGACCGTTCCGTCGCTGTATGAACCTGAAGGTCTGCTTGTCAAAGAAGCGAATACCTTTCTTGTGCCGTCATGAACTCTTACTACAACAGGATTCTTATTGGTAACATCTGTGCCCACTACCAAAGCAATCTCAAGAACGCTCTGTGTCACGCGGACACCCTCGCCATCCGTGCTTGTATCGATTGCACCAAGGCTCGTATCCGTAAATTTGGTTACATCGATTTCAAGATAAGCTCCGGTCAGTTCATCAGTTGTATATCCTACGAAATACCCTGATGCATCGGAAAGTATACCGGTCACGTCAGCAGCCGAAACATCGCTTGCGCTCTTCTTTGTAACATCAAGCTTCAGTATTACCGCAGTCGAGCTGTTGCTTAGTGCCTGCGCGCAATCATCGAGGTTGCCGGAGAATACGGAGCTTACCGTATTACCTGCCGCAGAGCCTGTAAGCTCTGTCTCAGCCTTGTATTTAATACTATCCGATGACTTAATGGGTACCGTTACCGAATAAGTGTCATAGTTCGGGTCACTTACATTAACGACAATTGAACCGTCAGCTGCATCTTCGCTTGCGGAAACCGCGAAAATGACCGTGGAACCGTTAACCGAAGGAGCCGGCGAGGTAGCCTTAACAATACCGCTTGCACTTGCGAGTGCATATGTAGTTCCCGCCGAAGGTGCCGGCGAAATAAAGTTCTTCACATCAACCGTAAGATTCTCGGACGCAATCGTCGGAACCGATACGGCGTTAGCGGCCGGTACGGTTATATCGGCATGAGTTGCCTTTGTAATGGTGAAAGTACCGGGCGTAAATGTCAATTCATAGTTGCTTCCCTGAATTGCAAGGGTACCCTGCGTAATAGCATAAGTGCCTACATCCTCTCCCGCTTCTCTGGTCAAAGAACCTGTCAATACAGCCGAAAGAGTATCACCGCTTGCCAGACCGCTTACCGCAGAATATGTGAGCGCGGGATCTGCTTCGTCGCGTGCTTTGGACTTATTGTCTGCAGAAACGGTCAGCATTGCTTTATCAATCTTGAATGTCGTGGTTACAATTGTTGCTTCGTAGAGGTCACCTCCGCCTATTGTTGCTCTGGCCTGATGGCTTCCGGCTGCAGTGGGCTTAGTGCCGGACCAGCTGCCGCTTCCTGTTCTGTATTCTATCGAAGTAACTCCTGCAGTGGCAGGATCCGCCGTAGTAGTGGGATCTGCCACGGGATTGCCGTATGAAACGTCGGCAACGGTTATTGTTCCCGTAGCTGCGCCCTTATTTACGGTAAGTGTAGATATTACCGTACTGCTTGCCACAGTCTCGGTTGCTGCAGTAACTACCTGAACCTTTATAGTTCCTGCTTTGGTAATGGTAAGAGTACTGCCTTCTATGGTTCCGGCGCCTGTGCTTCCATCAGTAACAATCGAGAAAGTTCTGCCTACCACATCCGCAGCATAAATGAATTCAAATAGCTGATTGCAGTTATAGGTGCTTCCGTCATAAGTAATTGTCCTATTTTGCGCGACGGGAGCCGAGCTCTGCATGGTTATCTCGTAGCCTTCGGATGCTTCTCCTGCGTAATTACCCTTAAACACAGCCACAATATTGTACGTACCCGGAGTTGTGGGAGCTATGGTACTGCGCGCATATGTAGTTGGCGAAACGCCTTCATACTTAATGTCATAATCGGTACTTGCACTCAGCACTCTGTTGGCACTGGTGATTCTTACCGTAGCGGTAGGCGATATCGGTGTGCTTCCGAATGCAAATGTATTTTCATCAAGATCGATAGTCACGTCACCGGTCAAATCTCTTGTTCCGATGGCTGTCGTAAGTCCGCCTGTAAGCTCGAAATCTGCGTGGTTCGAATCACCGAAATACTTGACGGATATTGTATAGCTGCCCACTTCCGTTCCGGTAGGAATGGTGGTACTGTATTCGCTTTCGCCTTCAAGAAGGTACTTAACAGTATAACCTTCAAGTGCAGTTGCGGGCGCATTTAACAGAGCCTGAGCCGAGCCTGTATATTCAAGGCCTGTCTTGGCAGTAGGCTTTTGGGCATCATCAATGTCAGCCGGTGCGTCCATCTTACCTATGGTAACAGTCAAAGAAGTCGCGGCGATACCGCTGTGATTTTCATCGCCTTCAACCTTGTACCATACGGTGTATGTGCCGGCTTCAGTACCGGTTATGGTTGATATTTCTCCGTAAGTACCGTTTTCGCTTAAGCTATACTTTACTGTACCGCCGGAAGCTGTACCCGGATTAATAAGTACTTGAGCTTCCCCTGTGTACTTAAGGTTCGCTTTAGCGGTAGGAGGCGCTGTAATCGTTGCGGCTTCCAAGGTAACGGTAATGGTACCTGTGTCGTATGAAATCGTGTAATTCACTGTAACATCGACACCACTTGAGTTTTCAATTGCCGCACCCGAAGGTGTGATGTCACCATCTTCCGTAATTGTTCCTGTGGGCGAAAGGGTAATTGCTGTAATGCTATCGCCTGCAACAAGACTGCCTACTGAAACAGTTACTTTATCCGTTCCTGTAGCGAGTGTACTGCCGCTTGCTACTGTTTGGTCAATTGCCTTAATGGTAATGGCTACGGGTGTTAAGGTAAGCGTGCCGTTGTTGTAAGTAATGTTATAGTTATCCGTTACATCAACTTCGCCCTTCTTAATTACTGCGTTAGAAGGCGTAATGGTACCGGGCGTGTTAGATGACAAATCAACAGCGGTAAGCGTATCTCCTGTAGCAAGGCCTGAATCTGTTACATATGAGACGCCTTCAGAAATACTTGTGCCGTAAACCTTTTCCTGAGCGACAGCTGTAATGGTAACCGCCATCTTTTCAACAGTGAATTCTGCCGTGTCTTCAGCACCTTCATAATTGGTGGTCTCACCTATGGTTGCTTTAACCCAATATGTTCCTGCATTAGTAGGCACACCGCCTACGGGAGATGTACATGTGCTGTCGGTATAATACGCAAACTCCTCTGTTCCGCTTCCTTCATTTCCGGTAACTGAAGGTGTATTGGCAGTTTCTCCGTAAGTCCAGCCTTCAAGCGTAACCGAAGGCGAAATACCTGCTTTTGCAATAACTACATTTGCGGAGCCTGTTACGGGGTCGCAGTTTTCTTTTTCGACCTTGTAATATACCGTATACGTACCTGCGTCGGTATATTCGGGACTAGCGTCAAGATCATAATTTCCGGAAACCGTTCCGTAAGATACCGTAGACCCTTCGGGGCCGGTAACGGTAATTCCATGAGCAGAACCGTCATAAGTTCCGTTAAAGCCGGTTGCAGATACCTCCATGCTTGCCGCATTTATGGTAAGATTGCCGTTTTCATAGTGAATATCGTAATTACCTGTAACCGCATTTCCGCCGTTCTTAATGACAGCGTCACTCGGAGTAATAGTTCCGCTTGCTGTAACATTTGTAGTACTTGGTGTAAGCGTAATACTGTCGAGGGTATCTTCTCCGGCAAGCCCGGTTACGGTAACATCACCCACAAGACTTGAAATACTTCCGCCATGTGTAATTGACTGGTCATTGGCTGTAATGGTGAGCGCCTTCTGCGTAATGGTTACCGTTTCCGAACCGGTTACAGTCGTATAGTTAGCCTTAGTAACCTCGTAATAAACAGTATATGTTCCGACATTAGAATAAGTGATGTTTGATTCAGATGTACACGCATCTTCTGCCGTTCCGTATTTAACCGTTGCGCCTTCGGGAGCCGTAACGGTAATTCCGTGAGCGGCACTGTCATATGTTCCTGTATATCCGGACGCGGTAACTTCCATAGTATCCGCGGTTATAGTAAGATTTCCGGGGTTATATGTAATAGTATAGTTCGCCGTTATATCGGTACTGCTTCTTTTTATAACAGCATCAGACGGCGTAATAGTGCCTTCTGTGGTAACGTTAGCGGTGCTTGGAGTAAGAATAACGCTGAATATGTCATCGCCTTCTACGAATCCGTCAGTTTCAACCTCACTTACGCCGATGGATATAGTGGTACCGTAAGTTATTGTCTGAGCCTTGGCAGTAATTGTTGCTGCTTTGGGAGTGATGGAAAAGGCTTTGCTTGCTTCCTGTCCGCCCCATGTAATCTTCGCAACATAGTTTCCCACATCCTTAGGCGCAGCATCGAGAGCTTCGCCATCTACAGTAGTACTTCCGGCCTCGGTGGCATTATAGTATGTTATTGACGCAGGAGCTGTCGCAAGACCTGTTACGGCCACGCCGGGATAGCCGGTAACCGAAGCGGTTACGGCCGCGCCGTTATATGTTGAATTACTTGCATTAAGAGTAATTGTTATTCCCGAAGTATGGTAACTCTCCACAGTACAATCTGCCGTACACTTGGCTGTAATTGTGTTGCCGTCCGCAGTATAGGCAAAAGAATGCGTGTGGGCAGTGGTTCTTATTGTTGTACCTTCACTTGCAGGTGACGCATTATGATTGTTATCGCCCTTAAGACGCTGATAAAATGTGTACTCGGTATCGGGTGTAAGTCCACTGAAAACAGTGCTGTCCTGCCAGTCACCCTCGCCGCACTTGTATTCTCCGCCCGCAAGCGCTTCAAGCGTAATGCTGTTTAAAGTTGCGCCGGCTGAAGTCGGAGCTGCGGGTTGAGCCTGATCGGCTTTGGTGATTGAGAAGGCATCCTTTGCCACTTCTCCGCCCCAGGTCATTACTGCAACATAATGTCCGACATCTACAGGCGCACTTTCAAGAGGCTCGCCGCTCGTTACCGTACTTGAGGCTTCGGTTGCAGCATAATATGTTATTGTAGTAGGCTCTTCTGCCAACTCTGCAACCGCTGTTTCAGGATATCCTGTAATAGTCGCAGTCTTTCCCGAACCGCTATATGCAGAATCTTCGGCATTAACTGTCACGGTGATTCCCACTTCGTTATATGACGCATCACACTCCGCAGTGCAAGTTGCGGTAATGGATGCACCGGAAGCCGCATAATTCCAGCTGTGGGTATGTGTCTCTCCCTCTGCTCTTGATACAAGTACCGGCACACCGGAATGAATCATTGTTCCCGTCAGCACCACGCTGAGCGTAACAGACAGTGCCCTCTTTAACTGTTTTATTCTTCTGAAAGCTTCGTTATTAACCTCTTTATTTTTCATATTATTCAACATCTTCCACGCTCCTCTCATGCCAAAACGGAAAATGTGTATAGTTTCGGATGATACGTATAAGTACAATATCATACGCGAGTTAACATAAAATAAAACATTATTAAAAGAAAAACCCGACGGGTCTAAACCCATCGGGTAAATTATGTAAACCAATTCAATATTTCTATATATCTATATCCTGCACCACACTAAATGTATACTTGGGAAAGTCTCCCGCAAGCTTCTCTCTGACTGTCTGCATAACTGCCGCCCTGTCTTCTATATCGTAATCAATAATTACGTCAAGGCTGATAGTCTTTTCTTTGTCATCACAGAAGTATCCGTGGGCCTGAATTACGCCCTCGCAAGACTCTGCCGCGCTGATTACATCATCTCGAAGCTTCACGAGTTTCTTGTTCTTGGTAACAACTGCATATATGCCTATGCCCGTCATAATGATTCCGTGCTTCTCGTATACATGTGCCGCGATGCGACGTTCGAGAGCGTCAATTTCCGCAGCCTTCATATCTTCCGGCACTTCCACGTGAACGGAACCTGTGTAACGCTCAGGGCCGTAGCTGTGAAGTATCAAATCGTAAGCCTTGCCCACTTGCTCCTCTTCGCAAATGGTTTCTTTGACCGCGTCCGTAAATTCCTTGGAAGCGCGCTTTCCGAGGATTTCATCGAGCGTATCCATAAGCATCTCAATGCCCGCCTTAATGATGAAGCAAGCGATGAATACGCCTACGTAAGCCTCGAGATTTACCTTAAACACCAGATATATAATTGCCGATACAAGCACGGACAAAGAAAGCACTGAGTCAAACACAGCATCCGCGCCGGATTCCACCAGAGCATCCGAGTGAACCTTCTCGCCCGTCTTCTTAACATATTGACCGAGCACAAACTTAACAACGACGGCCACCGCCACAATCACCAGCGTAACCGTGGAATAGTCTACGGTTTCCGGCCAAATAATCTTCTTGCACGACTCAACAAGCGACGTTCCGCCTGCATAGAGGACAATACCCGCAATTATCATGGCGCTTAAATATTCGATTCTTCCGTATCCCAATGGGTGTTTTTTGTCCGGAGTCTTGCCGGCAAGCTTAGTGCCGATGATGGTGATAACGGATGACAGTGCATCCGAGAGATTGTTGACGGCATCAAGAATGATTGCCACAGAATTGGAAAGGAAGCCCACAAAGGCTTTAAAACCCGCAAGCAGGCAGTTAATCACTATGCCTATTATGCTGGTCCTTACTATGGTCTTGCTTCTGTTAACCCTCTGCTCTGCTATGCTTGGAGTTACGCTGTTTGTCTCGCCCATAATTATTCTCCTCTAAATCATACACAATCAGAATAACACACAAAAAGAGAGCCTTGCAACAGGCTCTCCTTGTATCTTTATAAATATTACTCTTCCGCGTGCTTAAGTGCCGCATCGATGTGTTCGCAGAAGTTCTCTGCTCCTATCTCATCGTAAAGCCCGCACTTCTTAAGAGCGTTCATAGGCTGTTCGTTAACATGTGAAAGAATAAGTCTGACCTTGTTCTTACTACAGCTGTCATTGAGGGTCTTAAGAGCGTTGATAGCGGTGGAATCGATTGCATTAACGCTACGCATTCTTAAGATTAGGTTGTTCATATCTTCATGAACCGTAATGCCGAGAATCTTGTCAGCCGCGCCAAAGAACATGGGACCGGAAATCTCGTATACCATGGTATCCTTGGGTACCTTACGCAAGCTGATGGCGTCGGGATCGTTCTCGTCGTCGATAATCTTCCAGCCTTTGACAAGAGTCTCTTCACTCATTCTCTTGATGAAAAGAACGCAGGTGATAATCATGCCGACTTCGATAGCAACCACAAGGTCAAATACTACGGTAAGTATAAAGGTTACCAGAAGTACGATTATATCCGAAACAGGCGCTGTCTTACATTGCTTAACAAATGTACGCCAGCCCGACATGTTGTAAGCTACCATGAAAAGGATAGCTGCGATTGTGGGCATGGGGATGAGTGCCGCATAAGGCATAAGCACTACAAGAATAAGTCCGAGTACAATCGCATGAATCATAGCTGCGATAGGTGTGCGACCGCCGTTCTTAACATTAGCGGCTGTACGAGCGATAGCTCCCGTAGCGGGAATACCGCCGAAAAGTGCACTGGCGATGTTACCTGCACCCTGAGCAATAAGCTCTGTGTTGGAGTTGTGTCTTGAGTTAACCATTGAGTCAGACACTACGCAAGATAAAAGTGATTCAATAGCCGCAAGCACCGCAATGGTAAATGCGTTGGGAATCAAATCCTTAATCATTCCAAATGATACGTTGGGAAGCGAGAACTTGGGAAGTCCTGCAGAAATCGTATATAAGTCACCGATTGTATTAACGTTCATGTTAAGAAGCTTAACCATGAAAATTCCCACGAATACCGCAATAAGCGAAGGGGGAATCTTAGTAAGGAAAGCGGGGCGCTTAATCATGGGCCATACAATAAGAATCGCAAGGCTCACGGCACCTACGATGAGCGCCTCATAATTAAAGGTTCCGATGGACTTAACCACCTGAGTGAGCTTCTCCATGGTCTCAACAGCGGGACCGGAAAAAGTAAGACCCAGGAAATCCTTAATCTGACCGATAACGATGGTAACCGCAATACCTGCGGTGAAGCCTGTCGTAATGGTATAAGGAATAAACTTAATAAGTGTACCGAGTTTGCAAAGACCCATGATAATAAGAATGATACCTGCCATAATGGTAGCTACCACAAGGCCTTCCATACCCTTCGTAGCCACAATACCTGCCACAATGGTAGCAAAAGCAGCTGTGGGACCCGATACCTGCACTCGGCTTCCGCCCAGGAATGCAATTACAAAGCCTGCCACAATTGCCGTATACAAGCCCTGCTCGGGAGATACGCCCGATGCGATGGCAAGTGCGATGGACAAAGGAAGCGCGATAATCGCAACAATGATACCTGCGATTACGTCCTTAACAAACTGCTCTTTAGAATAAGTCTTCATTACAGAAAACAATTTAGGTTTAAACGTACTCATATTCCCTCCGAGATAAATATATCAAAACGCTTGTATTATATACTCACACAATTAATGAAACAATTGTATAAATTAACAAAAACCTTGCTTTTGCCGCTGCTTTTTATTCAAATTCTTTATATTTATGCCCATAATCAGCCAAGGGCAATATAATCACCGAGTAATTCTTTTAAATAGCGCTGATCAAAGACATGTTGTGACGATTCGTATGTGATAATTAATTCTTTCCCGGGTCTTAGACCGTTTTTAAGATACAAATCCACTTTTTTAAGAGCTTTATCCAGATACTCTTCGTCATCCAAAAGTCCAAAGTGTTCCAGGTATCCTTCTTTTCGCGTATTGATATTAAGAATAGTAAAGTCCGGGTATATTATGCCGTAGGGTTCAAGATGCAATGGGCACTCGTACCTATATGGTATACAAAATTCGTTTAGACAATCCGCTATTATTTTCTCGCTTTTGGATCTGACCCGCTCTCCTTTCCTGGTATATATTTCATGGGCTCCCGGGGCAAAGCCCTGTCCAACGTATTCTTTTGCCTCCCATTGTTTTATATATTCATCGTCCGGCAGGAATATCGGATTAACCAGCTTTTTCCTAGCATCTTCAAGTGATTCATAAATCTTTTCAGGGACTGTTCTTTCATACGTCTTAGTAAGCTTCTCAATTAATTCAAACTCCTCTTTAGCACATTTAAGCACATTTTTATCGTAAGCCTTCTGCGCCAGTGCTTCCGCCAAATCCATGCTGTTACGCCCAATATATCTACCATGCGCAGGAATTGCGGCGTCGTTCGCATCGTAATGGTAATAATCGATTTTTTTACCCTTAATATTAATCCTAAGCGATCCTTGCGGCGCGTAGCTGAGGCTTTTCTCTCTGCTGTTTATTATCTTTTGCAAATCGTCCATCCTCTCCTTAAGGATTTTCTGTAAATAATTTCCATTCAATATGTCTTTTCTCCTTTGTATCTCATTTGGTTTACTCCTTTTACCTATAAATATCGTATTATCGCCGTTTCGTAGGTATGAAAACGTCATAATTTCGATAACTTGCCTACTTATAAGTTCAATTTTTCTATTTTGTAGGCCGATTTTTTTCTTCCAGATAACGCTTTTCCTACTAATCTTCTCTTATCAGCTTTTTGTAGGCTGTTTTCTGCAATTTTCGGCCGAAATGGACCTACTAATATCGCTATTGGGAAATTTTGTAGGTCTTATTACATTTTTTGATCAAAAATTTACCTACATACTATTTACCCTGGAAAATTTGTAGGCTTTTTCTTCTTAAAAGGCAAAAAAATGACCTACAAAAACACCTTTACGCCAAAAAAGAAGGCAATATAGGTACAAACATACAAATATCGCAGCAATTGGTTTACATAAAGCATGCAGTTTAAGTTATAATTGGATTCAAAAGCGAAGAACCGGTTAGCGGTTCTTGAAATCAAAGCGGAATCGGTAAACGATTCCGAGACCACGCAAGTCTAGCACAAAAAGAATGAATAATCACGTCTGCGGGCCTCGCAAGAGGCCCGCAGCAGTCAATGAGTCAATTCATAATAAAACAGATATTGCTGTATTACTCCGGCCACGCCTTTAAAGTATTCATGATTAAATCCGTTCGGATAATACTTGGCAAGTAACTGCTTAACATGAGTATCTATAGGAAACGCTCCGATATGGTGAAGTCCGAAAAGGCAGATACAATCGGCAACCTTGGGGCCGATGCCCTTGCGCTTTAGCAGTTCTGCACGGGCTTCTTCGTAGTTCATGGCTTTAAGCAACTCAAGCCATTCCGGATTCTTCTCAGCGAATTCATACATTTCCTTAAGGTAAGGTACTCGATAACCAAGGCCAAGATTGACCTTTTCAAACATCTCGGGATTAATATCTCCGGGCCCGGGAAAAGAAAACTCCTCTCCTGCCCCCGCGGCCTTAATACCTCCCTCGCGACACAACGCTTCCACGCTGTTCTTAATCCTCGAAATATTATTATTCTGGGATATTAAGAAGCTAATGATAATCTCCCACAAATCTTGCTTAAGGATTCGAATTCCGCGGCCTTCCTCAAAAGCCTCAAGAAGATGCGCATCGCCGGACTTTCTGATAAGAGCTTCGATACGCTCATAGTCCGTATCCAGGTCAAAATAATGCGACCACACATCCTTCCACTCTTCCTCCGAACAATCAAGTTCAAAGAAACCGGGCTCACCGGCACACGCGCGCATATTAAGAACGCGCCCAAATGCTGTCACACGGACGCATCCGGACGCTGTTTCCTTCCACCGGAAGCACTGACCGCTTCCGGCAATCTCCTGTACATCAAAATGATCGATATATTTCTTCACGGTTAACCTCAGCCGTTAACATCACTTAAATCAAAGTCTTCGCTCATAAGCATGGACATGTCTGCCTCGGGCTCCTTAACAAGGCGCTTAGACTGACTGAGGATTGCTTCCTCAATCTTGTTACGTACCAGACGACCGTTGCCTGCGTCCTTGGCACGAACTGCCTGAACAGCGTTGTAGTATGTAAGCAGATTCTCCTGTGCACCTTCGTCGATAGCGTAACCCTTGGACTTGGCAGTAATCTTGGAAATGTCCAAAAGCTCCTGACCTGTGTAATCGGGGAAGTTGATTACGTTCGGGAAACGGCTCTTAAGACCGGAGTTCGATGTTAAGAACTCTTCCATTTCATCCGAGTAACCCGCAAGAATTACGATGAGGTTGTCTCTGTTATCTTCAATACCCTTTACAAGAGTGTCGATTGCTTCAAGTCCGAAGGAATCGTCCTTGCCTCTGTACAAAGAATATGCTTCGTCGATAAATAACACACCGCCGATAGCCGACTGCAATACCTGATTGGTAAGGGGAGCCGTATGACCTACGTACTTACCTACCAAATCGGCTCTGGATACCTCTACAAGCTGACCGCCGGAGAGAATACCGATTGCCTTAAGGTAACGGCTTATGATACGAGCGATAGTAGTCTTACCTGTACCGGGATTACCGGTGAATATCATGTGCTTGCTGACTTCGGAAGCTTTTAACCCTGCTTCGCGACGCTTCTTCTGAACTGCGTAGTACTCTTCAAGACTGAGAATGTATTCCTTAATCTTCTGAAGGCCGACAATGTTCTCCATTTCCTTCTTAACGCTCTCAAGCTCGCCGGTATAAACGCCCGGAAGTGCATCAAGAAGCTTGCGCTCATCTCCGCTGAAGGAAGCGACAACACTGCCATCCTTAACGGTAAGCAACACTTCCGCATCATTGGGGAAGTCTTCCTCAAGCTTAAGCTGGGCAAGTGCCTTCACGCAGTCGTCGTAGAAATCAAGAATTCCCTGGAGTCCCGCGTTCTTGCCGGCAAGGGTAACGCTGTAATTGATAAATGCGTCGTCTTCTTTGATATTGAATTTAAACTGCTTGGAGGAAACTCTCTTGAGAGTATCCATTTCTTTAAGCGAAATTTTCTTAAGAGCCTCATCATCAAGCTCTGCTGTCTCGCACACATCACCGAGAGCATTGATGAAAGGTGCACCGAACTTGTCCGCAAGCTTCTCAAGGGACTTATCGCTTACGAATACAAGGTACTTGTCCTTGGCATATAAAGCACCTACCGTCTCGCTTGCAAGAGCGTTGGGAACGTTCACAAGCTGACCGTTCTGGCTTACGTATCTTTCATTGAGCGCACACTTGCCCTTGATTACAAGGTCGCAAAGTCTGGTTGCAAGTGAAGTGTGGCACTCTTTAAAGTTCTCAAATACTATAACCTCGGCCTTTGAATTAAGTGCCGAATACAGATCCTGTAAGAAAAGCTTCTCTTCCGTCGCACCGGGATACAAAGCAAGGTCGATGGTACGAATCTGGTCGGTACGAAGCACGCGACGATTGCTTAACTCCTTAACGATTGTGTTAAGTGCAAGGTGCTTACCCGTGCAGGTCTTACCGGTTATATAAATACAGTTCTTGGGCGCATCGCCTTCGGGGCGAAGTACCAAGGGACGCTTAAACGCGATGATAAGCTTCTTAACGAACTCATCCTGTCCGAACACGGTACCGGTTACAACATCCTTCAAGTCGGCAAAAGCATTGACCGCTTCTTCCTCTGTTACTGTCTCGTGAGTGGATGTCTCAACCTTCTTCTGATTCTCGTCGGTAAAGCCTTCAAGCTCCTTGGAAAAAGCATCAAGCTCGCTTCCGAAATTGATGGATTCCATGTCAAAAGTAGGTGCGAGCCCTCTTCCGGTAACCTTCTCAAGATTGTCGAGAAGTGTGCCTCCGTAGCGCTTCTTACGCGCCTGAGCTCTGTTTATTTCTTCTTCCGTATAGTTATTTCTGGGGCCGAGTATTGAATTTAAAGCCTCATCAACCGGATCTCTCATTTTTATTCTCCTGATGTCTTTTATTTTTATACTTATTCTAATATAATCTAAAAGAACAAAGATGTGAAGTAAAAGTATTTACATTTCTATAAAAAGGGGTTCAATCGTATGAAAGTCATTCTTAAGAATCTAACCAAGAAATTTCCCAACAGAAACAAGAAAATAAAGGAAGACGTTGTGGCTGTCGACAACTTTGATTTCGAGATTCCCGACGGTAAGTTAATAGGCCTTCTCGGCCCTTCCGGCTGTGGTAAGAGCACCACTCTTAACATGATAAGCGGTCTTGAAAAGCCCACAAGCGGACGCATTTTCTTTGGCGAAGATGATGTTACGGATCTTCCCGCCGAGCACAGAGGCGTGGGTCTTGTGTTCCAGAATTACGCGCTTTATCCGCACCTTACCGTGCGCCAGAATATTATTTTCCCGCTTCAGAACCTTAAGGGTGATAAGAAAATGACCATGGATGCCATGAATCAAAAGGCCGATGAAGTGGCTAAGCTTGTGCAGATTGGCGAGTACATGGACAGACGTCCTTCCGAACTTTCAGGCGGTCAGCAACAGCGTGTTGCCATCGCGAGAGCTTTGGTTAAGACGCCCCGTGTTCTTTTGCTGGACGAGCCTCTTTCTAACCTTGATGCGAGACTTCGCTTGCAGACCCGTGAAGAGATTAAGAGAATTCAGCGCGAAACCGGCGTTACCACTATATTCGTAACTCACGACCAGGAAGAAGCCATGAGCATCTCCGACATGATTGTGGTTATGAAGGACGGTCGTCTTATGCAGATGGACAAGCCCCAGACGGTATACGACGACCCCAAGAACTTTTTCGTAGCCAAGTTTCTCGGCACTCCCGCCATCAATACTTTCGACGGCGAAGTTAAGGGTGAGAAGCTTTATCTTGGCGATTCCGCAGTTCTTAACGTGCCCGGTGTGAAGGACGGTCCCGTGTATGTGGGCATTCGTCCCGAGGGCTTTATTCCCGACGAGAACGGTCCCATGGAATGCGACCTCTCCGCTGTAGAGGTTATGGGTCGCGACACCAGTATCGTGTCCACGCATCCCGCCATGACAGTTGTGGCTATTCGTTCGATTATCCTGTCCGAGAACAGACCCGATGCCACCGGCAACAAAGTACGCTTCTCTTTGAAGCCTTACAAAGTTCTTCTTTTTGACAAGACTACCGAAGAAAGAATTTATTTCGACATTAAGTGAGGTACCCCATGAAAAAACTATCGTCTTTAAAAGGGTGGCTTTACTTACTGCCCGCAATACTGTTCTTAGGCTTCTTTATGGTCTATCCGTTAATCGACGTGGTTATGTATTCTTTTGAAGAAGGCTACAACTTCGCGTCGCAGTCGCACTTCGGATACGGCTTATATAACTTTAAGTACGTGCTCCACGACCCCTATTTCCTGCAGGCGGTTAAAAACACGTTTATCATCGTTATCATCACGGTTCCGTTATCAACCGGTATCGCGCTTCTTATTTCCCTCGGTCTTAACTCCATTAAGCCGCTTAAGGAGCTTTATCAGACCGTGTATTTCCTTCCCTACGTTACTAATACTCTTGCCGTAGGTCTTGTTTTCATGATTTTGTTCAAAAAAACAGCTTACTCCGAGGGTCTGGTCAACTTACTTCTTAACTCTCTCGGCATGTCTTCCGTTGACTTTATCGACGGACCTTACTGGGCCAAGATTTTTGTAATGTGCTTTTACACAATCTGGGTGGTAATGCCCTTTAAGATACTTATTCTTACAAGTGCTCTTGCGGGAGTTAAGAAGGATTATTACAATGCCGCCCGCGTGGACGGAACTTCCAAGTTCAGAATCTTTTATAAGATTACGCTTCCCATGATAAGCCCCATGATTTTCTACCTTGTAATCACGGGCTTTATCGGCGCGTTCAAGGCTTATGCCGATGAAGTCGCAATATTTGGAACCAATCTTAATGCGGCAGGCATGAATACGATTGTCGGCTATGTATACGATATGCTCTACGGTAACTCCGGCGGCTATCCTTCGTATGCTTCGGCGGCGTCGCTCATTCTTTTTGCAATAGTGTTTACAATAACCGTTATTAACTTACTTATCAGTAAGAAGAACGTACAATATTAAGGAGGGAGCCATGGCAGATCTGACATATACAGAACTTCAAAAAATCGAAAAACGCGCCAAGGTTTCCGGTACAGTCGGCAAGACCGTTACGTACTTTCTCCTGACGCTTTGGGGACTTATCGTGCTGTTTCCTTTTTACTGGATGTTACTTACGTCCATTAAGAGTTACAGCTCGTACAACTCCGAATATGTGCCCAAGTTCATTGCAACGCATCCCACGACTCAGAACTACGTGGATGCATTTACCACCGTTAATCTCGGCAAATATTTCTTTAACACGGTAGTGTTCACCGTTCTTACCACCGCTGTTATGATGGTGGTTACGGTGCTTGCGGCGTTTGCTTTTTCCCGCCTTAAGTTCAAGGGCAAAAGCATTACTTTCGCCATATTTCTTTCACTTATGATGATTCCCAACGAACTTGTGGTCATCACCAATTACGTTACGATTACCAACTGGAACATGCGTAACACCTTCCAGGGTCTTATACTTCCGAGCGTGGCTTCGGTCTTCTATATCTACCTGCTCAAAGAAAACTTCGAGCAGATTCCCGAAGAACTCTACAAAGCCGCCAAGGTCGACGGAACTTCAGACCTTAAATACCTGCTTAAAGTTATGATTCCCATCAGTAAGCCTACCATCATAACCATTCTGATTCTTAAGGTTATCGAATGTTGGAACTCTTACGTATGGCCGCGACTTGTTACCGACAATGAAGCCTACTATCTTGTAAGTAACGGTATTCAGGAGATTCGCGAGAACGGTTTCGGTCGTGAGAATATCCCTGCCATGATGGCGGCGGTTGTGGTAATCTCCGTGCCGCTTGTTGTGCTGTTCCTTATCTTCCACAAGAAAATCATGGAAGGCGTTTCGAGGGGAGGTACCAAGGGATGATGAAGAAGTTTTTAAGCGGGGCGCTGCGCGTTCTTTTGCCGGCTGCGCTTCTGTCACTTACAGCTTGCCACGGTTCCAAGGGGCTCGATCCTTTCAGCGTGCCCGAGAGCTTTGATGAGAGCAAACATTACGAAATCACATTCTGGGCCAAGAACGATACGAATATGACCCAGGCCAATATTTACAGACAGGCTATAGAGGACTTCGAGAAGCTCTACCCCAATATCACCGTCAACATGCGTATTTACACGGATTACGGGCGCATCTACAACGATGTTATTACCAACATTTCCACCCGCACTACGCCCAACGTTTGTATCACGTATCCCGACCATATAGCTACTTATCTTACGGGTGCCAATACCGTAGTGCCGCTTGACGAACTGATGGCGGACTCCCGCTTCGGTCTTAACGGAGCCGAGCTTAAATACGAGCCCGTAGGCACCATTGTGCCCAAATTCATCGATGAATGTCGCCTCGGTGATACCGCTTACGCAATTCCTTACATGCGCTCTACCGAAGCATGCTATGTCAATAAAACTTTAGTCGAGAAGCTCGGCTACACTCTTCCCGACAAGCTCACCTGGGACTTTGTCTACGAAGTGTCCGAGAAAGCCATGGAGAAGGACGCGGACGGCAACTTCAAGGTAAACGGGCAGAAAGTCATGATACCCTTTATCTACAAGTCCACCGACAACATGATGATTCAGATGCTTAAGCAAAAGAACGCGGGTTACTCAGATACCGACGGCAACATCCTTCTTTTTAACGACGATACAAGGTCCATACTTGAGACTACGTATGATGCCGCGAAGATTGGTGCTTTCTCGACCTTTAAGATTTCAAGTTACCCCGGTAACTTCTTGAACGCAGGTCAGTGTATCTTTGCTATCGACTCCACTGCCGGCGCTACATGGATGGGGCCTCACGCCACCAATCATGATATTGCCGAGGACAAGATTATCGACTTTGAAATGGTGGTTACCACGATTCCGCAGTTTGATACCGAGCACCCGGTAATGATTTCGCAGGGTCCTTCGATTTGTGTGTTCAATAAAGCCGACCCCGACGAAGTTCTGGCATCGTGGCTCTTTGCCCAGTACCTGATAACACCTGAGATTCAGACCGCCTACGCTTCTACCGAAGGCTACGTGCCCGTTACGGAGAAGGCGTTGAACCTTCCTTCATATATTGACTACCTGTCCAAAGAAGGCATCGACGAAGACCTTCACTACGCACCCAAGCTTCAGGCTTCGAAGTTACTGACCGCCAACATTAATAACACCTTCATCACCCCCGTATTTAACGGCTCCGCTTCTCTTCGCGATGCTGCGGGACAGCTTATTGAAAGTGTTACCAAATCAGCCCGTCGTAACGAGAAAGTTGATGACGCATACTACGAAAAGCTTTACAAAGATACCGCAAGCCTCTACCACCTCGATTCAGGCATGAAAGTAAGTACCGGGGAGATGAGAAAACAGGAATTCGGACCGCTTCCCACTACCTCGAAAGTGCTTCTCCTTCTGATAGTTCTTACGTGGGTGGCTATCGGCGGAACTTACCTGTACGGCTTTGTAAAAAAGCGCTATGGTAAAAATAACAATAAATAGATAAATAATTAACAAACTTTAGTAATATAAGCATTGATTTGTTTCGTGTTTTCGTTATAATCGAATTTGTAAGCCAAATAATTGTATACGCTTATACATACCCCACGCGGGTACACCTAAGGAGGATTATCATGAAAAAATTAACAGCACTTTTGATGGCGCTTGTTTGTGTTCTTGCTTTTGCAGGATGCGGCGCCGAGAAGAAGACTGCAGGCGCTATGAGCTACGCAGAGTACACTGCTGCAGCAGTTGACGCCGAAGTTACCGTTGAATGTTACGTTCAGGCTCATCAGTCATGGTGGGACAACAAAGTTACCGTTTACGCAGCTGACAAGGACGGCGCTTACTTCATCTACAATGCAGAATGTTCTGAAGAAGATGCCAAGAAACTTACCCCCGGTACCAAGATTTTGGTTAAGGGCCACAAGGGCGAATGGGCAGGCGAAGTTGAAGTTGTTGACGGTACCATCGAGTTCCTTTCCGGCAAGACTTATGTAGCAGCAGCCAAGGACGTTACCGACAAGCTTGGCAAGGACGAAATCGCTAACTTCCAGAACCAGCTCGTATCTTTCAAGGACATGACCGTTGAAAGCGTTACTTACAAGAACGATCAGCCCGGCGATGACATCTACGTTACCCTTTCCAAGGACGGCGCTAACTACGACTTCTGCCTTGAGTACTACTTAAACGGCAGCGACGAAGCTTTCTACAATCTTGTAGGCGGTCTTCAGGCAGGTCAGACCGTTGATGTTGAAGGTTACCTCTACTGGTACGAGGGACTTAACCCCCACATCACCAAGGTTACTGTTAAATAATTAAGCCGGAATAAATCCAATAGATTTATTCAAAGGCGCCCGATAATAAATCGTGTGGCGATTTATTATATACGCTTTAAATGCAATATAAGACCCGAGGTCATATGGCCTCGGGTTTTTCTTTTGCATATATTACTTCTCTTCTTTCTTATTCACGTAGTAATGTCTTCCGAGCCACTTTGACAATCCGTCGAGGCCGGAGTAAATGATACGTTCGGAAATGTTCTGCTGATCGAGCATGTCTCTGATACGCCAGCGAAGGTCTTTGTTGATGACGTAGCGAACGGTGTTGTTCGTATACTTGTCAAAGAACTCTTCTATGTTGTTAACCGCATCGGGCACGATTGCAAAGAACGAATACTGATTAACGATTCGGGGATCGATTGACGGAGGCTCTACCACTACCATTGCGCTGTCCTGCATGTCCTCATCGTACTGGTCGAGGTCGGTTGCCACTTCGCTTAACATGTTCACGGTAAATACGGAAGTCTGATTGTCCGCAAGCACCTTTTTATAACGTCCGGGAAGCATCGCATGGAGCTCCTTGATGTCGATACGCCAGATAACACAGTCGTGAGCGGTCATGTCGTCAAGATTATGTTCGGTGGTGGAAAAATGAAGCGCAATGAGCGGCGACTGGGACCAGTCAAGAAGTCTCGTCGGAAGTCCGTGGTGCTGGCCGAGAATCATCTGTCTCCATACGCTCTTCTCGATAAGCGGGTCCTCTAAGCATCCGTACTTGGTAAAATTGTTAAGGATACAGGGCTCAAGCGTCTTCTTGGCGCTCTTACAGTTACGGGACAAGCTTGTGGTAAGCTTAAAGTCCACGTCCGTCATCCCGCGGTACAGATAAAGGCTTCTGTTACGCTGAAGGTCGGGTCTGTATTCCTGCTCGGTAATAAGCGGAAGCACATCCTCTATTGTATTAATCTCTACAGTCTTAATCATGTTATGTTAACCTCTCCTATTTATTCCATAAATCACATGCGAACCACATGAGCGCTCCGAGTGTGAACATCGGATAGAATATTCCGCGGTCGTCGGTGCCCTTCTTTATAAGTTCCAAAGCTTTTTCTTTGTCTACTAAGCAGAAGCCGTCGAAAGCCTCTCCGCCTACCGCTCCGGTCTGGTCAAGAGAGCTTAAATCATCAAGCTCGATTACCGCTCCCACGAGACCGTTACTCTCATCCGTAAGTCCGGGAGTCGAGAACACGCAAGGATTAATCACGAATACCTTGTCCGTATCCTTAACGGTAATACCGGTCTCTTCTTTAATCTCTCTGACCGCCGTTATAAGAAGCGCATCCGGCTTACCTTTATCACAGTCGTCTACAAGCCCCGCAGGCACGCTTAAAAGGTATTGGCCTACAGGATATCTGTATTCATAGTTAAGCAGGAGTCTGGGCGCCTCTCCGGGCGTTTTAAGCACCACATAGCATGTCGCCGCATCAGCCTGCATATGTTTAAACTCTTCTTCCGTCAATGTAGCCGTCAAATGCTCGGCATCATGGCGCGTCGCATCGAAGTAATGCTTGCCCTCCTCGTATTGCAAATCGTATACCTTTACGAACTTGGTCTCCAGTAAAGGCTTAACGCATTTTTTGTCCATAGTCTGTCATTCTCCGTTTCAACATCACGGCTCTCAAAGAAAGGGACACCCAATCAACCTCTAAAGGTCAATGCCCGGTGTCCCTGCACTTTAATCCGAAACCGTCATGTGCATGATCTTTTTATTATTATACATTGCCTGGTCGGCACGTTTCAAGACATCGCCCACAGTTTTATCAAGCTTGGGATCGTATACCGCAATGCCTGCCGCAAGCGATACTCTTCCGTGAATTGCATCACCCTTCGCAGCACTGTCTTCCACTGCTTTTTTGAGTTCCTCCATAAGTTCTTCTCTGTGCTCATAGTCGGAGCCTTCAAGAATCGCCACAAACTCATCTCCGCCGATTCTGAATACCGGACTGTGTTTGAATACGCTGCACATCAGTCGACAGCCGTTTACGATGTAGATATCGCCTATATCGTGACCGAAGTTATCGTTAACTCCCTTAAGGCCATTCAAATCGCACTCTACAAGAGCAAAAGAAGCATCCTCGCCATCACCGCTTATCTTACTTTTAAGCATCTCAACCTTGTCCATGTAAGCCGCGACGCTTCGTACGCCTGTAAGCGGGTCTCTGTTGACGATACGATTGCTCTTGGAAAGTTTAGCCTGCAAAGCGTTCGCCTGATCTCTCATGCAGTACATAAGCGCCTTGGAAACCTGACCTACAGATAAAGGCTTGTACAGATAAGCATTCATTCCGCTCTCTGTCGCTCTCTCCACATCTGCATAAGAATGACTCACGGAAACGGCTATAATCGGGATTGTATCCATTCCGCTTATCTTTAATTCTCTTATCTTCTTGGTTGTTTCAAATCCGTCAAGTCCCGGCATGAAAAGATCCATAAGAATAGCATCAAAAGCATCATCATCAACGTTCTTAATGATATCGAGTGCTTCGTCTCCGCTTCCGGCCTCGGTAATCCATGCTCCCGCCTCTCTTAGTATATCTGCGCCGACAGTTCTCGAAACTTCATCGTCTTCCACAAGAAGAATATTGATGCCGCTTAAGTCACTGTCTTCATTACGCATTACGAAAGGCTCGTCGTATTCGAGTTCTTTGTTTTCTATGTGATTTCTGAGTTTTTCTTTGGACTTTTTAAAACAGTCAAGGATCTTAGGCGAGAAAACTCCGCACTCACCGCGCATAATCATATCGAAAGCTTCTTCAAAGTCAAAAGCATCTTTATAGCAACGCTTATTGATAAGCGCATCAAAGCAATCCACAACAGACACAATCTGCGCGCTTATCGGTATCTCGTCACCCTTAAGACCTTCGGGATAACCCTTGCCGTCATATTTTTCATGATGATACTTACAGATATCAAGACTTGTCTGCAAGTATTCCGCACTCCAGTCAAGTGGCGCAAGCTTAAGTATCTCGCAGCCTCTGTTACTGTGAGACTTCATGGTTTCAAATTCTTCCGGAGTAAGTCGTCCCGGCTTAAGGAGTATCGCATCGGGAATCGAAATTTTGCCAAGGTCGTGAAGAGCGCTCGCCGATGTAATAAGGTCTACCTTATTGGGTGTAAGCCCGTATTCGGGATAACTTCTCATCACTTCTTCCGCGATGATATGGGTGAAGCCTTTAACTCTTCTTACGTGTTCACCGCTTTCTATGTCTCTTGCTTCTACGATATTACCAAGGAAAGCAATAATGTCTTCATTTAATCTATTTAATCTCTTGTTCTTTTCCTGCAGTGCCTCAGTTCTGATTGAAACCGCATCCTCAAGGTGCTGTCTGAAAGCGGCTTCGCCCTTATCCTGTCTCTCAATGCTTCTTGATGCGAAGATAAGTCTGTGTTCTTTGGTGAAGTTGCCCATTCGCATGAGCTTGGCCTCACAATGTCTCTTGGTGTTACCTGACTGAAGATTATATGTGATGTAGTAGGATTTCTTTTCCTCAAGTTGCTTAATGATGGTTTCCGATTCAAGCTGCGGAGCCGCAAATTCCTTACTGTCGTCGCTCAAAAGATTGTTGAAAAACAGCTCTCTTGTGGCTACGGCACCCTTTCCTTTGGCTTTCGAATAAGCCTCCATCATTTCCTTGGGAGCCTTCAATAATTCAGCGGTGTCTTCGTCTATGTCTATAAGAAAAATAATGTCATACTCATCTGTCAGTCCGTCGACAATCGAATAATAGTCTGACATTGATTTTCTTACTTTTCTGGCTCTTAACTGAGAATAAATATAAAGAAACAGCAGTACAAAGAAAAAGATTGCAATCGGAATAAAGGCTATAACGTCAACACCTCTGTCAAGCCCAAGCTTGTAAGACATGTAACATACTGCCTGAAAAAGAATGACTGCGATTATCGCCACTACGATGTTGGCAATTGTATTGCGTATCATTTTACTTTTGTATTTTCCCATAAAACGCTCCCATTTACGGACAATCCCGGTTATCCGCAAGTAAAATCATAAAAATCCATAGAACATTTTACCAGCAATAAATTAACAAATTGTAATTGATTTTAATGCAATTTAAAGTGTTTCGTGGTAGTATGGAGTAGGGAGAGTTACATTAAGAGGAGGCATTTTTTTGAAGAAGAAGATTGCGATTTATGCAAACGGTTGGGGTGCCGACAATGTAGCCTTGTTCATCAGAGGCATTGAGTACTATCTTTCCGATAAGGACTCAGATCTTTTCACATTCTTATCCTATGGCTTCTATTCCATGTCTAAGGGCGATGAAGCCGCCGAGAATAAAGTATTCGACATCGTTGATGCCGATCGTTTCGACGGAGCCATAGTATTTTCCAACGGACTTAACAGTACTTCAGAAGCAGAAAGAATCGTATCGCGTGCGGTCAAAGCAGGCGTTCCTGTTGTGAGCCTTGGTATTCATTTTCCGGGAGCTTCTTTTGTAAATGTCAACAGCTATATAGGTATGCGCGAATTGAGTCAGCATCTCGTATATGAGCACAAGGTTCGCGACGTCGTATATCTTGCGGGCAATGAAGGCAATCCCGACTCCGAATCCAGACTCGACGCACTCTCCGAGGTTCTTGAAGAGGTCGGCGGCAAGGTTCGTAACATTCACTATACCAACTGGGCAACGGATCTTACCGTTGAGACAATAGATAATTTCTACAACACCAAGGACAAGCTTCCCGACGCATTTGTATGTGCCAATGACTATATCGCTCTTGCCGCATGTTCAGAGCTTGAAAATATCGGTATCAATGTACCCGACGATGTTCTGGTAACCGGTTTTGACGGTATTAAAGACGGCAAGACTTTTTATCCTTCGATTTCTACGGTTGTACAGGATTATTTTGCCCAGGGCGAAGCCTGCGCCGAGATTATACTTAAGAAAATTGAAGAGCACTCTACCGCTCCTACCGAAAGGCTTATCGCTTCAAGATTCCTTCCCGGCGAGAGTTGCGGATGCATGGATTCCCGTAACAGCAGACTTGAGCGTGACAATGCCTGTCGTAAGAACTATTTCGCCCGCACGGAGAAAGTTTTCTTTGACAGCCATCTTACCAATATGGAGAACGCTCTCTTCTCCTGCGCTCATGCTACCGCAATCGCACGTACCATGACAGGTTTTTACCGGGCAGACCACTTTGTGGAGGGTAATACCTTCGCGGTTCTCGGCGAGAGCAGTTATGCGGCTTCTATCTACAATGATGAAGTGTCTCTTACCAGAGGCGGTTTCAGTGACCATTTAAAGCCCGTTGTAGCCCTTTACGACGGTGTCGCCCTTGATATTGATACTTTCCACCGCAACGACCTGGTACCCGGATACAAGGAATCCGACAAGCTTCGCAATTTCTTTTACGTAGCTATCCACAGTGATGAGGTTCTTTACGGCTATTTCATAATCGAGAATGTCATTGCCCGTATCGAGGACTTTACACTTGAAGTATACAGACGTTCTTTCAGGGATTCACTTGATAAGTTCCGACAGAACATGCGCCTTGAGTATCTTAACCAGAAGCTCATGGAACTTTATACCAGAGACTCTCTTACCGGGCTTTACAATCGATTCGGCTACGAGACTCTTGCCATTCCCATGTTCAAGGAAGCGCATGCCAAGAACAAGTCTCTTGCGGTTGTATTCGTGGACATTAACCGCATGAAGCTTATCAACGATAATTTCGGCCACTTGCAGGGCGACCTTGCGATTCGTACCATTGCCAATGCAATACTTCAGCAGGCTCCCGAGTCCTGGATTGCCATCCGTTACGGCGGCGACGAGTACTTAATTATCGGTGAATGTGATAATGAGGATGAGGTTAAAGACCTTGTGGCTCACATGGAAGAAGGCATTAAGAAGCAGGTCAGACGTATGAGCCTTCCTTTCGAGCTAAGCGCCAGCTGCGGTTACATCATGACAGATCCTACATCTACTCTCACGCTTGCCGAGTACATCAAGCAAGCCGACGATGTCATGTATGAGCATAAGAAGCAGTCTTACGAGGCTGAAGGCTACAAGAGATAATATTTAAGCATAATTAATGCCGGGTGCGATTGATGCATCCGGCATTTTTATTACTGTCTGTTAAAGTAATCTATTCCGTCTCGGGGATTAAAGTAAGTTCTTATGTATCCGTCGGGAGAGACTATCACGAATTCATTGGTGGCTTTAAGATAGTAGACGTCGTCCCCGTCTTCTTTCTCAGTTTTATGAAGTGCGTCGGGGTTATTGACTACCGCGGAGGCTGCCTTCTCATAATCGGCGGCACTTTCAAAGCCCATATCTACGCCATGTTTCTCGTAGTGCTCGTTAAGGAGTTTCTTGGAGCGGAAGCGGTACTCGATTTGCTCTTCATCGGGCTCTGCGGATATCTCTGTCGATATTTCCGTCGATGTCTCAATAGAGGCTTCTGCCTCGCTTTCCGTTGATGTTTCGACAGAGGCCTCCGCCTCGCTTTCCGTTGATGTCAAAAGAACAAGCTCCGACTCTTCTTCCGCAGCCGCTGAAGTAGTCACTACAGGATTGTCTACTCCCGCATAGCCGTTACCGTTCATAAGTCTTGGAAATACGTAGAAACCTATGAACAATGCAGCTATTACTAACAATATGCATATTAGAGTCTTGCGGTTACCGGATTTCATAGAAACACTCTCCTTCTTTGACGATTATATCACAAAAGCCCGGAAGCTTATACGCCTCCGGGCTTTAAATTCATATAAACCGATGATTATTTCATCATGCCTTTTTCAAGAGCAAGAGTTCTTGTGGTAAGGTCGCATACTTCTGAAGGTCCGAAGTACTGGATTGCTCCGGGATAAGTGAAGGAAGTCTTAACTGCCCACTCATCTCTGTGAGCTGCGAAGTACTTGAAGGGAGCGCCGTCAAGCTCTACAAGAGCCTTTCTGATAACGGGCTTGTCTTCACCGTTTCTTCTTTCCATGTTCATCATCTTGGTGATGGGCATACCGCCTGCAACCCACTCTTCAGCGGGCTTGGAAAGGTTAGAAACCTTTGAAAGGTATCCGGTGTAACCATACTGGATGAGCATGAATGCGTTGTAACCAAGTGAGTAGCAGTAGTCAGCATCGAAGTTGGAAGGGAATGCGCAACGTCCTTCGTAACCGAAGAAGTGATGTAATGCGCCGAATTTGCCCTTGTAGGTGCCTGCTGCTTTTCTCTTGGCAAGTTCTGCCTTAACCATTTCGGAGAAGAGCTTCTCGGACTCGATAAGAGAAACCTGTACGTTACCGTGAGGATCTCTCTCAAGGAAGAGCTGCTGCTGAACGAACTGAGGAAGGATATCAAATACCTTGAAGGATTCAGCGGAAAGACCCTTCTTGATGAACTCGTACTTAGCGTTCCAGTCGGGAAGTGCGTTGAACTCTTCGGTCTTCTTGCCTGCAAGGAGCTCGTTAATCTCTGCGATGAGCTTGGAGAACTCGGGAACGAACTCTACGATACCTTCGGGGATAATAGCTACACCGAAGTTCTCTCCATTGTTGCCTCTCTTCTCTACTGCATCAGCGATGTAGTTAGTGATGGATGCAAGAGACATTTTCTTGGCAGCTACTTCTTCACCGATAAGGCAGATGTTGGGCTGTGTCTCAAGTGCGCACTCAAGTGCTACGTGAGAAGCGGAACGACCCATAACCTTGATGAAGTGCCAGTACTTCTTGGCAGAGTTAGCGTCTCTCTCAATGTTACCGATTAACTCGGAATATGTCTTGGTAGCTGTATCGAAACCGAAAGATGCTTCGATATCTTCGTTCTTTAAGTCACCGTCGATGGTCTTGGGGCAACCGATTACCTGAACGCCTGTGTTGTGAGCAGCCATGTACTCTGCAAGAACTGCTGCGTTGGTGTTGGAATCGTCACCGCCGATGATTACGATAGCGGTAAGGCCGTGCTTCTTGGCAACTTCTGTAACAATCTTGAACTGATCTTCAGTCTCAAGCTTGGTACGGCCGGAACCGATGATATCGAAACCGCCGGTGTTTCTGTATTCATTGATATATGCGTCGGTGAACTCGATGAAATCATCATCAATAAGTCCGCTGGGGCCGCCCTTGAAACCTAACAATACGTTGTTCTTGTCGGTAGCCTTAAGTGCATCGTAAAGACCGCATACAACGTTGTGTCCGCCGGGTGCCTGTCCGCCGGAAAGGATAACACCTACAACCTGCTTCTTGGCTGCGGAGTTGTTCTTACCCTTTGTAAAAGTGATTTCGTTCTTACCATAAGTGTTGGGGAACAAAGCCTTAATCTTAGCCTGATCTGCTACGCTTTCGGTAGCTGCGCCGTCTTTAACGGTAATCTCTGAGATACCGCCTCTAAGCATTCCGGGAAGCTTGGGAGCGTACTCGTATCTCGCCTTCTGAAGTGGTGAAAGATTCATAATGGTACTCCTTTATGTTAATTTCAAAAATTTTTCCATTAGGGATTATAGCACAATATTAACCGTTGTGTCACCTAATTTAAAACTTTAATAATTTAAAGGAGCCGAATGCTATTTTTCACCGTTAAAAACCGTCGGAAGCCATCCCTTGAGATACTCAATTCTCTCGTTTTGACGCTTGCCGTCCTCAGCCATTTCCTCAAGTTCTTCCACAGTGCCGAAGCATCCGTATACAGCCTCCGTCACAATTACAAGATTGCCGCTTCTGTAATAATACTCATAAATCTCGGCATCACACACGCCGTATACATATCCTTCCACAGTATTGTCGGTAGTCACAACCGAATCCTTGTAGAAGTACTCTCCCTTCGCGAGCTTCCGAAGCGCCTTCTCCGCGCTCGTCACGTTCGGAAAAAGAAAGTACTTAAGCCCCGCGAAGTCTGTGTCGGTTTTGGCCGTGTTATACAATTCGGTGCAAGACACTCCCGCAATTTCGTCAGACCTTTCATCAAATCGCAGGCCTGTAATTCTTTCTACTTCCCTAACGTCATATATGTTGTTCTTGTAAGCCGCCTTGAAAAACGACGGAAAATAGGTAAATAGCCCAAGGATTATCAACACGATGCCGAGTATAATCCATAAATGCTTCGTAAATTTGGTAAGTTTCTTATCTGCGGATTCTTTCATAATTACCTCCCATGGAGCTTAACTTAGTTTGATTCTACCATATGTCATCTTTAAGCTCATGGTATATATACGAAAAATGAGCCGCCTATTTATTGTATATCACACAAATAAACGGCTCCTGTTTACTCTATAAAGTTTTCTCTATGATTCCTCCGCCTATTACGTAGTCCTCATCACTATAGAACACCGCGGATTGACCTGGCGTTGCGGCTCTTACGGGAATATCGAAAGAAACTCTCAGGCGCTTTTCATCTGTCATTTCTATCGTTGCCGGCGTACCTTGATGATGATAGCGAATCTTAACTATGCATCTAAGCTTCTCGCCGGGCTCTAATTCTTCAATGCTTAAGAAGTTCAAATTGTCGCAGATTATCTCGCTGCTGTACAAAGAATCCTCGGTGGAAATCACAACTTCATTGGTGTCCGGTCGAATTTCCTTGACGTACGCCGGGTAACCGAGAGGTAAGCCGAGGCCTTTTCTTTGGCCTACTGTGTAGTGAATGATGCCTTTGTGAGTACCGAGAATTTCACCGTCTTCGCTTACAAAGTTGCCCTGCCCCGGAATCGGAGACTTGGCATTGTCCTTAATAAAGTCGGCGTAGTTACCGTCTGTTACGAAGCATATCTCCTGCGAGTCTGCTTTCTCCGCTACCGAAAGTCCCGCTTCTCTTGCTATCTCACGAACCTGTTCCTTGGTGTAGTCGCCTAAGGGCATGAGCGTCGCCGCGAGCTGCTCCTGAGACAATCTGTACAGCATATATGTCTGGTCTTTCGCGGAGTGGTGAGCCTTTTTGACCGTGTAGCGTCCGTTTGGAAGTTTTAAAATCGATGCGTAGTGTCCTGTCGCAATATAATCGGCACCCATTACTCCCGCAAAATAAAGCATTTTCTCCCACTTTACATGCCTGTTACAGAATACGCAGGGATTGGGCGTTCTGCCTGCGATATAGCAGCTCATAAATGGTTCCGTTACGTTTTTCTCAAAGTCAGAAATGGAATTCAGCGCATAATACTGAATTCCAAGTTTCCAGGCTGTGTGCCTGGCGTCGTCTATTTCACAGCATCGGCTTTCCTGACCATCCGCCGATTCCCAGATGCGCAAGGTGGTACCGATTACGTCATAACCTGCGCGCTTTAAAAGGTAAGCCGTTACCGCGCTGTCTACGCCGCCGGACATACCCACTATAACTCTTGCCATCAATAAATCCTCAAACTTACAAAAAATCCGCCAGGGTGTAGGACTCAAGATAGTCCTTAATCACCTTGTCCATGCCTTCCCAGAATGCGATGGTCTTACATAAGCCCTTTCTTTCGCAGGCGGGGGCGCCTTCTTTAAGGCAGCCTACGGGAGCAAGGTCCTTCTCTGTAAGGTTTAAAACCTCGCTCATGTGGTAGTCTTTGGGCTCCCTTGTGAGGCGATATCCTCCGCCTTTGCCCTGAATGCCTACCAAAAGGCCGTTCTTAGTAAGCGGTGGCAGAATCTGCTCAAGGTACTTAAGTGAAAGCCCCTGCCTTAATGCCACGTCTTTCATGGGAACGTAGCCATCCTTTTGATTGGTTGCGATGTCTATCATTACGCGTAATGCGTAACGGCCTCTTGTCGATATCATCAGTAACCTCCAATTATTCTCCCTGCATCTGATAGAACTCTTCCGTCTCGTCTATGTCGTTAACGGGCTTTTTAAGACCTTCTATCGTAATTGCGTGTTTCTCAGCGTAATCCCAAAGGGCTGAGTGTATTGCCTGCTCTGCAAGAAGTGAACAGTGCACCTTAACCGGCGGAAGTCCGTCGAGCGCTTCCATAACCGCTTTGTTGGTAACCTTCAGGGCTTCTTCGACAGTCTTTCCTTTGACAAGTTCTGTTGCCATGGAGCTGGTGGCGATTGCGGCGCCACAGCCGAATGTCTTAAACTTTGCGTCCTTAACAATTCCGTCATCGCTGATATCAAGGTACATGCGCATGATATCGCCGCATTTAGCGTTACCGACGGTACCTACGCCTGATGCATTCTCTATTTCACCCACGTTTCTCGGATTTGAAAAGTGGTCCATTACTTTGCTGCTGTATTCTGTTACCTGACTCATTTAGGCCTCCTTATTTTTCTTAACAAAATCTTCGTATAAGGGAGACATGCTGCGAAGTCTCTCGATAATTTTCTTTATGCTTTCAACCGCGTAATCAATGTCTTCCTCCGTGGTCTCCTCGGAAATTGTAAGTCTTACGGAGCCGTGAGCTATCTCGTGAGGAAGGCCTATAGCAAGAAGCACATGTGAGGGGTCTAAGCTGCCGGATGTGCATGCTGAACCCGATGAAGCGCATATTCCCGCCTGATCGAGCAGAATAAGGAGCGATTCGCCCTCCACAAATCTGAAGCAGAAGTTCGCATTGTTGGAAAGACGGTTGGTGAGGTGTCCGTTGACTCTTGAATAGGGAATCTCCTCAAGCACTCTCTTTATAAGCTTGTCTCTGAGAACTGTCTGATAAGCATTGGCCTTGGCAATTCTCGCTGTAGCAAGCTCTGTGGCCTTGGCAAAACCGATGATGCCTGCCGCATTGGTGGTACCCGCTCTCTTGCCGCTCTCCTGCGCACCGCCGTGAATAAGGTTAGAAAGCTTCGTGCCCTTACGGATGTACATAAGGCCTACGCCCTTGGGACCGTTAATCTTGTGAGCGCTTGCCGAAAGAAGGTCTATGTTCATCTCGTCCACATTGATATGCTCATGTGCAAAAGCCTGGACTGCGTCGGTGTGGAAGTATATGCCATGTTCATGCGCAATCTTGCCTATCTCTGCTATGGGCTCAATGGTACCGATTTCGTTGTTGGCAAACATTATGCTGATAAGGATTGTAGTGGGTCTGATGGCCTTTTTAAGCTCCTCAAGACTCACAAGTCCGTACTCGTCCACAGGAAGATATGTCACCTCATAGCCGTGCTTCTCAAGGAATTCGCAAGTATGAAGCACCGCATGATGCTCAATCTTCGTGGTAATTATGTGATTGCCTTTATCTTTAAGCGCGTCTGCAACGCCTTTTATTGCCCAGTTGTCGGACTCGCTGCCGCCGCCGGTAAAGAAGATTTCTTTCTCCGAGGCGCCGATAGACTCAGCTATGCTCGCTCTCGCCTCCGCCACTTTCTGTGCTATCTTTCCGGAAAAAGCATACGCGCTGGAAGGATTGCCGTATTCTTCGCAAAAAAAGGGAAGCATCGCTTCAAATACTTCCGGTGCTATCTTAGTGGTGGCTGCGTTGTCCATATATATCATCTTACTCATTAATTTGTATTACCTACCTTTCCGCTAGGTATTATCACACATATATACCTACTATGTCAATAGGTATTTATAAAAGAAAAATAAACCGCGCATCTATGCTGTCAGATACACGGTTCTGTGTGGTATTTCTATTTAATTCCTATGGCTGCGAACTCTCCCGGAAGGTCCGCGTTATTCCATGAAGGTTGCTCGTCAAACCTTTGTAATGTAAAGCCTGCACCGATTATAGCATTGATAATCTCGCTGACAGTATACTTACGATACTTGCACTTCGGAACTTTCTTACGCTCCTCTTCGTCAAAGAATCTTGCGTGCGCCATCTCGCCTTCGAATATGTCTGTGGAGAAATAGCTCATGGTAGGCTGCTCAAGTCCAAGGCTGTCCACTATCTTCGTAAACGGATGGAAGTCACTGCATATAATCTTGCCGCCTTTACGTAAAAGCGCGTACATCATACTCATGAACTCGTCAATATCGTGGAAGTAATGTAGGATGCCACCTTCCATGAAAACTATGTCGAAGCACCCGCCGTACTTGGCAGTATCTATTTCCAGCACATCGCAGACTTCGTAGTTAATGTGTGTTCCCGCTGCTTCAGCCGTCTCCAGCGCGTATCGCTTATTGTCTTCCGAAATATCAAACACCGTAACATCTGCACCCAGTAATGCAAGCGGAACCGCTTTCTTACCGCAGGAGCCGCAGATATTGGCTATCTTGACCCCTTCAAAGCTGTCGAAGTACCGCGCGTGCCACTTAAGCATCTTAAGCGGATTCTCCTTATCCTTGGCAGCACGTTCCGCAGAAGTCCCGGATGTTGCCACCCAGAAGTCGTAGGCGTTGTATTCCCAGGCTTTCTTATGCTGTAAACTGTAATCTCTCAATCTGATAACCTCTAATTCAAGTGTCATGTATTACTCTAACACTCTGAGCGTTTTCATAACATAAACCGTAAGTTTAATACTTCTATGCATCAAGGAGCTTGCTGCGCAGTTTCTTTTGCACAGAGGCGTCAATTCCTATTGACTCAAAGAACGCTTCGATTGTCCCGTGTGCTTTCTCCATAAGGTCAATAAATCCATACATATATTCCTCATGAGGAATCACTATGTTAATGTCGATATCGGGGAAGTTCTCCCTGATCCTGCCGAATCTGGAAGCATTGTTCTCTTTGGTATACATGTAGTCTCTGACTATATCATCCTTGCTTACGCCGCACAGCCAAAGAATGAGCGCCGAATTGACACCGGTTCTGTCCTTACCCGCAGAGCAGTTATACATTACTGCGCCGTCTGCCTCAGCGATGGTCCTAAAAATCTTTGCAATGCTGGGGTCATGCGCGCAGGCAAAATAGCTATCCGGTACTTTTTCGACACTTTCGGGCAGTCCGCTGCCTTCGGATATCGGAAAGTTATAGTAATCAAAGCCTTCAACCTTTGAAAGCCCGTGAGCCTTACGCTCGATTTCTTCATCGATTCTCGTATCGATTATTGTGGTTATGCCGTTTCTACTTAGGAAATCAATGTCTCGCTCCGAAGGCATTGTCGGCGCATCACTCCTAATGAATCGGTTAAACTTGGTGAAGTTTTCGGTTCCTTCGACTCTGTATCCGCCAAGGTCTCTCGTATTAAGCGTCGTTTCAAGCAAAGATTTACGCTTATCATTACGCTCCGCATAGTCTTCCGACTCGCCCTGACGCTTTTTATCATTTAGTTTCTTGGACATAAACAGCAACAAATCATCGTCGTTAACGCACGGTGCATACTGATCGAGCTGCTTGTTCTGATACCATACGCCCGAGCCGTCGAAGTTATAGCCGCGCTTAACATAGATACGCTGTGCGGGGCCGTAACCCGAATGAACGCCTACTGCAAGAAATACCGTATCGCAGATTTTGGCAGCCTCAGCCTCGGCCACATCCAAAAGCTTATTTCCGATACCCTTGCCATGAATGTCAAAGAACACGCACAAGTCCACAATCTCGGGAATCTTCTGCCCGCCCCACGGTCCTTCGGACGGGTTAAGCACCAATGTGCAAAGTCCCTTCACCGCGCCCTCGTACTCGGCCATAAAAACAAGCCTTTCGCCGGCTTCCTGCTCCTTTAAATACGTCTCATATGTTTCAATTGACGGGTGCCAACCGTATGACAAATAGGTATCATATATCGTCTTAGCATCGGTCGCCACCATGCTTCGGACCTTAACGGTTCCGTCATTATAGTATGTCGTCATGTATCCCTCCATAACCCTGAATACCTATATCAAATAATCGTTCACATCGATCTCTAGAATAGATTCTTCAACGCTCTTACATGTATTGTCATATATGTGTCCCGCATTCTCAGGCATTGCCTCAAGTTTTCTTTTTAAAAACTTGGCACGCTCAATCAAATCGAAATCGCCGCGGGCGCGAATACGCCTCTCAATTTCATCTTCGGAAGCTGTAAGTACAATGTAGACAAAATCCGCATTATTGGCCGCTGCGAGTGCTTTAACTCTGGGCATTTCATCTTCGATAATGTAATCAATTACAACATCGATTCCCTTCTTAAGAACTCTGTCGGCAGTATCCATCATGCAGTCCCAGTTGAATTTAAGAATGTCCTCCCACAGCACCTTGTCGGAAGCCTCTCCGTTTACAAAGAAATCTCCCTTGTTCTCAGGCTCCACAAAGCCCTCATGGAAATCATCTCCGTGGATGACATACATAGTCTTGCCGGTTTTATTGACCATATATCTTGCATAAGCATCAGCAAATGTTGACTTGCCGGTTCCGCACGGACCCGACACAAAAATAACCTTAGCCATAACCCTCTCCCATTTCCTGACCCGGCTAACCCAGAGCCAGTTTCAGGAATCTTTTATCATTCATTTGTTCATTGGTAACGTATGCTCCGTCATGGAACAAAGCGTAATTGGTAACAGGTGTGGGCGCATTCTGAGCTGCCTCCCTGCTTTCTAAATGTATTGCTTTAAAAGGAATGCCGCTCTCCGCCGCAGTCTTCTCCACTATCGGCACATACTTGGCATTAAAGGGACACTGGCTCGTATAGTAGAGCACATATCCCTTCTCATCAATGCGAGGGTGCCTTGCGCATTCTTTGAACCTAGGTACCTCCGCGGAAGCGGTGAAAGAAAGATACCAAAGCCCTATACCGTTATCCGAAGCATCGCACTTTTCAAAGCCTTTGTACTTCAAAAACTTAGGATCCGCAAGAAAGGGCATCTTCTTGTCCGCACATAAAATGCACAAACCCTTCTTACCCTTCGCCTTGCTGTCCTCTATACAGGCATTAAGTAAGTCCGTAGAGTATCCATGCCCCTTAAAAGAACCCGACACCCACAGACAATCAATGTACATGTAACCTTCTGCCTCAATCGGAACCCACGCGTACTCCGCCGGAATGTACTCCACAAAGCACTTTCCTCTCTCCGCGCTTTTAAGGAACACAAGTCCCTCATCGAATCTGTCTGCAAGCCACGCTTTCTTGGACGATACTTGGACGTCCTTGTTATTGGCGATAGCGCAGCATATGTGTTCCCGGTCCAGATTATCCTTGGTAACTCTTATATACTCCATTAAACAGTCTCCTCCTATTGTGTAATATGATTTGACTTAATCGTACCAAAGCTAACATGACATCAGTATGACGTGTCTCTTAAAGCTCGCTGTTATCCTTGCCCTTTCTGTCTTCAAAAGAACATCTGATAAGGAGTGCCGTTCCCACAATCGTAGGAATCAAAACAAGCAAAATATCAACAAGTGTTACGTACATGAAATGTAACTCTGTTCCGAGAATAAGGGACAAAACCAGCAACACAAGTGACATTATCAGGCATCCGAAAGTAATCTTATTCTTCTTGACAATTACAGCGATTGCCGACAATACAAGAAGTACCAGAATGATAGCCGATGTGCTCATTCTTCCGATTCGATAGAAGCCAAAAGAAGTTACCCTAACCATTTTGAACAGCATAAACAATCCGATTACTACAAGTACCCATCCAATTATTTTCTTTGTCATACACCATTTCCTCCAAATCTGTTTATTATTACCTCTCCAAAGTTACAATAGTTTCGACGTTCTGCCCGGTGGGCAAGAAAACTATTTATCATAGTTTACTCTTGATCCGGCACATGGCCTCAATATGCATGATCCAGTGTCTTGAGAACGGCATTTTGATCAATCCGGCGATATCTTTATTGCACCAGTAATCGATCAGCCAGACGGCATCTTCATCCGTACTCACAGAATGAGAGTCCGCAACTCTTTTCTTATCCTCATCGGTAAACTTGCTCCTAAGATCCCTGTATACGAGGTTTTTAAGCATCTCGTCGGTCGAATTCTTTACTGCCGTACAATATTCATAGACGGCTTTTATATCCAACTTTTTAGAGAAAGAAGCTATATCCTCGCCTTTCAGTTCGTTTCCCGTGGTGATAATCGGACTGCCTGTTCTATCAAGTAAGTCCTCGGCAAAAAGAACCTGTCTGTCCTGCATGATAACGGTATGTGCCACAATATCCTCAATCCGGAAAATGTGCCACATGGAATAGGCAAGCGTCTTACTGTGGTATCCTTCTGCTTTGGCAAACGGCATTTGATAGAACGCTTCCTGCGGATAAGTATTCACAATCGAAGTTATCTGCCCAAACAGATCATCTCTCAGTTCAATAAGAACGCCGATACCTTCACGGAAGGTCGCTTCTTTCCCTATCAGGGATTGCATTTTCTTATTCTTTTCCGACCACTCTTTATTCATAAGATTCTTTTATCCTGTAGTATTACTCTGCATCTATTCCTATCTGAACATAATCTTTCGGCTTCTCAAAATTCTTGCTCAAAGAAACTACCGTTTCTATATTGGCAGTCCAAGGGAACTGATCTACGCATACAGCCCTTGTAACCTTGTATCCTGCGGCATGAATGGCTTCCAGGTCTCTCGTAAGAGATGTCGCCTTGCATGATATATAAAGAATACGGTCTACGCCGTAATTAAGTATCTTCTCAAGAGCCTTGGGATGTACGCCGTCACGCGGAGGGTCGAGAATGATGAAATCCGGCTTCTCCGTAATATCATCAAGCACTTTCAGCACATCGCCGCAGATAAAGTCTGCGTTCTCAATGCTGTTAAGCTTGGCATTCTTAATCGCCGCTTCAACCGCCTCATCCACAATCTCAACACCGATAATCTTCTTACACACGGGCGCCATAAGCTGTGTGATGGTGCCGGTGCCGGAATAAAGGTCAAATACCGTCTTATCGGGCGCTTTACCTTCCGACAAATCGCCTATAAACTCACGCGCGGTAGAATAAAGCACTTCAGCACTGTGGGAATTGGTCTGGAAGAAAGAAAACTCGCTTATCTTAAAGTTAAGTCCCAGAAGTGACTCGTTAATGTAGTCTCTTCCGTACAGAATCTCCGTGTAATCGCTCTTAACCACATCAGACAAAGCATCATTGACCGTATGAAGAATACTTACAAGCTCACCCCTTAACTTAAGTGACAAAAGAAGCTCCTTGTAAGGCTCCAAATCCACCTTCTGCTCGCTAGTGGTAACAAGTGCCACCATAATCTCCCCCGTATGGGAAGCCTTGCGCAAAAGAAGGTGTCTCAAATACCCCGTATGATTCATACGATGATAGAACTTAAGCCCAAGTCCCGCGAAATACTCACGGGTAGCCTTCAAAATCGCCTTGTAGTCCTCATCCACAATATAGCACTCATCCGTATATATTACGTCAAACATACTGCCGCGCTTGTGCATGCCGAGGCTTAAGGGACCGTCCTTATATTCATCACCAAAAGAAAACTCCATCTTGTTACGATATCCTGCATAAACAGGGCTAGCCTTAATACCGTCCCATCTGTATTCATAAGGAATAGCACGGTCTAAGAGTTCCTTAGTCTGTGATTCTTTGAGCTTAAGCTGGTCTTCGTAGCTCATGGTAAGGAAGGTACAGCCGCCACAGATTCCAAAGTGCGGGCACTGAGCAGGCACAGCCGTGGGTGCTTTCTCAATTGTTTCAAGGAGCATACCCTCGGGATTGCCCTTTCTCATCTTAAGCACTCTTACCTTAACCTTATCGCCGGGAAGTGCATTCTTAACCTTAACGGGACCTTCCTCGGTCTCCACTATTGCTTTGTTGGGGAAGTTAACCTTGGTAACGATTCCCACAAGTTCAGATCCTTTTTTCATAAAAAATAGGGATGTCGTATAACGCGACATCCCACTCCTGTCTATAAGTTAGTCGTCTTCCCAGTCATCATCCTCTTCGTCGAAGAACTCATCGTCATCATCGAAGTCCTCAAAATATTCGGAATCCTCGGGAATAAAGAAGTAGTATACTGCATAAGCAATCGCCGCTATAAAAGCTATCGCACCTACAACCGCAAGAATAATAACCAACGGATTGGTCTTCTTCTCTTCTTTCTTAGGATATAAACCCTTGTCTGCAAGCATTTCCTTAAGATCGTCGAGTTTCTCTTCAAGTTCAAGCTGCTTAGCTCTCTTACTGATACCTGATACAACTTTGCTTAATAAATTACTCATGTGTCTTGCTCCCCCTCATTAGGATAATTTCGTGATACAAAGAATATAATGCAAATACATTCGCCAAAAATAAAATACCCGGCAACGCTATGTTATAGAAGTTAAGAATCGTCATATTGATGCTTTCGGTAAAGATAAAGGTTGAAAACCAGCTTATCGAGAAAGCATAGCAAACTGCAATTCCCACAAACATAAGCGCCGTCACAGCCGAGAAGAAAATCTTATAATTCTTCTCCATATAAGACTTCAAAGATTTGAGACCGGCAAAGAACTTCACAGCCTCAAACAATATAATACCACAACTTAATAAACAAAATGCAATATTTATGCATTTATATATAAAAAATAATATTTTAATGACCGGAACAAGCTTCTCGGACTTCTTAATCTGCCCCGAATAGTCATCGAGATAATCGGCATGGGCGTAAGTCTTGGCCTCGTCAATCGATGTCCAATTGTCAAAAATCTCTTCATCGGTCACCTCGCCAAGCCCCGGAACATATCCGTCCAAGAATATGGCTCCCTTAAAGCTTGCACCTGTGACACCTATTATTTCCTTAACCTCTTCACCCGTAAACGCGCCGGTATTCTTAAATAACTGAACAGTACCGCTCTGTTTCTTAAGCGTACCGTTCTTAAATGCAGCATCGAGCTCATCATTGACCTTGCCAAAGAAATCCCTGACATCAGCCTCCGATGTATACATACCCTCAGCCTTAAGGCAGTTTCGAAGTATCCACGCAAAGTGGTCGCCCTGAATAGGGTTAGCCACAATATCATTGTCGCACCATGAAGTCGTCATGATGGCATTCAAAAGATTCTTATGCTCAGAAAGTGTCGGAGAAGCATCAAAAACCTTCTCTATCGCATCGTAGGGCGCCCATACATGAATATCCCTGTTGGGAGACTCTACTGAATATACCTTGGCGCAGAAATCGCCGAACTCACTCTCTAGTCTGGTATTGACCTCGAATACTCCGAAGAACTTATCATTAAGACCCTTATAGCCCAAGTCCGCCGCAACAAATATTACCAACGGCAAAAGCACAAGCAATGCATTCTTAACAACTACCGCCGCACTGTCCTTAAGCTTTCTGCCATAAATCGCATGACCGACACCGATTAGCGTCGCAACCAGTAAGCACGCCAAAATCCACTTGCCGTCTTCCTTAAGAAAGTAAGTTAGCGAAAAGAAAACTCCGGCAAATACAAGCGACAGGACCTTAAATACACCCTTGTCACGTGCACGTAATACAGCCTGAATCACAAATGCAAAAGTTATAATCACAAAAGGCGCAATCGCAGAGTTCCTGTAAAATCTCGTGCCGCTCCATGCATCAAAAGCCTGAGGCATGAACAGCACATAGACATAACCGACTACAGCCACCCATAATTTACCTCCAAACAGCCTCTTAAGCAGGAAGAAAACACTCACTGCGGCACCAATCCATAAAAGTGCCGTAAGCACCGTATACGGGAGCCCTGTGCGCGAAAATACGCTTACCAGAGCAGGCCAGCCCATATTCTTAACCAAAGCGTAGTATACGGGTTCCTTGTAATGAGCTGAAATGTTCATGTACGAAACCATCAGCTGATCGTCCCATACCTGACCCGCAGGATACCATATTCCCAGCATCACGCTTATGAATAACCTGATAACGGCAAGGATACACAGCGGTACCGCCTGTATAAAACCGAATTCCTTGGACTCTCTCATATCTCACCCTCTTAAAGCTGCCTGCTTACAGTTTCGTAAGCTTGGCAAAAGCCTGATACATTATCTTCTGACCGTAATTATCAAAAATAACGGTAATCTTATTATCCTTGGTCTCTTTAACAATATTGGTAATGGTACCGTCACCAAACTTAATGTGACGTACTCTGTCACCTACGGCAAGCGCACCGCCACTCTTGGCGGCAATTATATCCGAGCCTTTGGTAAGAAGCCCCAGATTCTCCTTGCGAGCCACAAAAGGCTTGTCCTCCTCAGGTGTGGCCTTAGGCTGATAAAATGCCCTCGGTCTTGCATAAGGACTGATGCCCGAAGAAGGCTTAACCGGCTCGTCAGGTGTTCTCTTAAAGCCTGAAAAACTTACCGGTTCATCATCTCTGTAGCTGTCATATCTTCTGTATCCGCCGCGATCCGATGTATCGCTGTCGTAATAACCGTCGTAAGTCTGTCTCTTTACAGGCGCTATATCAAACAATGACTTCGGTATCTCATTAACAAAACGGCTTAACGGATTCATCTGAGTCTCGCCATGCACCATACGAGCCTTGGCCGCTGATATAGTGAGCTTCTCCTTGGCACGGGTAATACCTACGTAAGCAAGGCGACGCTCCTCTTCAATCTCAGCATCTCCGCTTGAAATAGACATGTAACTCGGGAACAATCCGTCTTCCATGCCGATAAGATAAACATTCTTAAACTCAAGACCCTTCGCCGAGTGAATGGTCATAAGAAGTGTACGGTCTTCACCCTCGGTCACGGAATCGATATCCGCCACAAGAGCAATCTCCTCCAACAATTCCGAAAGATTGGGCTCATCGTGCTCTTCCTCGTAAGAAGCCACCTTGGAAATCAATTCCTCGATGTTCTCAATACGGTCTTCAGCCTCTTCCTCGGTATCGACTTCCATCTGATTGATGTAGTCGGTAATATCAAGAATCTCTTTAAGCAATTTAAGCGGTCCCTGCTCCTCACTGATAACACGCATTCTCAGAATCATATTGCCAAAAGAAGACAGCTTCTCAGCCGCAGCTCCCTTAATATCAGCCCACTCGGGATGTAACACAGCATCAAAGAACGATACTCCTCGCTCATCCGCCGCAAGCTGTAACTTATTAATCGATGTGGCACCGATGCCCCGCTTCGGAACATTTATAATACGCTTGCAAGCCAAATCATCACGACCGTTGTCCACAGTTTTCAAATAAGCAAGCAAATCTTTAATCTCGCGTCTTGCATAGAAGCTTACGCCACCCACAATACGATAAGGGAGATTCTCTCTTACCATCTGATCTTCTATCATACGGGACTGGGCGTTGGTACGGTATAATACCGCATTCTCTCCGTAACCACTCTCTCCGTGGGTAACGCTCTTAATGATATCGCGGCACACATATTCCGCTTCTTCCTTGGCAGTGTCGAAGTGTCTGAAGTGGATGCGCTCTCCCTCTTCCTTCTTACTCCAGAGGCTCTTGTCCTTACGGGCAGAGTTGTTACGGATAACGGCATTGGCCGCGTTAAGAATATTCTGAACCGAGCGGTAGTTCTGTTCGAGCTTGACTACCTTGGCCTCGGGATAGAAATGTTCAAAATCAAGAATGTTACGGATATTGGCTCCGCGGAATTTGTAAATCGACTGGTCGTCATCACCCACCACGCAAAGATTGTGACGGGAACCCGCAAGAAGTCTTATAAGTTCAAACTGGGCGGTGTTGGTATCCTGATACTCATCCACCATGATATACTGCCAGCGGTCCTGATAATTGCGAAGAACATCGGGCTCGGCCTTAAACAGCTCAACCGTCTTCATAAGCAAGTCATCAAAGTCCAGAGCATTGTTCTTCTTAAGCGCAGCCTGATACTCTCTGTAACAGTCTGCTATCTTACGAAGCTGAACATCACCGAGCGACTGAAGATAGAAATCCTCCGGCGTCACAAGTTCGTCCTTGCAGGAAGAAATCTTATTCTGAATGGTACGCTCTTTAATAATCTTGGTATCTATCTGGAGCTTCTTACATACTTCCTTAATCAGCTGTTTCTGATCGTCGGTGTCGTAAATCGTAAAGCTCGTATCATAATCCAAAAGATTGATGTAACGTCTCAAAATGCGTACACACATAGAGTGGAACGTCGACACAAAAATCTGCTCCGATCCAAATCCCACAATCTTGTCCACACGCTCTCTCATCTCACCCGCAGCCTTATTGGTAAAGGTGATGGCAAGAATATTGTAAGGGTTAACCCCCACTTCATCTATAAGATAAGCCACTCTGTGAGTCAGAACTGAAGTCTTGCCCGAGCCCGCACCCGCAAGAATCAAAAGGGGGCCTTCGGTACAAAAAACCGCTTCCTTCTGCTGTTCGTTAAGCTTGTCATACATACTCATACTAAATCCACAACTCCCTTAAAGTACCGAAATAACAATTCCGGCTATAATAACCGCCGCGCAGATAAAACGCTGCAAAGTATTCTTTTCTTTGAATATAAGTCTGCCGCCCACAATCGTCACGATGCAGCACACCTGCTTAAGAAGGGTCATAACGGTAACCCTCGAAGCCCCGTAACCGTTGGCAATAAACAGGCATCTGTCCGCAATCACAAAAAGCACGGAAATCAGCCACACATAGGGATTGGAAAGAACGCCCTTCCAGTTGATACGGGTCTTGGTCACAATCACGTAAATACCGTAATAAATGACCATAAATAACATATACCAAAACTGCAACTGTCCCGACGTCACATTACCGGTACGCATCAAAATCTTATCAAGCATACCCGACAGCGCATTAAGAAATGTCGACACAAAAGCCAAGATATAAATCACCGTGGAAATCTTCTCTTCGCGCACGGTGCCGTTTCTTACAGCCTTGGGCTTGTACTTAAGCATAAGTAAACCGCCTGCCACCAGAATGAGCGCCACTATCTGTGTTCCCTTAAGCACTTCCTTAAGCACAAAAACTCCGAGAATCATCGCAAAAAGCATACGCGACAAATCGATAACGCCGTAGAGTGACACCGGCATCTTCTCAATCGCATAGAAACTGCACAGAAACGCTATAAATATAATAAAAGACTTAAAGGCAATCAGCCCCATCTCCTTACCGGGAACGCTAAGCGACGCACCATTAAAAATTCCCACAGTCGGAATCGTAAAAAGAAAGGCCAACAGCGTATATACAAAAAGCACTTCCGTAACACCGCTCTTAGTCAGTGCTTTCTTCTTGGCAATATCACGAATGCCCTTTAAAATACCGTAAATAAGTACAAGAATAATCCACATTGCAAACACCTGTTCTATTGTACATCATATAAACTATCCCGTCAAGGATACACCAAAAGAGATTCTTTCGCAATCGGAAAAAGCCCCCAAACGGAGGCCTTTTCAAACGCTTAATATGTGTAAAAGAACTTATCTCTGAACTCTTCCCGAAGCATCGCCGCCCGCAAGAGTATCGACTTCCTTGCGTGATGCGAAGTTAAAGTCGCCGGGGATGGTGTGCTTAAGTGCAGATGCCGCAACACCGAACTCAAGCGCTTCTTTAAAGTTCTTACCGTCAAGCAATCCGCAGATTACGCCGCCGGCAAAAGAATCTCCGCCGCCCACACGGTCCACAATCGGATGAAGGTTATATTTCTTGGAGTGATAGAACTCCTTGGTCTCGGAATTATAGATGCAAGCGCTCCAACCGTTATCGGAAGCGGAATGGCTCTCACGAAGAGATGATACGCAATACTTAAATCCGTAATCCGCAACCATCTGCTCAAAGATTGACTTATATCCCGCAAGCTCAAGCTCACCGCTTGTAACATCGGTCTTACCGGGCTTGTAGCCGAGTACGAGCTCAGCATCTTCTTCGTTACCGATACATACGTCTACGTACTGCATAAGGCCCTTCATAACCTTCTGAGCCTTCTCGGATGACCAAAGCTTCTTACGGAAGTTTAAGTCAACGGATACGGTTACACCGTGCTTTTTGGCCGCAATTAATGCCTGCTTGGTAAGCTCTGCCGCAGAATCGGATAACGCGGGAGTAATACCCGTGAAGTGGAACCAGTCTGCGCCTTCAAAAATCTTATCAAAGTCAAAATCCTTTTCGGTAGCGGTGGAAATTGAAGAATGCGCTCTGTCGTACACAACCTTGGAAGGACGTACGGAAGAACCGCTCTCAAGGTAGTAAATACCGAGTCTCTCACCGCAACGGGCGATGTTCTTGGTGCCGACATTGTACTTTCTTAATGCGGCAACGGCGCACTCACCGATTTCATTGTCCGGAACTGCGGTAACAAATTCGGCGTCGTGTCCGTAATTGGCAAGAGAAACGGCTACATTGGCTTCACCGCCGCCGTAATTGATGTCGAACTCGTCTGCCTGAATAAACTTCTCGAAATTAGGGGTGGAGAGTCTTAACATGATCTCACCCATTGTAATAACTTTACTCATACTCTTAACCTCTTTATTTGTTATTTACAAGGTGAACGGCGAATCCTCCGACCTCACCTTCAAGATAAATCGCATTTAACTTATCGCCCTTATAGGAAGCGGATTCTTCAATGAACTTGGCTCCCTTAACGGTCTCAAGGTAGTGTCTTGCACGAGCTACGGAATTGGTACCGATAGCGATGTGACCGTGTACTCCTCTGCCCTTAGACTTCATAGCCTCTACAAAAGAACCTGCAAATACGGAAGAATTGCCAATCTTAGTAGTGAATCCGAAGAGCTCATCGAAGTGATTGGTAATACCTACAGCCTCATCCTCTCCGTCGCAATTGATGCCGATGTGCTTAAGGTTGAATCCGAGCATAAGTCTTACGGCTTCCTCGGTAAGCTTCTGAATCTCATCGAACTTACCCGCAGCCACAAGGTCCTTCTTAACCATCCATGAACCACCGCAGGCAATAATCTTGTCAAAAGCAAGGTAATCGCAAATATTCTTAGCGTTAATTCCGCCTGTAGGCATGAACTTAACAGCGGTGTAAGGTGCTGCCATAGCCTTAATCATCTCAATACCGCCCGAAGCTTCTGCAGGGAAGAATTTAACAGTATCAAGACCAAGCCCAAGCGCTGCCTCAATTCCTGTAGGATTGTTGATACCGGGTACCATGGGAACACCCTTATCAAGGCAATGCTTAACAATCTTCTCGTTGAATCCGGGAGAAACAATGAACTTGGCTCCCGCAGCAATGGCTCTGTCAGCCTGCTCAATCGTCAAAACGGTACCTGCGCCCACGAGCATCTCGGGAAAGGCTTCCGCCATAATCTTAATAGATTCTTCAGCCGCAGCTGTTCTGAATGTAACTTCCGCACAGGGAAGACCGCCTGCAATAAGCGCCTCTGCAAGGGGCTTGGCATCCTTGGCATCGTCAAGTACCACAACGGGTACGATGCCTATATCCGATATTTTCTTAAGTATCTCGTTCATACTTACTCCTTTAATCAAAGCTTTTTTTCAGTATATCAACATCTGCCGACATTTTCTTTAATCAGAGTTGTTGTAAACATTGCAAAAATTGCCCTAGGCTTCTTTTTTCTTTTTGCCCGCGCGCTCTTTGACTTCTTCTTTAATCATTCCCTTGGCGATTTCAACGTACGAGCGTAAGAACGCCGAAAGAAATTCCTTGGTATCCTCATCAAGTCCTTTCGCGGCTTTAATCACCTGCTTGGAGTTTCTGATTAACTCCTTGGAGAAATCGATGGTGTTGTCAGCGTCGGAGGACTCAAGAAGCTTGTTTAGGTAAAAAACAAAGCGTTCAAGCTGCTCCTCATCCTTACTGAGTATCCACTCGTTAACCGTGGCAATCAGACGCTTGTGACCGTTTGACAGTTTGGTCTTTACAAGCTTTCCCTTCTTAACGGTCCACATGTACGGATTGTGCTGGATAACGCCGACGGACTTGGCATCCACAACTATGCTGTCGCCGCCGTCATCAAATAGCATTCCGACAAAAGAAGACTTGGGGATTACCTTTACCACACGTTCCTTAATCTCATCATATCCGCTTTTCCTAAGGAACTTAGCCCTGAATCCCGGGCTGTCGAAGCAATAAATTTTCTTAATACGTTTCTGAATCTCGGGGCTTGCAAACATCGCGGAGAAAATAGCCAGATTACCGCCCTTGGAGTGCCCCGCCACCATAAACTTGCCTGAAATACTGCCGGCCGCATCGTTAAGATATTTGACGCTTAAGTCCTGCCCCTTAATGTTCTTTTTAAGAGCAAGACCCATATCCTCCTGCCAGCCCACTATCGTCTCGTCGGTACCTCTGAACACGATAAGAGTATGCCCCGGCAAAAGAAAGGTAAGCGCAGCAAATTGCGTATCCTCTTCGATACGGTTAATGTACATCGCTATTTTCAAACCGGCGAAGCGAACCGAGGATAACATTGCTTCATAAAGCGCACGATTATCCTTCTCATATCTGTAATCTGAAAACAGAGAATCCCTTATCTTAGAGGAATCAATATCCTCAAGAGCGACGGGTTCCCGGCTCATGACATCCAGAATTCCCTCGAATTTAAGATATGCGAACTGACTTAATACAAGCGCATCTTCCTTGCAAAAGCGGCGCTTGTTAAAATCATCTCCACCGTATTCTTTTATATAATCAACAATATTGCCCATAGGCTTTCCTTAGAACTTGGCGTCCAGCTTACCGATGTTTTTGATTACAAGTGACATGGAGCCGTCGCTGTTGGTGATAAATTCAACGTTACCGTTCTCATACTGATCCATGGGGATCTTAATCTCTATACCCGTGTCGGTCATAAGGCTCTGACGCTCGAAGCGCTTGGTGGTGCGCTCGCTCTGAGGCAGAATTTCTTCTTTGACCAGGTCGTACTTCTCAATCTTGTCCTGATATGCGGTGCGAAGCTCTTCTCTGTCCTTAAAAATAAGGTCTCCGAGCTCTTCCACCACAAAACCGCCGTTCTTGTTAATCTCTTCGTGAATAATGGCCTTGGCCTTCATATTAGGCTCATAGCGGTCGAGTTCATCGTAAGCTTCCGAATTAACGCTCTCGATTGCTTTCTCCACGATTTTAAGCTTCTTCTTGTCGCTGAGACGGGTCTTGCACTTTAAGAAAAGTTCGCTGAAGTAATCTTCTTTCTTGCCGTTAATCTCGGCTTTTTTCTCTACAAGCCAAATTGCAAGGTCGTTAAGTCTGATAACGCAGGCCTCCGCAAGCTTCTGGCTCTCTGCGGGCAAAAGTTCTTTGTATCTGTATATCTCGTTACGCACGAAGTTGTTCTCGGGGATGGAACGATGGGTATACATTGCCTTGTAATTCATCTTAAGAATGGCAAGATACTCAAGCGAATCGCTTGTAAAGCGCACCACGAAAAGGTCCGCCGAAGGTATATCGATATTGGCATTCATGATGCCGTAGAGATAAGTTGCAATATCCTTACTGATGGGCACGAAGTTCTCGTCATCATATGCATTAAGAAGCGAGTACACTTCCGATTCCGACTTGTGAAACTCGCATTTTTTGGAGTCATCGCCCGCAAAAATCTTGGCAATATGCTCCTTTATAAATTCCTGAAGCTCCGCTCCCGTCTCGAGGCAATCATCCGAAAGCACCGGCTCGCCTGTTGTCGAGTCAAGGATGTGGAGTATCATCTGTCTTATTCTTATTTCTTCTTTAACCATTAATCAGTACCGCCAAAGTAATATTTTAGTAATAAATCCACCATTCTGGAGTAAGACTGTATTCCGTCCTCCACTCCGTTAAGTGTAAGGTTCGTATCGATAAATTCGTCCGATAAACGCTTCACATCTTCCGTCTTAAACCACGCATCTTCTTCCACCGCTTTACGCGTCTCTTCCGTGATAAACATCGAGTCAAAGACAACCTTGTCCGAGATGGGCGTCAACGCGTTTCTGGCCTCGGGCTCCACCGCAAGTTCACGTCTTACCTCGATATTCACGTACGCAATAGCATCAAGTGTAGCCGAGTATTCAAAGATTGTATTACCCGAATTGATGCAGGCAAGATACGATATAAAATTGGCCTCGTCTTCAAAGATAAAGCCTTTGAGATGTGCAAGCTCATGGCACATGGTTCCCGGAAAGTTCGTCACATACATAAGCTTGTTGTAATTGGCTTCAAGCGAGAACGGGAAGAAATATCCGCATATCGATTGTTGGCAAAAGAAATCGGACTTGATAAGCGGTTTGGGTGTCGAATAATATCCCGCAAGCAGCTGTAACCTGTCATCCAGTATCTCAGCCTCACCCGACTCTACGCGCACCTTGGCCGCCTCACCGAGATTGGCCATGGCAATCATGGAAATGCTGCGATAATCAATGTTGTAGATTATCTCGCCCTTTTTATTTCGCTCAAACTTCTCGGCCATTTCATTGGCACGCTTTACGAGCATCTCGCGAAGCTCTATCAGGTCTTCGCGGTTCTCCACATACTCCGCCGCGGGCGTATCTTCAAAAAGAGGCGTCACGCGATACAGCATGAAGCAGTTCTGAACCTGAAGCAATATAACTATCGCAATTATGTTAAAAAACAGATTTGTATTAAAAGCGCAAAGTTTCTTAAAGGTGTCTGTTCTCTTGATAAAATTGATTAGCCTTACTGTCCATACCACAACCGTAAAAAGAACATATACGACCGACAAATAGATAAACAACTCACCGAGAGAAAACTTAAAGAGGCCCGTTACACGCCCATAGGTAGCATTCCATATGGGGAATATGTGCCTCTGATAAAAGTCCGCAAAACCCTTGACCGTTATGGCAAGTACCAGTTCTATAACGGCCAGAGCTACGATTATTAACTTAAAGAAAACCTTTCTGCGTATCAAGACTTCCTCCAGGTTCCCATGTAGAAAAGAACAAGCATGGGATATACTTCAAGTCTTCCTGCAAGCATGTCAAAAATCAAAGTGATTTTGGACAGGTCGGAAAGCGTCGAATAGTTACCGGTAGGGCCTACAATACCAAGACCCGGTCCGATATTACCTACATTGGCAAGTACCGCCGAAAAGCTTGACGTAAAGTCCATGTTGTCGGCAGCAACTATAAATGTGGATACCATAACCACAAGTACATACGCAATCATAAAGGAAATTACACTTGAAACAGTCTCCTCGGAAACCGTCTGACCGTTTAACTTAACTTTCTTAACGCTTCTCGGATGAGTAAGGTGTGAAAGCTCACGGCCGAGGCTTCGAAGCAGAATAAGGAATCTCGGCACCTTAATACCGCCGCAAGTGGAGCCCGCACATCCTCCGACTACCATAAGGAACAAAAGAATAACCTTGGACAGCATGGGCCATGCGTTAAAGTCAACCGTCGAGAAACCTGTCGTGCTGACAATGGAGCCTACCTGGAACAATGCATGATGGAAAGCATCTCCGAGGCTGTCGAATCCGCCGCGAATCTGTATTGTAATCGCAGCCGCACTAAGGAATACGATAAAGAGGTATACTCTTACTTCTTCAAGTTTCCAGAAATCCTTAAATTTTCTTCTTAAAATCAGGAAATACGCGTTAAAATTAACACCGCACAGAATCATGAAAATCATGGAAATGGTCTGTGCCGATCTCGAATATCCGCCGAGACTCTTGTTTAAATCCGCAAATCCTCCTGTACCCATTGTAGAGAAAGAAAGTATCAAAGAATTATAAAGCGGAAGTCCCGAAAGTAAAAAGCATGTAATCAGAATGAGTGACATTCCGAAATAAATACCGTAAAGAATGGTCGCGGTGGTCTTAACACGAGGCACAAGCTTACCTACCTCGGGGCCTGTACTCTCCGCTCTCATAAGATGCATGTTACGACTGCCCGATAAGGGTAACACGGCCATAATAAATACAAGCACACCCATACCGCCTATCCAGTTCGTAAAGCATCGCCAGAACATGGTGGTCTTGGTAAGAGCCTCTACATCATTTAAGATACTTGCTCCTGTGGTGGTGAAACCCGAAACGGTCTCAAATACCGCATCCACATACGAAGGAATCTCTCCGGTAGCAACAAAAGGAATCGCGCCCACCAGAGATAGCAAAATCCATGACATGGCAACCACTACGAAACCTTCTCTTGCGTAGAACACTTTACTCTTAGGCTTAAAGTGTGCTCCCAAGGTTCCGAGTGCCAGACATCCCGCGCTGATGGCCACAAAAATCAAACCTGTATTTTCTTTGTAAAAAATTGAAACTATAACGGGAAGCAGTAAAAAGAGGCCTTCAAACTGCAAAACCCTGCAAAGGATAAATCTTATTATGGATTTATTCATAAGCCCAGCCTTCTTTCTACGCTAGTATATCCTTAATGTCGACGAAGCCTCGCTCGGTGGTAACCACTACAACGTTGTCACCGATCTGAATACGGCTCTGACCGCCGGGAGTCTCTACCTGACCCTTGTGAATAATGCTGGCAATCATAACGTTCTTTTTAAGTTTCAGGTCCGCAAGGGGTACATCAACAAGCCCGGAAGCTTCTTTGACCGTGAATTCGAGGGCCTCGGCCTTGCCTGCGTTAAGGGTGTAAAGAGTCTCGATGTTGGAGTCCAGGGTATTGTTCATGGCTCTTACGTACTTAACAACGTTCTCCGCAGCAAGGAGCTTGGGGTTAATAATACTGCCTATATTCAAATCGCTGATGATATCGTCGTAAACGTTTCTGTGAACCTTTGTGATGAGCTTGGCCTTGGGGTTAACTTTCTTAACGTATACGGACATCATAACGTTCTCTTCGTCGTGATTGGTAAGGGATACGAAGCCTTCGGTGTTGAGGATGCCTTCCTCTTCCATCAAAGTCTTGTCGGCGCCGTCACCGTTAATGATGATGGCTTCGGGAAGTCTCTCGGCGAGAGCTTCGCAGATGCGCTTGTCTTTCTCGATAATCTTAACTTCCACACCGCTTGACAAAAGAATGTTGGCAAGATAAACGCATATCATACCGCCGCCCACAATCATAACGTTGTGCACGCGGTTTAAATTCATCTTGGCAGCCTTGAAGAACTGCATGGCTTTCTTACCGGAGGCGATGATGGAAAGTTTGTCGCCTTCCCACACGGTAAAATCACCGTTGGGGATGAAAATCTCGTTGCCACGCTCAACCGTACAGATAAGTACGCTGCTGTCGAGCTTCTTGGGCACGTATTTAAGCTGCATGCCGCAAAGGGGGCTTTCCTTGGTCACTTCGAATTTAAGAAGTTCCACGCGGCCCTTGGCAAAAGTATCTATCTCTAAGGCCGTGGGGAATTTAAGAAGTCTCGCGATTTCCTCGGCGGCCGCAAGTTCCGGGTTAACTACAAGGGAAAGACCGAGGTCTTCCTTGATGAATTCTATTTCTTTCTTGTATTCGGGGTTACGTACACGCGCGATGGTGTAAGCGGTTCCCGCTTTCTTGGCAATAAAGCAGCACAAAAGATTACGCTCGTCGGAATCGGTAGCCGCAATAAGCAGATCCGCATTCTTAACGCCCGCATCCTCCAATACTTCTATGGTGGTACCGTTGCCGGCATAACCCATTAAATCAAGTTCGTCGGACAAATCCTTAACGAGTCTTTCATTAACGTCGACTACGGTTATATTATGACCTTCTCGGCTTAATGATTTGGCAATGTCTGCGCCGACGTTACCGCATCCTACAAGTACTATCTGCATATCTATACTCCTCTTTGTAACTGTCTATACGGGTTCTTCCTCGATGAGGATTCCCTCTTCTTTAGCCCTTAATTTACAGCCTTCCTTGGCGTTGCCGATTTCACAAATCGTAGCCTGGTCCTCTGAAATACAGCCCTCGCACGCGGGACAGGGCATTGATGTTCCGCATATGTCACGCGGTACGCCCTCGTTACGTGAATTGTGCTTGCAGTCAAAGCACCAGCATTTCTTACATTGCTTAAAAAGAATCTCCTTGGGGCCGCCTTTGTCTGCCTTGGGTTCGGGTTCCGCGGGCCTCACGGGCTCAATAGCGGGTTCGGGCTTAGGCTCTTCCTCAACGGGCTTCGCCTTCTCTTTAACCGATTTGGCCTTGGGCTTATCCTTAGCCTTCGCAGGCTTAGAAGCTTCTTCGACAGGCTTTAACTCTTCCACTTCGGGCTCGGGCTTCTCAGCCGTCTTCTTAGGCTCAGCCACGATAGGTTTAAACTCTTCTCTGATGGGCTCCGCATCCAGAGCGACGGGTGAGGTCTCGACCTTCACTTCCGTAACAGGCGCCGCCTCGGTCATATCGCCTAAATCAAGCGTCAACTGCTCGGGCTCAGCCTCGGAAACCTTAAACTTGGAACCGCTTTTATCCACGGGCTTAAGACGCGAATTACCGGGTTCCCTTACCCTTACGGTCGCGCCTTGAGAGTCTGTATATTCATTTAATAATCCAAGAAAGTCTAACTGACCTTCGTAAACTTTTTTAGACATTCTGCTTCCAATACGCCTTATTACCCGTAATCTTACGCACCAGCTTATAAGGCAATTTCATATAGTTCTTTCCGAGCTTATATCCCAAAAGCTTAAATACGCATTGCATTCCGAAAGGAAAAATAAGCAATGGTCTTCTTAATCTATTAAACCGCTTTAAGGCATATTTTACAAGTCGCTTTCCTTCGGATTCGCTCTTAACTGACTCAAAAACCTCCGAATGATCGGCCTGGGATACGCCTAAATCAAAGTTTCTTCTAAGCTGTGTCATCAGCGAATAATTGTGTGAATGATACACCTCTGCGTCCGCCGCATAAGCTACCTTTAAGCCCTTAACAAGCGCGTCATGGGCAAAGACCATATCCTCATTGAAAATGGCAGGCGCCTTAAAGCCTCCCACCTCCGCATATAAGCTACGCCTGTAAGCCGCGCACACATCCGAGCAAAAGAAAGCCTTAATACCTAACCTCTCAATGTCCGAAGCACTCTTCACGGAAGGCTCGCCGGGATAATTGAACTCTCTGGTAACGTGCTCGATTACACCCGCGTTCTTTCGCGGAAGTTGCCTTGCGAATGCCACCGCAATGTCACTATCCTTCTCAAGATAAGCCACGAGCCGCTCCACCAGCGTATCGTCCTTGGGGATAGCGTCCTGCGTCATCATTATCACTACATCCGCATCGCTTTTCTCCATTGCCATATGCCTCGTACCGGCGTGGTCGAAGTCCTTAGGGTCAATATGATACACTTCCGCATCATACTCCGATGCATCAAAAGAAACCCGTTCCACAAACTGCTCATACCACTCTCTTCCCGAGTTAACAAGTATGATGCGATTTATTGAAAGGGTCTGCTTTCTGAGCATTTTTATAAGTGTTACAAATTCCCCCGGTGGTTTATAAAGGGGAATTACCACATCTATTGTCATAGACGCTCCTTAATACGCGTTTTTATTGATAAATCCGGTGAAGAACGTCATAAAGAAAATCTTGATATCAAGGCCGATGGTCCAATTCTCTATGTAGAAAATATCGTGATTGATGCGCTCTTCTATGGAGGTGTCGCCTCTTAAGCCGTTAACCTGCGCCCATCCGGTAAGACCGGGACGAACCTGGTGCTTAATCATGTAGCGGGGAATCTCCTCCTGGAACTTCTCCACGAACTGGGGCCTCTCGGGACGGGGGCCGATAATGCTCATGTCACCGACAAGGATATTAAATAACTGCGGAAGCTCATCAAGACTCGTACGACGTAAGAACTTACCGACCTTGGTAACTCGTGGATCGTCCTTGACCGTCCAACCTTTCTTCTCCTCCGAATCGTCCTGCATACGCATGGAGCGGAACTTAAACATATTGAAAGGCTTGTTATGTAAACCAACTCGTTCCTGTTTGAAAATAATGGGACCGGGACTTGAAAGTCTTACAAGAATTGCAAGAACAATCATGATAGGCGATGTAATGATAATACCGAACAACGCTCCCACGAAGTCAGCTGCACGCTTAAGAGCTGCATAACCGCTGTTGGCAAGCGGCACATATCTGATATTGATAAGCGGAAGTCCGAACAAATCCTCCGTATATGCACGGCTCGGAATGAACTTGTTATAGTCGGGTACGAACTGGGTGTGAACACCCTGCTTCTCGCATTCTTTGACCGCTTGTTCCAGAAAATCATAGTCCTCAAGGGAAAGGGTAATTGCCACTTCCTCGAGGTCATTGTCCTGCAAGATAGGGGTAAGCATATCAAGAGTTCCGATAACCTTCACTCCTCTGTACTCAAAGCCCTCTTCACGGTGGTCGTCAAGTATTCCGAAAATCTTAAATCCCCACTGAGGATTGCCCACAAGTCTGTCAATAAAAGCCTTAGCAGCATCGGAATAGCCTACAAGCAGGATATGCTTCTGATTATATCCGTGCTTTCTTGCATACCTTAATGACTTTCTAAGCACTACTCTGAAAGCCATTGTCACAAATACGTTGATGAAGAAGAACAAACCGAGTACCGAACGGGCATAGTCGATGTCCTTGATAATAACGTAAATGCCTATAATTAAAGTTCCCATACCAAATACATTGGCCTTGAGAATGCTGAAACACTCGTGCTTAATACGTGAAGTGCGCTTCGGATCGTATACCGAGCACAAAAAATAAATAATAACGTATACCGGTACCACCATAGCCATAAGTCTTAAATAGCTTCCGATTGGAAGTCGACCGACTGCGGTAGGTGATAAAATCTTAAACTTAGCCACATATGCCGCCGGCATGGAAAAGAAAATAATAACCATGTCGATAAGCACTAACAATCTATTGAATATACGTTGATTTTCTTTAATCAATTCGCATTCACTCCTTGTGCCAAAATGTCTGCCGCGCAGACTACCCACTTTTTTATCATATTACAAAAATAAAACGCTATTCCAAAGTCAAAATGTCTTAAATATTTCTTAATATGACGGGCTTAAACACACTGAGTTATTATAGCACAAAAAAGGACTGCCGCATAGTAACGGCAGTCCTCAATTTACTTGTATTTCTGTTAATCCTGTACCACGTCTTCGGGAAGCGCAATCTTCTCTTCCACGACTTTCTTTTTCTCGTAGCAGGTAAAAGAAAAATCAATCTCGCCCTTATCAAGCTTAGGCGTAATGAGGGATACAAGCGGTACAACCACAAGGCCTGCAATCATGGCGATTGCGCCGGCGTTGATGGGTGAAGTCCACTTGCCGTACATGTTGGCGATAGTAAAGCCTACGGCGCTGATAAAGCCGGCCCATACACCCGCTCTTGTGACGCCCTTCCAGTACAAGCCGTAAAGGAGGGGAGCCAAGAACGCGCCTGCAAGAGCACCCCATGAGATACCCATGAGCTGTGCAATGAAAGTGGGAGGATCCATTGCAATGATAACCGAAATAACTATAAATACTACGATAAATATACGCATGATAAGAAGCTGTCTCTTCTCGTCCATCTTCTTAACGAAATTGTCTTTGATAAGGTCAAGTGTAAGTGTGGAGCTTGATGTAAGTACCAGGCTTGAAAGTGTGGACATTGATGCCGAAAGAACAAGCACTACCACGATACCGATTAACAAATCGGGAAGCTTGCTTAACATCGTAGGAATGATTGCATCGTATACCACGCCACCGTCTGCATTGGTAATTGCCGATACGTCGGCGAGACGACCAAAACCGCCGAGGAAGTAGCATCCGCCTGCCACAATTACTGCGAAGAATGTGGAAATGATGGTGCCGCGTCTGATAGCCTTCTCATCCTTGATGGCATAGAACTTCTGAACCATCTGAGGAAGTCCCCAGGTACCGAGAGATGTAAGGATTACAACTCCGAGAAGGTTAACCGGGTCGGGACCGAAGAAGGATACGTATGCACCATTAAGTCCCTCTACAACCGAGCCTTCGCAAGGAATCTGTGAGAGGTTCTTGTAGGCTTCAAAGAAACCGCCGTTACCGTTAATTACAGCTACAACAACAGCCACGATACCGAATAACATGATGATACCCTGAATAAAGTCGTTAACGGCCGTAGCCATGTAACCACCGAGGATAACGTATACACCTGTAAGAACCGCCATAACGATTACGCATACACTGTAAGGAACGTTGAAAGCCATTCCGAAAAGTCTTGATAATCCGTTGTAAACCGATGCGGTGTAAGGAATCAGGAAAATAAAGGAAATAAGCGCAGCCACGATTCTGATGGCCTTGGAGTGATAGCGCTTACCGAGGAAATCGGGCATTGTAGCCGAGTCAAGATGTTTACTCATAACTCTGGTACGACGACCGAGGATAACCCATGCAAGAAGCGAACCGATGAGTGCGTTACCGATACCGATCCATGTGGATGAAAGACCGTATTTGTAACCGAACTGTCCGGCATATCCTACGAATACAACCGCGGAGAAATAAGAAGTTCCGTAAGCAAAAGCCGTAAGCCAGGGACCTACGCTTCTTCCTCCGAGTACGAAACCGTTAACGTCGGTAGCGGCCTTACGTGTGTACACGCCCACACCGATCATTACGGCAAAGAAAATCACGAGCATTATAATTTTGCTGACCATTTGAGTGTTCCTCCCCATAACATTATTGTTATGTAAACTTTAGTGATTAAAAGCGTTACGCTTTACCGCTTTAAAGCACATTAGTATCATAAACGTTACACTAAAAATTGTCAACAGTGTCAGTCAAAAAAGGTCTTTCTTTTTAATTCAAATATGTTAATATCTTCTGTGGAGTTTAGATTAAGAGGGTATTCCTTATGACAAAAAGTGAAAGAAACGTCGAAATCGTCGATTACATCTGGCTGACAGTCGGCACGATTATTCTTGATATCGGCGTATATGTATTTAAGTTTCCGAACAACTTTACCTTCGGCGGAGTTACGGGCATTGCCATGATTTTAGCCAAGATCGGAAGCTTAACCCCCGCTACCTATAACCTTATTATCAACGTAGCGTTATTGGTGTTGGGATTTATATTCTTAGGCAAAAGTTTCGGTGTTAAGACCGTATATGTAAGTATGCTTAACTCGCTCTTACTTGAGCTTATGGAGCATGTTTTTCCAATGGACGGGCCGCTTACAAATCAGCCGGTACTTGAGCTTATCTTCGCGATTATCTTACCTTCTGTAGGCGCAGCGATTTTCTTTAACCGCGGTGCAAGCGGCGGCGGAACGGATATCGTGGCGATGATAGTTAAAAAGTACACAAGTTTCAACATCGGTACAGCGCTCTTCTTCGTAGATTTAAGTATCACGATTTGTGCTTGCTTCGTATTCGATGTTACTACCGGTCTCTTCGCATTTACCGGACTGATGGCCAAGTCCCTTGTAATCGACCAGGTAATTGAAAATATCAACCTTTGCAAATATTTTACGATTATCTGCGACGACCCCGAGCCGATATGCAAGTACATCACCGACGTACTCAAGAAAAGCGCTACCGTATTTAAGGCCGAAGGCGCCTACGCTCACAGCGAGAAGACCGTTATTCTCTCCGTCATGAGACGCAGCCAGGCAGTCATGCTTCGTAACTACGTGCGCCACAACCACCCGAATTCTTTTATCATGATTACAAACAGCAGCGAAATAATCGGTAAGGGATTCCGGGGATTCAACTAAATTATTAAAGTCCGTGGTTTATTCCACGGACTTTTTCTATGCATATCTCTTCGTATTAACCTCAACCATACTTCTATAGTTACCGTTTTCGATTTTAATCAGCTCATTATGAGTTCCTTCTTCTACCTTGCAGCCGTTTTGCATACATATAATCTTATCCATTTTGTATGTAAACGCCAAACGATGTGATATTATTATCACCGTTTTATCCTTCGAGTCATCGAGTATGGTATCGTATAGTTCATTCTCGATTATAGGATCAAGACTGCTTGTGGGCTCATCCAGGATAATAGTCGGGCATGCACATGTATACATTCTTGCTATAGCTATCCTTTGAGCTTCTCCTCCTGAAAGTTCAACTCCCTCATCCTCCATCTGATTGGTAATGGCAGTATCCAGACCGTTTTTAAGGCTTAGCACCTTATTGAGCATACGAACTTTTCTGAGCGCATCCTCTATTTTTTCTGTAGAGACCGTTTTTCCTACCTGCACATTATCCCTTATGCTGAAAGGATATATAGAATAATCCTGAAACAGTACCCCAATCGTTGCCCGCAAAGAAACAACCTGAAAATCCTTGATATTTCTGTTATTAATCAGTATCTCACCGCGACTTGGCTCGTACAGTCTTAACAGTAATTTGACTATAGTCGTTTTGCCGGCTCCGTTGCACCCCACTATCGCAACCTTCTGATTCTTTTCAATCACAAAAGAAAGATCGGATATGGATTCCGACACTCCGTTTGGATAAGTAAATGAAACATTTCTAAACTCAATCCTATCAATACGATCAAGCCTTACGGCATCCGAGTTGTCACTGAGTTCAGGCTCATTCATAAAGTTCTCATAATGAGTAATATATAAATCATTTTCGTATATCGAATTGCAGGAAGACAATATAGAGGCAATTGCCGATTTAATTGTCGAATATGAATTAAGAGCCACAAAAAAATCACCGAGCGCCACTGTTCCCCTTACAGTTTCGAAAATAAAATAAAGTGATGTAAGAAATGTTTCGACATGCGAAAGTATTGCCACTTTAAGCGATACATTTCCAATCTTTTTGCTCATTTTACCGGCTTTTTCCACAATTCCGTCCGTCGCTTCTTTTTTCTTTTTATAAACGAAATCTTTTAGCGAATTAACTCTTATGTCTCTCATGAATTGAGGAACATAGAATAATCTGTACAGGTAATTAAGCTGTCTGTTGTCCCTGTTTACCTCCAGTTGGTAATCAAACATAATCTTCTTTCTTTTTCTGTCAATCAACAACTGAACTACGACGATAAAAAGCATAAATACCAATACGCCCTTATTCATCCAGGCCAAAATAGAAAAAGCCATGACAAGATTAATCACAGCAGAAAATGTTCCAAAAAATATATCTACCGCAGAATGAACCACTCCCGAACAATTGTCAAAAGCAACCGAGTAGTTGTTGTAAGCTTCCGCATTTTCAAAGTAGGAAATCTTTAATGAAAAGCTTTTATCCAAAAACGCTTCGGTAATCTTAACATTCATTTTTTCCACAGCAACCGATGAGTACGGCGAATACAATCTGTCTATTATGCTTCCTATCATGCTGATTGCAAAAGAAATTCCCAGAACGATTATTGCTCTCTTTATCGACCGGTTCTCTATTGCACTAAGCATATACTTAGGAATCACAATACCGATAAACGTTATAATACTGCTGTAAAAAGTCATCAGTATTTTAGAAACAAAGAATGCTTTGTCAAGTCTGTACCCCTTGACAAGCATTCTTTTATATCTTTTTAACACTTCGAAGATCTTATCCATGGATAGCCTTTCTGAATCTCTCCATTATTTGCTTCTCTATAACGCCCTTTATCTTATAGCATCCTGCCGCATGATACTGTTTAGTCTCAGCAAAACTGGTACCTACGCAGCCTCCTCCGCAGGCAGGAAGATATACGCATTCTTTACAATCTTCAATTTCATATGGATTTCTGGTCATCCAGTCAAAGTAAGCAAAGGTTGTATCTATCACCTTACCGCCTTCGCCGATTCTGGCAACGCGGTGCTTCTCTTCATTAACGAAATCCCAGCATTTATATACATCTCCGGTAGGCGCAATCGTAAACGCCGAATCGGAGTACAATCCGCAATGTAAGTATTTTTTACTCGGATTTATGTTGATTTCAAATCCGAGTTCTTTGGTCTTGCGCCAAAGCGGTAATAATATATCCCCCAATTCTTCTTCACAAAAGCAATTGCCCTGATATGAGGCACATGACGCTGTAGTTCCTTTGACAATACCAAAGTCGATATAGCACCCGTTCATGCCCTCATCTTTAAGCATCTGAAGTAAATCGTATGTGCGCTCCAGATTGGTTTTGTCGATATTTATACGAATAATCGGATTGCATAAAGGATATGTGTTAACCACATTTCTGATTCCTTGCATTACTTCGTCAAAAGAACCTCTGCCGTCTGCGTAGATTCTTCTCGTATTATGAATCTCTGCGACACCGTCAAGGGTAATCTGAATAGATTGGCAGTTGAATCTTTCAAGTATCTTTAAGTTCTCTTCGTTGCACAGAATACCGTTAGTTACAGTATGTGTTTCGAATACTTTACCGGTTTCTTCGCAGTACTTTTGCACTTTTTCAAGGAAAGCCACATTGTCTTTTAAATATAAAAGGGGTTCGCCGCCAAACAGCCACAAAACAATTGTATCACTTCTTCTGACTTCAGCCTGCTCTTTAATGAAGTCAAACAGGTTATCCCTTATTTCATCGGTCAAGGTAGCATTTGATACCACTCCCGCTCCTTCGTAGCAATAAACGCAACGAAGATTACAGGCCATAGTAAGCAAGATGGTTAATGACAGTACATGATTATCGAATTTTTCTTTTTCGTAAAAGTAACTGTGTATTCTTGCCTCGTCCACTGAGTCATTTTCAATAATGATACCTTCGTTCATGAAAGTTGCAATATCATCGTCACTGAGTTCCGACATGGACTGTGACTCTATTGCCGTCCTTATATCATTATCTACAAGAAAAGTTGCTCCCGAAAAAGTATTGCAGAGGACTGCCTTTCCCTTCGGAATAGATTCATCTTCAACAAATAAATTATATTTCGAAAATTTCATTGTACCTCATTAACCACCTTTTTTAGTTATTTTTATCTTTTGCTCTTACAAGAGCCCACATTTGATGAGCATGTCAGTTTACCGCAAGCTCCGGCATTTCCGCCACAGCCTTCGGCTCCGCAGGCAGATCCGTTTCCACCGCAGGCCTGAGCGCCGCAAGCACTTCCGTTTCCGCCGCACGCTTTGGCAACACATGCACCACCGTTGGCAGCACATCCGTCAGCTCCACACATTCCGCCTTTGGCTCCGCAACCGTTAATGCCACATATGCTTGCATTTGCGGCACATGCGTTAACGCCGCAGGCTCCGGCATTGGCTCCGCATGCGTTGGGGATACATGCTCCCACATTTGCAGGGCAGAGTACGTTTGTACCGATTTCATCGCCCTCATAGATATTGCCTAAATATGCATTTTTTACCATAATTTACTCCTTTTCCTGCATCATCAGCAGTTGCTTCCGCAGGCTTTGGCTCCGCATTTGCCCGAATTACCGCCGCAGGCATTTGCACCGCAACCGCCTGAAACTTTTCCGCCGCAGGCTTCTGCGCCACAACCGCTGATAACGTTGGCAGCACAAGCTTTTGCACCACAGCCGCCTACATTGGCACCGCAGCCATCAGCGCCGCATGCGCCCGCTTTGGTTTTACAACCATTAACGCCGCAGGCTCCGGCATTGGCAAGGCATCCGTTAATCGCACAAGCACCGGCATTGGCACCGCAACCATTTGCAGCGCATGCGCCTAAGTGAGCTCCGCAAACGAGCGGTTCTGCCTGATTATATGCATTTCCTAAATAATCAATCTTGCTATTCATTGCCCCTCCTAAATAATCTTGGTTTAGTTACAATTCACAAATATGTGTACACTTATATGTTCTTTGTAATCGCAAATATATCATATTATCAGTTGTAAAGTCAAGCCAGCGTCTGTTATTGGGATTATTAATAACCCATTAGGCAACACATTTAACCATTGTGTATATTATATGTCATTCATACAAAAAAGAAGCAAGGATGTTTCCTCGCTTCTCTACCTGCAAATGTTATATTATTCCATACAGCATACGTACTCTTTCTGCTGCGCATATAGCAAAATCATTTAGACACAAAGTCTCTTATCTTCAAAAAACGCACTCCCATTTCAAGGCAGATAGCTCCATAGACCAGAAGTCCCGCCCAGATAGCCAATGCCTTAAATCCGCTTACAAGACTTATCTCAAAGAACGAACCCAGCATTGCCAGTACAGCCAATATCGCCACTATCAAAAGAAAGGCGGCAATAATCAGCTTATGATATATCTTATGTACTTTTATTATCAACGCAAAACATGCATAAAAGACAGATAACACAATGCTTGCCAAAACCGGGAAAAGAATGTGTTGAAATCTTACTACCCCTGAGAACATTTTACCCGCGCAGGCAACATACAATATTTCAAATATCAGCACGCCTATTATGGTTTGTATGATGCTGTCAACAACCTTTGAATATATATACTCTCTTATGCTTATTCCGGTAGTAAGCACCATTTCACCCGTTCGAGCCTGTTTGTCTGCACTTATTCCCATAAGCACGGCAGAAGTCCCAATTGCAGCAAGCAATATCGGCATAAACGACAGCATATATTCAAACAACAAATCGCTCATTCGCGACATTATGCCAAAACCGATTCCATAGCCAAGTGCAAACCCAAGATTCAAGAATTTTGATACAACCGGACCATGCTTCAATTCCTTCTCAAGCAATACCCAAAATCGTCTCATTTCTTTTTCCCCCTTTTATCATATATAGCCTGATATGCAGAAGAAACGGTACCATCGCCGAGTTTCAAAAACTCTTCCTTACTTCCTTCAAAAAGCTTGGTGCCTTTATCAATGAAAAGAATGTCTGTACATACCCTGTCAATCACATCCGGTAAATGTGAGCAAATAATCACCGTTAATCCGTCTTCCACAAAACCGTTAATGTATTCAACAAAGGTATTGGTGGTAGAAATATCCAGCCCGTCGGTAGGCTCATCAAGAATCAGCAGCTTCGGATTATGAACAATCACCGATGCTATTTTGGCTTTCTGAATCATTCCCTTTGAAAACTTTTTTAGCTTTGTGTTTTTCTCTTCCGTAAGCTCTATCATTTCAATAACTGAGTCTACGGCTTCGCCCGGATTGTCCACCTCTCGGAGTTTGGCATAAAACAGCAGATACTCATACAGTGTCATGTTCATGAATACAGAGGATCCCTCCGGCAAATAGCCCGAAAGTCGTCCTATTTCAACAAACGAATCCGATGCATCAAGCCCCAATGTGTAAACAACGCCCTTATTCGGAGGAATAACCCCCATAATATTGCGTATAAGCGTTGTCTTCCCTGCCCCGTTAGGACCCAGAATTCCGAGGCACTTCCCCTGTTCTATTTCAAAAGAAAAACTGTCTAAGGCTTTCTTTTTCCCATAATAGCAATCAAGGTTGCAGATTTTAATACATATCTCCACTATTGCTCTCCTCCAAGCACAACATTGTTAGTATTGCGCACTAATTCAATATCATATCGTTCCATTGCGCGATATTGATATGCTTTTACACAATGATAATCCATTCTTGAAAATAATACAAGAACAATTGGCTGAGTTGTAATCCGAGGTGCCAGTTTGTAAGGCGAAATGCTTGTTTGTAAATTGAAAACTGCATATTTGTAAACGAAACGCCAGTTTTGTACGCCAGATGCCATTTTTGTAAACGAGATGCATCGTTTGTATACGAA
>JAFZLD010000020.1 GCA_017553505.1 Lachnospiraceae bacterium
CTCCACCAACAAAGAAGAGACTAGCCTGAGCCAGTCTCTTTGTAAACCGGGATGCAACCTCCCGGAAGGTATTCACTTTCAACCCACTATGGCCTCAGGCCGGAACGAGAGGGGTTGCATCTCGTTTTACAACTGAAGCGCCGGGAATGGGCGCCGGTATGGAGGATACAGGGATGAAACAGAATAATACGGGACGAATAATCGCGATGATTGTGCTGACAATAGCTTTTATCGCGTTGGTGTTTGGCTTTGCGTGCAGCCCTAAGAATACACGCAAGACCGAAGTGAATGCCAATGTTATCGTTGAGAACGGGGAAGCGACTTATCGCGGTTTCAGGGGCGAGTTTAATATCGCAAGAGCGGGTAAGTACGATATTCACGTTAACTGGTGGCCGGAGGATGATCCGGGCTTTATTTCGGGATTCGTGCTTTATGACCTTGACGGGTCGATTCTTTCTTTTTGCACCGGACAGAAAGTGCAGGCGGGTTTCTTGCCGATTCGACTTGAAAAGGCTGAGTATAGATTTGAAATTAAAATCTTCGATAGCGAAGAAAGACTTAATGAGTTTTTGAACGATTGCGGGGAGGATTATACTTCTGACGGTGACGAGTTTACCGGCTACAGAGACGGACAGTGGCATGTAACTTATACGATAACGGCATCGCTGGCGACAAAGTGGATGCTTTTTATACTTGCAATCGGCTGCGTTATGTATGCGGTTTTGATGGCGCTCATAATCTTCAGAATGTGCCACGAAGGCAAGCCCGAATACGATGAGAGGCAGAAGCTTGTAAACGGCAAGGCTTATGAGTACGGTTTCTATACTATGCTGGTTTTAAGCGTTATTTATGTTCTTGCGTGGTTCATGGGGATTGCGGACGAGTTTCTTTCGCCTGGAGTGGCTGTGATGCTTATAACGCTTATTGTGGCCGCAGTGGTAGGTATTTATAATGTGCTAAACGACGGTTATATTGCGGTCAATGCTTATGAAGTGCGCGTGATTGCAGCGCTTTCGGCGATTCTGGCTGTTAACGTTCTGGCTACGATAGGCGGCATCAGAACCGGCAGCCTGATTAAAGACGGCAAGCTTGGAATCTCGTCGGTAAATGCTTTCTGCGGGCTCTTGATGCTGGCACTTATAGTGGCGATTGTCATCAGAAAAGCACGTAACAAAAAGGAGGATGACGATGAAGAACTTGAGGCTTAAATCCGCCAGAGCCGCCAAGGACATGTCGCAGGAAGACCTGGCCAAGGCATGCGGCGTGACCCGTCAGACCATCAATGCCATAGAAAAGGGCGACTACAATCCGACAATCAACCTCTGCATTGCAATATGCAGGGTGCTTGATAAGACTCTTGATGAATTATTCTGGGAAGATTAAGAATCTTAAGAATAAAATAATCTATTAATCCCTTGCGATTATGTTATAATAGCAACGGTGCGGGGCAATACGGCACAATATAATGATTAATGGGAGATTACATCATGACAGAAGACATTGCGAAGTTAAGAAGAAGCGTTAGGGTTAACAGGATTCTTATTTTAATTATGCTTTTACTGTTTGTGTTGATTATCGGAGGAATGGCCGTTGTGGGCTTATATGCATACAAGCTTTCTCAGCAGATGATACCGGTTACAAGAAAGTTCATGGAGATAGACTGGACGTGGATTTCTGACCAGATTTCCAGAGCGGATATTGCCGATATGAGCGACAAGGTTAAGGCTATGGAGGCCAATCTTGCTTCTCTTAAGGAGTCGGTAGAAGCAATTGCGGCATCACTTCCCCACTAATTTCAGAAAATAAAGGAAAAACGGCCTTTTTGATGTTGACATAAGGATTTTTGTATGTTACATTCTCAACAAGTAAATAAGAGCACGGTAGAGGTCGCGCTTTGCAAGAGTAATCGATTTGATGTGTCGGACACATACGATAATCGATGAAAGGGTACGGCGCCGAAGGAACGGATATACCGAGTATCCGGGTCCTGGGCATACATTTAAGAGGTGTATGACTGTCATCCCGTAAGGGATGGGGAGCTATCAAGTTTTATGAGTTTAAGCGACCGACCGTTTTTTTGACGTTCGGTCTTTTTTTTACAGAATTACCGTGTGCTTAGTACTTTCAATCGCGAGGCATCGCACACACTAAGGAGGACAATTTATGCACACACCTATTTTTACCGGCGCGGCTGTAGCGCTCGTAACCCCTATGAATTCCGACGGTTCGGTGAATTACGATAAGCTTGCGGAACTTATCGAGTTTCAGATTAACGGCGGAACCGATGCAATCGTAGCCTGCGGTACTACCGGCGAGGCTTCAACCCTTACTCACGAGGAACATATCAATGTAATTCGTTACACGGTTGAGAAGGTTAATAAGAGAGTACCCGTCATTGCAGGTACCGGTTCCAACAGCACCGAGACCGCTATTTATCTTTCCGTAGAAGCGGAGAAAGCAGGAGCAGATGCGCTTTTACTCGTAACACCTTATTACAACAAGGCTACCCAGAAGGGTTTAGTTGAGCACTTTGTTAAGACTGCGGAAGCTGTTAAGATTCCCGCTATTCTTTATAACGTACCTTCCAGAACCGGCTGCAACATCTTACCCGCTACGGTCAAAGAAATCGCGCGCAGAGCAAGTAACGTAGTTGCAATCAAGGAAGCAAGCGGCAACATTTCCCAGGTAGCAGAACTTGCATCCATTATGGACGAGAACTTCGCTATTTACTCGGGTAATGACGATCAGATCGTGCCCCTTCTTTCGCTGGGAGGAATCGGCGTAATTTCCGTCCTTTCGAACGTAGCGCCCAAGGAAACTCATGACATCGTAGCTTCCTACTTAGACGGCGATGTTAAGAAGAGCACAAAACTTCAGCTTGAAGCAATCGACCTTATAAAGAGCCTCTTTATCGAGGTTAATCCTATCCCTGTTAAGACAGCCCTTAACCTTATGGGCATGAATGCGGGTCCCCTTCGCCTTCCTCTTACCGAGATGGACGGAGCGAACGTTGAGAAGCTTAAAAAGTCTCTTATCGATTACGGCATTTCACTTAAGTGCAATCAGGTTATCTGCATGAACGACTTAACAAGAGACTAAGGGGTGAATTACATGACAAGAATTATTATGCACGGCTGCAACGGCAAGATGGGTCAGGTTATTACGGGCATCTGCAATAACGACCCCGATTGCGAGATTGTTGCAGGCATCGATATATCAGACCATATCAAAACCAACAATTATCCGGTGTTCAGCAACATTAACGAATGCACGGTTGAGGCCGACGTTGTAGTGGATTTTGCATCCGCTAAGGCCGTCGACGGGCTCCTCGACTGGTGTAAAATTAAAAAAGTTCCGCTTGTATTGTGTACAACAGGACTTTCTGATGAACAGGTTAATAAAGTTATGGTATACTCTAAAGAGGTGGCTATATTACGCTCTGCCAATATGTCTCTTGGCATCAACATGTTGCTTAAGGAGCTTAAGAATGTGGCAAGCATACTGGCACCTTCGGGCTTCGACATCGAGATAGTCGAGAAGCATCACAATCAGAAGGTGGATGCACCTTCCGGAACCGCACTCGCCCTTGCGGATTCCATCAATGATTCACTTGGTAATGAGTATCATTACGTTTATGACCGTTCCTCGGTAAGACAGAAGAGAGATGCCAAGGAGATAGGCATTTCCGCAGTACGAGGCGGTAGCATAGTTGGGGAGCACGAAGTTATTTTTGCGGGACCGGACGAAGTGATTACAATCACTCACACGGCTTATTCCAAGGCGCTTTTTGCCAACGGAGCCGTTCAGGCCGCGAAGTACTTAAAGGGTAAGCCCGCAGGCCTCTACGATATGTCGGGGGTTATCGGCTGAGCCTAAAGAGGAGAACATATGAAATTCAGACCTTGTATCGATATTCACAACGGAGTGGTTAAGCAGATTGTAGGCGGAAGCTTAAAAGGCGACGGCGATATTGCCGACGAGAATTTCGTATCCGCACACGACAGCGCGTGGTTTGCGAGGATGTTTAAGAAAGACGGCATCGAAGGCGCTCATGTGGTACTTCTTAACAGCAAGGACTCCAAGTTCTATCATGCATCGAGAGAAGAAGCGCTTAAGGCTATCAAGGCCTATCCCGGCGGTCTTCAGGTGGGTGGCGGCGTTAATGCCATGAATGCTCCTTCATATATTGAGGCAGGTGCGAGCCATGTTATCGTTACGAGTTATGTATTTAAGGACGGAGAGATTCTTTTTGACAATCTTAAAGCCTTAAGATATGCGGTAGGTGCCGACCATGTGGTACTTGACTTAAGCGCAAGAACACTTAACGGCGACTATTACGTAGTTACCGACAGATGGCAGAAGTTCACCAATGTACGCGTTACTCCCGCGGTATTCGAGCATTTGAGCGAGTACTGTGACGAGTTCTTAATTCACGGTGTTGACGTGGAAGGTATGCGTCACGGTATCGATGAGAAGCTTATAAGAATCTTAGGCGATGCGACGAAGAGTATACAGAAGCCCATCACCTATGCCGGCGGTATCAATACTTTCAAGGATATCGAGCAGCTTGAATTCTTAACCGATTCACGCATTAATTTCACCGTAGGAAGCGGCCTAGATCTTTACGGAGGCAACATTCCTTACAGAGAGCTTGTAAAGCTTTATAAGTAATTGGTTAACATAACATATTCATAAGACAAAACGAAAGGAGCTTCGAATTATTCGAAGCTCCTCGTGTACTCATTAGGATTCCCCTCACTTAAATCAAAAAACAGTATTGCTAATTCTAAATATGATATATAAAGAAAAGGCACATCGTGTAGCTGATTAAGTGTATAAGATGTTAGTACTTATCTTATAACTTTGTTACGTTAACTGCCTGAGGTCCCTTGGTGCCGTCAACTACGTCGAACTCAACAGCTGCGCCCTCTTCGAGAGACTTGAAGCCTTCCATGTTAAGTCCTGAGTAGTGTACGAATACATCCTTACCTGACTCGTCGCAGATGAAACCGTAACCCTTCTGGTTGTTGAACCACTTTACTGTACCTTTGTTCATTACAGATACCTCCAAAAATATATATGTTGCCTCGCAACAAATTAAGAATATCACATCGCTTTTTAAAAGTAAAGCGCTGAAACAAATTTTTATAAACTCTTTAGCAAGATGGGGCAAATCGTGTGAATTGCAATAAAATTTGCCATTTTCTAAATATTTTGTTAAAATGTGTAAGATTAGTGTGGAAGATGCATTCTTTTTCCACCGGAGTTATGCATGATCAGAAAGAAACGTAAGATTAGAAAACATTATACAATAGCGGTAACCTCCGACTATTCTGTAGACAAGACCAAGTTCTATCGCTCGCGGTTTAACATCTTTAAATTGTCGGTATGGACGATGGTGATTGTGCTTATTCTCGGAGTGGGACTCATGGCTTTTGAACTCTATGAGGTTAACAACATGGAGTCTAAGCTGGCAGTTCTTAGGGATATTATCAACGAGCAGGACGAGATTATCGACACACTGGGCAATGAGAAGGCCGAGCTTTCTTCCCAGAACCAGATCCTTAACAACACCGTAGCCATGGCATTAAGAGAGAAGGAAAAAGAGGAAGAGGAAAGCGCAGCGCGCCACATTCCTTCCGCATTCCCTCTTACAGGCTCCGCCAACATCAGGGACATTTCCGTTATGGACGAGCCGGAGGAAGAGCTTGCAGGCTACTTTAACTATGACGCAGGTGACAAGTACAACGCCGGCGGCAACAAAGCGGTTGAAGAGAATCCCATCACCGTCTTTGAAATGTCCTCGATTTCGGACGTTGTAGCCACTGCAGAGGGTACCGTTACAGCCATTACGGACGATGAGATATTTACAAGATGTATCACCATCGACCACGGCAATGGATATGTAACCATTTATCGTAACAATTCTGACCCCAAGGTAACTGTGGGGGATGAAGTGGTCAGAGGCGCCATTTTATACGTAGGCGGTGAAGACAACATATATTTGGGATATCAGATTACCTACAACGGTGAGTATCTCGATCCCATGGATGTTATAGACATAGACGGCTAGTGGCGGACATTCCGACACTTCCCCACCGGAGTTTTTGAGGAGGAAAACTAATGGGCAAGAAAGCAGATGAGTACATTGCAAGCAGGGTTAACAGCGTAATCGGTCGCGGCACCGAGTTCGAAGGCACCATCCGCACCAAGGAAACCATCAGAGTCGAAGGCTTTGTAAAGGGCAACATCATTTCCGAAGGAACCGTAATCATCGGTAACGGCGGCAATGTAGACGGTAAGATTGAAGCCACCAACATTTTGGTAGGCGGCGAAGTTCACGGTGAGCTTTTTGCAAGCGAGAAGATTGAAGCCAATTCCAGCGGACGAATCTTCGGTAACCTTCATACCAAAGGCCTCATAGTAGATGAGAAGGCTTTGTTCCAGGGTACCTGTGAGATGACCGGTCGCGAGGAATCCAAGGCAGAAAAAGAAGCTCCCAAGGAAACCGAGGAAGCCAAAGAAACTGCGTAAATCATTTTGTAATTTACATATGGACAAAAATATAAGGGTAGCGTAAGCCGCTACCCCATTTTTGTGTCTTAAATTACTTGTTCATACGAGCAAATACCATGTCATAACCGTCATTGCCGTAGTTGAGTGAACGGTTCACTCGGCTGATGGTGGCGGTCGATGCGCCGGTCTTCTCGGCAATTTCCATGTAGGTATTGCCTGCCTTAAGCATTGAAGCTACCTCGAAACGCTGTGACAGTGAAAGAAGCTCATTCACTGTGCAAAGATCCTCGAAGAAGCTATAGCACTCCTCACGGTTCTTTAAGAGTAAGACGGCATCAAATAAATGATCGACGGCATCTGTCTTAATTTTTTTGTTCATTTATAACAACCTCCTACGAGAAAAATTCCTTTACATGATAAAATTTTACCATACTAAAGTTTTAAAGTAAAGATGTTTAAAAGAAACTTAACTTTTACTTGTGAAGTGGTTTTGAATACCGTATAATCAAGCGTAGGGGGTAAGACATTAGGTATTGCCCTCCACATAGCGATAACGATAAGCTGCTAAGTGGTTTATTGTATTCGAGGATGAAGAAGATGACGATTGATACCAAAGACCTTTTAAACAGCATACTGGCAAGCTTTGACAGAATGTCATATATTAAGTCCGATGAGGTGCCTACCATCGATCTTTACATGGATCAGGTTACCACCTTCATGGACGAGAGACTTAAGAAGAGTACGCGTTACCAGGGCGAAGAGAAGCTCATGACCAAGACCATGATCAATAACTACGCCAAGAACGACGTTATTCCGCCACCGGTACGTAAGAAATACAACAAAGAGCATATTCTTGTTTTAATTATGGTTTATTACTTCAAGAGTATACTACAAATAAGCGACATTAAAGAACTTATGGACCCGATTATCGCTAAGTTCTTCGATAATCGTAACGGTTTTGCAATAGAGGATGTATACGACGAAATCTTTGCCAATATGGATGAAGACATCGCAAGGGTACGCGATGAGATAGTAGCCGATTACAATTCCGCCATGACATCTTTTGAAGATGCTCCCGATCAGGACAAGGATTATTTAAAGCTTTATTCTTTTGTCTGTAAGCTCGGTTGTGATGTTTTCGTAAGAAAGCTTTTAATCGAGAAGATTGTGGATTCGTTAAGAGAGCAGTCAGAAGCGGCTGAGCCTAAGACCGGTAAGTCCAAAGATAAAGACAACAAATATGATGTCAATGTTGAGAAAAAGAATAAGAAGTAGCAGTTTGAGGTGGTGCCGATAAACCGGGGCAGGGGTGAGTCTATGGTAAAGGAGGCACGTATGCAGATCAAAGATTTGGCAGGACATGGGTTCGATCTTGACGAGGCTATGGAGCTGTGCATAGGCGATGAGGAAATTTATAAAGAGGTCCTTGAAACCGCTTTGGAAGAGGGAAGAGAGAAGATTCCGCTTCTTAAGAACCTTATGGAGACCGAGGACTATGAACGCTATATCATTGAGGCGCATGGGCTTAAGAATGCGGCCAAGCAGATAGGCGCGAAGAATCTTTCCGAAATTGCCAAGAAATCAGAGCTCGAAGGCAAAGCCGGTCATATCGATTTTATGAAGGAAAATCACGAAAGACTGATGGGTGAATACTCAAAAGTCGTTGAAGTGTTGCAGGAGTTATTCTAAACTGTAGGGCTATATTAAAGGGCGTCCGAAGAACATTCGGGCGCCCTGTTTATATGCATATTAAATTTAAAAGAAATTACTTCAAAGCTTCCTTGGCTCTTGCAAGCATTTCCTTGTCAATCTTACCGTTAGCCACGGTATCGTCAATCCAAAGCTTAAGAGAAGCAACGGTAGCGGAAATCTTACCCATTTCTTCCTGAATCTTTAAGAAGTCTTTGAGCTCGTCCTCGGTAATGGTACCGTCAACGGTAATCTCGATGAAACGGCTCTTAGCCTTATCAAGTGCATTTAAAGAAGCAAGTGTCTCAAGGGTAATCTGGGAAAGATCCTTGTAAGTTACCACTTCAACGTATTTCTCTCCGATAGGGCACTCATGAGTGCAGTAGTAATTGCAGAGCGTAGGAGCCTTGTAAACCTCAGCCATCTTAAGAATCTCATCGGGATGAGGAAGAGACTTCTCGCTCTCAATCTTCTCGATTCTCTCTGCAGAAACGTACTCCATAAGACTCTCGGCCGCATCTCTTGTAAGGCCTGCGTTCTCACGGCTTATCTGATAAATGTTTTTGTTTTCTCTGACTGAGCGTTTACCCATGTGTAGCACCCCCAAACGTAGTACAAAATATAAAAAATCTATAAAATATCCCTACCATTATACACTATTTCTGCAGAAACGCAAATTATAATAAATTATTTTGCACCTTTATGTGTTTCTTTTGCCTATAATCTTTGGTAATATACTTGCATAAACAAAAACGCCCGGGAGTCGGGCGACACATATAAGGAGAGAATTAAATATGGCAGCATTATTTTTTGCAGTACTCTTTTTAATTGTAGGTATTGTATTTACCGTTATTAAAAAGAACATGAGCGCAGAAGGCGGTAAAGCAGCGTTCTCGGCATTTTCGATAATCGCTTTCGTACTTGCTGTAGGCTGTTGCATCGGCGCTTGCGTTAAGGTAGTTCCTACCGGACATACCGGTGTTGTTACCACCTTCGGTAGAGTTGAAGACGTAACATACGAAGCAGGTATCAATTTCGTAGCACCTTGGAAAAAGGTAATTAATATGGATAACCGTACACAGAAGTCTTCTTTGTCACTTAACTGCTTCTCAAGCGATATCCAGGAAGTAACACTTACTTACACCGTTAACTACCAGATTGATAAGGCTAACGCTCAGATGATCTACAAGACCATAGGTGTTGACTACTTTGAGAAGGTAGTACAGCCTAAGATTCTTGAAGCAGTTAAAGGCGTATTTGCTCTTTACAACGCAGAGACTCTTATCGCTTCCCGTGGTACTCTTTCTTCGCAGATTGAGGAGATTTTAAGTAAGTCGCTTGAGCAGTATAATGTACAGCTTGTAAGCACTTCCATTGAAGACATTGACTTCACAGATTCCTTCACGGATGCAGTTGAAGCCAAGCAGGTAGCAGAGCAGAACAAGCTTCGTGCTCAGACCGAGCAGGAGCAGGCCATCATCGAAGCTAAGGCAAACGCTGAGAAGGTTACCATCGCAGCAGATGCAGACGCTAAGGCACAGATTATTGCAGCACAGGCAGACGCAGAGGTCGCTAAGATCGGTGCGGACGCAGCTGAATATCAGGGCCAGAAGGATGCGGCTATCATGAGTAACTTGGGAGCTATGCTTCAGAAGTATCCCGAACTCGTTGATTACTACTACGTAACCAACTGGAACGGCGAACTTCCCGAAACTTATATGGGTGAGAATGCTCACACCATTATGGAACTTACTAAATAAACGGATAGTAAAAAAGAGCCGGGGGCGTGTCAAACGCCTCCGGCTTTTTAGTGTTTAGAAATTATGATTTAAAGAACTTCATGTCCTCATTAAGCTTATCTGCAATATCCTTAAGGTCTGCAGCGGAGCTTGCAAGGGTAGTAACGGTAGCGGAGAGCTCTTCCATGGAAGCGCCTGTTTCCTCGGAGGATGCTGCGTTTTCTTCGGAGATTGCCGAAAGGGCACTCATGGTGTCTACTACAGCGTTCTTGGAAGTCTCACAGGTCTCAGCGCCTGCGGAGATGGTCTCTACACCGTCTACGGTACTGTTGATATCATCAAGCATACCGTTAACCGCTTCAAGAGTCTCACCCAGAGCTACCTGCTGGGTATCGTTACCGTTCTTAACGTCTGCGGCTGCGGATACAGCTGCCTGGGACTGATTAAGAAGCTTCTCCATTTCAACCTTGATTTCGTCGGCCATGAGCTTGGAGTCGTCAGCCAGTTTACCGATTTCTTCGGCAACAACTGCGAAGCCTCGTCCTGCTTCACCTGCTCTTGCTGCCTCGATTGAAGCGTTAAGAGAAAGAAGGTTGGTCTGTGTAGCAATGGATGTAATTCCTTCTACCTTTTCGTTGATGCTTGCAACAGCGCTTTCGGTAGCGGAAATGGTTCGTGAAATTTCATCGATCTTTTCGGTCATCTCTACAGAAGACTCCTGCAGTGATGCAAGTGATTTGCCGGAAACTTCGGAAGCCTTCTTCATCTTGCTTGCAAGTTCCGAAAGGTTTACTGAAGATTCCTTAACGTTTCCGACTGCCTCGCCGATGTAACCTACGTTTTCTGTAGCTTGCTGGATTTCATCAGCCTGCTGGGTAGCACCGGTAGCGATTTCCTGAACTGCGGTGGAAACGTCTTCGGCGGTCTTTGAAATCTGGTCTGCCATTTCGGCAAGATCGTCAGAGGACTGTCCAACGCTTGTAGCGGATGTTTTAATATTGTCTACAATATCCGAAAGAGTGGTAATAACCGAATTGGCGGCATTTGATATGGAGCCGAATTCGTCCTTTCTGTCGGTATATTTATCAACCTTAACGAAGCGACCGTCCGCAAGAGCACCGAGTGAATCGTTAACTGCTGCGATGGGCTGTGTAAAGCTTCTTGCCATTCCGATTGAAATGATTACCGCAATAATGGTAAGTGTAGCACCGATTGCAACAACAACCATAGCGGAACGTCTTGCTTCAAGCATAATGGCGGGTTCCTGTTCGGAAACGGTTACTACGTAGCCGGAGATGGGTTCTCTTACCCATGATGTAAATGTATTGATGTTTGAATATTTCATTTCTATCAAGCCGGAAGAAGCGTTTGAAGTAATGAATTCAGCATTGCTCATATCGTATGCATCCTCAGCTGTAACTTCGAACTGAGCGTGAGCTGCCATAAGACCGGTACGGTCTGTGATGTAACCGTCGCTTACGTTGTCTGCAAGGAAGTTATGGAGAGTTTTTAAGTTGTAGCTTCGATGAACCGCACCGACTACCGTAGTTCCGTCTTCGGCAAAAATAGGAACGATAATGTTCTGTACACGGTTACCTGTGGTCTTGGATACAATGATATTTGAAATAACCGGTTTCTTTTGCGATATGCATTCCTGGAAATAGTCTCTGTCTGCTATGCTGTTACCGGATTTACCATCGAGTCTTAAAAGAGATACACCGTCCAAATCATCGAGAACAACGCTGGTGTTGCCGTCGTTTATGTAGGTGTTGATGGCTTCCATTTCTGCAAGCATCGCTGCGTCGGAAACGGTTTGCTGACCGTTACTTAAGCCTTTAAAGTATGACTTTGTGCTGCCGGAATTTGCAAATATCTGAAGTGCGACAACATTCTGGCCCAAAACGTTTGAATATTCTTTTTCAACGTTAACTGCCTGGGAAGCAAGAAGCTTTAACGCGTCGTTCTTTGCTTTCTTGGTGGAAGTGTTGTAGCTGATAATGATAGCGACAATAAGCGGAATTGACGATACCAGTACCATAATTGCGACAAGTTTTGTCTTGATGCTGTCTTTAAAACTGATACCGTTTGATTTTGAGCTTTTCTTAGACATAGTTTTCCTCCGTAGTAGTCTGTATTTAAAAGTAGACTATTCCCTTTTTTTCACACATCAATATAGTAACTGTTGGCAATTAACGAAGTTTTAAAAATATTCGTGTAATTTGTGCTATTATGTTAGAATAGGTTTGGATTAATTGTAAAAAAGGTATTTTATGCAGATTTCGGATTTGAAATGTCCTTGTTGCGGAGCACCCCTTGATGATGTTGAGGATGGGAGAGTCAATTTCTTTTGCTCATATTGCGGCAGTGCTCTTTGCATAGTGTACGAGGACTGTGAGGCTGACAATATAATAAGGATGAAGGTTGTCGAGGCAAGACTTAGCGATGCGAGAGCCAATCTTGCTCACGAGAATGCGGAGCTTGCCCGCGAGTCTGCTCACGTTATTGAGGCTGACACAGAGCAGATACGCCTTAAGAACCGTATAAAGGCCGGAAGACATGCCAAGCTTGCGGGCATATTTATGATATTCTTAGGCTGTCTTGTGATGGTGGCGGAGCTTTTTGGTATTGTGTACTTTCTTTCGCGATATGCATTCTCCGTGGCGGATATCGTAGAGAGTATGGGTAAGCCGGTGGCGGTGGCCGTACTGGTGATTATGATGGTAGGTATCATGATATCCATAGCTTTAATACTTATCGGTATCAGGAAGATAGATGAGCTTACCGAAGCAGAGAAAGACCTTATAGAAGAGCGAATTGAGAGACTTCGCGATGCGCTCGATGTCAATATGAGACTTTTTGAAGAACAGAAAGCGATTGCGGATTCGCACAGACTTGCACTTATAGGCAAGAAAGCCCGCGCCAGAAAAGCAGCCAGAAAACGTGCCCGCGAGATTAAGGACGAAATCGCCTACATCAATTCACAGATAAGGGAATATGAGAGCGTGTTATAAATTCGCATGCTTTTAAAGAATATATTACATAAGGAGAGGTTAAATGAAACACAAACTTAACGAGAAGCGCTATCTCAAAGAACTTGAGACAGAGCTTTCCATCGACTCTGTTACGGGTCAGTATCATGAACTCGAAGATTACCTTGTTAAGGAGATTAAGAAGCTTGGCTTTAAGACTACTTCACTTCACAAGGGAGGACTCCTTGTGGAGGCAGGCGGCAAGGGCAATCCCCTTCTTGTTACCGCACACGGCGACACAATCGGTATGATGGTGCGTCACATCAATCCCGACGGAACCGTTAAGGTATGTAAGGTAGGCGGTCTCTACGCTTACCACAGCGAGCGCGAGAATGTACGCGTGCATACCCGCGACGGCAAGGTTATTACCGGTACCATTCAGCGTAAAAACGCATCCGTTCATGTTACGGAAGATGAGTTAAACAAAGAAGTAGCCAATTTTGACAAGAATTCTTTTGTTATACTGGATGAAGATGTTAAGAACGATGATGATGTAAGAAAGCTTGGCATCGAAATCGGTGACTACGTTGCCATGGATCCACGTTTTACGGTTTCAAACGGCTACATCAAGTCTCACTTCATCGATGACAAAGGCCTTGTGGCTGTTCTTATGGAACTTCTTCACGATATTAAAGACGGTAAGGTTACCCTTGGACGAAAGGTATATATCTACGTTTCTTTCTATGAAGAAATAGGCCACGGCGGATCAATTATCCCTGAGGATGTTAAAGATTTCCTTGCAGTTGATATCGCATGCTACGGAGCCGAGCAGACTACCGACGAAAGAAAGGTATCCCTTTTCTGCAAGGACTCAAGATTCCCTTACAACTACGACATGCTTCGTGAGCTTGAAGACGCTGCCAAGGCCGCAGGCTCCGATTACGTGCTTGATATCATGACACCTCACTACGGAACCGACGCAGATCCCGCACTTGTGGCAGGATACGATGTTCGCCATGGTGCCATCGGACCCGGCGTTCGCGCAAGCCACGGCTACGAGAGAACCCACATCGACGCAATCAAGAGCACTTACAGCTTGCTTGCTGAGTATGTGAGCCGCAAATAAAATATATGTCAGTGCAGAGGCCCGAATCGGTATGATTTGGGCTTCTTTTTTTGAACGGATGTTGCCAAAAGAAAGAATAGTTTATATGCTTAAATTAGTAAATTGTGTGGGTGGATGAAAGAGTGAAAACAGAGGAAATCATTCATAATTTCATAGACGATGATGTGCTGTCCTTCGAACCTGTCGGTGAGGGGCATATTAACGATACGTATGCTGTGACTTCTGCGGCGGGGAAGTTCATATGCCAGCGCTTGAAAAGTACGATGGATGCGGGGAAGCTTCTGCACAATTTTGAGCTGTATTCGGAGGCGTTTAGGGCAGAGCGGTTGTTCTTTCCTGATTGGATTAGAAATCGTGAGGGAAAGTATTTCTTAACTGACGATAACGGTGACAACTGGCGCATGTATCCGCTTATTGACGGTGATATTTTGAGTGCTCCTTTGGAGGAAGACACCCTGTACGCCTGCGGAGAAGGTCTCGCCAAGATGCATATTATACTTAGCAAGATGAAGGGGAAGCCGTCGGCTGTTTATCTGGGACTTCGTAATTTGAAATCCTTTTATGACGAGTACAGTAAACTTCTGAGCGGGGTCGGCTTTGTTGAAGAGCGCCGGGACAGAGAGCTTGAAGCAATTATAGAAAGTAAGGTTGCGGATATGCTTGCAGTAGTACCTGCAGAGCAGGCGCCGGTGCACGGAGATCCGAAGCTTTCGAATATTCTTTTTAGGAATGGCAAGGTTATAGGGTTCATCGACATGGATACGGTGATGCTCGGCTCAAAGCTTGAAGATTTGGCTGACTGTATACGTTCTTGTTGCGTTACAGACGGGCGACTTGATAAGGAAGCGGCGCAGAGAATAGCGGACGGTTATGCAAGTACCATAGGCACAGCAGTCGCGCCGACAGAACTTAAGAGAGCATTTGACAAGATATGCTTCGAACTTGCCATCAGATACTACACCGACGCAGTATCCGGCACAGGACATTTCAAGGAGCACTATTCGGGCTATCGACTTGAAAAGGCGAGAACACTTATAAATACAACATGGGATAAATAAAGGGAGGGTTAATATGGACAGAACTATCAAAGTTACAGGCAAAGGCAAGATTTCGGTGGCGCCCGACATGATAAGACTTCTTATCACGCAGACCAAGACCGAGAAGACATACGAAGTGGCAGTTAAAGCTTCCGCGGCGCAAAAGAAAACAATCACGGATGCGTTTGCAAAACTTGGCTTTAAGAAGGAAGATTTGAAGACGCTTTCTTTTGCCGTGGATGCGCAGTATGAGGGATATGAAGCGAAGGACAAGTCATGGAAGCAGAGACTTGTGGGCTACAGATTCACGCACAGAATGAAACTTGAATTTCCTAAGGATACCGACCTTCTCGGCAAGGCCCTCGGCACCATGACGGCCATAAAGGGCGAGCCGGAGTTCTCGATTCAGTATTTTGTAGAGGACAAAGAGGCGGTTAAGAATAAGCTTCTTGCAGGTGCAGTGAAGGATTCCAAGGAGAAGGCGGCAGCGCTTACCAAGGCAGCAGGCGTGAAGCTTGGAGAGATAGTACACATCAATTACTCATGGGACGAGGTGGATATCTCCGTAACTCCCGTAGCACCCATGATGCTTAAATCGGGCGAGAGAGGTTTATGCGGCTCCAACGCCGTCGACCTTGATATTGAAGCCGACGACATCGATGTTGAGGATACCGTGACGGTTGTCTGGGAGATTAAATAGCAGTGCCGACTCTACTCAGCGTAGGTACAACTTACGACGGCGCGGCGGTACAATCGTAGCATGGAGGATTAAATTATGAACCAATATGTTACAGGAGCAGTGATTAAGGCACTGCGGGAAAAGAATAAATTGACCCAGTTACAGCTCGCCGACAAGCTCGGAGTGAGCGACAAGACAGTTTCCAAGTGGGAGACGGGCAAGGGCTACCCCGACATTACGCTGCTGGAGCCTATAGCCGACGCATTCAGAGTGTCGGTGACGGAGCTTATATCGGGTAACACCATTACCAATGCCAACGTTTCGGCCAATATGATGCGCTCGAAGTTCTACGTATGCCCGGTGTGCGGCAACGTGATACACAGTATGGGCGAGGCGGTTATAAACTGCCACGGAATAACGCTCGCGCCACTTGAGGCAGAGCCCACCGATGAGCGTCATATGGTATTCATCGAGAGAATCGAAGACGAGTACTATGTGCGAATCGAGCACCCCATGACCAAAGAACACTACATTTCTTTTATCGCGGCGGCATCGTCGGACGGGATGCAGATGGTGAAGCTCTATCCCGAGGGCAGTGCGGAGGCAAGATTTAAGGTAAGGGGCGTTAGAAAGATTTTCTTTGGCTGCAATCGTGACGGGCTGTTCTTGCAGGATATCGTGAAGGGGATCGATGACAGGGACAGAAGCCACGACGATACCGAGGAGCGCCGGGCGCTTGAAGAGACCGCGCGCAAGCTGTTTGGCTAAAGAAAGTTACGCTTGACAATTGAATATTGTTCGATATAATAGCCTATGTACTTTATGTACCGACAGTTCGTTTGTACCATCCTGTCGTTAAACAAAACCAGGACTATGATAAATCATTATGTATGATTATGTTTATAGCTCTGCGTTTTGCAGGGCTATTTTTTTGTTAGGCGACGAGCCAAGCGGCTGATGTGCTTGCACAATCAGACATTTGGCGACCGCATACAATCTCGGATTTCATCATTAAGAAATCCGATGATTATTCATATCGGAGGTAACACAATGAAGGCTTTGGTTCTTTTCAGCGGCGGTCTTGACAGCTCTGTCTGTCTGGGGCTTGCGGTTAAGAAATACGGCGCGGACGAAGTGCTTGCGCTTTCCATATATTACGGTCAGAAGCACAAGAAAGAAATGGAAGCATCCGAGAAGGTTGCGGCTTACTACGGTGTTCGCAGGATAACGCTTGACCTTGGTGAGATTTTCAAGGACAGCAACTGTACGCTTCTTGAAGGCGCTTCGGAGGAGATTCCTCACGAAGACTACGCCGAGCAGCTTGAGAAGACGGGCGGCAAGCCGGTTAATACTTACGTGCCTTACAGAAACGGATTGTTCTTATCGTCGGCGGCATCAATAGCACTTAGCCACGGCTGCACGGAGATTTATTACGGTGCCCATGCTGACGATGCGGCGGGCAATGCGTATCCCGATACCAGCATAGCTTTCAATAAGGCTATTTCGGAAGCGATTTATATAGGAAGCGGCAATGAGCTCACAATCGTTGCACCCTTCATCGACAAGACCAAGGCTCAGGTGGTGGCTATGGGAACAGAGATTGGAGTTCCTTTCGAACTTACCTGGAGCTGCTACGAAGGTAACGAGAAGGCTTGCGGTGTGTGCGGTACTTGCAGGGACAGAATCGCCGCATTTGAGTTAAACGGTCTTAAGGACCCGATTGAGTATGAAAGATAAGAGGATTAGAATTTGAGTAACGAATTGATATTTGTAGGAACTGTTTTAATATATCTCGGCAGCGTTCTTTTGCTGTATAAGCTGTTTGGAAAGAACGGACTGTTTGCTTTTGCCATATTCGGTACTATACTTGGTAATATAGCGGTTTGTAAGTGCGTGGACCTGTTCGGACTTTCCACCACGGCGGGCAATGTGCTTTATGCATCCACATTCCTTGTAACCGATATATTGTCCGAGAAATACGGCAAGAAAGATGCGCAAAAGGCGGTAATGTACAGCTTTTCGACGATGCTTTTGTGGCTTCTCGGTACACAGCTTATTCTTAAGTTTACCCCCAATGCCAATGACTACATTTCGGACAGCTTGCAGGTAGTGTTCGGACTCGTGCCGAGAATTACCATTGCCAGCCTTATCGGTTTCCTGTGCAGTCAGAACATTGACGTGTTCTTATACCACTTAATCTGGAAGAAGACCGGCGACAGCAAGGGTAAGCTTTGGCTTCGCAACAACGGAAGCACCCTTACCAGCCAGCTTGTGGATACCGTGATTTTCACTTTCCTTGCTTTCTGGGGCACATACCCTACAGGCGTTTTCTTTAGCATATTAATCACCACATACCTGTTTAAGGCGGTTGTGGCGCTTGCAGATACACCTTTTATTTACATCGCGCGTAAGATTAACCCGAAGGAGGACTAAGTATGAGAGACAGAGCAAAAGAAGGATTAACCAAGCTTGGAAGTCAGGGCACGCAGTACAAGACCGATTACGACCCTTCACTTCTGGAGACATTTGACAACAAGCATCCGGACAACGATTATTTCGTAAAGTTTAACTGCCCGGAATTTACCAGTCTTTGCCCCATCACGGGCCAGCCTGATTTTGCCAACATTATTATTTCTTATGTTCCCGGTCAAAAAATGGTTGAGTCAAAAGCCCTTAAGCTTTACCTTTTCTCCTTCAGAAATCATGGCGATTTCCACGAGGACTGCGTAAACATTATTATGAAGGATCTCATCAAGGCGATGGACCCCAAGTATATCGAGGTTACCGGTAAGTTCTTACCCCGTGGCGGTCTTTCGATCGACCCTTACTGCAACTACGGCAAGCCCGGCACCAAGTGGGAAGACGTAGCGTGGGAGAGAATGACTCACCATGATATGTATCCCGAAAAAGTAGACAACAGATAATTGTTAAATATGCACAAGTTCCCCGAGTGCAAAATTTGTAAATATTTACGCTAAAAGAATTGACTAAAATTGCAATAGCGTTAAAATAGATATGTTTTTGTATAATTATGTATTATGCGGAACATTTTGCTTACCAATGAGAGGAAAGAACGATGGAGATTAAGTCAGACTGGGGAGTTTCTTTCTGTCAAATTGGGGATTTTGAGCATATCGATATGATGACCGGTCTCAGAAACCAGATTGCTTTTTTCGAAGATGTCAAAAGAATCATCGCGAGAAAGCAGAAGTCAACAATCACTTTAATCGGAATAAGAAAGCTTGCCGAGATTAACGAGATACACGGATACAGTTTCGGTAACAGTACTCTTCAGCATGTTGGAGAATACTTAAATGAGGTTGCTTCGGAGGTCGGATACGTATATCATATCGACGGATCTAAGTTTGCCATTATAAGCGGCAGCTTGGACACCGAGCGCATCTTGGAATACTATGAACTTTTACGCAGACATTTCAGGCATGATTTCATGATTGACAATCAGAGACTGGTGCTTGATTTCAATGCGGCAACTTTATATTTGCACAGCTTTGATGTGGACGAGAAGACTATTTATTCTTGTCTTAACTACTCATACAGTGAGTCCAAGGTCAGACATCAGGGCGATATGGTTATATTTTCTAACTCTGCTTCGGACGACAATCGTTTCAGGCTTGAGAGACTTCACGCTATCAGGGACGCAATCGTAGATGGCTGCAAGGGATTCTACCTTCTTTTTCAGCCTATTATGAATGCCAAGACCGAGAAGTTTGTAGGCGCTGAGTCACTTTTGCGCTGGCGAAACGATAAGTACGGTTCCGTTCCTCCCGATGAATTTATCGGACCTTTGGAGCGCGACCCTCTTTTCCCGGAACTTGGCAAATGGATATTAAAACAGTCTTTATATGCTGCCAAGGAAATGATTGAGGTATGTCCCGAGTTTATCATTAACGTTAACCTTTCGTATGTTCAGCTTGAGAAAGCAGACTTTGCGGATACGGTGCTTGATATCGTTAAAGAGGTGGGATTCCCGGAAGGGCATCTGTGCCTTGAGATTACAGAGAGATGTCGATTGCTGGACATCGGTTTACTCAGCAGAATTATCGAGAAGCTTCATTCGCACGGTATACTGTTTGCGCTTGATGATTTCGGAACAGGTTTCTCAGCTATCGATATTATCAAGAAGCTTTCTTTTGACACCATCAAGATTGACCGTGGATTTATCAGCAATATTGAAAAGGATGATAAAGAGCGTCAGCTTGTAGGACACTTTGCGGGCATTGCAGGTACATTCGGTGCCAAGGTCTGTGTCGAGGGTGTTGAGAGCAACGGCATGAGGGATATCCTTCAACACTTTAATGTTAACAGTTTTCAGGGATATTTGTACTCTAAGCCGGTGCCGATTTATACGATGATGGATCTTTTGGACGAAGAAACAAACAATAAGTTCAAAGTCTGTTAAGAACCGAAGCATCTTCCCGTAATTTCTGATTAATAGGTTTTTCCCTATAATGTAAGTTACAGGGGGAATCAGGAATGAATGCGAGAGGCTTCTATAACAAAACGATTAAGAGATTGCCAAGCTTCCTTGAGAAGATAGTGGCGGGCATATTGCTGGTGGGAGTTGTCTACGGAGGCTTCAGACTGGTGGTTGATGCATTTTCTTTTACCGCGCCGGATACCAATGGTGTTGAGTATATTGAGATGCTGCTTGAGTCTGCATTCAGTGTGATAATCGTAATTGAGTTTGTAAGAATGCTTGTGAAGCATTCGATGAACACGATTGTGGAGGTGCTGATATTTGCTATTGCAAGAGGACTCGTGGCCGGGCATGAGAGTGCATTGTATGTGCTTATCAGAGTGGTGGCTATAGCGGTACTTTTGGGAAGCAGAAAGTATTTGTTTAAAGACTTTGATTTTGTAGAAGAAGATTAAAATATAAAGGGTTTCGGCTGTGGCCGAAACCCTTTTTGTATGCTTGAATTAAAGACCTTCCACGTAGGCTACGCCGTCGAGTGCGCGGATGCTTTCAAAAAGCTGTTCGTGGTTTCTTTTGACCTTGGACTTAAGGACCATGATGTAAGCGTGCTTGCCTTCTTCATAAGAAGATTCGGGCTCGGTTCTTACGTCGTCGATATCAAGCCCCATCTCGCGGACCTTGCGCATGAAGTCGCCGAGATTCAGAGTCTTGTTAAGCTCTACATAGATTTCCAAAACCCTTGATGTATTGCGCATCTGATTGTCCCAGCGATGCACAAGAGACAGTACAAAGAAGATGACTACGCCACAGAGAATACCGGCTTCGTAGAGACCTACACCGATTGCAAGACCTACGGCAGCGGCAGCCCAGAGGCCTGCGGCGGTGGTAAGACCTTTAATCTGATTACGTCTCGTAACTACGATGGTGCCGGCACCGAGGAAACCGATACCGCTTACTACCTGAGCGCCCATTCTCACGGGGTCGCCGGTCTGAAACACCTGATTGACGTATTGATTGGTAAGCATTATGAGGCAGGAGCCTACGCATACCAGCATATATGTACGTAAGCCGGCGGGTCTGTTCTTAAGACCTCTCTCAAGACCGAGAATACCGCCTAGCAAGACAGCTACGACTATTCGACACACAATCGCCAGATAAGTAACTTCACGAAGTACCATATTTCGCCCTTCTTTCAATCCCCTAATAAAAAGAGTGTTACTAATAATAGTATAACATAATTTTATAACCGATGCTATAATATCACTGATACGACCGGCATGCATTGGTGAATGAATGGGGGGCAAGACAAATATATATTGACTGGATTAAGATGTCGGATTATATGAGAGAGCATTCTTTTTCCAAAAATCTATTTTAAGAAATTTATCAATTTACCACAGAAAAGTGTTGACGTACTAAAGCAACACTGTTATAATCAGCCCATAAGATGTCCAAAGGCGGATGTTTACACTGCTTTTGGGCTTCTTTTTACAATAATCTTGGAGAGACCCATTAAGGGAGCCGAAGGTGTAAGGTTTATCTTTACCGATCTCTCAGGCAAAAGGACAGGAGAAGAAGAATGGAGAATGTAATTACAAAGGTGACGGCAGTCAATGACGCTGTCAATAGTTTCGCATGGGGTTGGTTCGCAATCTGCATGTTGCTCGGTACAGGCCTTATCTGTACTTTAATCACTAAATGCTTTCAGGTATCACATATCGGTCATTGGTGGAAGCAGACTATCGGGTCCTTATTTAAGAAGGACACTCATAAAAAGAAAGACCGTGGCTCCGTATCCCAGTTCCAGGCACTTTGTACCGCACTTGCGGCTACAATCGGAACCGGTAACATTGCGGGCGTAGCTGCCGCTATCTGTGTCGGTGGTCCCGGCGCGGTATTCTGGATGTGGATAGCTGCATTCCTCGGAATGATGACCAATTATTCAGAGAATATACTCGGTATTTACTATCGTCGTAAGAACAAAGACGGCGAATGGTCCGGCGGCCCTATGTACTACTTAACGGACGGTCTCGGCGGATATAAAGGCTTTAAGTTTGTCGGCAAGGTGCTTGCAGTAATCTTTGCAATCTTTGCAATGCTTGCATCATTCGGTATCGGTAACATGGGTCAGATTAACAAGATTACCCTTAATATCGAATCTGCATTTTTCTCAAATGTTGAAGCTCCCACATTACTCGGTGTAAGTGTTGTTAACTGGGTGATCGGTGCGGTACTTTTAATAATCGGCGGATTTATCATTATCGGCGGCCTTCAGAGAATTGCTTCTTTTGCGGAGAGAGTAGTTCCTTTCATGGCTATCGTATATGTAATCGGTTCACTTATTATCATGTTCGCGCACATTTCCACAATCGGCGCGATGTTTGCTTCAATCTTTAAGTTTGCTTTCGGTGCCAAGGCTATCGCGGGCGGTATTGCGGGTGAAGCGTTAAAGCTTGCCATCAAGAACGGTTGTAAGCGCGGTATCTTCTCCAATGAAGCAGGTCTTGGTTCCTCCGTTATGGTTCACTCGAACTCTAACGTTATTGAGCCCGTTAAGCAGGGTATGTGGGGAATCTTCGAAGTATTCGCAGATACCATGATTGTATGTACCATGACCGCTATCGTAGTATTAAGCTCAGGCATGATTGACCTTGCTACCGGTGCACCTGTTGAGGGTGTTAAGGATGCGACACTTGTTGCAACCGCTTTCGGTAACGTATTCGGCAAGCCCGGTGAGTGGTTCGTGGCTATCGCGGTATTGCTCTTTGCATTCACTACCGTTATGGGCTGGTCTCACTACGGCTCCAAGGCTGTTGAGTATCTCTTCGGTACCAAGGGTGCCAAGGTGTACAGAGTAATCTTCGTACTTATGATTATCACAGGTGCAATTATGACATCTTCACTTGCATGGGACATTTCCGATACCTTCAACGGTCTTATGATGATTCCCAACCTTATCGGTGTTCTTTCGCTGACACCTATCGTTATTAAGCTTACGAAGAACTATGTGGACAGAAATCTCCGTCATAAGGACGTTAAGCCTATGCTTTCGGCAATCCCCGAAGTGCAGGAAGAGATGGAAAGAAACCTTAAGGCTCAGGAGAGCGAAGCATAATTATCCATACGGCAATCAGGGCGCTATTACGATGTAATGGCGCTCTATTTTTATGTTCTTTTGCCGCGAGTGCGGGTATAATGATTACAATGAGAAAAGGAGGACAATATTATGTTTGATTTTAAATATTACACCCCTACCAAAGTTGTGTTCGGTCGTAACACCGAGAGCAAGGTGGCAGACCTTATCAAGGAATTCGGCGGCACGAAGGTGCTGATTCATTACGGCGGCGGCAGCGTAGTGCGTTCGGGCTTGTTAAAGCGCGTGACCGACACTCTTGATGCTGCAGGTATCAGCTATGTTACCCTCGGCGGCGCAGTACCGAACCCTCACCTCGGTCTCGTATACGAAGGTATTGAACTTGTGAAAAAAGAAAAAGTAGATTTCCTGCTTGCAGTCGGCGGCGGAAGCGCAATCGACTCCGCTAAGGCTATCGGTTACGGCGTGGCCAATGACGGTGATGTGTGGGACTTCTATGACTATAAGAGAACCGCAGACGGATGCCTTCCTCTCGGCGTAATTCTTACCATTGCGGCAACAGGCAGCGAAATGAGCGATTCTTCCGTTATTACCAAGGAAGAGGGCCTTGTTAAGCGCGGTTACAGCAGTGACTTCGGTCGTCCAAGATTCGCAATCATGAATCCCGAGCTTACCATGACACTTCCCGACTACCAGACCGCATGCGGATGCACCGATATCATGATGCATACCATGGAGAGATACTTCACCAACGGCGGCAACATGGAGCTTACAGATGCTCTTGCAGAGGGCCTTCTTAAGACAGTTAAAAAGAACGCTGTCATCTTAAGAGACGACCCCAAGAACTACGATGCCCGCGCAGAGGTTATGTGGGCAGGAAGCCTTGCTCACAACGGTCTTACCGGTTGCGGTAATGACGGTGGCGACTGGATGACTCATAAGCTTGAGCACGAGCTCGGCGGTCTTTATGACGTGGCTCACGGTGCAGGTCTTGCTGCCATCTGGGGAAGCTGGGCAAGATACGTATACAAGGACTGCTTACCTCGCTTTAAGAAGTTCGCCCTCAACGTTATGGAAGTTGAGAACAAAGGCTCGGACGAAGAAATCGCACTTCGCGGTATCGAGGCTATGGAAGACTTCTACAGAAGCATCAACATGCCTACCAACCTTCGTGAACTCGGCGTTAAGGCTACCGAGGAAGACCTCGTAACCATGGCTCACAAGTGCGCTGTCGGAGTTAACGGTGGCAAAGGCTCGGCCAAGTTCTTAAGAGAAGAGGATATGCTGGCAATATTCAGAGCAAGTATGTAAGACATAGATTGTTTTAAGGGCGTCGCTACAGATGTAGCGGCGCTTTTGTTACTTTAACGCGCGGGTACTTAGGTGCACTCTAATTGTGTAAAATGTTTCATTAATTTCACATTGGTATACTTTAAGAAATAAAAGTGCGCATAATCTGCATCAGACATCGGCGCTTGCCGTTATGCCTGAAAGGAGAACGTACCATGTGGAATATTAGCTTCGAACTCCCATTGGTAATGATATTGGGAATTATCCTGGCTTTTTTCTTCTCGCGCCCCAGGCTGGGACTCAGAAGAAGTCGTATTTTTTTGAATATCGTTATGATTGAGACGCTGACTATTCTTACCGATCTTGTGGCATGCTCGGTGGACAATAACTATGCCGCCTACACCATAACAACGGTTAAAATTGTTAACGCGCTTTATTTTGTTGCATTCTTTTCAAGAGCATATATGCTGTATCTTTTCGCAACCGCAGTTATGAAGGATACGCTTGAGAAGGATGCTGCCATAAGAGTCTTAATCAGACTGCCCATGCATGCCGGCGTTATTCTTACGCTTATATCGGGGTTCTTCGGATCATGGCAGTTTACTCATGTTATCTTTTACGCAGACGGGTACGGATATCATTCCGGGCAACTGTACAATATGGTATATGTCTGCGGATTCTATTACGTATTGCTGTCATTTATTTCGCTGCTTTTGTACAGACGCAAACTCGGCAGAAGGCGTGAAAAATACAGCATGCTTTTTTACAATCTGATAATACTCGCCGCATTGATACTAAGGCTTGCACTGCCTAATTTCCTCGTCATGGACACATTTATATTCATGGCGATTTTGGTAGTGTTCCTGGCATTTGAAAACCCCGAGTATTATCTCGACCTTAAGGGTGCAACCTTCAATAACCTTGCTTTTAACGAGCACCTTGCAGAGCATGTTTCAAGCCTCGACGAAATTCCGATAGGTGTATCCGTATATAACTACCACGAAATGCGAGAAGTATACGGATACATGCAGATGCAGGCTGGCCTTGTAATTATAGGCAAGTACTTAAAACAACTGTGTCCCAAATCCAAAGTGTTCTATCTCAGAAACGGACGATTCATATTGCTCACCACTTCGAATATAGATGTTAATGAAAAAGCGCAGGAGATTATTGAACGATTCAAGCGTCCGCTACGCTCTCCCGAAGCGGAATTGTACCTTTCGGTCGGCATAGCTTTATATGACCTGGCACAGCCGGAATACAGCGCAGAGACCATTGCAAGCACTATGTTAAAGGCGCTTGATGAAGTGGGAAGGACCGGCAACGTAACCGCCTTTTCAGAGGAACTCTTAAGCCGTACGGAAAAAGAAAAGTACGTTAAGAAGTGCATTGAAAACGCGCTCGAAACCCGAAGCCTCGAGTTGTATCTGCAGCCCATCGTGGATACATCAACAGGTAAGGTTGTAGGCGCGGAAGCACTTTCAAGAATCAGAGATCTTGACGGTAAGATTATTCCACCCGGAATCTTCATTCCTATAGCCGAGAACAGCGGACGTATCAACGAACTCGGCGAGCTTGTGTTTGAAAAGGCTTGCGAGTTTATGAGTGAATCGGACGGGGAATCTAAGAATATCGAGTGGATAAACGTTAACCTTTCGCCCGCGCAGTTTGTACGAACCGACCTTGCGGAACGCTACGCGGCAATAATAGACAAGTATGAGCTGGACCGTGATAAGGTGCACCTTGAGATTACCGAAGGCTGTATGGTCGATGACGCTTTCCTGCAGAAGCAGATGAACACCATGACCGAAAGCGGTTTTAAATTCGTGCTCGATGATTACGGTACCGGCTACTCAAATCTGTCACGCCTTAAAAGGTGCCCGTTTATCAACATAAAACTTGACATGAGTATTGTGTGGGACTATTGTAAAGAACCGGAGGAGATTCTTCCGAACATGATACAGGCGTTTAAATACATGGGCTTTAAGATTACTGCCGAAGGTGTAGAGAACCTTGAAATGGCCGATACCATGAAGAACATCGGCTGCGATTTTCTGCAAGGTTACTATTACTCAAAGCCTATACCGCAGGATGAATTTATCAGTAAGTACATGAGTTGATACGGGGAGAAACAGTAACGTGAAATCATTATTAATCAAAGATACTACTCGCGAGGAGCGAGAGCAGATAGTGGCGGAATCCATAGGAAATGTAGCAGGCGTATGCGACGGCTGTGCGGCAGGAGTTGCTGAGATGTATCAGGATTACATTGACGGCAAGAAGGAGATTCGCGACATCAATATGGAATACCGGGCAAGATATATTTCGGGCATGGAAGTGCCGGAAAAGTCAGGTTGTCCGATGCAATAGTGTTACTGACAAAATAAAGAGTACTAACTTGCAAAGAAAGACGTGTTGTGGCACGTCTTTTTGCTGTTTTGGGTTCTGCTCAGAATAAGCCTGCATGATATAATTTTATTAAGATAGGCACAAGCGTGCATTTTCAGGGGGTGTTAAGTAATTATGAGTAACAGTATTAAAATTATGGGGAAGAGAATTGGGGCAATACTTGTGTGTGTTTCATTGATGCTGCCGACGGCGTGCGGAAAGAGCAACGAGCAAGTTACGACGGTTTCGGAGAGCACGGAGGCATCATATTTTGAAACGGTATCAGTATCGGAAGAAACATCCGATGTGCCGGCCAAAATCGACGATAACGGCAAGCCCATATGGGACTTCGACGAGTTCGTGAATGCGGAGTGGAAGAAAGGGCAGGAAGGCAAACTGAAACAGACAGGAGCTGCTTATACCTGCGCATCATATGACAATCAGCCTATTATTAAGGAACGCCTTATTGATATTCTTGAAAATACGGATATCTCAGGTCTCAGCGCAGACGATGACATGTATAAGGCGGTTACCTTATACCGTCAGATAATGAATTACGGGGACAGAGATACACGTATTAAGACTATAAAGAAATACCTTGAGCCAATCGACAAGGTTAAGAATTTATACGGTCTTTATGAGTATTTCAAAACACCGGAGAGTGTTATCTTTAACAGAGTTCTTGCTTTGGAAGTGAATACGGATGAGAACGGATACTATTCGCTTTATTATATGCCTGAGGATTTCTCGGCTACGATTGCCCGTTATACTGCAATGGTAGATGCGGAACCTGAAGATTCGATGGGTCGGATATTCTTATCGTTTATGGAAGAACTGGGGTACTCAGAGAGCAGGACTCGGGAAATACTCAAAAACTCTGCTACTGTGGCAGATATAATTACTACTTACCATAGCAGTACTGAAAACGACGGACTTCTGTATTATTATGATGCGGACAAATTCGAGAAAAAGGGAGTATCGCTGCCGCTATTTGAAATCCTTAAAGCACAGGGATTGGGTGGAAATGTCAACAGAATACTGGCTGAAAAGAGTATCGCGACGTTTCTAAATAATCTTTTCGTGGCGGAGAATGCCGAAGCGTTAAGAGACTATACGCTTTTTACCACAATAACTACGTTGTGTCCGATTGCTATTTACGATGCGACAGAGACAAGCACAGAGGCATATAGAGAGTTCGCTTATTATATTACAAGCGTCAGCTTTATGGAATGCCTCTTAACCGAATACATTACAAGGTATTACGGCGAAAAGGCCAAGGATGATATTGCGAATATTACCCACGAAGTAATCGGAGAGGCCAAGGAACTTGTAAATAGTATCGAATGGCTCGGTACGGCGGACAAGGAAGCGGCCAAGAGAAAAATATGGGTTATGAATGAGGCTATCGGTGAACTGGAAGTGTACAATGACTTGTCGGATGTGACTCTCGGCGATAATGTTGTGGATAATTACATTGCGGTTCTTACGGACCGTATGCGCTTTAACTATGAGCAGACACTTACGGAGGATGATGACAGAAAGCTGTATCGTGGCAATGTATTCGATATTGATGCGAGATCTTACCCGGAGTTAAATGTAATATACGTATCAATCGGAATGCTTGATCATGTAGCGGATGACAATATGCCTTATGAGGAGAAACTTGCCCGTTACGGTGAGTGTCTGGCTCATGAAATCTCACACACTTATGATACTATGCATATCGATTACGGTGCACATGGTATATATGAGCCTTGGATGAGTGATGCAGGCAGAGCCGAATATGACTCAAGAATTCAGAGCATTAAGGAGTTCTTCGACGGGTATGAAGTTGAGTACGGCGGCAAGGTAGACGGTGACCGGGTCAAGTCAGAAACCTTAGCAGACTTGATGGCGGTGCAGATATGCCTTAACATTCTGGAAACTCATGAAAATCCCGACTACGATGCGTTCTTCAGAGCATATGCTTACGATAAAGCAATGTATTTCGAAGAGGCGGGACTTCAGGCTGTGCTTAATGATGAGCATCTGCCGGGCAAGGCAAGAATAAACGGTGTACTGGGACAGTTTGATAAGTTCTATGAAGTGTATGACATAGATGAGAGCAGTCCGTACTACGTACCGAAAGACAACAGAATAAAGATGTTCTGGGAGTAATTGCAGGGCTGAAGAATAGTATTATTCTTCAGCCTTTTCTACTATCATGTCCGACAGCGCATAAGGGAGCAAATCCTCGGGCTTGGTGGAGGGATTGAGCCATTCGTCAATCTTGTCCTCGGGGAGCATGAGGGGCATGCGGTCGTGGATGGTGCTCATTTCGACTGTGGGCTCGCGGGTGAGGACTACGAAGACGGGATAGCCGTTCTCGATGCGATACAGGCCACAGAGCCAGGTGACGGTGTAGCCGGTAGGCTGGATGGAGAACTTGTCGCCGGTCTTGTCCTTACCGTCGGGACTCTTAAAGTGCTGCCACTCAAAGTAATAAGAGGCGGGTATGATGCATCGCTGATACTGCCAGGAATCGCGGAAAGTAGGCTTCTCGCCGGCGGTCTCTACGCGGGCGTTAAATAGAGTACGCTTATTCTCACCGGTCAAATAGCCCCACTGCATAGGGTATACGGTCTTAACTCCCTCCTTATTAGGAGCCAGGACGGGGACGATGTCGGTAGGGCGTACCTCGCCGTCTGTAACTATAGGGCGTCCGTGGGACTCTATAAAGCGCGAGGCCAGTACGGAGCGGTAGACTTCTTCAACTATTTCCTTAAGCTCGGGAAGGTCTTTCTCGAGGGCATATCTGGTACACATGGCTGCCTCCTAGGGATAATCGTCAAGGGTATCGGTATTGTTATTGTAAAAATCGGTAACTGTCTGCTCCGACTTCGAAAGCTCTTCGTCAAAGCCCTTAAGGGCATCGAAAGGATTAAATATCTTGGCCCGCTTGGAACAGTCCATGGACGGGTGTTTAAAGGAAAAGGGGTCGTCCTTGTCATGCTTGGGCTTGCCTTTCTCGTAGACCTTGCTGTATTTGAAAGAGGAAGGAAGCGAAGCGTAACTTGGTACATTATTCATAATCATTCCTCCGGTGAGTAAACAGACCGGAGAAGCCTATGCCCTGTGACCTCCGATCTGATTGTTACGCTGTATGGCGGTGGCGCCTTCTAAGAGATTCATGCCCTTTATAAGGGAGTTGGAGCCGTACTTGGTACGAACGTCCAGGAGGGCGGCATGAAGCTGCTTCTCTTTATTAAGCGCATCGTAATCGGTAAATAAATCAAGCTGATACATTCCGTTATCGGATGAGACCTCGCAGGCGCATACGCCAAGCCTTCTAAAGAGTATACGGCGGTCGCACTTACGCTTGACATCGGCCATAATGAGCTCACTTATCGGCCCGGAAATGTTAGTGGCGGAAGGTAATCTTACGGTGCCGTTAGAGTGGGCGGGGTGAAGTCTTCCGTACCAGTCTATGGCCAGTCGGCCGTCATAGCCCGGGCAGTACTCAAGGCTCTTGTAATCATAGCTGACCCACCAGGTGAACTTCTCGGAGACAAGATTCTTACGATACATATCGGAACATAAGATATCTATCATCTCGCGAAGAACGAGGCAGGCTTCCTCAAACTTGTAAGGGCGGGGGAGTACCTGACCGTTGGAGAGGGAATTATTGTCACTCTTATAATGCTTAATATCGTACATGGTGACAGGCTCTATGCCCCAAGCGTGATCTATTAAAATCTCAGCATCTATGCCGAAGGTCTTATAGAACCATTCCTCGTCCCACTGGGTACGCTCGGCGATGTCGCCCATGGTATACATATGATTACTCTCAAGTCTCAAAGCCTTACCGTGGCCTATCTGCCAGAAGTCGGTAAGGGGTCTGTGATCCCACAAAAGACGCTTGTATGAATCCTCCGTGAGGGAGGCGATACGTACTCCGTCCCTGTCGGCGGGAACACGCTTAGCCACTATATCCATGGCGACCTTGGCAAGGTATAAATTAGTGCCTATGCCAACAGTAGCGGTAATGCCCGTATTCTTAAGAACATCCCTTATCATGGTAAGTGCCATAACATGCGCCGGAAGCTTGCCGGTCTTACGGGCTTCATCCTCGTAGAAGTGAAGATAAGGCGTACAGTCGATAAAGCACTCATCGATGCTGTACACATGAACATCCTCGGGGGATACGTACTTAAGATATATTCCGTAAATCCGCGCGGAGACCTTCTCGTAATCGGCCATGCGGGGGACGGCGGTTATATATAAAACCTTGGTATTGTGCAGCTTCTCGTACTTGCGTATCGCTTGCTTGGCCTCAAATAGGCGGGGGCGGCTGGGGACGCCGATAGCCTTAAGCGCCGGGGATACCGCAAGGCAGATGGTCTGATCCGACCTGCTCGAATCAGCCACCAAAAGATTAGCCTTTAAGGGGTCTAAGCCCCTCGCAACGCATTCCACCGACGCATAGAAACTCTTCATATCTATGGCAATGTAGGAATGTCGGGCGAATTCCGCGCCCGAATCGGCATGTATATCATCCATATCGATTATCAAAAGGAAACGGCCTCGGGGAGAACCGCCCTGTCGTCAATGTAGTAATCGCAGGTAATCTTACGTGAGTTGTTGCCGTAGAGAGCGATAACCTCGGGGAGGTTATCGTTCACGGCGTCAAAGGTGAGTTTCTGGTCGGTGCACCAGGCGACGGCTTTATCGAGGGCGTCGCCGGCGCGACACGTCCAAAGGATTAATTTATTGCCTTCGGCTCTCCATTTACGTAAGTACTCAATGAGAGGAGTGTTCGGAGCGCCGAGTTCCGGCCAGGAGCTGTAGCAGAGCGTGCCGTCAAAATCGACGGCTATAATCTTATACTGTTCGTTCATGACGGTACCTCCTTATAAATATCGACGAACAAATGTTCTCGAATGTGTGTTCTTAATATAACACCGGAAAAATAAAAAATCAATGCTTTTTTAAAAATTTTCTTTGGCCGATTGTAGTATGATAAAAAGCGGTGAAAAAATTTTTCAAAATGTTGTCACCTTTCTTTGACCCCAATCATATATAGTGTGTAAGGCCATTCGCGAAGACCTGTTGTTATCACATTTAGGAGGACAACAAATGAATCAGGAAGCAAGGAATGCGAGCCTGGAGCGTGCCATAGAAAACTACAGTAACATGCTCTACAAGATATGCTTCGTAATCCTTAAAAACGAGCAGGACACGAAGGACGTTTTGCAGGAGACTTTTCTTACATATATGACCAAACGCCCGAGGTTTCATTCCGAAGAACATAAGAAAGCTTGGCTTATCAAGGTATCACAGAATAAATGCAAGGAGTTCCTTAGATTTCATAAGAAACATGCCGCAGTCCCTCTTGAAGAGGTGGAGGAAAGCATCGGAATCACGAAAGGACTCGGATTCGAAGACAAAGAAAAGCTAAATCTTATCTGGAACTTAAACGTTAAACTTAAAACCGTGGTAATCCTCTACTACATAGAAGGCTATTCGGTCAAAGAAACCGCAGCCATTCTCAACATCTCAGAGGTTGCCGTGAAGAAACGCCTGCAAAGAGCCAGAGAGATTCTTTCCGAGCTCGGCAAGGCTTATGATGGAGGTTTAGTCTGTGATTAAGAACGAATTTAGCAAAGATTTATTTTCAAACATTGAGATTAGCAGTGATTTGCAAAAAGAAATATATGAAAACTGTAAGAAAGGAAAGCGCGCCGGCGACTTAAGATTCAGATATTCGGGCGTTATCACCGCACTGATTGTTATCTTAATCTTCGGAACTACCGGAGCGGGCTCTTACGCGTACTACAAGAGCGTTCAGTCCCGCATGGAAGCTATGCCGGACTTTGAAATCAAGGAATATTCCCTCGACCTTGAGAACGACACCGGCGTGACCATCGACGAGGCTTACAGCAGAAAACTTACCGACGAAGAAACTCTTCGTATGGCTGAACTCGAAAGAAAGTACAACTCAGAAGGCTTGTTCCCCGAAGGCGAAGTTAAGCGCGTTGCCACCCTCGCAGAGTGGGACGGCCAGAGTGTATGCTACGTCGAGGAAGACCACAAGCTTCACCTTCCCGAAAAGATGACTGATGAGCAGCTGCTTCTTTTTATAGACTATCAGACAAAGAAAGACTATGTAATGCAGCAGGAAGTCGAGGAAATGTGGGAAGAAGAAGGCGTCAATACCCCTTCACCCTACGTGGATGTTGAGAACGTCACCGAGGAAAAACTCATTGAGATGAGCCGCGAACCCCTCGAGAAGCTCTTCGGCAAGGGTACCGCAGAAGGCTGGGAGCCGGTAGTTCAGGCATTTAAGCCCTCAGCCGCTCACCCCGAGGATGGCACGGACCACGACATGTACAATGTAATCTGGAATCAGGTCGGCGGGTCATCCAACAGCACCGACTACATCGTAGTCTATAACATGAACGACTTATCGATAATAGGTGTCGCAATCCGCGGCAGAGAGCACTGGGCAGGCCTTCAGAGCTTCACCGATGCCGAAGCCAAGGCAAAGGTTGAGACAGACCTTCCCAAGGTGTGCGCCGAGATTGAGCGCCTCTACGGCTACAAGAACTACGACAGCGAGTGGCACGAAGTCTACTACGACTACACCGACCCCGGTGAAAATGACGCAAGACAGACTCGCTACGTCTTTAAGTTCGGCAACAAGACCGTAGACGTAATGTGGGATTTAGGTGCAGAGAAACTCGCTTCGGTAGAGTTCTTTGACGAATAAATCATATTTGCCCAACCAACTAATTACATAATTCTCAGAAGACCCTCGGTGTCCCCGCACCGGGGGTTTTCGCATGTTCCGGGCGCGCACCTGTTGCCAACGGTTAAGGTAAAATGTTACATTATGCAAAAGAAGAGAAAAAATAATAATTAGCGGTTAAAAATTGCTGCAATGTAACCGATATATATCTTAGCGACGGAAGCGTGTTTTTCAATGGATTGAAAATCATTGAAAGACGCGCTTTTATTATTGCGGTTATGTGAGGGTACATGAATATAAGCTTAAATCTTAATCAAGAGGAATCTAAGAAAATCACCGGCACCAAGGAACTTGTCGAATGTATTCTGGAGAGCGGTAACGAGGTGTCGAAAATGTCTGACGAAGAGCGCGCGGAAATGGACGCTCGCATCATGGCCAAGCTCCAATCGGGCAAGAAGCTTTCTGAGAAAGAACTTAACTACCTTCAAAGAACCAATCCCGTACTGTACGCTCAGGCATTGAGAGTTCAGCGGATGGCGGAGGCTGTGGAAGAACGACTTAAGCATGCCAAGAGCAAAGAAGAAGCCGCAAACATCATATCATCGGCGCTGGGCGGAATATCTCAAAACGACCCGTATCGTGAATACATCTATGCCGCAATCAGTCGCGTTGTAGCAGAATTTCACGATTCCGATGCATATAATAAGCTCCCCGATACCATAGAGGATGCCAAAAGAAAGAACAGCGGCGAGTGCGGTGACGTATTTAAAGATGCCGAGGATTCGGAGGACGAAGACGACAGCTTCGATCTTTTAAGCTGGAGTCCGCTTACGGAGGTATATGACAGCCTGCCTTCTTTTACCGCGCAGGCTTAAATAAAAACACAAGGCCGCTCGGCCCTTTCCGGGGAGCGGTGCAGTCGTGACCGACAGATCGACTGCGGAAAGGATGAGTATGGTAATATCAGGTATTTCAAGCATGCAGAGCGTAGACCCTGCAAAAACAAAGGCACAGGCACAGAAGGCTGAGGGCTTTACAAGGGGGGCTTCTTTTGCCGCGATTTTAAACGGCGAGCAGCAGAAATGTCCCTACAAGCACCTGGCCAAAGACGGTCTGATTGAGTACAACGGCGTAGTCTTTGAGTGCGATTACAATACGAACTCAATATGCCTCGGCGACATGTCCGACCCTAAGAAAGTGCTGAACATCAGCCTCCCGAGCGGTGGCAGCCTGCGCGTCAACGTCGAGAGCATCGGCGGACTCTCCAAGGCAGCAGGAATGTTCTCTCCCGCGGACCTTAACGCAATCATGCGAGCCATCTCTCAGTACAATCATTTCACGAGCAAGCTTAACGAGGCAGAAGAGGAAGAAATCGAAACCGTTGAGAACCTTGCCGAGGGTGGCGAGGCGGTAAAAGAAGATGAAGAGTAAGCACTATTCATCTAACATCAGTTTACCGGCTTGGTTATCCATTTCTTAATACTCCATAACATCAATTTTCTTTTGCAGTACTCCGGCGTAATCGTGGGCGGTTTTGCCTACATTTTCGGGATTGACCTGATAGTGGATGTTATATAGGATCCCGCTTTCTCCGGTTCTGTCAGGTAAATGGTTTTCATCGATATGAAGGCCGATTACCTCAAGGCAAAGCATTGCATGGTCATCACCGGGAACTATTTCCTTTTCCCATTTGAGCTTACATTCAAGATTCATGAAGCATTCCTGTACCAGTGGTGCATTAACCCAAGATGCCTTTTCTACAGTAAGCCCGGATGCTGTGATTTCGTCTTCCTCATACTGATTGTTCTTGATGGTGCTCATACAAGCGGCATGATATTCTGCCGACATGAAATTGATAACGGCTTCTTTGGTTTCAGAGATACTCGTGTATAAATGGCCGTTTTTATTGACGCTGGCAAGGATAGCATAAAACCCATTACCATGATCTGCGCTTGTAAATGTAGCCCAGGACTGCATGCAGGCATTAGGCTGACCGTTTGCCTTATATGTTGTTACAAGAAATAACGGAGATGGTACTGTAACAACAAATTCTTTCCACGAAAATCCGAAGTTACGGGAAAAATCCCCATATGTTCCTTTCATCTGTTCCGGCATTTCTTTGTATGAATATTTCATCTTCGCACCTCACTCATCTAACATCAGTTTGCCGACTTTAGCTTTTTTCTGAAGCCGTTCCATTTGTTCCTTTTCAATTTGCTGAATACTTTTCTCCGGTGTTAGCAAATCTTCGGGCATAGTTTCGCTCAGAACTGATGTTCGAAATTATTCTATCATACTTTTTGGATTATTGCACTAGGAAATTTATTTATAAGCTATCAGTGCATAGATATTTAGATATAATGAAAAACGGATTAAGTCATTTGACTTAATCCGTTGTCTCACTGAATTGGGAGATGGCCATTCATATAATTGCCTACAGAAGATCAGAGTTGAACGATGTATTTACTTTGCCATTTTCTCCATTCTATCTTTAATGACAACAAACCTCTTTTCTTTACATACCGGATTATATCTTTCATGTTCCATATAGCGCAGGAAATACCATGCTGTATTGTGAGGTAACTCTTTATCGGATGTGCCGGTACAGATTTTTTCTACATGGGCAAGCATATTTTCAAGGCTGGTTAAGGTTTCTTCTTTTTTTCCTTGAGCCACATAATAAGTTGATATATATCTGTACAGTACTGCAATGCCGCCATTAAAATCGGCTGACTTTTCTTCATTCGTTATTTCCGATATGAACTTGCAAAAGTCTATAATGCGTTCAAAATAGCCAATCTTAGTATCCCAATTATCTTCCTCATTCGGTAGAATGTATGCCACATAATCACGGAGATTATTGACCAGACAACGTGACAGAGTAACTAAGCAATCACTGATTTCAGCCTTTTCCTGATTAGCTCCGTTAAAGAAATCTGTGATAAACATTTCCCTGCATGACCAAATGCTCGGGAGCATTTTAACTACATCGGCATAGCCCTGTTCATCCTTCCAGGCTTCTTTGTAAAGAACTGCCAGATTTTTGATACATTCAAACCTGAAATCATAATCATCTGACTGTCTGATGAGACCTCGAAGCATTTTCTCTGCTTCCCTTAAGAATGAGGTGTTGGGATTTTCTTCGAACATTTCAGAGCATAAAGCCTTAGCCAAAGAAAGACTTATCTTCATGTCGTTTGGAAATTCCACATGAGCCTCTCTTAACAAATCTATCGAAGCACGATTATACCCAGAATCTTCTATGTTATTTATTGCAGTATAAATATTTTCACGTCTTGTTTCACGCTCCGAAAGCTTAACACCCAGCAACTCATCCACACTTATGCCAAAGAAACCGGCTATATCAGGCAGATACTCTATCGCAGGATATCCTGATTCAGATTCCCAACGACTGATAGCCTGCGGAGTAACCCCAATGCTTTCAGAAAGTCTTTCCTGCGTAACACCTTTTTTGGTCCTTAATTTCTTTATGTTTTCTCCTATTGTAATATTCATTCCACATCACTCTCCAATATCATTTTCAACCGGCAAAATGTTTTGCGTTTTAGTTCTGTAAGCTTACAAACAAAGCATAGCGACAATGGGTAGAGAAATCAATTATCAATTCATTGTTGTTATATAAATGATTCATTGTGTTGAAACATAAAAAATTGAGCCATATTACCGGCCCGAGAGATAACGAAAAAGGGCTAAGCCTTTTGATGTCTGCGGAAGATGGGACTTGAATTTTAGAAGGAACCCGCAAATACAGTAAAAAGGAGGCATGCGGCATCAACATTCTCATGTACCCCGGTGCGTACCTCACTTTTTTAAAGAAACGCGCATTTACGCCGTTTGTCGACATTTTGGCTGAAAAAGCGCTTCAGTTGTAAAACGAGATGCAACCCCTCTCGTTCCGGCCTGAGGCCATAGTGGGTTGAAAGTGAATACCTTCCGGGAGGTTGCATCCCGGTTTACAAAGAGACTGGCTCAGGCTAGTCTCTTCTTTGTTGGTGGAG
>JAFZLD010000021.1 GCA_017553505.1 Lachnospiraceae bacterium
CTGAAAATCCTCGTGTCACTGGTTCGATTCCGGTTCTGGGCATGTTTTTATTTTAAACCTTGAATTCTCAGGGTTTATTTTTTTTGATATAATTTAAAATGTGCTTACTTTTAAATATAAAACTAAGGGGGAATCAGGCCGTGAAAATAGAAGAAATTAAAAAGGAGATAGATGCTTTATCAGATCCTAAAAATGCAGAATTCTTTTTAAAACTCAACCCTACGGCCAAGACACCTTGTGCCGGAGTACGAATTCCTCAGATGCGTATATTAGCTAAGAAAATAGCCAAAGATAATTATCGCGAATTTCTTGATAATAATCCTCTGGATTCATTTGAGATGGAATTACTTCAGGTTCTAGTAATAGGTTATGCTAGGGATGATATTAACGTTTTATTGGAGTACTTAAGGAAAATTATTCCAACAATCCATGATTGGTCCGTAAATGACTCTCTTTGTCAAACATTCAAGATTGCAAAAAAATATCCTCAGGAAACATATAATTTACTTATGGAATATAAAGACTCCAAAAAAGAGTATGAAGTCAGAGTTGTAGCAATTATGCTTATGAGCCAGTTCCTTAATGATGAGTATATTGATAGAGTTATAAACGTTCTTAACTCTCTATATACAGATTCATATTATTCCAGGATGGGTGTTGCATGGGCTGTCGCCACAGTAATGGCCAAGTACCCTGCAAAATGCATTGATTACATGAATTCACCAAATAATCATCTCGATGAATGGACATATAATAAATCGATACAGAAAATGAAAGAATCATTCCGGGTTGATAAAGCTGATATTAAAAAGATTGTGAGAGCAAAATAAGTCCTAAACTTACATAGATTTATTGGGAGAAGAAATGCATGGGTAAAAAAATATCAATAAAGCGAATAAGACTAATCATTACGATTATTCACTCGTTATTGACAATTGCATGGCAGGGTAAGGTATTTAAAAATGTTGGCCTTAACCCCAGTGGTACGATACCTCTTAACAGGGTAATCACACATAAGAGTGAAACCACATTGACATATATAATGACTGAGCTCATCGCTTTGTTACTTGTTTTTTTGTTTTGGCAACTGTTTTTTTACATAATTGAGAATTTCAAGAAGTCTTATATTGTATTTATCAGCCTCTTTTTTATAGGCTTAATTTTTCTTGCTCTTTGCTGGCCGTACGTATTTGCATATTCAATCGATAATTTGGTTACGTACTCCTGCGCAGTTCGACTTACGCCGGATTACTGGCACTGCGCGTATTCAAGCTACATCTATGGTGCTTGTCTGCTCTTTTTCCCTATAGATTTTATGATTTTGGGAATCCAGTGGCTCTTCTTTATTTTTATGATAGCGTATACATTCTATCGTGCAGAGCAGGTAACTCCCAAGTTAAAGTATATAACCCTTGCAATATTCCTCTTGCCTTCTTTTCTCGTAATAATGCGAGACAGCTATCGCATATTTCAATATTTGATTGTCGCGCTGATTTATGCGGCAATTGTATTGTTTGATATAATCGAAGGCCGCCAAAGAACGTTCAAAGAAACCATCCTCATTGCAGCTCTCGGTGCATTCCTTGCAGTTTGGAGAAGTGAAGGAATCATCTGGGCAACGGCCTGGTATGTTATCTACATACTTTGCACATCCGCCAAAGAAATCCGCTCGAAAATCTGTAAACTCCTGCTATTTGCAGTACTATTTCTTTTGATTTCCATCCCTCAGGAAATCGGAATGAAGACATATTATGGAAAAGATTATCAGATAGTGAACGCGCTTACAAAATTGCGTACACTCTTAAATACACAGGAAGTCAATTTGCAGTATGAAGGCGCCGAGAAAGATTTGGAAGCCATCGACGCCGTAATTCCTCATCAGCTGATTGCAGAATTTGGTCTGGCTTCATATTTAAGATACAATTCGCAAGTTAAGGGATACTCGGACATAAATCAGTCCGGAGCTCCGGCAGATATTACAAAAGAATTCCTGAAAGCATATTACAGTATTGCTCTGCACAATCCGAAAATTTATTTCAGGACACTGGTAAATACCATAACGGTCAGCTTTGCGGGAGAGTATGTTTTCCCAAATCCTTACTACGCCGGAGAGCCTTCGGATATTCCGCCTTACAAATACGACGCATGGGATATCGGAAGAAACGATCTTTACGGTAATTATCACACGTACATATGGGATGAGTTAGCGTCCAAGACAAAAGTCGGAGAAACATCAATCGAATTCCAAAGTAAATACAATGACTTGCTAACAGGTTCAAGACGACTGCTCTACGCATTTATCGCCTTGTGCATTATTAACTTGTGGCTATTCATTTCAGGTATCATCAAGTTTGGCCAAAGAAAAGATTTCGCATCACTTTCTTTTGGTCTGTTTGGAATCGTTCTTTTGGCAGAATATGCCGCATTGACAATAGTCGTGCCTGCATATGCAAGCTCATACTATCTGACAACAAACTACCTTTCATTGATACTTGCGTATGCCGCATTGATTAAAAGATTTAAGCCGAAGGCCGAGAAAACAGCGTAGAATCGGGCTTTAGCTCATTGTACTCTCAAAAAAACTTTATATTTTAATTCATATTGTGTATAATGTAAAAGTAGTATTTTGTGCAATTGGGGATTACACAAAAGCGAGAGGGAGTAAAATGGAGAGATTAGTAGGAACAGTTTCTAGAGGAATCAGAGGCCCCATTATCCGTGAAGGAGACGATCTGGTCAAGATTACGGTTGACAGCGTTCTTGCTGCGGCCGAGAGCGAAGGCTTTTCGTTAAGAGACAGAGATGTAATTGCCATTACGGAATCTGTTGTTGCCAGAGCTCAGGGTAACTATGCTACAGTCGATGATATCGCAGAGGATGTTAGGAAGAAACTCGGCGGTGAGACAGTGGGTGTAATTTTCCCGATACTTTCAAGAAATCGTTTTGCCATCAATTTAAGAGGTATCGCTAGAGGATGTAAGAAGATTGTTCTCATGTTAAGCTACCCCAGTGACGAAGTAGGCAATGCTCTTCTTACTTACGACCAGCTTGACGATGCCGGTGTTAATCCCTATTCAGACGTACTTACTTTAGAGAAGTACAGAGAACTCTTCGGAGACAACAAGCACGAATTTACCGGTGTTGACTATGTTCAGTATTATTCGGACATTATTAAGGGTGAAGGCTGTGAGGTAGAGATTATCTTTGCTAACCGCGCCAAGACCATTCTTGATTATGTAGATAAGATTATTACCTGTGACATTCACACAAGAGTACGAACCAAGCGAATTCTTCGTAACAGCGGTGCCAGAGTGGTATGCGGACTGGATGATTTACTGACAGCTCCCGTTAACGGAAGCGGATGTAATGAGAAGTACGGACTTCTCGGTTCCAATAAGTCCACAGAAGAGAAGATTAAGCTCTTCCCCAGAGACTGCGACGGCTTAGTAGTCAACATTCAGGACGAAATCCTTAAGAAGACAGGCAAGCACGTTGAAGTTATGGTATACGGTGACGGCGCTTTCAAGGATCCTCAGGGTAAGATTTGGGAACTTGCAGATCCTGTTGTTTCGCCCGCATACACAGACGGACTTATCGGTACGCCCAATGAATTAAAGCTCAAATATCTTGCCGACAATGATTTTGCGAACCTTTCGGGAGACGCGCTCAAAGAAGCCATTTCCGAGAAGATCAGATCCAAGGACGGTAACTTAAAGGGCAATATGGCGTCCCAGGGTACTACACCGAGACAGCTGACCGACTTAATTGGTTCCCTGTGTGATTTAACATCCGGTTCCGGCGATAAAGGAACCCCGATTATTTTGATTCAGGGCTATTTTGATAACTATACAAACGAATAAGCTAGTAAAGACCCGGGGTATGGCCTTTTTCCAGTCGGCTTTGTCACGGGTTTTTTATTTCTTATAAATAAAGAGATATGGAGAAGTTAGAGTATGGACAGAGAATATTGCGTAGTAATAGGAGGCGTGAACGTAGATATAGGCGGTAAGCCTGATGCCCCCTTGATTCCCAGGGATTCCAATCCCGGACGAATCATTATTTCGCTCGGCGGTGTAGGGCGAAATATCGCGCACAACATGACACTGTTAGGTATGAAAGTAAAGCTCATTACCGCAATAGGAGATGATGACAACGGTAAGAAAATCATCGACAGCTGTAATGAACTCGGAATCGATATTGAAGGATACTGCAAGTGCCCCAATGATGCAACATCATCCTACTTATTTATTGCCAACAACAACGGAGATATGTCTGTTGCAATAAGCGACATGAACATATACAAGAACATCACCCCCGAGTATCTCGAGACGAGACTTCCTGAGATTAACAAGGCTAAGCTTGTAGTGGTTGACACCAACATCCCTACCGAGAGTATTGCTTTTCTTGCCAAGAAATGTAAGGTTCCGATTTTTGCAGACCCCGTTTCTTGTACCAAAGCGGCAAGACTTCTGCCTTCTTTGTCCAATCTCTATGCAGTAACGCCCAACGCACTTGAGACCCGCATTCTTACAGGGGTTAAAGTTGAGTCTGCTTCTGACGAGACACTTGAGAAAGCAGTGAAGGTATTTACCGACGCCGGCGTTAAGACAGTAGCCCTTACTCTCGGCGAAGACGGAATCTACATCGCTGACAAGAAAAACGGCTTCCACGTAAGAAACCTTCCTTGCAAGCTTATGAATGCAACAGGTGCCGGTGATGCAATGATGGCCGGATTTGCATACGCCTACACTAAGGAAATGTCGTTAAAAGAAACCGCACTGGTAGGCCTTGCAGCCGCTGCTATTGCCTGCGAAAGCACCACCACCATCAATGAATCAATGAGCATTGAAGCAGTTCTTAAGAGAGCCGGCTTAGATTAAATAAGAATAAACCCATAAGGTTTATATAGATAGGAGAAGAAAAGATTATGGAATTAAACAAGTATTTGGACGTAGCCCCCGAAGTTAAAAAGGCTATTGAAGAAGGAAAACCGGTTGTAGCACTCGAATCAACCATCATCTCACACGGTATGCCTTATCCCAAGAACGTTGAGACCGCTCTCAATGTTGAAAAGGTTATCAGAGACAATGGCGCGATCCCCGCTACAATTGCTATTATAGGCGGACGCCTTAAGGCAGGTCTTTCCAAGGAAGAAATCGAATACCTCGGCAAGACAGGTCAGAAGGTTACCAAGGTTTCAAGACGTGACCTTCCCGTCATCGTTTCCAAAAAAATGGATGGTGCTACCACAGTTGCCACTACAATGATTATCGCAGCAATGGCTGGTATTAAGGTATTTGCTACCGGCGGTATCGGCGGTGTTCACAGAGGAGCAGAGACCACAATGGATATCTCAGCCGATCTTGAAGAGCTCGCTCAGACTCCCGTATTGGTAGTATGTGCAGGTGCCAAGGCTATTCTTGACTTAGGTCTTACACTTGAGTACCTTGAGACAAAGGGTGTTCCCGTAATCGGATACGGTACCGAAGAGCTTCCTGCTTTCTACACCAGAAAGTCCGGTTTCAAAGTAGATTACAGACTTGATACTCCCGAAGAAGTTGCAGCTGCATTCGTAGCTAAGCGCGAACTCGGCATGGCAGGCGGTATGCTTCTTACCAATCCAATTCCCGAGCAGTACGCTATGGACTACGATACCATCAACAAAGCAATCGACCAGGCTATCAAAGAAAGCGTTGAGCAGGGCGTTAAGGGTAAGGCTACCACACCTTTCCTTCTTGCAAGAGTAGTAGAGCTTACCGGCGGCGATTCACTTGAATCCAACATCCAGCTCGTTTACAACAACGCTAAGGTTGCTTCTCAGACCGCAGTTGAAATCAGCAAGATGAACTAATTAATATTTATAATACAGAGCAAGGTGCATTTAGTTGTACCTTGCTTTTTCTTTTACGCAAAATACAAGTAATTCTGTGTTAACGCTCATAATGGATGATAGAAGGGGGAATATGATAGCAACTGTTATTTGGAAAAGAAAACTCGGAGAAAACAAGTGGATAAAAGCAGAAGACCAATCAAGAGAAGCATCTTTATTTTTACGCTAGCATTCATTACCTTACTGTGTTTATTCTTAAGTATTCTTACTTACACAACGTTCACCAATACGCTTTACAAATCATATAACCGAAGGATGACGGATATCCTTAAGTTTGTGGAGAGTCATATTGATAAGGATAATCTGTATGAGTGCGTCAAGACAGGTGAGGAGTCCGAAGAATATACAGAGCTTGTAGCGTTTATGGATTCCATCATGGAAGATTTCGACATACATTTCCTGTATATAGTCACCCCCATAGTTAATGACGAGCAGACAGTAATAATGAATGTCATATCTGCCGATACGGCTGAAGGGCGCGCAACCGATCCGGACGGATATTATCTTGACCTGATTCTTGATGATGTGTATGAAGAAGCTGACGTAATTAAGTACAACAACGCTTATCAAAAGAACGAGATTTCTTTTTTTAAAAACTTCTCAGACTGGGGCTATGACTATACGGCACTGTTACCGCTTAAAAACAGCAACGGCGAACGCTACGCTGCACTTTGCGTCGACATAGAAGTTGAAGACCTTCAAAATGTAATTAAGACATACACAGGCATGAATGTAGTACTGATTGTATTCTTGGGTGTTCTCTTTATTACATTCTTTATTCTGTGGATGAACAAGAATATCACGGAGCCGATCAGGCAGCTTGAAAAGAGTGTGGTTTCTTTTGCTATGAGGAGTCACGACCAGACCGACCCGGATAAATTGAAATACGATGCCCCGGCAATTTCTACGCACAACGAAGTAGAGTCCCTTTCCGATGCGGTAACACAGCTTTCGGCCGACATGCGACAATATGTCAGAAGTATACTTGACGAAAAAGGCAAGGTTGAAACCATGAAGACTGAAGTAAGCCGCATGGATATGCTTGCCTACCAGGATGCGCTTACGCACGTTAAGAATAAAGCATGGTATGATGAGGTCGAGAAGCGCGTGAACGAGGATATCGAAAACGGTACCGCCCGCTTTGGTATCATCATGGCAGACCTTAACAACTTAAAGAAGATTAACGATAATTACGGCCACGAGCGTGGTAACGATTATATCTTTGGCGCCTGCCACTTAATCTGTGTAACTTTCGATCACTCGCCCGTATTCAGAATAGGCGGTGACGAATTCGTGATATTGCTCGAAAGAAGTGACTACGACAATCGCGAGAGACTTCTTTCCGAGTTAAAGATAATCTTCAAAACGACGAGTCACGACGAGTCCAAAGAACCGTGGGAGCGCTACTCCGTCGCAATCGGTATGGCCGAATTTAATCCCGGCAGAGACACATGCATGAACGACGTATTCAAGCGCGCCGACGAATTAATGTATGCCAATAAAGTGGCCTCGAAGATGGCCAGACAGTAAAAGAAAAATGAACCCCAAAACCCCGAGTCGAAACCACCGGCCCGGGGTTTTCTTAACAATTGTTAAGATAGTTTAAATTGTGATTAAACCCCTTGTAATTACATAAGATTAATAAGAAGATATAAGAGGATTAAGGGTATTACAAATCGGAGGGGTTAGCATGAGAATAAATCTAAAGTCTATTATCACTTGCCTGATTCTGGCAGTAATCATTCTTTTTCTTATATTCTGTGAGAGGAGCGAAGCGGCTCCAAAAGAAGAGGAAAACAATCTCTTATCCGGAAAATGGAAAATTTCCGGCGAGCCGATTAAAAACATCAGTCTCTATTATTCAAATTATGTGGGAAGCTTATTCAACGACAGTTATACGCCGGGAGTAAACGTTTCTTTCAGGGATGAAGACGGATTGCACACGGCTTTCGGAAGCAAATTCTACTACATTTCGAATCTTTCATTGGTTCAAGATAATAGCTACGCCTTTACGTTTGTTCAAAGAATACAGACCTACGATTGTAATACAAACGAACTTACCACAAACTTTTGTATAGAAGATATAGTAGCAGATTCTTTGAATGTCAGTAACGGTAAAGAAGTACTCTTCTACAGACAAGCAAGCGACGGACTGACAAAGAATTATGCCAGCATCCTTTTGGAAGACGGAAAACTACTTAAGGGTATAGACACGGAAGCATATATACAATCGGATATGTTAGCGGGCCGTAAACCTCAGAGGGAGATGACAGTTTATGAAGAAGCTACGGACAGATTTATCAGTGTTTGTACCGGAGGCGAAATAGTACTGACGGATCGGCTGGGTCATCTTTTGTCTTTTACGTTAGGGAAAAAGGGAGTTACCCAAAAACCTCTGTTTCAGACTCGAAGCGGTGTATGGATTTTTAAAGCCATATATTCCGGTAATGAGGTAGAATACTTCTACTTTGATGATTATAAACCGATAACACTATATGCCGGTCCGAATCTCTACATCGATAACGCTATCGAAGACAACGATGGAAACATAATATACAGAAAAATCGGTGAAGGCGACTTCATAAGATGGAACGTTAAAACAGGCGAGAGAGAAATAATATGCAGCTTTGAACCAAGGCTGGTGCGTGATGACGACATGGTAATTAACGATTCCGGAGATTTATACGTATATACCGACAACGATTTAAGAATCTTTTCCAAGGAAGCAAAGACCCGAACAATATATGTTCAGCAGTTTGCTAACCGAGATCATAACATAGAGCGTGCTATGAAAGAATATGAGCAGACTCATCCGGGCGTTACTTTTGAGTACGTCAAAATTGATTCTGAAGGAGAACGTGAAGAAAGAGCTCAGAAAAGTATCAACTCAATGAAAGCCGGAGCTGTAGACATAGCATTTTTGGACAACGAAACCTTTAGCGATTACGTAAAGGCAGATTGCATTCGTGACATTTCGGATATCTATACGGAAGTAGACAAAGAAAACATGTTTGACAGTTTTAGGGATGCATCTACCGTCGATGGAAAAATGTTAAGATATCCTTCTTTTTACAACAGAGACTTACTGATAGCAAAAAGCGGAGTATTATCTAAACCTTATTCAGCTACCGAACTTGTAAATCTTCTTGATAAGAAGGAAGCTGCCGGACACCCGTACGAAGCATTATGCTATGGATGCGAGGATCCGTTTGAAATATTCTTGGCCGGAATGGATGTATCGGAGTTTTTTGATTACAAAAAGGGATGCTGTAACTTTACCACAGATAACTTTGTAAAAATCCTTAAGCAGTGTAAAAAGTATTATTATGCGAGTAACAACGCACCTTTAACGGAAAAGGAACAATACAATAAACTTCTTCAGGATAAAGTACTTTTTGTAAATATCGGTTCCGTTGACTTATCTCAGTTCGACAGTATGAAGAGCATTCTGGGTGAAAATGCGGAGATAGCAGGTTATCCCACAAAAGCGCAAAGCGGAAATATTACTGCTTATAACAAGAGCCTGGTTGTCAGTAAGACGACCAAGAATTATGACATCATATCGGACTTTTTGAAGTACGTTTATAAGTATTACTGGGGACCTACCATATACAATTTTATTCCGACAGATAAAGTTTCTTTTGATGGAATTGTGATGGAAGGGAATGATGAACATCCGACTGATGAACGGGCATATCAGATACCCGATGGCTATGAGCTTATAACATCTTACGAATTGAAAACACCTATGAAGCCCGTGATATACGTAATGCCTAACGGTGTTATGGATCTTGCGCAAAAAGAGGACGGAACATCTTATGTTGATGAGTATAAGAACTATTACGAAACGCTCCGATTGGCAGACCCTCGTTTCGAACCCATAAAGAAAATATTGCGAGACGAGATTGAGTCAATGTATAAGAACAACACAGATGAAAAAGAAGTTGCTAAGAAAATTCAGAGACAAGTAAGCGAATACCTTAAAACATTTGAGTAAGGGGAATGGGGTAATGTACAACATTTTGCTGTGCGATGATGAGGATGATATCCTTTATGCATTAAAAATCTATCTTAAAGATCGGAACTTTACATTCTTCGAAGCAAGAAACGGTCGCGAGGCTATCGAAGCGGTCAAAGAAAACAGAATCGATTTGATACTTCTTGATATTATGATGCCGCAGATGGACGGCCTTACTGCCATGCAGAATATCAGACAGTATAGCAATGTGCCCATCATTCTTTTGACTGCCAAGAGTGAGAACATCGATAAGATAGCAGGACTTGAAGAGGGTGCGGACGACTATATCACGAAACCTTTTGACCCGCTGGAAGTTCGTGCAAGAGTAAATGCGCAGTTGAGGCGTTATACCAGACTCGGCGGTAATACCGCTCTCGGCGAAACTTTGTTGGTAGGCGGTCTTGAGCTTGATGACAGGGAAAAGATAGTAAGGCTTAACGGCGAGGAGATTTCTTTTACCAATACTGAATACGAGATACTGAAGCTACTTATGAACAACAAGGGTAAATGCTTTTCCCCGGCGGAGATATATTCTCAGATTTGGAAGGAGAATGCTATCGGAAGTGAAAGAACCATCGCCGTTCACATTCGCCACATAAGGGAGAAGATCGAAATCGACTCGGCCAATCCCAGGTACCTTACCGCTGTGTGGGGGCAGGGCTACAAGATTAACAGTTCCGAGGTGAAAGGAGACAGGTTATGAAGAAGACACTTCTTTCGATTCTATTTGCAATGATGATAGTCATTGGGCTTTGCGGGACATTGTTTGAAATGGCGATTTTTTATGATAGAGAATTTAGTGGAAATTATAGAACACTGGAAATATCGCTAAATGAACCGAAAAATAACAGCATTTCATATTCGCTTGTTAAAACTATGGTTGATTATATGGAAGAGAACGGCATCGAAAAACTTAAATCTCTATGTTATCGTAGAGACATCAAGTTTGCAATTTATGAGCAAAATGGAAGACCTGTAGGTCGACTTATGGGGCCCAACGAAGAAGTATCTGCCAAGGAGATAGACTATAGTACAGAGAATAACGATTATACGGTAAGACTTTATTTTGGTGAAAAAAAGAGTAATTACAGTAACAGTTTTTGGGGAAAGACCTGGTTGTTTATAAGGGAGCATATTTATAGAGAGATTATTTGGAGCGTAGTAAGTCTTGCATTACTTATTTGCGGAACGATACTGTTTGTCTTGTATGCATCGACGCTGGTCAAATATGTGTTAATTGTGGGATTTATTCTGTCTGTAATTTCTATAGTCGCGATTATGGGCGGAGACTGCGATGAAGAGGAAATAATAGTTACCGCAATCGGATTAATGGCAATCAGTGTAGTACCGGGAGCTATCTATATAAAGAAACTTTCTAAACTTGAGAGAGCGGTTAAAGAAATCGCGGACGGAAACACAAACTTAAAGATGGATGTCAAAAAATACCCCATCTCTCTCAAAAATTTCGCAGAAGAAATCAACCTTATCTCCGGCAGTGTATCCAATGCCGTAAGCGAAAGACTTAAAAGTGAGCGCTTTAAAACAGAACTCATAACCAACGTCTCTCATGATATCAAGACACCGCTTACCTCAATCATCAATTTCTCTGACCTTATAGCCAAAGAAGGAACCACCGAAGAAGAGCGTGTCGAGTACGCAGACCATCTTCATAAGCAATCTGTGAGATTAAAGGAATTGCTTGAAGCGTTAATAGAAGCATCCAAAGCAGCAACCGGCGCAGTTGAACTTAATATGGCGCCTTGCGACGTGCATGTGCTTTTGGAGCAGTGCGTAGTTGAGTATGAACATAAATTAAACCTGACTGATATAACTTTGATGGAATCATACCCGGAAGAAAAGCTTATGATTTCAGCAGATGCCAAGTTCTTAAGCCGAATCTTTGAGAACTTACTAACCAACATATGTAAGTACGCAATGCCCGGCTCCAGAGCATATGTCAGTGCCAAGAAACTTGACAATAATGCAGTCATCAGTTTTAAGAATATGTCCAAAGAACCTCTGAACTTTACGATGGAAGAACTCACGGAGAGGTTCGTAAGGGGTGACATATCAAGACATACCGAAGGTCATGGGCTGGGGCTTTCAATAGTAAAAAGCCTAATGGATCTCCAAAACGGCGAGCTAAAGATGCAAGCCGATGCAGATTTGTTTATTGTAGAGCTTTCTTTTCCTCTTATAGAAATTGAAAGTGAAGAAATAGCCACAGAAGAGACGGGACAGTAAAACTGCCCCGCCTCTTCTTATTATTTAGGAGAACTACGCTGACAGTGACCGGACTCGAACCGGTATCTTCGGTTTTGCAAACCTATGCCGTTCCTGCGGCCACACCGTCATAATAGGGTTTTATTTGTTGTAAGAAAACGTCTGCAAAAACTTTTTAAGTCTGTCCGTCTTAGGATTGTCAAAGAACTCATCGGGAGTGCCCTCTTCAACTATCTTTCCGCCATCGATGAAGACTACCCTGTCTGCAACGGCGCGAGCGAACTGCATTTCGTGGGTGACGATCAGCATCGTACGACCTTCTTTGGCTAAAGAAAGTACTACGTCCAAAACTTCGTGAACCATTTCGGGGTCGAGGGCAGCGGTGATTTCATCAAGAAGCAGAACTTTAGGCTGCATGATGAGTGCGCGCACGATAGCAACTCGCTGCTTCTGTCCGCCGGAAAGCTGGCGGGGATAGTTGTCTTTCTTAGAAAGTAAGCCGACTCTTTCGAGAAGCGCGAGAGCTTCTTCTTCAACTTCTTTCTTATTTCTCTTCTTAACCTTTATAGGGGCTAAAGTTACGTTATCAAGAATGGTCTTGTGAGGAAACAAATCGTAGCTTTGGAATACCATACCGATTTTTTCACGGTTCTTTTGAAGAGTCTTCTTGTCGTGGCTGATGTTCTCGCCGTCTAAGATTATTTCTCCGTCCTGAATATCTTCAAGACCGTTAAGGCATCGCAGGAATGTGCTTTTGCCGCAGCCGGAGGGTCCGACGATAACTACGACTTCGCCTTCTTTGACCGATAAATCTATATTGTCGAGTACCGTGAGGTCATCGAATCTTTTTGAAAGGTTTTTAACGCTTAATATTTCACTCATCTTAATTTTCCCATTTCTTCTCGAGATACTTGGAAAGGCAGCTTATAGGGTAGCATGCCAGGAAATATAAAAAGAAAACTGTAGCAAATACACCAAATGCCGCATTGGGCGAAGACTTGCGGTTCGCCTCGATAATCTGTTGGCTAACTTTAAGGACTTCGACGATTCCAATCATCATGACCAGGCTCGTGGTCTTAATCATACGTGTAATCAGGTTGATGGAAAGCGGAATCATGCGCCTTACAATCTGCGGAATGATTACGTACAGATAAGTCTGCAGAGGGCTGAGTCCGAGAGCGAAGCTGCTTTCGTATTGAATCACGGGAATACCCGTAAGCGCGCCTCTTACCAGATCCGACATCTCAGCGGTACCCCAGAAAGAAAACACTATAATCGAAGCCGTCTCAGCAGAAAGATTAATTCCCAGTGCTCTCGTTGCGCCAAAGAAAACTATAAACAAAAGCACCATCTGTGGCATAATGCGCACAATCTCGAGATACAATCTGGTAATTGCTTTAACCACAACATTCTTGGTCGTCATAATCATTCCGAGCACGATTCCGAGAGGAATACTGATAGCCACGGAAATCAAGCTTATCTTAAGTGCCACACCGAGTCCGGCCAAAAGTCTTATGAAGTTGGTTCCTTTAAATAAAACATCAAATCCCATGGTCTAGACTCCAAACATTTTGTAACGCGTTTTCTTTTCCATAACTGTACCGAGTATTGAAACCGGCACTAGCATTACGATATAGAATACTACGAGCAGTACAAGGCACTCGGTAGTGTTGTAATAAAGACCAATCAGGTCCTTGGCGGTAAACATCAGGTCCATAAGGCTGATTGCGGAAAATACGCTTGTTTCTTTGAGTAAGAAGATTACGTTGGCAACTATTGCGGGTGTGCTGATTGAAAAAGCTTGTGGAAGTATGACATTTCCAAATAGTTGCGATTTGGACATACCGAGGGCAAGCGCACTTTCCGACTGCGAAACGGGTACGGCATCAAGGCCGCTGCGAAAGCTTTCCGCCATATAGCTTCCGCCGAGTAAGCCCAGGCCCACCGCTCCGCACACTTCAGCCGAGACAGCAACACCGATTTTGGGAAGGCCAAAGTAGATAAAGAAGAGCTGAACGAGCAGAGGTGTGTTACGAAACAGCTCTACATAGGCCTTCGCAATCGGTTTTAAGACAGGAACGTTAAAATGGATGATAAAAGCAACAATTACACCTATCAATAACGCAATTATGATTCCTATCCAACCGATTTTCACGGTCAGAAAGAAAGCTTCAACATACAGTGGCAAATATGAGGACAAAACATTTGGATCCATTTTTATATTCCTATCGTTTTCTGTGATCTAACTTAGTAACAACTTTCGTTCCGATATACTGAATAATCTGGAAAATGATAATCAGTAACGCAACGGTAATAATCATGATATCGGTCTTCCAACGATAATAACCGTATCTGACAGCGATATCTCCGAGGCCGCCTCCGCCGACAGTTCCGGACATTGCCGAATAACCGAGGAGAAGACCTGTGGTAATGGTGAAGCCTGTAAGTAAAGAAGTCTTAGCTTCTACCAGTAATACTTTAAAAATAATCTGTATGTTGCTTGCGCCCATTGATCTTGCTGCCTCCACAACACCCTTGTCGACTTCATTAAGTGAAGACTCGACCACGCGTCCGATATAGGGAGCCGCGCATATCACTAGTGGAACGATAGTAGCGGTAGATCCGTAGCTCTGGCCGACTATAAGTCTTGTGAATGGTATCAAAAGAATCAGCAAAATCAAAAACGGAACGCTTCGAATAATGTTACAAATAAAATCTATAACTCTGTAGATAACAACGTTTGGTCTAAGACCGTTTTCTCCCGTCACATGAAGAAGAACTCCGAGCGGAAGACCGATAATATAGCCCGCAACCGTTGAAACAATAGTCATGTACAGAGTATCCCTGATGCCTTCCAAGAGCATCTGAACTACTTTAGGTTCAAGCATTGTCCGTCACCTCCGTAACTATTAATCCTTCTTCTTCGAGGTAAGAAACCATCTCACCGCGGGTAACCGCATCGTCGGGAACGCTCAAAATCATTTCCCCGACTGCCTTACCGTTTACGTTACGGGTATCGGCTTTTAGGATATTGACCGGCTTTTGAAATTTAAGGATAAGATTGGAAATGACCGGCTCGTACGCTGAATTCTCTTTAAAGACGATTCGTATACGATTGTCGGTCTCATATTTTTTAAGTGGTGTAAATCTTAAATCCTTGCCTGAGATAAGTTCTTTGGCCGCATCCGACTGAGGATTCTCAAAGATCGTATCTACCGAACCCTCCTCGACAAGCCTGCCGTTATCAATAATAGCCACCCTGTTACAAATCTCGGTGACAACAGACATCTGATGAGTAATGATTACTATCGTAATACCGAGATTATGATTAATCTCCTTAAGCAGACTCAAGATTGAACTTGTAGTCTGGGGATCCAAAGCACTTGTTGCCTCATCGCAAAGAAGAATTCGCGGATTGGTGGCAAGAGCCCTGGCAATGGCAACTCTTTGTTTCTGCCCGCCCGAGAGTTGTGAAGGATAAGCTTTTTCTTTGTCCTCGAGATTAACGGTTCTTAGTAATTCTCTTGCGCGAACTCTGGCTTCTTTCTTCTTGACTCCTCCGATTTCCAAGGGAAAACAGACATTGTCGAGCACGTTCTTTTGCTCTAAGAGGTTGAAATTCTGGAAGATCATACCAATGTCGCTGCGCTTCTTGCGAAGTTCTTTCTCAGATAAAAAGAACAAATCTGTTCCGTCAATAAGTATCTGACCTTCCGTGGGTTTCTCGAGATAATTGATGGAGCGGACCAAAGTGCTTTTGCCGGCACCGGACATTCCGATGATGCCGAAGATGTCTCCCTTCTCGATTGAAAGATTGATGTTGTCGAGGGCGATTATAGAGTGACCTTTTATTTCAAATACTTTTTTCAGATTCTTAATTTCTATTTCGCTCATGTTTCACCTACGCAGGATAAGGGGCCCGTGAAGGCCCCTTGAACCTTTAATCCTATTTCTCGAAGAATACAACTGCGCCTTCGTATTTCTCAGCGATGAAATTCTTGATTTCGTCGGATCTGAGTACTGCTACGAGAGCCTTAATCTTGTCGGAAGATTCGTTGCCTTCTTTGACTGCTACGATGTTAACGTAGGTCTTGGCTGCTACGGAATCGCTAAGCTCGTAAGCGATGGAATCCTTGCCTACATTGAAGCCTGCCTCAAGAGCGTAGTTACCGTTAAGTACCACATATTCAACCTCGCCTACTACTCTTGCAACCTGAGCTGCTTCAAGTTCTACGAATTCAAGGTTATTGGTGTTTTCAACAATATCGTTAACGGTAGCGGTGAGGCCTGCGCCGTCAGCCAACTTGATTAAACCGTTGTCCTGGAGCAAAAGAAGGGCTCTTGCTTCATTGGTGGTGTCGTTGGGAAGAGCAATTCTGTCGCCTTCGGCGATATCTGCAAGTGACTTCTTGGTGCCGGGGTAAATTCCGAAGGGCTCGTAGTGGATGTCGCCTGCATCTACAAGGTGAGTACCCTGCTCTGCGTTGAAGCTGTCAAGGTAAGGAACATGCTGGAAGTAGTTGGCATCAAATTCACCGGATTCAACTACGAGGTTGGGCTGTACATAATCTTCAAATTCTACTACATCAAGTTTGTAACCGTAACCTTCAAGGATTTCTGCTGCTTTTTCCAAAATCTCTGCATGGGGAATGGGAGAAGCTGCAATTTTAATCTCTTCGCCGTTACCCGGAACGATACCTTCGATTGAGCCGGCAGCAGAAGTGGCTACAGGAGCAGCGCCGACAACTTTGCCGCCTTCAACTACAAGTGTATCTTCATAATCTTTACCGTAGGTGCTAAGTAATGTTGCTTCGTAATCTGCGTGGAAGAAGTTCTCGGTTCCAAGCTTTTCGATTTCGTCGTTAATCCATTTAAGAAGAGTGGTGTTACCCTTTGTTACTGCGGGAGCGATGGTGTCCTGGCTTCCGAGTGAAGGAATACCTACCACATAACCTTTATTTTCAATGGCAAAAGCAATAACTTCGGTGTTATCATTGGCCCAAGCTACGCCGGTTCCGTTTTCAAAAGAAGTCTTAGCGGTAGTGTAGCTGTCGAACTTCTGAAGCTTGATGTCGGGATAGTTCTCTTCGAGGTAAGTTTCTGCGGTGGTACCGGAGATAACGATTACCTGATCGTCGGGACCAATCTGACTTAAGTCTGTGATTACGTTATCTTCATGAGATACAACACCGAGTGCTACGTTCATGTAAGGGAGAGCGAAATCAACTTTTTCTGCTCTGTCCTTGGTTACCGTGAAGTTAGCTAAGATGATGTCTACCTTACCGGTTTCAAGGTATTCTACTCTGCTTGCGGGTTCGGTGGATACGTAATTTACTTTTACGCCGAGGTCTTCGGCAAGCTTTTCTGCGAAGTATACATCGTAGCCCTGATACTTACCGTTTTCATCTACATATCCGAATGGATTCTTGTCGGAGAAAACGCCGATGTTGATTGTTCCTGCTTCTTTGATTTCATCTACTGTCTTGTAAATTCTGTCTGCTGCATCGAGCTTATCTTCGGTCTTTGCTTTACCGCATCCTGTAAGAGATGCGATTGTGAGTGTTGCGGCTAAAATGCCGGCTGCCAATTTCTTAAATACATTCTTTTTCATGATTGATAGTCTCCCTTGTTACTTTTTCTTTGTCTGTGAGTTAGTAATTCGGGCAATAAAAAATGCCCGGGATGTCTTTACTCCCAGGCATTGGCTTCAAATAATATATTACTATTATTTTCGGGTGCACGACAAACGAGCCATACACCCGGCCACATTACTTGCCTGGGAGAACAGCATTCGACACATGCACATACACATTGAAGTATTTGAATGTAATGACACGTTCTTCATTTGTCTTGCTCCTTTACTGAATTTTGTCATATCATAAACCTACTAAGTTGATATGTCAATAGAAAAAACAAAATTTTTTTAGTTACGTTTATCTCGGGCTAACTTCTGCGAGGCTCTCGGTGAAAGAAAAAGCCCAGATTTATGCGCACTTCACGCCTCTCGATATCTGCATTTGTATAACAGCAAGTATCGAATCCGATAAGCTCAAATCCCTGATGAAGGTAGAAGCCAATAGCATTGGTGTTGCACGACTGCGTCTCAAGAAAGATAGCACGACGATTCTGGGCCTTCGCAACTTCTTTGGCCTTGTCCATAAGACGCTTACCAAGACCGATGCCACGAAGCTCTTCACTTATCCAAAGCTCCGTAACCAAAAGTCTGTTAGACCATTCCTCGGGACATACTTCAATGCAGGCTTTCATTTTGCCATCATCACCGACTACACCGAACGCTTCGGCATTCTCCCAGTGATCCTGGTAAAGTGAATCCGGAAAGTCGTACTCCTCGGGAGTGTGAATGATAGTCTCGCCCGCTGGTTTCTTTGTAAGAACGATGGTGCAACCTTCGTTGTCCAGAGGCTTAATATCAAAATCATAATAACTGTCGCTCACAGTAGTAAGCGGTATCGTAGTCCCTTTCCATTTATCCTTGGGAAGGGGAATTATTTCTAAATCAGTATTGTTCATTAATGCTCCTTATTAAATGAATAGTTTAAAATTATGCTTTAAAGCATTTAGTCAGTAAGTTTTTGATAAGTTGATTAAAGTAGTGATATATCACCGCTAAAACAGTCAAGCTTAATAAGACTAACAAAATATATAGAGGAAGATTATTTATATACGGGGTGAAGAGTCTTAATATCAGGCCTTGAAGAATATAGACTTCCAAAGAAAACTTACTGATAATGTTGGTAATCGGATTGACAAACAGCGGAACGTTCTTCCTTTCACAAAGGAACGCCAGTGTAACGACAAATACAATTATTCCAAGGTCGGATATGCACAGTATAGTATTAAGGAAAAAGGGACCAACCGTAAATTTGCCCATAATTACGCCAAATACATATATTAAATACATGGAAAAGAAGGTCATAAAACTTAAAATAATATAATATAAGGCTTTTTTTTCAACGCTTTTGACTAATGCATTTCTGTGAACGGCAACAATGAGTCCGAAGAGAAATGCGAATATAGGATAATCATATTGGCCATACAAGTGTGCAACAATGAGATAGATAATAGAAAATCCGCCGATTATTGCGCTTTTTACATATTTATTGTTTATAAATCTGAAAGACAAATAAAACATAAGATAAAGTACAAAAAGCATTTGAAAAAACCAGCCGAAACTTACAATCGTCCCGCCCCATGTTAAAGAACGGAGTACGGTTGTAACTGTCATACTCGGACCGAAATCATAAATAAAGTAAATAAGGACGGCTATAGCATAGATAATGTATAAAGGCAAAAAACGTTTTTTAAGGAACCCTTTAACATACTCGGGACCTTTTTCGGAATATGAACAGTAAAGACCATAGCCTGACAGAAACAGGAAAACAGCGACAGCCCAACTTCCGAGTAAATTTAAAAAGTGCCCAAAATAAGTATGCAAAAACAGACCGGTAAACTGGTACAGGTGGTGAACCAGTATGCAGATGCACATCCATCCTTTGATACCAATATTAGTTTTTTTGCTAATAAGTTGATTCCCCATAAGATTGTTACCTTTCTTCCACAACCTGGAGTATGTAAAATTTCAAATAATACGACTCATCCGCGGCCCACAGTATCGGGTGGTCGCAGGCCTGAGTGCGGAACTCGACCTGACGAAGACGTTTGTGTACGGCTTTGGCGGCCTGGCCGATGACTTCGGTGAAAAGTTCCTGAGTCATGAAGTGGGAACATGAGCAGGTCGCGAGGTAACCGCCGTCGCGGACAAGCTTTAAGCCCTTCATATTAATCTCACGATAGCCTTTGATAGCGTTCTTGGTAGCTTCGCGGGATTTGGTAAAAGCAGGAGGGTCGAGGATGACCACATCGTAAGACTCACCCTGCTCGTAAAGCTTCGGAAGTTCGTCAAGAACGTTGGCGGCGCGGAACTTAACCGTGTCGGAAAGATTGTTACGACGCGCGTTCTCGGTGGCCTGAGCGACTGCGAACTCGGAAATGTCGAGACCTTCAACAGAAGAGGCACCGGCAATTCCGGCATTTAAAGCAAACGTTCCCATATGCGTGAAGCAATCCAGAACCTTCTTACCCTTGCAGATTCTGTGCATGGCAAGACGATTGTATTTCTGATCGAGAAAGAAACCGGTCTTCTGGCCGTTAACGACATCAACCATGTAATGAATACCGTTCTCAATAATTTCCACATTAGTATCGAATTCAGCACCGATGAAGCCTTTATAGGGCGGCAAGCCTTCTTTCTTACGAACGGGAGCGTCGGAGCGTTCATAGACACCTCGAATCTTATAGCCGTCAGCCGCGAGGATTTCTTTTAACATATCTACCAAAAGAACCTTTAATGGCTCCATTCCGAGTGCAAGACATTCCACTACAAGAACATCATCGTACTTATCTACAGTAAGCCCCGGGAGCCAGTCGGCCTCGCCGAAGATTACGCGACAGCAATTTAGGTCGGCAGCAGGCATAACGGTCTTACGATAATCCCAAGCCGCCTGTACACGACCGCGTAAGAAAACTTCGTCTACAGGCTGAGCATCTTTACGGGTGATCATACGAATCCGAATCTTGGAGTTCTGATTGATAAAACCGGCGCCCATAGGATAGCCGTCGAAGTCGTGAACACGCACAATATCGCCGTTTGTAAAGGTTCCTGTTATGGAAGCAATTTCATTGTCGTATATCCAGGCGCCACCCGCTTTTATGGTGCGGCCTTCGCCTTTTTTTAACGTTACTACTACATCTTTAATAAAATCTGACATGTTATGACCCTTTATGTATATAATAATAGTCTTTCTTTATATAGACAGTGTACCGTAATTATCGCTAAAATAAAACGGAATATGTTACAAATATGTAATAATCGTTATATAATGGTGCATACTTCTAATAAAATATTAATACCTATCCGATAATATAATCTAGTGTCGCTTCTAAGAAGCGCAATCGGTACATACGGAGGATACGTTGGTATGCTTAAAAGCAAAATAAAGCTCGGCTTCATACTGCTGACTTTTGCTTTGGCCTTTCTGGTCGGTTTTAAAACTTCATACGCATTAACGGCCAAAGACGGCGATACCGAAATCCGGCCTTCTTATAGCGGGCCGTGGTTGGAAAGAGAGTATTACGTGGGTAACACCAAGATAGTAATACATCTTTTTGATGGCAATGCAGCCCCGAGCGGTCTTACCGTCAATCTTACAGCGGATGACCTTAACAATTCATGGACACCCAATCCCTTTACCAAAAAATTGGAAAAAAGAGAAAAGAAATATTACATCATTATAGGTGGCGCAGTTATTAATGCTGAGCTTACAAGGCACGATGACGCTGTGGTTCTTAAGGACGGTACCTGTGTTATCAATAACATAGGCACAGAGATTTCCAATGATGAAATCAGTGGCGGCACGTATATATATCCTACGGATGAAAGCGGTAACCACCTCTATTATGAGTATGACAGCGAGTATGAGAACTACGATTTCTTCGGAAATGTAAGAAGATATCTGGAAGCATACCGCGAAGTATACAACCAAATGGCCGTTTCGTACAATACTACACCCGAATCTGCTTTTGATGCAATCGTAAAGATTCCCGGCAATTCGTGCGTTGATATTGAGATTCCGCCTTTTGTTTCCGTTGCTTCCGATAAGGATATGTATAGCTATACTACCAAAGATACTTTTGAAGACAACGGTAATCACAGGTACAGATATAGTTTCCACGACGCAGACAGAGTAATGACAGTTTCTGTCAACACACCCGAGGGCAAGGTTCTTGATAAAGTCCTGGTGGGGGCTGTAGAGGTTCAGTGGACCGAGAATGAAGGAACTTATTACTTTAATATAAATGAATCAGATTATGCAGATTCTATGGTAACGGTTAAGGTTGTTATCAAGGATGCCGGCGCAGAAGAGGTTGAGCCGGAACTCCCCAAAGAGCCTGAAGAGCCTATTGAAGAGCCCAAGGAACCCGAGCCTCCGACAGAAGAGCCCAAGCCCAAGGAAGAACAGCCCGAAGTAAAGCCCGAGGTAAAGGAGGAAGTTCAGACTCCCGCACCTGAGCCAGAGTCTGTACCCGAGCCTGAACCTGAGCCGATTAAGCCTGAACCTCGTCAAGAGGCACAGCTTTTCAGAGAAGAACATAAGAAACCCTCACCTACGCCCAAAGAAGAAGCATCGGAGACAATAACCACCATCGGAGACGAAGGTGACCATGTAATCGTGGCAATAGTTCCCGTAGGTGTCGATGAGGAAGAAATAGCCAATTTCCGTAAGCAGGTTTCGGAAACCCTCAGCGACTTACTTCTAGAGATTTCCGACAATCCCGAGAAGGCAAAAGAAAGAGTTTCTGAAGAAACATATGCCAACATCGAGAGAGCCCTTTCCGAAGGAAAAAGCATTTCTGCCAAGGTAACGGTGGAAAGCGCGGCAGAAGAGTCCATTCCCGAGCGGGATATGGAGATTCTCAAGCAGGTAGCCGTCGACAATGAGATTACCAATTTGAAAATCGGCAGATACTTAAACTTAAGTATCATGATTACCACGGAAGACGGTGAGAAGTTAGGCACATACAATGAACTTACGGAGAAGATTACATTCACTCTTCCCAAGCCCAAGGATATTGCATGTCCCAACGGTATGGAATATGTAGTTATTCGAGTTCATGAGGGAGTAGCGGAGATACTTCCCGTTACGGTCAATTCTGACGGATCGATTTCTTTTGAGACCGATAAGTTCAGTTCATATGCACTTGCCGTAAGAGAGGTAATTGACGAAGAAACCGCTAAGTCCGCTTCGGCAGAAATGGAACCTCCGGACGACGATATTGCAGAGTTCATCAAGTGGTTCTTAAGGATTCTTGCTTTTGCATTTGCATGTGGAACAATAGTAATATTGATAGGCCTTACGGACAAGAAAAAAGGTAATAACAGAAAATAACAAGAAAGCGTCGCAACGATAAAATTGCGACGCTTTCTTATTGCGCGGAGATTGTCTGAATTATATACTATAATCAGATAGTTTATGGGAGGGTTATTGATGAATAAGGTCTTTGTTAACCAGGTAGGGTTTCTAACAGACAGTGGTAAGAAGGCAGTGCTGAATTTCAACGCTGCCGCTTTTGATGTAATTGATGATAAAGAAAAGGTTGTATACAGTGGCAAAGTAACTCATTTCGGAACAGACGATATTTCGGGTGAGGATACTTATGTTGCGGATTTCAGCGAATTTAAGACTCCCGGTAAGTATAGAGTTGTGGCTGACGGTACTAAGTCGGTTTCTTTTGAAATAGCTGACACCGTATACGATAAGCTTATGAAGGATATGTGTAAGTGCTTCTATTTCCTTCGTTGCGGTGATGCACTCGACCCCAAGTATGCGGGTGAGTATTATCATAAACCTTGTCATTTAAGCAAGGCGACGGTTTACGGCGAGGATGTTCCGCCCGTTGATGTAAGTGGCGGCTGGCATGATGCAGGCGACTACGGAAGATATTCGACTGCCGGTTCGGTTGCGGTAGCTCATCTTTTGTATGGTGTAAGGTTCTTTAAGCATCTTTTGGATGTAAAGTTTGACATTCCTCCCGTTAAATGTGATAAGGGAGAGCTTCCCGATATTCTGGCTGAGGTTAAGGTTGAGCTTGACTTCTTATTTAAAATGCAAAGAGAAGACGGTTCGGTGTGGCATAAGGTTACGACTTTTAACCATGCTCCGTTTATTATGCCCGAAGAGGATACAGAGGAACTGTTTCTTTTTAATGTATCGTCGCTTGCGACTGCTGACATTGCGGCAGTATTTGCTTTGGCGTACACAATTTACAAAGACTACGATAAGGCTTATGCCGACAAGCTTTTAACTCAGTCCGAGAAAGCATACGAGTGGCTGGTTGACAATCCCAATCCGCTTCTTTTCAAGAATGCGCCCGGCTCCAATACCGGAGAGTATGGTGAATTTGAAGATATTTCCAACAGATTCTGGGCAGCATCAGCTTTGTATGAGGCAACCGGTAATAAAGATTATCTTGGAGACGCGGCCTTGCAAATGGAAAGACTTGAAGGCTTTGATGATGTCACCAAGTTTAAGCTTTATCAGGGCGAGGTTCTTACCTGCCTTGGCTGGGGAGATGTAGCCGGACTCGGATGTCTGTCCCTTCTTTTGACAGGACAGGATATAAAAATTTTAGAAGAAGTTAATAAAAAATGGTTAGACGAAGCTAACCGATTGTGCGATAATGGTGCGAGAAACGGTTTCGGGCTTGTCATGGATAAGAAAGATTTTATCTGGGGAAGCAACATGGAACTGCTTAAATATTTGATGGTACTCACGATGGCGGACAGAATTTCACCGACGGACAAGTACAAGAGCGCTATTTATGCGGGCATTGATTATATGCTTGGCTGCAACAGTATGGATACAAGCTATGTAACCGGCAACGGTGAGAAGGCTTACAAGAATCCTCACCTTCGTCCGACTGCATGCGATGGTATAGACGAGCCCTGGCCCGGACTTGTATCCGGCGGACCCAACAGAGGTCTTCAGGATGAGCGAGCCAAAGAAGTTCCCGCGGACTCCGCTCCGATGAAATGCTATCTGGACCACATCGACTGCTATTCGCTTAACGAAATTACGATTTATTGGAACTCGCCTTTCGTGTTTGTGCTGGCAGGACTTCTTGAGTAGATTCGGAGGATTTAATGAATCAAAAGTTCAAAGTAACGGGTATGGGGTGCAGCGCTTGTGTGGCTGCGGTAGAGAAAGCCGTTAAGGCAACAGATGGGGTTACAAATGTGTCTGTCAGTCTTATAGAAAATGCCATGACTGTGGACTTTGATGAGAATGCTACCGATAATCAATGTATTATCAATGCCGTAAAAGGTGCCGGTTACGGTGCCGAGGTTGATACAGGCATAATTGCCAAAGAAAAATCAAAGGACAAATCAGTCTTGGTGACAAGGTTTTTGCCGTCATTAATTCTTCTTTTGCCGTTGGTGTATCTTAATATGGCCGGAATGATGGGCTGGCCTTATCCCGAGAAGATTCATGCATATATTCAGTTTGTGCTTTCGCTTGGGATATTAATCATTAACAGAACATATTTTGATAAGGGTATTAAGAGTTTGATTCATAAGGCTCCCGGAATGGATGCGCTTATTTCTATCGGTGCGGGAGTTTCTTTTATCTATAGCACATATCTTTTAATTATCCGTTCAAACGGACCGTTTTTCTTTGAGTCGGCGGGCATGATTTTTACGCTGATTACTTTGGGAAAAGCACTGGAGGCAGGTTCCAAGGCTCATACCATGGATGCCATCAAAGCGCTTTCGGAGTTAATGCCTGAGAGAGTAACGGTTATAAGAGATAACGAGGAGAGAACTATCGGCTTTGAAGCGTTGCAAAAAGGCGATATTGTTCTTGTGCGCACCGGCGAAGGAATTCCCGTGGACGGTACCGCGGTCAAAGGAAATGCAAGTATCGACAAGTCAGCTCTTACGGGCGAGAGTATCCCCGAAGAAGCTTACGTAGGTGATAAAGTAGTATCGGGTTCGGTTGTGCTGGACGGCTATCTCTTGATTGAAGCCGAGAAGACCGGCACTGAGACTACTCTTTACGGAATAATCGACATGGTTAAGAACGCCGCCGCCAAGAAGACTCCCATCGAGAGACTGGCTGACAGAATCAGCGGATACTTCGTACCGGTTGTTGTAGGAATCAGTTTACTTACTTTGATAATATGGCTGGCGGTTGGCAAGGACTTTAACTTCGCGCTTAATATGGCCATCAGCGTTATCGTTATTTCCTGTCCCTGTGCGCTGGGACTTGCGACACCCACTGCTGTTATGGCAGGTACCGGTAATGCGGCTCGCCACGGAATATTGATTCGTTCCGCGGAGTGTCTTGAAACGGCCAGAAACGTTGACACCGTAGTGCTCGATAAGACCGGAACCGTAACGGAAGGCGAGCTAAACGTTACTGATATTGTTACCGACAGTTCTACCGATGAAAAGAAAATGCTTCTTATGGCAGCAGTGCTTGAGGCAGGCTCCAATCATCCTTACGCCAAGGCTATTCGTTCGAAGGCTCTTGATATGTTCGAACCATCCGACATTGTGGCTCATTTTGCCAAGGAAGTTATCAGTATCCAGGGCAAGGGTATATGCGGAAAGATTGAAGAGAAAGATTTCTTTTGCGGTAATGAGAAGCTTCTTAAAGAAAATGACATTTCGGTTGAACCTTTGAAAAAGGAAGCCGAAACGCTTCAAAGCGCCGGCAAGACCGTTTTATTCTTCTCGGGTGCCGGAATGCTTGGATTGTTCGCCATTGCCGATGTGGTTAAAGGCGACAGCAAGGAAGCAATTTCGGTTATGAAAGAAGCCGGTCTTGATGTAATTCTTCTTACAGGCGATCATAAGACAACCGCTGAGTCAATCGGCAGAGAGATTGGTATTGATAATGTTATCAGTGAGGTTCTTCCCGAAGATAAGCACAACAAGATTGATGCGCTTATGAATGAAGGAAGACATGTTGCCATGGTAGGTGACGGTATCAATGACGCAGCCGCACTTGTTAAGGCTGATATAGGAATTGCTGTCGGAAATGGTACGAGAATCGCTATCGATTCCGCAGACTTTATTCTTATGAGAAACAGCGTTAAAGACGTGGCTTACGTATTCAGCTTAAGTAAGCGCGTAATCAGAATTATAAAGCAGAATCTGTTCTGGGCATTTATATACAACGCGCTCGGCATTCCGATTGCGGCGGGAGCTTTGTACAACGCTTTCGGTATTACACTTACACCTATGATTGCGGCGGCTTGCATGAGCATTAGCTCGCTATTTGTGGTAACCAATGCACTCAGACTTAGAAAATAAAGGGAGTATCTGATGGGTACACTTGTTAAGAAAACTTACGGCAGAGAATATACCAATTCATTCAGGGAAGCTATTCGCAGAGAGTGGGTCATTACCAACGGCCTCGGCGGTTACGCGGGCAGTTCTCTTATAGGCGCCAATACACGCAAGCATCACGGATTATTGATTGCAAGTCTTAAGGCGCCCACCGACAGATGGGTTATTCTTAACAGAATCAAAGAAGATGTTATTATCGGTGAAAAGACGATTTCTTTGTCAAGTGAGCAAAAGAAAGGCGGCAAGTGCAGCGACGGTTATTTGTATCAGACTGCGTTTTCTTTTGATGCCGTGCCGGAGTTTACTTACTTTTACAAGGGATTGCTTGTTAAAAAGACCGTTGCCCTTGAGTGGGAAAAGAACACGGTTGCAATCGGCTATGAAATAGACAATCAGGGAGAGGATTGCGTGCTTTCTTTTACCCCGGTATTCAACTATAGAGATGCCAACGCCGCAAGCACCAAGAAAAGCTTGAAGTTTGAGGCTTACGCTCTTATGGATTCTATCCTTCTTGAGCCCAAGGGGGACAAGGAAGATATCATAAGATTCTTTGCAAGTGAGGGAACCGTAGGATTTACGGAGCCCAAAGAACAGTATGACGAGAATATAGAATTACAGACCGAAATCGATACGGGAATGTCATCTGCGGATACCGGATATGCACCTTACAATATCCAGGTCGGAGTCAAGGCCGGCACGAGTAAGAAGATTTCTCTGGTGTGTACGATAGAGCATGACTGTGAGAGAAATGCTTTCGTAACAATAAAGGCGGCTCGCGACAGAGCCAAGGCACTTCTTGATGTTGCGGGCTTTAAAGATGAATTTTTAAAGAGACTTACTGTCAATGCGGATAACTTCATCTGCAGGCGCGAGTCTACCGACGGTAAGACGATTCTGGCAGGACTTCCGTGGTTCGCGGACTGGGGCAGAGATACTATGATTGCCTTTACGGGTCTGACGCTCGAGACAGGACGTTTCGAGGATGCGAAGAGTATTCTGGAAACATTCGCGCGTTATGAGAAGAACGGTCTCATTCCCAACATGTTCCCTGACGGAGATCAAAAGCCTTTATACAATACGGTTGATGCGGCGCTTTGGTATTTCTACTGTACCGAAATGTATCTTCAGTATGTGGGGACCAAGGACGCGGTTTCTTTTGTCAAAAAAACAATTTACCCTTGCCTTAAAAACATTATCGAGGCGTACAGAAAAGGAACAGATTTTTCGATATACATGGACAAGGACGGCCTCATTCATGCGGGTTCCGACCTTGATCAGGTTACGTGGATGGATGTGCGTACGGGCGATTTTGTGGTGACGCCCAGACACGGTAAACCGATTGAAATTAATGCACTTTGGTACAATGCCCTTAAGACGCAGGAAGAACTTGCGAAACGATTTGGCGAGAAGGATTACGCCGAGAAGCTTTCAAAGCTTGCGACCAAGGTTCAGAAATCCTTCGTGAAGCGCTTCTGGAACAAGGAAGCAGGATGCCTTTATGACGTTGTGGACGAAACACTTCGCGACAATGTAACCATAGCCGACAACGACAGCATCAGGCCCAATCAGATTTATGCAGTATCGCTCCCCCACACTATGCTGGACAGGGACCAAGAACGCTCGGTTGTGGATGTAGTGCTTAAGAAGCTTTACGTAGATTTCGGATTGAGAACGCTTCCCGAAGACGATCCCGATTACCATGGATTGTACAAGGGCAAGCTTTATGACAGAGACCTTGCATATCATCAGGGAACCGCATGGGCATATCCTTTGGGCGCATTTATAAGCGCTTATCTTAAGGTTAATGATTATTCGGCGGGGGCACGCGAATATGCAAAGGCGTTGCTTGAACCGATGAAGCGTCACTTAGACGACGGTTGCATAGGTGGAATTGCCGAGATATTCGACGGAGATGCTCCCCATGTAAGCCGCGGATGCTATACGCAGGCATGGAGTGTGGGCGAGATAATAAGGGCATATGCAGAACTTTCCAAATAAAAGATTAAGACAAAAGATTCGGGTTTTCCGAATCTTTTTCTTTTGCAGGGACACAGAAAATTCACAACTTATAAAAATTTTGAACACAAATGTTTCATATCCTTTTCTTAAGAATAGTACTGCGGCGCTATGAGCAGGTAGAAAGGGATATGATGAAAAAGAAAAAAGCAATAAAAAACATATTAATTATAGTGGCGATACTGTTGGCAGTTGGTGGTACCGTCTTTTTTTTGCTGCTTTATAAAAAGTCACAGGAGGGAGCGACCGATAAGGGATTGTTCAGTTTCGGGTTGACCGATGCTTCCGGTAATGAGGTGACGGCAAGTGCGGACATGTTTGCCGTTTATGGAATAACGAGCGTAGATTCATCAGAAGTTACATTCCCTGTGGACGGTATGACTTCGTCCCTCGAGATTGAAGAAATATATGTAAATACAGGTGACACGGTTTCTGAGGTGACAGCGATTCTTAAGTTCACCGATGAGTCTGTCGAGACGGTGCGTGAAGAACTGACAGCCGCTCTCAGGACCAAAGAACTTGCTTACAGAGCTGCCAAGATTGAGTACGAACAGAACAAAATAACCTACGCATATGACGAAAAGACCACCGAGCTTGAAGGCAAACAGGCGGGAACTGTATATAACGAAACAATTGCAACTCTTTCATCAAGTGTTGACAAAGCCAAAAAGACCCTTGCCGAGGCCAACGAAAAACTCTCGGAATATGAAGAAGCTATGAAGAACAACTCCTACTATGAGGAATATGTAAATGCACAGGCTGTGTACGATGAGGACCTTGCCGTAATTAAGGAAAAGCTTGCCGAGTGGGGCGTATCCTGGGAAGAAATCACTCGAGGCGTAAGAGAGAATTACAGTACTCTGCATGACCAATACGTAACAATTCTCAGTAAGTATTACAGCGTACTCGAAGCTGATGCGAAGGCTGTTGAAAGTGCGCAAACGGCTTATGAGGAGTCAACCTCCACACTTGCTGCCGAGATGGAAATGCTTAAGCTTTCGATTCCGGGACTTGAAGCCGACTATGCCAACGCGCAGAAGACCTACGACACAAGCATTCTTGAAGCAAAGCTTACCAAAGAACAGACCATCAACAAGGCCGACTCTGCATCCAAAGAATACGAAACCAACATTGAGAAGGCCAAAGCCGACTATGAACAAAGCGAAGATGATTATCTGGATGCCAAAGAAGCGCTCGACACCTTTGAAAAGTGCGCCGGCACCGGAACCTTCTATGCAACGGAAAAAGGAAACATAATCAGAACCAACGCAAGAAAGGGCAGATCGATTACTTCAGGCAGTTCCATATATACAGTCTCCAATCCCGAGTCAATGACGGTTTCTGTTTCAATAGGCCAGGAGAATATCGCAAAGATTTCTGTAGGTGATAGTTCAATAGTATACCTTGAAGACAGCGGAACATATTCTGCGGTAATTAAAACAATCAACCCTGTTTCTTCTTCCAATCAAGGCTTGGTTACATATAGCGTAACACTTGAAATGACAGGTAACTTTACGGGACTGTCAGCTAATGAAACCGTAACGGTGTACTTGGGGATGGGAGGATTGCAGCAATGACAAAGAAAACAAAACGAATATTGATTATAGGAGCGGTAGCACTTCTGGCTCTCATTCTTGCTTCCATATATACGGTATTCATAAAACCTAAAATGGAGAAATCCTACTACATATATGAAGAGACTTCGGTAAATGCGGGAACGCTCAGTTCTCACGTATCAGAAAGCGGGTCCCTTGAATACAAGATTAAAAGCATTTCATACGACATTGATGTTAATGTCGCTAACGATGATGATGACGATGATGAGGATGAAGACGAACTCACACAACGTTATCTTACTATTGAGGAAATTTACGCCATAAGCGGTATGCGAGTTTCAAAGGGCGATCCGCTTTTAAAATTTTCAGAAGACAGCATAGAATCCGTAAGAAAGCTTCTCCAAAGCGCTTTAGCCGATGCCAAGCAGGAATACAATGATGCGGAAAAAGAATACAACCTCTCCGCACTCGAAGCCAAAACTTCTCTTGAAAAACGTGAAGTAGCCAAAAAATACGCAGCGAAAATCTATAAAGGAAAGATCAAGGACGTATCCAACAACATATCTTCAATGCAGGTCCAGCTTGAAAGCGATCAGGCGAAGGTCGAGTCTTTACAAGAGAAGATAGACTCCGCATATGAAAAATATGTAGAGGCGAATGATACTTACACGGCATCCAAAGAATATTACGAAGCTCTTGTAGAAGGTAATTCAAGTCTCGTTATTTCATATATGAACACATATCTGAATGCCAAGAATTCTTATGAAAAGGCCCTCGAGACTTATGAAAACGCAGTTGAAGCACTGGATAAAAACAACGCCGAGATTGCATCTTTAAAAACTAACATATATAACTCAAAAGCATCGAAATTGATAGAAACCCTTGCGCTTAAAGCAGATTACGATGAAGCGTTTCTTTACGGCGATTATGCTGAGTTAGCCTACCAGGCCGCAATCGAAGACCTCAAAGAAACTTTAAACGAAGCCAAAGAAGACAAAGAAACCTATGAAGAAAAGCTCGAAGCCTTCGAAGCACTTGTCGGAACCGACGGAATCCTGTATGCGGAAGAAGACGGAATAATTACTGAATCAAATTACTCGGCAGGAGACGAACTCGAGCGGACCGGAAGCCTGTTTTCCTATGCGACCGATAAAGACCTTTCCATCGCGATTGATGTAACCGAAGAAGACGTAGTGTACATCTCTGTCGGTGAAGAAGTTACAGTTGAATTCAGTGCATATCCCGGTGAGGAATATAAAGGAATTATAACATCAATTAATACAACCGCCACTTCAGCGGGAACGCCTACAGTAAGTTACGAGGTTGTGGTTAAAATTGACGGTTCACTCGATAAACTGTTTGGCGGAATGACGGCCAAGATTACTTTTACAACAGAATTCAGTGATAACACAGTTTACATAGACAGAAAAGCTTTGGTGGAAGAAAAAGGTTCCTACTATGTATACAAAAAGACCGGTCTCTCGGGCAAAGAGCTTACACCTGTCACCATCGGTATCAAGAACGAATCCTATGTTGAGATATTATCCGGTATCACAGAGCAGGATACGGTATACATTCCTACATTGGTTAACGGCAAAGCCGATAAGTAGGAGGGATATGGGATGAAGAACAGATTAAAAACATTAGTTAAAAAATTAAGCAAGAAACAAATAGTGGCGGTTTCTTTGGCAGCTGTACTGATAATAGGTGCGATAGTATATGCATCGGTTTCTCTGGCAGATGGCAAAGATACCGTAACATACAGAGAAACAACCGTTGCGCGCGGTAACCTGACAGTAGGTGTATCGGAAAGCGGCTCTGTAGATATAGGAACGATTACACAGACCTTTGACCTTGATATGAGCGCCCTGTCCAAGGTTTCGACATCCAACTCAGAATCATCCTCAGGCGGTTCGGGCGGTTCCGGCTTTGGCGGTGCGATGGGCGGCGGCATGGATATGGGCGGAGGAGCTTCTTTTGGCGGTGGCGGAAGCACGGGCGCCTTTAACCAGATTTTTAACATGGCATCAGGCGACAATAAGACCAAAAACGAAAGCAACTCAAAACTCGTTGTGGCGGAAATATGTGTCTCTGTCGGACAGACCGTTTCGGAAGGAGATGTTTTATACAGACTTGAAGAGGACGGCGTATCGGAACTTACCGAAGAACTTAAGTCCAACGTGGAAAAAGCAGAGGCAGACCTTGCCGCACTTGAAGCAGATCAGGAAATTTCCAAGGTTTCGGCACAGTACAATTACGATTCTGCAATAGCCTACAAAGACTTCGCTTCCACAGAAAAAAGCAGCACAATTAAGTCCCTGGAAGATTCTCTTGAAACCTACAAATCGGGACTAAAAAGTGCTCAAAAGCTTGTAACCCTGTACAAAGGAAGACTTGCGCAGGCCAAGTCCGATTTAAAGGTGGCAGAGGATGCCTATAACGGAGCGGTATGGTGCAGAGATAATCGTGATAAGAGAAATGATACCGCAATGTACGTCTACTATGCCAAAGAAGTCGAGTCGGCCAAGAGCGTGGTAAGCACGCTTGAGCAAAGCGTTTCGCAGTACGAGTCAAAGCTTGAACAGGCCGAGAACAGCGTAACGAATTACAATACTCAGATTTCAAAGGCAACAAGGCAGTTGGAGCTTGGCAAAATCAGCGCGGAAGAAACCTACGAATTAAGAGTTTTGGCATATGAAAATGCTCAGGAAACCTATGATATTGCATTGGCATATCTTGAGGATGATTTAAAAGAGCAGCAGGAAATATATGATGAGGCAAGCCAAAAGTGGAACGAATTCGTCTCATATATCGACGGAACCGAGGTTAAGTCTGATTATAACGGAGTAATCACAAGTGTCGATTTGGAAGAAGGAGATTCTCTTACAACGGGTGCTACGGTGGTGACTTTATATGATATCGACGATGTATCTATGACAGTGACAATTGACGAAGATAACATGACCGATATTAAAGTCGGTTCTGAGGCGAATGTTTCTCTTATAGCTTATCCCGATGTGATTTTTACTGCTGTTGTTTCCGAGATATCCGATGCTACCACCGATTCGTCGGGAAACACAACGCAGGACGTAACCATTGTTTTTACAGCTGATGTATCGGGAGTTTATCACGGTATGACCGGTGAGATTACTTTCCTTACAAAAGATATCGAAGACGTGCTTTATGTCTCAAACAGAGCAATCATCCGTAAGGGCACTAAGTCTTATGTAAAAGTTAAAGATAATGATGGAAACATTAAAACAGTCGAGGTTGTAACAGGATTTTCGGACGGAGTAAACGTAGAAATAAAGGAAGGGCTTTTCGAGGGCGATACGGTGCTTGTGGAAAGTAAGGTGAGTAAATAATGACACTGTCGGAAATATTAAGACTCGTATGGCTCAACCTTTCTCAGAATAAATTTAAAGTAGTGCTTACCTCCATCGGTATTATAGTCGGTTCGGCCACTATAATGCTTGTAATAGCAATCGGTACCGGAGGCAAAGAAGAAGTTGCCAAGCAGTTTAAGAACTTAAACGCCGGAGCGATTGATATAAGTTACGAAGGCGGTTCGACTTCAGGCTTCAGTATGGGAGGCGGACAGAAATCCGGCACTTCCGATCCGGGCTCGGGCGGTTCCGCTCCTTTGGGGATGCCTTCGATGGATTTTGGCGGAGGTTCATTCCCAAACGGTAACATGGGCAGTGCCCCTTCTTTTGGCGGTGGCTTCGGCGGCTTTGACGGAGGCTTCGGCGGACCTGAATTCGGGGGATTCTTCGGAGGTGGTAATCGGTTCGGTGACGGCGGCGACGATCGGATGAATCGAGAAAAGGTTACACTTACCGAAGATGATGCGGAAGACTTGATGGTATTCGTTCCCGGACTTTCCGCGGCGACGATTTCCTACTCAACGACCACATCTATCGATGGCGGCAATCTTGATTCGTCAGCGTATTACACAGTCGGCGGTGTTCTCGATAACTACGCAAAAATGAGCAACATCGAAATAGAGGTTGGTTCATTTATCAGTGAAAGCAACAATGAAAGCAAAGAAAAGGTCTGCGTTATTGGCGCGGACGTAGCAACAGAAGTATTCGGCTCAGCAGAAGCGGCCGAAGGCGAAGAAATATACATTGACGAGCGTCCTTACAAAGTAATCGGTGTATTAAAAAGCATGGGAAGTGTCACTTCGGGCATAAGTCCCGATACTGCGGTGTTTGTGCCTTATGCAACAGGCATTAAGTACATAACGGGAACCGATATTTCTCCTACGGTTACCGTGGTTGCCGAGGACGTTAATAAGATAGATTCCGTAATTGCCAACATTGAATCAGTACTTGCGGATTCGTATCCCAACACTTCTTTTGACATATCCGACGCAGGAAGCAAGATGGACGCGGCCAATGCTTCCAACAAGACTTTGCAGCTGCTGTTAATCTCGATGGCGGCAATCGTTTTCTTTGTTGGCGGTATAGGAATCATGAACGTTCTTTTCGTATCGGTCAAAGAAAGAACCAATGAAATCGGCATCTTAAAGGCACTTGGTTGCTCGCGTGAAGACATCCTTATGGAATTCCTGCTGGAAGCTGCGGCAACAAGTCTTGTAGGATCGATAATAGGAATTCTTCTTGCACTTGGAATCACTCCGATTATAGAAATGTTTTCAATCAGCGTTTCACTTTCGATTTCGGGAGTACTCATAGCGCTTGTGTTTGGCGTAATTACGGGAAGCGTGTTCGGATTCTATCCGGCATACAAGGCTTCGAGACTTGTTCCCGTAGTGGCTTTGAATGCTGAATAAGGGGGATAATCATGGAATTTGATGAGAAAGTAGCCATTCGCGAGCAAGAGCGTCAGGCCAAAATTAAGAAAAGAAAAAAGCACAAAAAAATAAAGGTTATTCTTCTTTGTACGGCACTCGTGGGAGCGATTGCTCTTACGTGGTATGTAGTCAGAGGTAAGAAATTACTTGCTCAAAAGGCAGCAGAAAAAGAAGTTGAAATCGTAGTCGGTAACAACCAGAGCGTTAGATATGCGCGAATTGATACAATAAACGGCAACGAAATGTCGGTGACATATCTTGCGGAGAAAACGACTGAGGAAGCTACCGAAGAGCGCCCGAAAGAGGCACCTGACAAAGAAAGCGATAAGAGTGAGGAATCCGGTGAGCGACCCGATAAAGGCAGCAGACCTGAAGGCTTCGGCGGAGGTTCATTCCCGGGTCAGGGTGGCGAAATGCCTGAAGGCTTCGACGGAGGTTCATTCCCGAGTTTCGATGGCGAAATGCCGGAAGGGTTCGATGGTGGCTCATTCCCGAGTTTTGGAGGCGATATGCCTGAGGGCTTCGGAGGAGGTTCTTTTCCCGGAGGCGGCAGCAGGTCTGAAGGTTCAAGCGATAAGAGCGCATCGAGGAAATCTTCAAATACCATTACTATAGACGGACAAAGCTACGAATTAGCGGAAGAGACCGAGATTACATACATCCCTGTAGGGACTGTAGTTACCACTAAGCTTGGAACCGAAACCACTTTTTCTAGGTTGCAGGCAGGCGACTATATCGCCATAGTTACGGAAAGCGACGGGGCAGAAAATGTCATTGTTGCAGTTTACATTGTTGCTTAATTTCGAATTATCGGGAGGATACTTTCATGATACGAATGAAAGGTATTAATAAAGGATATATGTTAGGAGATGAAAAACTCCCTATACTTCATGATGTTGATTTTAACGTTTCCAAGGGTGAGTTTGTGGCTATTCTCGGACCGTCCGGTTCGGGTAAAACAACGCTTATGAACATATTGGGCTGTATGGATATCCTGGATAGCGGCGAATACTATCTTGACGGGATAGCCATTCATGAAACACCGGAGGTCGATTTGACTGAAGTCAGAAACCAGAAGATAGGGTTTATTTTTCAGAACTATCAGCTTATCCCCACGTACAATATTATGCAGAACATTACCATGCCCCTGATAATACGCGGAATGAGCCATAAGCAGGCCGAAGCCGAATGCATGGAGACTGTAAAAAAGCTGGGTCTTTCCGAAAGACTTCTTCATAAGCCGAGCGAGCTCTCGGGTGGTCAGAAGCAGCGTGTTTCCATAGCAAGAGCGCTTACCACGAATCCTGCGGTACTTCTTGCCGACGAGCCCACAGGTGCACTGGACCAATCGAGCGGTAAAGATGTTCTCAGTCTGTTTCAGGAGTTAAATGAGATGGGCAATACCATCGTTATGATTACTCATGATTTAAACGTTGCCAAGACGGCCAAGAGAATCGTCAGGATTGTCGACGGACGATTGTATGAAGAATAGATAACTCGTATTTTTAAAAATTTCCAAATTTACCGAGATACTCCTTGTTTATCAGGGAGTATTTTTTTAGAATATAAAAAGAAGAACAGTAAATGTTCAAAGGTGGAAAAAATGAGAGAAAAAGTTTCGGTAGCGCTTGCTTCATATAACGGTGAAAAGTATATAGGAAGGCAGATAGAAAGTATTCTTCGCAACCTATCTGCGACCGATGAACTTATAGTATCGGATGATGGCTCACAGGACGGAACCGTTCGGGTCGTAGAGTCTTTCAGAGATCCGCGCATTAAGCTGGTGCAGGGTTCCGGCGCGGGAGTTAAGAAGAACTTTGAGAACGCTATCAAGAATTGCAGCGGTAAGTATATCTTTCTTTCGGATCAGGACGACGTTTGGATGGACGGAAAGGTTGATGCGGTTTTGGATGCTTTTCATGACTGCGGCTGTCCGGTAGTAGTTCATGACTGTATTGTGGTGGATGAAGAAGAGCAGGAGATAGAGGGTTCTTTTTACGAATACCGAAAGTCGGGCCCCGGAAGGATTAAGAACTTTATCAAGAACTCGTATGTGGGTTGTTGCATGGCATTTGATTCGGAACTGGCGAAGCGTGTGATTCCTATTCCCGATGATATAGAGATGCACGATCAGTGGATAGGTCTTATGGGCGAAAGAATGGGTAAGCCAGCTTTTATTACCGACAGGCTCATTCTTTTTAAGCGTCACGGTGATAACACTTCGGATCCCTTCCATCACTATCCTCTTAAGAAGATGATTCATAATAGACTAACTTTGATGAAAGAGCTATTAAAACACTAGATATTGTATACAGGTGTCGCGCTGAACACTAAAAATGGACAAAAAAATCCCCTTTACAAAAACTGACACGTGTGTGATAATGTGTAAGAAAAGTAATCCTTTAAGCGCGACCCAGAGAGGTCACAAAGGCTGCGACATATAGTGCGTCCGGAAGTTTCGGGCTGATTTTGTGTGAGTAACCATGCGCTTAAAGTGCATGGTTTTTTTGATGCAAACAAAAAACATTATGAGGAAATCATGGCTGTTTATAAATCAACTTTAATGGACGATGCGGCAATCGGCAGAGCTTTAAAGCGAATTGCCCACGAAATACTTGAAAAAAACGGAGGTTGCGAAGACCTTTGCATAGTGGGAATCAAGAGAAGAGGCGTTCCGCTTGCCGAAGCGATTGCTAAGAACATTCGTGAGATTGAAGGCGTTGAGGTGCCCATCGGAACCATCGACATTACGTTTTACAGGGACGATTTGGAGAGAGACTCCAATGACCCGATTATACATGAATCACAGATTCCGTTTGAAATAGAAGGCAAGAAAGTAGTGCTTGTGGACGATGTTCTTTATACGGGAAGAACCGCAAGAGCCGCAATGGAAGCGGTCTTAAGACACGGCAGAGCTGCCAAGATTCAGCTGGCCGTACTCGTGGACAGAGGACACAGAGAACTTCCCATTCGCGGAGACTATGTGGGCAAGAACGTTCCCACCTCAAGAACCGAGAGGGTTATGGTCAAGACACCTCCCTTCGAAGAAATCCGCTCGGTAGAATTATTCGGATAGTTACGGGTAACCCCGTTCTATGATAAATTTAACTGCACACATGTGGCAGAGTTATGGAGGAAAATTTCATGAAACTAACTTATGGCGTATCAGACAAGCCGAGCTTCGGCAAAGTTGTGGTATTTGCGCTTCAGCAGTTGCTTGCTATCTTAGCGGCAACAATCGCTGTTCCCGCAATTATCAACAGTGGCGTAGGTAGCGAGATGTCCGCTTCCGCAGCACTTTTCGGTGCAGGTGTAGGTACAATCGTTTACCTTCTTTTCACCAAATTCAAGAGTCCTGTATTCCTTGGTTCTTCTTTTGCTTTCATTGGTTCTATGTTGGCAGCTTTTGCAGGAGCTACTTCCGCAGCAGCAGGATATGCAGGCTTCATCCTCGGTGCGTTCTTTGCAGGTCTTGTGTATGTAGTAATCGCTATTATCGTTAAGGCAGTAGGTGTTAACTGGGTTAACAAGCTCATGCCCGCAGTAGTAATCGGACCTACAGTTGCAATCATCGGACTTTCACTTGCAGGTAACGCAGTAGGCGATGTTCTCGGCAGTGGCAAGACAACTTCCACATATGTTTGCATCGTATGCGGTCTCGTAACACTTTTCGTAACCATGATTTGCTCCGTATTCGGCAAAAAAATGATGAAGATGATCCCTTTCATCATCGGTATTTGCGCAGGATACATTGTAGCAACGATCTTTACTTTAATCGGTAACGCTACCGGTAATGATGCTTTAAGAGTTATTGATTTCTCTGCATTCGAGAACATGAAGTGGATTCCCGAATTCACTTTTATGAAGGCTTTTGAAGGTCTTTCATCTATCACTCCCGCTTATGTAGGAACCGTTGCAGCAGCTTACGTTCCCGTAGCATTCGTAGTATTTGCAGAGCACATCGCAGACCACAAGAACTTATCATCCATCATTGAATCCGACCTTCTTGAGGAGCCCGGTCTTCACAGAACACTCCTTGGTGACGGCGTAGGTTCCATGGTAGGTGCATTCTTCGGCGGATGCCCCAACACCACTTACGGTGAGTCAGTTGGTTGTGTAGCTATTTCAGGCAACGCTTCTGTAGTGACTATTTTCACAACTGCAATAATTGCAATTGTTGCTTCTTTCTTCGGACCTTTCGTAACGCTTCTTGCAACAATTCCTTCTTGCGTAATGGGTGGCGTATGTGTAGCTCTTTACGGATTCATCGCAGTATCCGGTCTTAAGATGATTCAGAAGGTTGACCTTGATGACAATGCTAACCTCTTCACCGTATCTGTTATCTTAATCGCAGGTATCGGCGGGTTCGCAGTAAGCTTCGGTTCCGTAACAATTACCGAAGTAGCTTGCGCATTAATCCTTGGTATCATCACCAACAAGGTACTCGGACTTAAAAAGAAATAATCAGCCATAAGTTATAATGGATATAAAAGGCCCGTAACCTCTTAGGAGGCAACGGGCTTTTTGTATTGGATAGTATACAGTATAACTATTTTTAGGCTTGCTTTCTTTTGCCGTCAAATACGGATAAAACTATTGCAGCGACGATTGCCACAGCGGTTACAATTGCTACGGGCATCCAGTTTACGTTTGAAATGCCGGAGAAATCAAATACGCCGTCTTCGTTCTGAAGATATACGAATATCTGACGAATATCGAAGACAAGAGCTGCGGATACGAGTAAACCTGCGATAATCTTGAGAAGTGAAACTTTCTTCAAATTATCCTTGCTGAAGCGGTCGATGGTTGCGCTTCTGAAATCGAGCATCGATCCTACATAGTAAGCAAGAATGGCGGTAATAAGTGTCTCGGGAATCATGTAGGTTGCGTTATATCCGATGGAGTAGATGAGTGCCGCGTTGGTAGGAATTGAAAGACCTGCCCAAACAGTTGCACCGGAAATCACATGGCAAAGATATCTTAATACGCACGCTGCGATTGTACCTGCGGTAAGAGCTACGGGCTGTGAATTAATCTTTTTGAATACGCCGCCGAATCCGAGTACAAGAAAAGCTACAAGGTAATCAAGTAATGCGACTGCCACAACGGACTGCCAGGTAGTGACATAAGAGAATGTGTTAAGTCCGAGTAACATCTGGAAAAGGCCGTATACAAAGCCGGTAAGTGTTCCCCAAGCCATACCGTGACGATATGCAATTATCAAGATGGGTAACATACTTGCGATTGTTACCGATCCGCCGAAGGGAAGATCGATAAACTTTAGCATTGATAAAACAACGCCGAGCGCTACCATGAGCGCAGATTCGACAAGGCGTCTTGCGCCTTTAGCCGGTGAGTTAGACATAAAAAAACCTCCTTAAAGATATGGAGGGGATGGTAAAGAAAAAGTATGCTTCCTTACGCCGGTATTACCCGGTTCAAGTGATGAGGGTATAGAAGATAATCTTCAGTCTCAGCAAATGCTCCCCTAGCCAAATATTAAATTTACAACAAAGAATATAATACGTAAGCGCGACGCCGTCAATGAAAAGTTTTACAAATTAACGCACGAAAACCGCGTGGTAACAAGTGTTTTTGTATGTTTTGTGTTATCGGTACCGCGATTCGACTATAAGAAGGATACCTTCGGTCAAAGAAACCGTTATGGCGTCCTTTTTCCATTTGTTGCTGACGCCCAGAGGAAAGGAGTTGGTAAGCGTTACATCGCTACATTCGTATTCTGCACCGGTGATGCTGACACCTGTGCAGGAGTCGGTAAGCGAGAAAACGGAGAAAGAAAAGTTTTCTTTGGCAGGGAAAGTCCCAGAACTTTTGGTCAGAGTGCAGAAATATTCGTCACCTGTAAATAATTCGCACTTGCAGCCATGTGAAGCGGCATAGGCCATGCTCTGAATATTGGCCATGGTATGGTCGAATCTTGCACCAAGCGCACATACCAGCACGATATGAGACAAGCCCTGTGAAATGGCGCGTTTAACAGCAAGCATTGTGTCCGTATCATCCTTGGCAACCGGAAAAGTCTCAACGGGAATCTCGTTAATCGAAGTCACATCGGTATCACATGAATCAAAGTCTCCGATAATGAGGTCGGGAGTAATACCAAGGCGAATGGCATAGTCATAGCCATGGTCGCAGGCGATTACGTAGTCGTATTTGAGATCGAGGGGAAGCGGCGCAAACTCACCGCCGGAAATAATCAGACAAGTATTCATAGGGCACCTCACAAGAATCTACAATGGAAATATAATATGTGAGCCGAGTTAAGTCAATAAAGTTTGAAATTTGGGAGTAAAGCTGTAAAATATAAGAAGAAATTTGTTAGGATGGTTTTATGAACAAAGAAAAAACTTCGATTTCCGTAAAAATTATGTTTATATTGGGAATCCTCGTTAACATCAAATCTGTTTTCGTGGATTATAACGGTGACGCGGGATATGCTTTTGCCATGGCAAACAGGCTCTTAAACGGAGATAAAATGTTTGTCGGGATGTGGGAGCCGCATCAGACATCCGCTATATTTACGGCTATCTTTATGAAATTATATAAGACCGTTTTTGCGACAACCGACGGAGTAGTGTTGTTTCTTAATACTGTAAATTTTCTTTTGTACCTTGCGGTTGCACTTTTTGCAATTAAGACATTTACAAAGTTTTTTAAAAAGAATACGGCAGTCATGATGGGAATCGTGCTTTTGGTACTGCGTCCCAAGATTGCGCAGACATTTGATTATGCCAATCTCACAATAATCTTTTCTGCAATGTTCTTTTTACTGCTTATCAGATATCTGGTGTGCGAACACAAGCTGTCGACGCTTATCCTGTCTGCGGTGTTCCTGTGCCTTAACGTATTGGCTTATCCTACGGCGGCGATTCTGTATATAGGCATGCTCGTCTGCATTTTTGCATACTCGGAGCACAAGCTCAGGGACTTCCTGGTTTCAACCGGAACCTGTTTTGTTCTCGGCGGTGCTTATGTGGGGTATTTCGCAATTACGATAAGCCTCAAGAATCTAATTGACAGTGTCGGCAATATCGTAAGCGCGGACAGCCATTCTGAGGAGAGCTTTTATACCGGAGCTGCGTATTTTAAAGAGTTTGCGATTGGCGCAGCGGTAATTCTTGCGAGTGTTATACTTGCTTACCTGACATGTTTATTAATCAATCGCAGTGGTAAAAAGAAAAGCTTCGAAGCAATATTGGCTCCCTTTTACGCAGTGTTTGTTATTGCCGAAACATTGGTAGTACCGCTCGTATTTGACGATCCCAACATGGCGTACTGGAGCCTGGACAGAATATGCCTGCCGGCCGTGGTGATTTTCGGGTTGTTTGGATACAGATATCTCGAAGACGCGGAGAAGAAGATTTATATAATTGGCATGACAATATCGATATTGACCGTTGTATCCGTGCTTTTGCTTACAAACCTCTCGCTGATTACAGCTTTTGGATACTTGCATATCGCTGCGATGGTTTCGATTATGTCTTTATCACTTAGGGCGTTCAGAACTGCCAAAGAAAGTCCAACGCATACCCTGAGTTACCTGTGTGTAGCTACCTTGATTATTATTCTTTTTTCACAGGGAAAGGCTAATCTTGGCACCGTAGAGAATTATATCAGAACAGGTCCGAGAAAGTGGTGTGTAAGCACGCTTGCCGATTGTAATAAGAACAAGATAAGTGCAGATGATTGGAAAGAAGCGGTAACGGAAACCGATGTAGTGCTGATAGTCAAGACATTTGATATCGACCCGATATATTACATGTTTTCGGATGCCAAAGCGGCAACCAATTCAACCATAAGCACCCCCACATACGGAGAAGGCCTTCAACGCTATTGGGAATTAAATCCCGACAGAGTACCGACTGTTATAGCTATACCTTGCTGGGAAGGATTTGAAGAAGGCAATCCGCCGGAATGGCTTTCCGATATGATAGCTGACGAATATGCTTTGGATACTCAGGGAACGTATTGGAACTTCTATAGGAAAAAGTAAAAAGAAGCCGTTGGCTGCATCAGCAGTCAACGGCTTTATCATTTCGGTGAATTATTTGATTACGTGAATCCAGCCCTTAGGTGCTTCGAGGCGACCCATCTGAATTCCGGTAAGAGTCTCATAAAGCTTCTTGGTAACGGGACCCATATCGTCCATACCTGAAGGGAAGCAGATTTCCTTGCCGTGGTCGTTAATCTTACCGACAGGAGAGATAACGGCTGCTGTACCGCAAAGACCGCATTCTGCCATGTCCTTAACTTCGTCGAAGTATACTTCTCTTTCCTCAGCTTCGAGTCCGAGATATTCCTTGGCTACATACATAAGAGAACGACGGGTGATGGAAGGAAGAATGCTGTTAGACTTAGGAGTAACAACCTTTCCGTCCTTGGTAACGAAGATGAAGTTAGCGCCACCGGTCTCTTCAACCTTGGTGCGGGTAGCTGCATCGAGGTACATATTCTCATCGAAGCCCTGTCTGTGAGCATCGGAAATAGCGTAAAGGCTCATTGCGTAGTTAAGTCCTGCTTTGATGTGGCCGGTTCCGTTGGGTGCCGCACGGTCAAAGTCACAAACTCTGATAGTAATGGGCTTAGCGCCACCCTTGAAGTAAGGACCTACGGGAGTACAGAACATTCTGAACTGATATTCCTGAGCAGGCTTAACACCGATAACCGGTGAAGAACCGAACATATAAGGTCTGATATAAAGGGTTGCACCTGAACCGTACGGAGGTACATATGCTTCATTGGCAGCAACTACATCGGTAACTGCCTGAATAAAACGTTCCTTGGGGAATACAGGCATTTCAAGACGCTTACAGCTGTCAATCATTCTGTCTGCATTTAAGTCGGGGCGGAAGCACACGATGTGGCCGTCCTCTGTTGTGTAGGCCTTTAAGCCTTCAAAACAAGTCTGCGCATACTGTAACACACCTGCGCACTCGCTAATGACGACTTTATCATCCTCGGTAAGGACACAGTCGTCCCATGCTCCGTTTTTATAGTTGGATACAAATCTCTTTGCTGTGGGCATATAACCGAATCCGATATTGGCCCAGTCGATATTAGCTTTTTCCATCGTAAAGCTCCCTTCTTTCATTCTTTAACGAATTAAATCGTTGACTTATATTATGTTCCCATTTATTTCAATTGTCAACAAAAAAAGGTGCCACGTAAAAGGTTTTACGTAAAAGAAGTTCACTTTTTTACTCTGTTATGATAAAGTAGTTATATATGAAAATTAAACATTCAAATAAGGGGAATTTTCATATAACAGTGTATGAGGTGATTGCAGGCTTGGCGGCCATAGCCCTTATACTCTATGTAAGCTTTGTTTGTTTCTTTCTTCCTACGGATCATAAAGAAACGGGATACTATTTCGAACTTAAGAATGGATGGACTCTGTCGACACCTGACAAGACTTATGAGGATGTTGAACTTCCCATGAGGATTCCGGCAAAGGCAGAGGACGTTGTTGTGCTTGAAAGGATTCTTCCCGATCGAATCGTAGGAACCGACTGTATTTCATTCAGAGAAATCCATCAAAACATTAAAGTTTATATCAACGGGGAATTAAGAGAAGAGTACAATTTATCCAACGAGCGACTTAAGTGGAACAATCCCATAAGTCGATACTTTTACGTGGAACTAACTCCTGAAGATTCGCGGGCGCAGTTAAGGATAGAAGGAGTTGCGCCGAGAAACGGAGACAGGACCATTACAAAGGTACTTTACGGAGACAAGGTAGCCATATTCTATAGCTACGTAGGATCTCAGATGGTGGGCATAGTCTTCGGTATAGCCTTCCTTGCAATGGGAATCATCGGAATTGTTGCGGGACAGGTATTGCGTTTTGCCACCAAGGGTCGTGTTAAAGTAGACTCCATAAGCTGGGCCATGCTAATTGTTGCTATCTGGAACATGACACAGTCCAATTATCGCGAGTACTTTTTCGCCAACCTGGGAATGGCCAAGGCTGTTCCGTATTTCTGTCTGCTTGTGTTGCCGATGTTCCTGTCCACATACCTTGATTGGATTCAGCAGAGGCGGCACCGGAAGATTCACGGAGCGTTTGTGCTGGTCTGCTTTGCTGACTTTTTGCTGTGGACAGCTTTGGTTATAGCCAAAGTATCAAGTCCGGAAGACAGTGTCTGGGTAGCGTTTGTGCTTCTCTACGCAGAATTTGCAATCGGAATCTATACATACATTAAGGATTTAAGAAATCATGAGCGAGAGCGCTATTCGGAAGTGATTTTCGGATATGTGGCAGCCGCAATCGGCGGAATGGCTCAAATTGTTGTGTATATGTCAGCACTTGAGAAGATGGACGGTCTGTACCTGGGAAGCGGATTTATGATACTCACAATTATGGTATTCATGAACGCCACCCGTATGCTCATGCACCTTCGCGTGGAGAAAGAAGCCGCCGAGACTAAGTCCAGATTTTTAGCTTCCATGTCGCATGAACTGCGTACCCCCATTAATGCAATTATGGGTATGAATGAAGCAATTAAGCACGAGAGCACCGAGGAAAGCATTGTAAGTTATGCCGAGGATGTGGATAAAGCGGGAAAGCTTCTTTTGCACCTCGTGAACGATATACTCGATTTTACTAAGCTGGATTCGGGTAATATGAAGCTTGTCCCCGAGCCATTTGATATCAAGCGGTGCATGATGGTCTGCTACAGCATAGTAGAGACCAGAGCCAAGGATAAACAGCTGGAGGTATCCGTTAATATAGCGGAAGACATGCCTTCGCTTTTGTATGGTGATGAGATAAGAATTCAGCAGATAATGATTAATCTTTTGTCCAATGCGATTAAGTATACGGAATCCGGAAAGATTTCCGTGGATCTTTCTTTTGAAAGAAAGAACGAGAGAGAAATCGAGCTTGAGTATTCCGTAGAGGATACGGGACGCGGTATTAAGCAGGAGGATCTTGCAACACTCTTTACCGATTTCTACAGGGCGGACGAGTATGCCAATCATCAGATAGAGGGTACCGGACTGGGACTCGCCATCACAAAGGGTATAGTCGGACTCATGGGCGGAACAATTGATGTTGAGAGCACTTACGGAGTCGGCTCGAAGTTTAGAGTTAAGATACCCATGCGCGTAATGTCCTGGGATAAAGTTGGTTCTTTTGACGTAAAGACCGAGAATATCGGCGAAGATGCTCATTATGAAAATGACGAGCGTATTAAGCTTCCGAAACTTAAACTCCTGGTTGTGGATGATGTAGAGCTTAATATAAAGGTAGTAATAAGCTTACTTAAGAATACGGAAGTTAGCGTAGACTGTGCGCTTAACGGAGAAAATGCCATCGGGCTGTGTGACAAGAACAAGTACGATATTATACTGCTTGACCATATGATGCCCGGCTTGGATGGAATCGAGACTCTGGATAAGATAAAGAACACAAAAACGTCCCTTAATAAAGAAACTCCTATAGTGGTGATGACAGCCAATGTAGCGACAGATGTTATCGAAGACTATCTGGCTGAAGGCTTCGCCGATTATATATCGAAGCCTTTCGGAATGGGACAGCTTAAGAGAACCATAATGAATAATGTTAAGACTGATTCAGCAAATCGCTGAGTGCAGCAAACTGTTCAAGGGTGAGGGCTTCGCCTCTGACTGTGGCGGAAAGCTCCATCTTTGAAAGCGCTTCGTATACGCCATCTCTTGTGACGTTGATACCGCCGTTTACAAGTGCATTGGCAAGAGTCTTGCGGCGTTGGTTGAAAGCGGCTCTGATAATATTAAACATAAAGGCCTCGTTTCTTACGGAAACGGGGTTTTCTTTGTGTGCGGTAAGCTTAATTACGGCGCTGTCTACATTAGGACGGGGAATAAAGCATCCAGCAGATACGGTCATAATAACTTCGGGCTTGGAATAGAACTGTACTGCCAAAGAAAGCGCGCCGTAATCCTTGGTGCCGGGACCGACCTGCATTCTCTCCGCAACTTCCTTTTGAACCATTACAGTGATGCTCTCAAGCGGAACATGGCTCTCAAAAAGTCCCATGATAATGGGTGTTGTAATGTAATAAGGAAGATTGGCCACCACTTTAATGGGGCGACCTTCATTATACTTGTCGCAGAGCTCGTTGATATTGACCTTCAAAACGTCTTCGTTAAGGACGATCTTATTATCGTATTCAGACAGAGTATCACCTAAGATGGGAATAAGGTTCTTGTCTATCTCCACTGCAATGACAAATCTTGCAGCCTCACACAGATACTGAGTCATAGTACCGATACCGGGACCGATTTCAAGTACGCAGTCATCCTTAGTGATACCGGCGCCTTTGATTATGCCCTCGAGAATATGTGTATCTATAAGGAAGTTCTGCCCGAATTTCTTCTGAAAGCTGAAGTTGTATTTTTCAAGTACCTTAAGTGTATTGGAAGGTATACCGAGATTAGCCATAAAGGTCCTTTCTGTCAGACGTTAAAAAGTGTGCAGGTGTTGGCGTGAGTGGTAGCTATTACTTCCTCTGCAGAGATTCCGCGAAGACTTGCTATTTCCTCGGCCACGTAGGTCAGAAGAGATGAGTCGTTTCTCTTGCCTCTGAAAGGGACTGGTGCCATATACGGGCAGTCTGTTTCAAGAAGTATCGATGTAAGCGGGATTCTGGAAGCGATATCCTTAAGCTTGGCAGCGTTCTTAAAGGTAACTACGCCGCCGATACCGATATAGTAGCCCATATCAATATACTTAACCGCCATTTCATATGAAGAAGAAAAGCAATGTATTACGCCCTTCTTATCGGGGTTGTGAGCCTTGATGATTTCATAAGTATCTTCAGCAGCGTCACGCGAGTGAACTATTATAGGAAGATTGTGCTTCTTCGCAAGTTCAAGCTGGTATACGAAAATATCCTTTTGATAGTCGCGCGGAGGCTCGTCATAGTGGTAATCGAGGCCGATTTCGCCGATTGCCACGGGCTTTTCCCGGGCTATAAGTTCTTCAAGAAACGGTCTGCGTTCCGAAGTTAAGTCAGTGGCGTTCTCGGGATGAATTCCGAGTGCGGGATAGGCAAAAGAATACTTGTGGCAAATATTCAATACCTTCTCAAGAGAATCCCAGCTTGAAGAAGCCGAAATGACCTTATCTATTCCTTTGTCGTAAAGCCCGGAGAGAACTTCGTCTCTGTCCTCGTCGAAGGCTGAATCGTCGTAATGCGAATGTGAATCAAAAATCATAAAATGTCTCCGAGTCTATTAAAAGCACGTCTATTATAGCATATGAAAGGAAAAAGAAAACCCCGAAGCCTAAGCCCCGGGGTTACATGCATATATCTAGTTATTGGCAATTTCTTTGAATTCAGCATTGGTAAGAGTCTTGTACATACCGCAGTTGGGACAGATAAGGCCCTTTCTCAAAGTGTGTGAGAAAATCGGGATATAGAAAACAGTGAACTGCTGCTTCTCGGCTGCCAAAACCTTCTCGGTATTCATACCGCAGTTGGGGCAGACATTCACGCCGAGGTTTTTCTTTATCTTAATACTGTTCTTGCTTCCGTATACAATAACCATGTTTAGAATCCTCCTTCAGCGCTTGTGTATTTCTTAATGGTACCGATGGCGTTGCCGAATTCGGCGGGAACTCTTACTCTCGGAACGGTTGCAACGTAAACGGTCTGTCCGTTCTTTAAGTCTATACGAATATACTGATAAGTGTAATCGTACTTGCCCTCACGAACATTGCTGCGATATACGTTGGCAATGTCTTCATATTTAATGATGAAGGGGTTGTTGGAGTTCTCGACAAGTTCTGTGGAAGTAAGCGCAAGCTTTAATGACTTATAATAAGCAGCTGAACCGTTGGCGATACCGTTATTGATACGGTCAATGGTTCCGTCTGTGTTCATCTGTGCAAGCATTGCGGATTTCTTCTTGAAGTTCTTGGATGAAACTGCCATGATAATGAGGCCGATAACAAGGCACGCGATGCAGAAAATCATCATTACGCCAAGGGCATCATCACCTGCGACCACGCCAAGGAACAGAAAGAATACTGCCAAGACAATAAGTACGATCCAAGCTTTAGATTTTTTAGCTGTAATCATAGAAAAATCCTCCTCTTTTATAATCCGAAATTAGTTATAACAAATTATAAAGGGGTCGTCAATAAAACTAACATAACGTTGAAAATTGTACTTATAAAAATACTTTAAAAATTTTTTAAAAAAACACTTGCAAAAAGAAAATACCTGTGATATATTCTTTCTTGCGTTGTGAATAAGACATGCGCCTTTAGCTCAGTTGGTAGAGCACCTGACTCTTAATCAGGGTGTCCAGGGTTCGAGCCCCTGAAGGCGCACGCATTAGTCGTAAGCTTAGCTTTGTGCAGGTTTGCGGCTTTTTTTTACAAAAAATTCTGCCGTCGCAGATGTATTTTCGATGTGACGGTTGCCCATTCTTACTTTACCGCATAACTCAATATAGAACATAAATTCGAGATGAGACCACAATATTTTGTGGTCTTATTTGTTGCCTTTGACCATATGGTGTGATACAATTTTTACGATAGGGGAAGTATTATTTACCTAGGAAAAGGGTGTAAAGATTGGATAAATACGAGTATAAAGTCCGGGCTGATGAGATCCGGGCGCTTATTCAGGAAAGAAAATACAAAGAAGCCGTTGAGATAGCGGATACCATAGATTGGCGTAATGTTAAGAACAGCATGATGCTCTGCACAATAAGCGATTTGTACAAAATGTGTAAACGTTTTGAGGACAGCAGAGACGTATTATTCCTTGCTTACCAGAGAAATCCGGGCGGAAGGATGATTTTGTACTCTTTGTGCGAGCTCTCCATCAAGCTTGGAGATATCGTTAACGCCATTGAATATTTGAAAGAATTCAAGCAGGTTGCCCCGAGAGATCCGGGTCGACTTATCTTAAAGTATAAACTCTATACCGCCGAGGAAGTAAGCCTCGAAGAGCGTATCGAAGTTCTTGAAGAACTCCAGCAGTATGATTGCAAAGAAAAATGGATGTACGAACTTGCATACCTTTATCATATGCAGGGCGTAAGTGAGAAGTGCGTTGAAGAGTGTAACCAGATTGCCATCTACTTCGGTGAAGGTAAGTACGTGATTAAGGCTCTTGAGCTTAAAGCACTTCACGAGCCTTTGTCAGCTGAGCAAGATGCCCTTTACAGACGCCTCACAGGACCCAAGGAGAACGATATCCTTGTTAAGGATATGGATGTCAGCAAGTTCAATACCATAGATTTGCAGAAAGAACTTGCCAACAGCATGGCGGAGGTTTTCTTTAATGATAATGAGAAGCCTCAGGCTGAGCCGGTAGTACAAGAAGTTTCCGAGCCTGTAGAAGAAGTGGTGGAGGAGGTTTATGACGACATCACCACCATGATTCCTCCTATTGAGGAAGCACCCGTAAGCGAGCCGGAGACATCCGAGGTTGAGGAAGCAGAAGCAGATGATATTACCACAGTCATTCCTCCTATAATCGAACCTGTCAAAGAAGACAAAGAAGAGCCTTCCGATGAGACTCTTATCTATAATATCAACGATCTTGAATCCGCACTCAAGAAAGAACCCGGAGTTGCACGCACCGTTATGCCCAAGCAAGGCAGATTCGATGACATGCACGAAGTTATGCCCAAGGCTACCAACAATCCCGCAATTGTATTTCCCAATTACGACGATATGGTTTCTCTCGAGGGTGACGGTCAGATAAGCTTTAACATCCCCGATCAGGAAATAGTAGACAAGCAGATTACCGGTCAGATTAGTATTGAAGATGTCCTTGCTGAGTGGGAGCGCTTAAGAAGTGCCAATGAAAAAGCATGGCGCGAGAACATGCACCGCAAGGTATTACAGCAGACCAGCACTCTGTTCAAGGATTTCGACGAATCTGCAAGAAACGGACTCTTAGAGCAGCTTGAAGAAGAAGTTGAGACAAGCCCCACCGTTGAACTTACTACCGAAGAAGCAGCCAGACTCGGTATAGATATAGAAGAAGTTGCCGAGCCCGATGAGCCGGCAGATACTGAAGAGACATCTGAGACTGCTGAGACCACAACAGTTGAGGAATCTTTCTTTGACGATACAGAGGTTACCAAGGTGCTTCCCGCATCTGAAGTAATCGCTTCTTTGGCAGCAGAGAATGTTGTTCCCGAGGAGATACTTACAGTATCCGATGTTGATACTGATACTGACTCGCAGTCAAGCGACATCAGAGAGATAGTTATTGACGAAGAGGAGCCTACTGCCGAAGAATTGTTCTTTGACAGGACTCCCTACGTTCAGGAAGAAGATAATACAGAGGAAGCTTCCGAAGTTAAAGAAGAAGAGCCTGTAACCGATGAACCTACCGAAGAGCAGACCTTCGAAGACAACGGATATCTTGAAGCATTTGCCGAGGCAAGTGAAGAAAGAGATGCATATGACAGAGAGTTCTTACAGGAAGAAGAACCTGCTGAAGAAGAGACTACAGAGCCGGAAGTAACCGAAGAACCGGCAAAAGAAGAAGTTATTAAAGAGGTTGAGGCCGAACTTCCTAAGACCGACGTTAAATTATATGAATTCAAGGCACTCGACGCTGTAGAAGAAACTGTAGCGGAAGTCGAAGAAGCAGTTTCTGAAGAAGTTCCTGTCGAAGAGACAGATTCTTTGGAGGAAGAGGTTGAGGTTGCGGAAGCTGAGCCCGAGCAGGACACCGTAGAGGAAGAACCTGAAGAAGTTCAGGAAGAGCCTGTGCAAGAACCTGAGACTCCCGAAGTTGAAGAACCTGTAGCCGAGGAACCTGCAGAAGAGCCTGAGCAGGAAGCAGACACCGCAGAGTCTTATGAAACAGATGCAGAACCTGTCGGGCCCGAAGCGCCCGTAATCAGACCTTCAGGTTTCACAGCAGAGCAGGAAGAGCGTTTCGAGTCATTCATTCAGCTTGAAGACGGACGTAAGAGACTCAAAGAAGCCATTGAGAAGATTTCCACTGATTCTTCGCACGGTAACGTTATTATCGGCAGCGAAGACTTAGACAGTGCAATTGAACTTGCCAAGGGACTCATCATGGAGCTTTCTTCCAAAGAAGAGATTTCGGGCAAGGTTGCCAAGATTAAGGCAAGCACCTTAAATGCCAAGGATGCCGACGAGACACTTTCTAAGCTTTACGGCGGCGCACTCATTATTCAGGATGCGCACGAGTTAAGAAGAGAGACGCTCGATGCTGTAAGACGTATTCTTTCGGCAGATGACAAGAAGCTTTTCATTGTGCTTACATGCTTAAGACGTTCCAAGCACAAATTCATATCCGACAACAGCGATATGCTCGGTAATTTCGACGTAAGCTACGACATTGAAGCCCTCAATAACAAAGAACTTGCCGCTTACGCCAAGGCATATGCGCTCAGCCGCGATTATACAATCGATGAAATGGGTATGCTTGCGCTTCACACAAGAATCGACGGCAAGCAGACCAATGAACATAGTGTAACGGTAACAGAGGTTAGGGACTTGGTGGACGAAGCGATTGCCCGCTCCACTAAGAAAAACGCCAAATATTTCCTGGATGTTTTAATGGGAAAACGCTATGACGAGAACGACATGGTGGTATTAAAAGAAAAGGATTTTGCCGAGAAATGAAATCAATAGCCATTACCGAAACCGATCAGTATCTTTTTGCACAAGGTACACACTACGAAATATACAAAAAAATGGGAGCTCACCCTTGTAAAATGGACGGCAAGGACGGCGTATACTTTTCCGTATACGCCCCTAATGCCGTGGCTGTATATGTCGTGGGAGATTTTAACGGATGGAAGGAATGGGACATACCCCTCACAAAGCTTGGTCCCGGCGGTATCTGGGCAGGCTTCGTGGAAGGTGTGAAGGAATATCAGTATTACAAGTTCTTTATACAGGCTCAGGACGGTTCTACACTCTACAAGGCCGATCCTTATGCCAATTTCGCCGAGAAACGTCCCGGCACCGCATCGAGAATCTATAATCTCGAAGGCTTCGACTGGACTGACTCCAAGTGGATGAAAAACCGCGATAAGAGTGATATGTTCAAGGAGCCGCTCGCTATCTATGAATGCCAGATAGGTTCTTTTATGAAGCACCCCGGTAAGGAAGACGGCGGATATTATTCTTACAGAGAATTCACAGACAGAATAGTTGAATATTTAAAGGAGATGAAGTATACCCACATAGAGCTTATGGGTATAGCAGAGCATCCTTTTGACGGTTCCTGGGGTTATCAGGTTACGGGCTACTATGCGCCCACATCCAGATACGGTGAGCCCAAGGATTTTATGTACCTTGTGAATACACTTCACAATAACGGTATCGGTGTAATCCTTGACTGGGTTCCCGCTCATTTTGCCAAGGACGCTCACGGACTATCCAATTTCGACGGCGGCGCTGTATATGAGCATCCGGATCCGAGGCTCGGCGAGCATCCCGAATGGGGCACCAAGATTTTTAACTATGGAAAGACCGAGATTAAGAACTTCCTTATTGCAAACGTCTTCTATTGGATTGATATGTTCCACATTGACGGCGTGCGTGTAGACGCGGTTGCATCCATGCTCTATCTTGACTATGGCAAGAAAGACGGCGAATGGGTAGCCAATAAATATGGCGGCAACAAGAACCTTGAAGCAATCGAGTTCTTTAAACACCTAAATTCAATCATTCACAAGGAATATCCCGGATTCATGACCATTGCCGAGGAATCTACCGCATGGCCGAAGGTTACGGGACCGGTGGAAGAAGACGGACTCGGATTCTCCTTTAAGTGGAACATGGGTTGGATGCATGACTTCTGTGAGTACATGAAGCTCGACCCTTACTTTAGAAAAGACAACCATTACAACATGACATTCGCCATGAGCTACAATGAGTACGAGAATTATATTCTGCCCCTCTCTCATGACGAGGTAGTACATCTTAAATGTTCAATGGTTGAGAAGATGCCGGGATACAAGGTAGATAAGTACGCTAACCTCCGTACCGGTTACACATTTATGTTTGGTCACTGCGGCAAGAAGCTTTTGTTCATGGGCCAGGACTTCGGTCAGGAGCGTGAATGGAGCGAGGAGCGCGAGTTAGACTGGTACATGCTTGAGAATCCTTTGAACAGGGGCCTCAAGGATTATGTCTGCGAGCTTCTTAAGATATACAGGAAATACCCTTGCATGTATACCGACGACAACAGCTGGAAGGGCTTTGAGTGGATTAATGCCGACGACAAGGATCGCAGTACTTATTCCTTCATAAGAAGAACCGAAGCCGATTCCAAGTGCCTTCTTTTTATCACAAACATGACACCCATGAAGTGGGAAGGCTACAAGCTCGGCGTGCCCAAGGATGGTACATACAAATTGATCCTCAACAGCGACGACGCTCGCTTCGGCGGCAGCGGCACTCCTGTCGAGGCCAAGTACAAAGCCGTTAAAGACCTGTGCGACTACAAGGATTACTCCATTACATTGGATATTCCTCCGTATTCTGCATTTGTTTTGGAATTCTAGGTTAAGAAAAGAAATAAATATGCCGAAATAAAAGATGAGTGAACGGAATCGCTCATCTTTTTTAGTGCGGCAAGGATGCGTTTTTCAAGGTTAAATAAAACGCGAGGTCTTAATGAAGATTACATTTGATACCCCCAACCTTCAGAAATTTCAGGAAGCAAAAAAAGCATATACATCCGATTCTTCACAGAATATAAGAGGAATCGGTTCTTCTTATGATATAACCGCGTCTCTTACGGATTCTAAAGCATACGGCGGCGAGAAGATGTCAGTAAATGATTTGAAGAATTCGATGAAGGCGCGCGACGTTCAGGTATGTCAGGATTACATGACCGTTATGTCCAACGCCATGTCCGAGGAAGACTTTGGCAAGCTGGTAGCTAACGGTGGCAATCCCGGCAGCATAGAGATTAAAGACTCCGTAACAATCGTCGATAAGATTAAGCTTGCAGTAGCCCGCTCAGGCCAGGACATCAAGGGCTACACCGATACCCTGGACAAAGAAACCATCAAGGCCATGACCGGTCTTGAATCCATGGAAGCGGCAGCAGGACAGGCAGACATTACGCTTAGCAAAGACCTGTGTAAAGAAATATCTGTTGCAGTGCAGGAAATCTCCGAAGTAACCGAGATGACCGAAGGCATGATGAAGGATTTCGTAAGCACCGGCAAGCCCCTTACCATCGATAACCTCTATCTTTCCAAACATACAAATTGCCAAGACACCAGAGAGCAGGGCGGTAAGTACTTCACAATCGAGGCACCCGGCTACCTTGCGGAGAAAGGTGCATCGGTCAATGAAGAGTCACTTAAGGGCGAAGTTACAGACCTTCTTTTGAACTTAAACATAGAACCTTCGGTCGAGAACGTTGAAGACGGAATCTGGCTTGTTAAGAATTCTTTGTATGTTAACGAAGAAAACCTTGAAAGCTTAAAAGAGGTTAAATCGGTAACCCTTCCCATGAAGGACGAAGAAATCTCTAAGGTAATTTCAATTGCAATCGCCGACGGCAAAGAGCCCAAGGACGCGCTTGTAACGGCCGAAGAAAGCATCTACGACGAAGCCGTTCGCATTACCGATGAACTTGAGAAAGTAATTGATACACCTTTCATCAAGGCAGCAAGAGTACTTGAAGAAACAAGACTTAAGATGACTACCGAGGCGAACCTTCTTTTGCTTAAGAGCGGTTTCCATATCGATACCAAGGATATGGAAGCTTATGTGGAAGCGCTTAAGAAGATTGAGCAGACGCCCGAATTCAAGGAAGCTGCTGAGGTTGTTAAGGTAAGCGATACCGTTGAAGCCATCAAGAGCATGCCTGTTAACTTTATTGCACCCATGGCTGATAAGATTGCTACAGCGTCCCTTGAAGAGATTCATGAGACTGCAGCACCCATAAAATCAAGACTCGAAGCGGCAAATATCGCTTACGAGCAGGTCGGAACCGAAGTCAGAAGAGACCTCGGCGACTCTATTAAGAAGGCGTTCAGAAACGTGCCTGAAATTTTGGAGAGCATGGGTCTTGAAGATACAGCAGAAAACGAACGTGGCGTAAGAATCCTTGGCTACAACAGCATGCCTATTACCAAGGAATCCCTTGAAACTGTCAAAGAAGCCGACAGGAAGCTCCAGGCAGTACTCACAAGACTTACTCCTGCCGATACTCTTAAGCTCATCAGAGAAGAAAAATCTCCCATCAGAATGAGCGTCGATGAATTGAATGAGTATCTTGACAAGAAGGACACTTCCGAGAGCGAAGAGATAGAGAAATACTCAAAGTTCTTATACAAACTTGAAAGAGACAAAGACATTACTCCCGAAGAAAGAGCAGATTACATCGAAGTATATCGCTTTATTCACAAGCTCGAGAAGACAGATTACGCGGCAGTCGGAAGCGTTATCAACGCCGGCGGAGAAATGACTCTTTCGAACCTTAAAACAGCTATGAAGACCGCCAAGCATCGCGGAATGGACGTTACAGTCGGTGAAGTATACGACACACTGGTTAATCCCGCGAAGGACGATCCGCTTGAAGCAGACTGGATTTCACACAAATTCGCAGAAATGCGTCAGGCACTGGGTGCTCCCGAGGAAAGTGTAACCGAACTTATTATGAGCGCAGTTCCCGTTACCGTCGACAACCTCGAGGCGGCTCTTATGTTACGAGCTAAGCGCGGAGACGCATACAAGAAGGCTACCGATGCCAAGGGTGGTGCCGCCAAAGAAAAAGCATTGTCCCTTACAGACGCTTTCTTTGGCCGTGAAGAAACGATTGATGCTTACGAAGATATGGCAACTGCCTGCAAGAGTGCGGTATACGAAGAGTGCATGGGCAAGGATTCGTACCTCGACGTAAGAGCACTTCAGCTGGTTCACAGACAGCTCAATGTCGCAAGAGCATATGCGGATGCGGAAAACTACGAAGTTCCCATGGAAATCGGTGGACAAGTTACCTCCGTTAACGTGAAGCTTGTGCATAACTCATCCGAGGAAGCTAACGTTGTGGTATCCATGGAGACAGACGATCTTGGACGCATAAGTGCAAGATTTAGTGGTACCGAGAAAGATATTTCCGGATATATTGCATGTAATTTTAAAGAGACCGTTAAAAAAATGGAGAAAGTAGCCGATAAATTAAACAGTAAGGTGAGTGTGGTATTAAGCAAGACTTCCGACACCGACACGGCACTTTCCAAAATCCCTATGAGAGACAATACCGAAGAAGTCTCTTCCAAAGAACTTTATAACATCGCAAAACTTTTTTTGGACAACTTGAAAGGAATAACGAATGAGAATTAATTATAACGTTTCGGCAATGGTTGCAAACGGTGCTTTGGCAAATAACGACAAGGCTCTTTCCAATTCAATCGAAAGATTGTCATCGGGACTTAAAATCAACCACGCCAAAGACAATGCATCAGGTATTGCAATGGCTAAGAGAATGAGAGCCCAGATAAGAAGCTTAGAAACCGCCAACCAGAATTCCAACGACGGTGTGTCCGTTATAGAAATCGCGGAAGGTGCGCTTTCCGAAATTGAAGAAATGATTCAGAGAATGAATGAGCTCGCAGTTAAAGCCTGCAACGGCACCATGAGTGACGAAGACAGAGCGTTCATTAACGACGAAATCAAGCAGTTAAAAGAAGAAACCGAGAGAATCGCCAATACAACAATGTACAACGGCTCCGTTCTTCTTAACGGCGACTTCGATGTTAAAGGCTATACAAACGTTGATGATTTAAAGGTTTCCACATATTCCGACGATGTAAGAAGCGGTGACTATGTAATTACTTCTATCGCAGCTACTTTGGACGACGAAGGAAACGTGATTGTTGATAAGGTTAAGAACTTGAAATCTGACGGAACCAAATACGATGACACCCTTGAAGACGACGCTATGGTTCCCGCTCCCGATGATATGAAGCTTAAAATGCAGTTCGGAGCAGGTTTTGAAAATCCCGATAATCTTAAGTATACCGCTAAAGGCGATACCATTATCCTGACCGGCGAAAAAGGCTTCGAGATGGAGTTCCAAGTTAGAAAGAACCTCAATGAAACCAACGTAAAGGTAGATATTACCGGACTTGGTGCCATGAATGTTCAGATCGGAACAGGCGAAGGCCAGGAGCTTGGTGTAAGAATATCCGCAATCAACTTAAGAACTCTCGGAATCGAGAAATTTGACTGCACCACCAAGGAGAAATCCGAAGAGTTTCTCGGTCAGATGAACGACAGTTTATTATATATCAACCGTGCAAGAAGCCGTCTCGGAGCATACCAGACCAGACTTGAGCACACCATCAGCACTCTTGATATTTCCGAAGAAAACATGACCGGCGCATACTCCAGAATCATGGATGCCGACATGGCAGACGAAATGACCGAGTACTCCAAGAATCAGGTACTCGTACAGGCCAGCACCAGCATGGTAGCTCAGGCCAATGAAAGACCTTCATCGGTATTACAGTTATTACAATAAGGTGATATATGACAAAAGAACAAATACAGGCTTTTACCCTCCGAGTAAGCTCAGCCAACAAAACTGAGATGATAGTGATTCTATACGACATAGCAATCACATACCTCAATGATAGTGTATCGGCTTTAGAAAACGACAACAAATCGTTATTCAGAGCTGAGCTTAATCGGACTAAAAGTACAGTACAAGAGCTTATGAATTCTGTGGATACGTCTACGGAACTTGGGGCTACGCTCCTTAAGCTCTATGTGTACTGCAATCGTGAGCTTACCGAAGCTTTTATCAATTACGACGAAGCGCCCGCAAGGCATGTTATCAAAATTTTCGGTGAGTTAAGAGAAGCATACAAGGTAGCAAGTTCACGTGACAAAAGCGCTGCAGTTATGACCAACACGGAGACCGTTTATAACGGACTTACGTACAATAAAAATCTCATGAATGAAATTCTGACAGACAGAGCATCCAACAGAGGTTTTCTGGCATAACACTAAGCATAAGAAGAAAAAGTTTGAGTTTTAGATTCTTTTGACACATATAAATTTAAGAAAATCAAGGACTTTCGGATTATCCGGGAGAACTTGATTTTTTTCTTTGTGGAGATTTAACAAAAAAAGAAATTTTGGGGAAAAGGGGTTTACAAATTTCGGGGAGCGGATTAGAATCCATTCTTGCAGCCGCGTAAGGCGGTGATTTAATGATTATGACTGTCGGTACCGTAGCGGTACTTATATCGGCAGCGATTACTGATGTTCGACGAGGCAGAATACCGAACATTCTGGTTATTATTCTGATTTTATTTCAGACTGTTTTTTTATTAATATCCCAAGCAGTGCTTAATAAGCCGTTATTGTCGGGTAGCGAGATTTTGCATAGAATTCTTGCGGCTGCGGTAGTGTTTATATTTTTGTACCCGTTTTTCAAAATCGGCGGGCTGGGCGCTGGAGATGTAAAGTTACTGACGGTAACCGTTTTATCGGTTACAAGTCCGATTTATTTTTTGATGGCCGTTTTTGCAATCGGCGCATTCGTATCTGTAATCAAGATTATTTTCAAAGAACCTGTTAACGACAGAGGACAAAGAATAGTGCACATGGCGCTTCCGATTCTCGCGGGATATTGCGTGGTTTCGTTACCCTTGTGGCATTAAAGAGGACCGAATATGAAAACTCTAGCTATATGCGGTTTGGAAAAAGAATATGTGACAAGGCTTGCCGAAGCTTTGAGAAGAATGTGCGGAAAAGATACAGAAGTACTTCTTTTTACGGATTCGGAGGCAATAAGTGAGTATATCGAAAGCAAAAAGATAGATATTTGTTTATCTCTTGAGGATTTTAAGGTACAAGACCTAAGCAACGTGGGAACTCTGATATATCTTAGCGAAGAGGAAAACGTACCGGGTAAAGTCTTCAGGTATATGTCCTGTGACAGGATTTACAGCGATGCACTGGCTCTTTGTGCTGAAAAGAACGAGACTTTGGGGCACATATTTAACTCAGGGGAGAAGGAACTGATAGGTATCTACACTCCTATTAAGAGAAGCTTTCAGACCTCATTTGCGCTCACGTTGGGACAGGTGCTTTCGAGAACCAAGAAAGTGTTATATCTGAATTTCGAGAGTTTTTCGGGGTTCGATAACATATCGGGAAAGCTTGGAGGAAGCGACCTAATGGATCTTTTGTATTTCAGCGAGTGCGACGATGCAAATTTCGCTTACAGAGTGGATTCTCTTAAAGAAAGGCTGGGCGAGCTTGACTATATTTCGCCTGCAAAAGCTTTCGTGAAGTTTTCTTTGGTAACTGCGGCCCAGTGGGAGAAACTCCTTAATTCAATCATTGAAAAGACAGATTATGAAACAGTTATTCTGGACCTTTCGGAAAATGTCAGCGGCCTTCTGGATATTTTGAAGAAGTGCTCCGTGGTTTATACCATTACCGATTCCGACAGAGTTGCGACCGCCAAGATTGCTCAGTACGAAAACATCTTAAGAGAAAGCGGTTACCAAGACATTCTCACAAGGACCGAAACGATTAAGATACCTGTGCTTCGCGAGATTCCGCATAACTATGAGCTTTTGCCTCATACAGAGCTGGCGGATTTTGTAAAGAAGCTGATTCGATACGATTTGGGCGGTGAAGGCGATGAGTAATGTGATTGAAGATATTAAGCTAAAAGCCTGCGGCCTCGTACTTAATAAGATCGACTTTGCGGATGAAATGTCCAAAGAAGAAGTACTGAAACTTGTAGACGACGTAATAACGGTGCTTCCGGAGCGTAAAGAGTTAACTCTTGAAGAAACTTTAATGCTTCGTAAAGAAGTATATAACTCGATTAAGAAATACGACGTTATTCAGGAGTACCTTGATGATGAGAGTGTGACGGAAATTATGATAAACGGGACTGAAGCAATCTTCGTTGAAAAAAACGGAAGACTAATTAAGACTGATAAGCATTTTGCCTCACCCGAGAAACTCGACGATGTAATTCAGCAAATGGTAGGTGAATGCAACCGAACCGTTAATGAAGCCTATCCGATAGCTGACGCAAGATTAAGCACCGGTGAGCGAGTAAATATTGTGTTGTCGCCGGTTTCTTTATCCGGCTCTACTGTAACAATCAGACGGTTTCCGAAGAATCCGATTACCATGGACAGGCTCATCGAAATTGGGTCCATTACAGAAGAAGCGGCAGCATTTCTTAAAAGGCTGGTCAGAGCCAAATATAACATCTTCATATCGGGCGGAACCGGCACGGGTAAAACGACGTTTCTTAACGCGTTGTCGATGTACATTCCTTTGGACGAAAGAATAATCACCATCGAAGACAGTGCGGAACTTCAGTTGCTAGGGGCAGAGAATCTTGTACGGCTCGAGACCAGAAATAAAAATGCTGAAGGATGTACACCGATAGACATACAAAGTCTTATAAAATCGGCTCTTCGTATGCGCCCCGACAGAATAATTGTCGGCGAGGTCAGAGGCGCTGAGGCGGTAGATATGTTACAGGCAATGAATACGGGACACGATGGGTCACTTTCAACCGGGCACGGGAACTCCTCCAAAGACATGATTGCAAGACTTGAAACCATGGTGCTTAGCGGAATGGACATACCGCTTTACGCGATAAGGGGCCAGATAGCAAGCGGAATAGATATAATGATTCACCTTGCAAGGCTGCGAAATAAACGAAGAGTGGTAAGTGAAATCTCTGAAATTGAAGGACTTAAAGACGGAGAAGTAAAGCTTAATCCGCTGTATCGTTTCGAAGAGGGCGTACTGAAACCCGTGGGAACACTTCTTAACGCCGACAAACTAGAGGCAACGGAAAATGGATTATAAAACTTACGAATTGTCTAAAACAGAATATTTAAAGGGAGCGCTGATTTATATAAGTATGTGTGCTGTCGTGGCATATTTCTTTTACAGATCGGTAGTCGTATTTACGGTACTGCTCCCGGGATTCGTTTTCTTTGGCCGATTTTACAAGAATTATTTAAACGGGAAGCGAAAGAAAAAACTTTTGGAGGAATTTTCCGAAACCCTCAACAGCGTAAGCGTAAATATGAGGGCCGGTTATTCAATAGAAAATGCGTTTTTGGAAGCCTATAAGGACATCAAACTGTTCTACGGCAAAGAAAGTCTCATGGGAGAGGAAATCTTACGAATAAGAAGGGGACTGGAAATCAACATTACCCTTGAAGAACTCGTAGACAATCTTTCCGCTCGAAGCGGGGCTGAGGAGATAGAAATGTTCTCGGATGTTCTTAAAAGCGCTAAAAGAAACGGCGGAAATATCACGGAGGTGCTTGCGGATACAGCTTCAAGGATACGGGAATCGATTTGTGTTGACGCGGAAATTGAAACTATTATGGCAGAAAAAAAGCTGGAGTTACGTATCATGGAGGGGATGCCTTTTTGCATCCTGATGTATCTGAACATTACCTCCGTCGGATATTTCGACGTCCTCTACGAGGGCATCTTCGGAAGAGTATTCATGACAGCAGCGCTTATCGTCTACGTGGCAGCTCTGATGCTTGGAAGAAGGATTATGAGGATTATTGTATGAAGCAGGAAAAGAAAAGGACGATTGTATTGTCGATAGCTTTGTTTTGCCTTGGCATAGTATTGTTTCTTACCTCGGGGCGAAGCCCCACAGAGTTAACGTCCGCTGAAATAAAAAGAAATGAGCCGGGCAAGGGATCCAAGAGCATGGAACTTAGCGCGACAATCGAGGATGTCTATATCGACGGAATCGATGTCAGGGTTGCGGAGCGTGAATATACCGCAGAGGAGTGCGAGGCACTTTTTACGGAGTGTAAAGACGAGTTGATTAAAGCGATTCTGTCAGAGAATGTCGACTTAAGCAAAGTCACGGAAGATTTGAATTTCGTGAAGGCGATTAAAGGGTATCCGTTTTCTTACGAATACGAGACCGACGCATCCGACAAGATTAATGCCGATGGGCAGATTACGGATGATAAGCCTTTTTCGGCGATAGTAAAAGTTATAGGAACTTACGGCGATTACAGAAATTCTTTTGCTGTGAAGATTAACGTATCGCCGAGTCGGTTGATTAAAGAAAGGGTATATAGAAAGCGGTTACTTCAGAGTATCGGGGAAAACGGGCAAGCGGAGACAGCTGTACTTTTGCCCGGAGAAATTGATGGGGAAGCTGTTAAGTATACTACCGCGGGAGTTAAGCGAGAGCCGGCATTCCTGCTTCTTGGAACAGTGGCCGCGGCAGCAGTATTCCTTGGCTCGGCACAAGATGAAAAAGTGAAAAAGAAAGAGTTCAAGAAAGCGGTGCTGAGAGAATATCCGACTGTTCTTAGGAAGATTTCTTTGTACCTATCCTCAGGAATGAATCTAAGAAACATCTGGCAGGCGGTATATGAGGAAGGTGTTAAGAAAAAGGGGAAAGACCACCCATTTTATAAAGAAATGGGTGTGTCGGTTAACGAACTTTCAAGCGGAATATCGGAAGGGCTTGTCTACACCAGATTTGGTGAAAGAATCAACGAACCCGAGATTATTAGATTCACGGCGCTTATGTCCCAGAACTTAAAGAAGGGCAGCAGCAAGTTAAAGGAACTTTTAGGTGAGGAGGTATCCAAAGCATTTATGGACAAGAAACAAAGAGCAATCAAGGAAGGTGAAGAAGCGGGAACAAAGATGTTACTGCCGATGATGCTTCTTTTGATAGATGTAATGATTATCATAATTATTCCCGCATTCAGGGGAATATAGAAAGGAGAAAGAATGAAGACATTTAAAGACTTCTTGAAAGAAGAAGACGGAATGGGAACTGTTGAGGTAATTTTGATTATCGTTGTGCTGGTGGCACTCGTGGTCATCTTTAAGGCGCAGATTACAAAAATCGTGAATTCACTTTTTGAAAAGATTACCGAGCAGACTGACAAGCTGTGAAAAAGGGGTATGTAACGGTTTTCTTCTCAATTGCAATCTACCTTTGCTTATCGTTGTTTATCGGCTTAATGTATGGGGCGAGAGAAAGTGCCATAAGAGCGAGAGCCAAGGAAGCGGCCGAGGTATCACTCAGATCGGTTTTGGGTGAATATCAGAAAGAATTGTGGCAGGAATACAATTTGATATTTGTGGATGCCACTTACGGATATGAAACGGATTCTTTTATTTTGCCGGAGGAGCATTACGTCGGGTATCTTAACGAGAACTTCGACGAGGGAGGAGTATCCTTTCTTGGGGGAAGGGATTTATTGAAGCTTGAGGCATATTATGCGGAAACTGATGAGATTAGACTTGCTACAGATAATGACGGCGCTGCAATAAGGGCGCAGGCCGTAAACTTTATGAAGCATAAGTATGCGGTGGGCTACATAGAGTCATTATATGAGTCGACCGCCACATACGAAGCGACATTTGATGAAGTTTCGAACCGGGAAGAAATAGCGGAAGAAGTACTCGAAAGTCCTGTTTTTGAGGAGTGGCAGGATGCTTATGGGAGCATGCTCACGGAGGAAAAAGAAGTATCACTCTTAAGTACTCTGAGGCTTGTATGCAAAGATGTAAACAATATATCGGGAACAAGTGTTGACGGAACGCGTTTGGTAAGCGGAAGAGCGCTTAACAAGGGCAATTCAAAGAATGATAAAGAGTTCGATTTAGCGGACAATCTTTTTTTCAAAGAATATCTGATTAATTACACAAACAATTATCTGAATGAAGAAAAAGATACCGTTTTAAGCTATGAAACCGAATACCTCATAGCAGGCAAAAAAACAGATTCTCACAACCTGGAAGCTGTAGTGAACAGACTCCTTCTTACAAGAGAAGCTATGAATATGGCTTCGCTTTATAAGGACGAAGAAAGAATCGATGCGGTGAGAAGCTTTGCGGAAGTGGCAACGGCAGCAGTATTACAACCGGAACTTGCGCCTGCGCTTGAAGCGGCGATTGTAAGTATATGGAGTTTTGCCGAGAGCGTTAAAGATGTAAAGACCCTTTTAAATGGCGGAAAGGTACCGTTAATCAAGACTCATGACGAATGGAGAACTACATTAAGGGATATCTTCAAAATCGGTAAGGAAGAAGAATACGATAGCGGATTGGCCTACAAGGATTATTTGAGGATATTCATAGATTTGACGGATTCAAAGACTCTTACCAAACGGTTCTGCGACATATGCGAGTTAAACGTACAAAAGTGGACGGATAATGAGCGATTCAGGCTGGATTATTGCTTTGATAAATGGGCAGTGACGGCTTATTTGGAAAGTGAGTACGGATACGGATACACACTAAAAAGACAATACGATGTGGAGTAGGGGGTAACAGCGATGTCCTTCCCCAATTTTAAACATTAATATACAGAAAGGTATAAGTAATCTCCCGGAAAAAACCATTTGGCCGGGAAGGATGTCGCCGTTACTCCCTGTGAAAATATGAAAGAACAAAACGGTTCTGCGACGGTTGAAGCGCTGCTTGTTATGCCGATAGCGTTTTCTTTGGCCATGTGTCTGATATGGCTTATAAGAATCTTCGGAATTCACAGCGAGATCGGAGCAATACTTAACGATGTGGGAGCAAGTTATGTGGAGAATTCATACCTGTATGATGCCTTAGAAGGCGATGAAGACGCGGGATTGGCTTTGTCGGATATATGTGAAGACATTATTACGGAAGGCGATCTGATGATGAGAATTAAAAATAGTTATGCTTACACGTTTATGGAGGATGTGTTCTGCGGAATCAATATTATGGGTGTTTCGGACTGCGTGGATATGTGGGCGGAGTATCAGATACAGCCGCCTGTAAGAATACCGGGCTACAAAGGAATCAGGCTTCATAACAGATTTTACTCGAAGAAGTTTACGGGCTATACACCTCCGGAGACTGACACGGAGATGGTCTACGTCACCAAGGGTTCGAAGGTGTATCACACTTCCCTTGACTGCACTGCGCTTAAGACGACTATAGAAGAGGTTTCTTTTGACAAACTGGATGAATACAGGAGTAATGACGGAGCCAGGTATTATGCATGTGAAAAATGCGGAAAGAAAGCGAATCACGGAACGGTTTTGATAACACCCTACGGGAACAGATATCATACCTTACGTGATTGTTCGGAACTGAAATTGAATGTATTCAAGATTCCCAAAAGTGAGATTGGAGGCAAAAGAAAATGCTTTTATTGCGAATGATTTTCGGCAAACTTGAGATGTGGCAGTGGATATTGATGGCAGCAGTCTTGATTCCATGCACAATTAGGGATATACGAACCAAGAAAATAAACGGATACATCTGCCTCGCAGGAATTCTTACGGCGATTTTTGTACGTGAAAGGGTGCTTGGCGAAGCTGATTTGCAACTCATGACAGACATGATTCCGGGAATAGTTATGTACGTTGTAGCGTTTCTTTCCGGAGAAAAAATCGGTAAGGGAGATGCCCTGACTTTGATTTTTGTAGGTATTGTGGCAGGAGTTGAGACAGTACTATCGGCGTTGTTTGTTTCCCTGATGATTACTGCGATTTTGTCGAGCGTGTTGCTGGTACTCAAAAAAGTAAAGAGAGATACCAAGCTTCCGTTCCTGCCTTTTCTTTCAATAGGGGTAATTGCAGGAGGATTGATTTGAGAAGGCTTAAGGGTTCATTTACCGTGGAGGCGTCGGTGCTGGTGCCGTTTCTTCTGGTGGTGACGGTCATATTCATTTATCTGGGAATCTATGCCTACGATAAGACACTTATGATTCAGGACGTGAATGCAGTCGCCGCAATGGTACGAGACGAAAACTCGATTGGAAGAGATGACGTTGTTTCGGTTTGTGAAGGTGCTTTTGCCGAGATTAAAGAAGAGCACCCATATCTTTCGATGAGTAACATTAAATTGGTGGTAACGGTAAAAGGAAGTAAAGTGTATCTGCAACTTACGGGTGATTGGAATATGCCTCTATACAAAGGATACAGTCGCAAGATGACTCAGGAACGAGAGGTTAAAAGGATTAACCCGGTTACCAAAATGTATTTAACCGAAAATATCAAAAGCTTGCTGGAGGAAACAGAAGATGAAGACTCAGATGATTTACGAGATTAACAACACATATATGGAAATAGATATCGACGAATCGGAACCGACCAATGACTATAGGCAAAAAATGCTTGAGAAGAACAGAATCAAAAATGTTCTTGTTCCCGAGATTCGCACGGTTAATAATTACAGGAAATTATACGTGGATATCTCAGGCAAAGAAAGCCTGTTAAGCCGCTTCAACTCCCGCCTTGCCGACAGACAGGAAGTAAAAATGCTAATGGAGAGCATATATATGGTAGTGGAAAACGCCTCCAAATATCTTATTGGAGAAAGCGATATAGTATTAAGGCCTGAATTCATATTCAGAAATCCCGTGACCAAAGAATATGAATTCCTGATAATACCGCATAAAGACAGCGAATACAAAGAAGTGGAAACGAAAGAACTCCTTCAATTTATCATGGCACACCTTGATAATTCTGACGAAAAACTTGTAAGTGCGATATATGGAATGTATGAGATGTATCAGAGTGCCTTCGCTGGTTTTGGTGCGGCGTTTGAGTTTTTTACGGCAGAAATCAAAGAAGAATTGCCGGAGGTTATTGAGGAACCCGCCGAAACCGATGCCTATGCGGACAATATTATTTTGCATGTTCCCAGATATGTGCCGAGCTTAAGTGAGATCGGGGCGCTGGCGATGTGCTTTGCCGGGCTGGTGCTGATTGGATTTAATGTTTATCTCTCCATGATTAATGTTTAAGGAATTAATTGAAAACCTTTTTGCCAATTGGTAAAATAATCTTGGGAGTATAGTTATGACAAAAGGCATGGAGAAAGCATTAACTGAAAACGGTTATCGGAAGATGATAATGTCCGAGGAGAAAGAAGGTTGCCGTATTTACTACGACGTTATGAAGTCGCTCGTAAACGCGGTTATTTTTGTGGACGCGGGCAAGTACGATAACGATTTTATTAAAAGCTTTCGTACGAGCCTTACGCTCCAGATGGGCAATGCCGGATATACGACTCACTATATGACGGTCGTATGTCTTGATTCCGAGAGCCCGGCATACACTTCAGATTTATCGGTGGCCAAGCAGGTGTGCTCCGATAATGCGTTTTCGTGGGTATATGATGTGGCTCAGCATAAGATATACATTTATGAGGGACAGGTTGAAGATTTCTACGGATTAAGAAGAATCCTTGACAATGCAGGCAGTTACGAAGGTGAGGCAGAGCCTGAGATACATGATGAGTATAGAGCGCCTTCTTTTAAGGACAATATGAAGGAAGCCGTCGCTACTTTTAAGGCACTTCCGAAGGTTACGGCAGGCCTCATTCTTGTGAATGTAATTGTCTTCGTAATATGTACTTTGACGGGGACAGTGTTATATAATGTAGGTGGATGCGGACTCAAGTTGATTGACAGTCCGATTGCAGTATACAGAATTATTTCTTCCATGTTCTTACACATGGGATTGTTGCATTTAGTCAACAATATGATACTTCTTTTCTTCCTCGGCAACGTAGTGGAAAGAGAAGTCGGGTGGCTTACTTTTGCCGTGATGTACTTTGTTTCCGGTATCTGGGCCAATATCTCAATGTTTATCTATGAGATGGTCATCAAGCAGGACATTGTGGTGGTGGGGGCCAGCGGAGCGATTTTCGGATTGCTCGGAGTGCTCTTTGCACTTGTTCTTTTTAAAAGAGTTACACAGCAGACTATGCCGCTTAGCAGAGTGCTGGTGGTTATTATGCTGAGTGTTTTAAACGGATTTTCCGATACCAATGTGGCTAACTGGGCGCACATCGGCGGTCTTATTGCAGGATTTATATTCGGCGTGATTTATTGCCTTTTAAAGCCTAAGAAAAGGGGAGAATAATCGATGAAGATTAATATTTATTACGGCGGACGCGGACTTATCGACGATCCCACACTTTTTGTAATAAATAAAATGCAGGCGGTGCTTGAGGAGTTACACGTAACCGTTGAGCGTTACGATTTGCACGAACTTAAGAATACCATCACCACCCTTCCGCAGACGCTTAAGTCAGCCGACGGTGTTATCCTTGCGACGACAGTAGAGTGGTACGGAATCGGCGGATATATGCAGTCTTTCCTCGATGCCTGCTGGCTCTACGCGGACAAGGAAAAACTGTCTAAGATTTACATGTGCCCCATCGTCATGGCTACTACCTACGGTGAGCGCGAGGGTAAGCTCAATCTTTCCAATGCCTGGGAAATACTGGGCGGACTTCCCTGCAGCGGTATCTGCGGATATATAGAGGATGTCGAGCTTCTTGAGAACGAAGACTACATTCGCCTCATCGAGAAGAAGGCTGAGAACATGTATCGTACCATCAGCCAGAAATTCCCGAGCCTTCCCGCTTCCAACCAGGCGGTTAAGCAGAAGGTCAACATGACCAAGAACTCCGACCTCACTCCTCAGGAGACTGAGCAGCTCTCCAAGTACGCTGCCGACGACGCTTACGTACAGCAGCAAAAAGAAGACATCTCCGAACTTGCGAGCATGTTCCGCAACATGATGGGTGTCACGGACAAGGAAGATTCCGAGAAATTCATCGCCGACTTCGAGAAGGCTTTTCATCCCGAAGACAGCACTGATGTAACATATCTTTTCCAGATAGAAGGTCACAAGCTTCCGCTCTATATCACGGTAGAGAGTGGCGAAGTTAAATGTGTATACAAAGAAGCTCCCAAGGCTGATGTGGAGATTTCAATTTCGGATGAGAAATTGACCGCCATCACCAAGGGCAACATGACTTTCCAGCGTGCTTTCATGGCAGGCGATATGCGCATGAAGGGCGACTTCAAAGCTCTGAGACTTCTTGATACACTGTTTGTTTTTGCATAATACGGGACGGAAACGTCCTGCCTATATATCCAATTCAGGAGGAATTAAAGGTGAAAAAAGACGATTGCATTTTTTGTAAGCTTGCCAACGGAGTATTTCCGACCAACAGTATCTACGAGGATGATTTATTCAATGTAATATTGGATGCCGCTCCCGCCAATCCGGGACATGCGCTTATCCTTCCCAAAGAGCACTATCAGGACGTTTTCGAAATTGACGAAGAGACTCTCGGAAAGGCTATGATTCTTGCCAAGAAGATTGCCACAAGACAGACCGAAGTATTAAAGTGCGACGGCGTTAACATTATTCAGAACAACAAGGAAGCTGCAGGACAGAGCGTTCCTCACTATCACCTTCACGTAATTCCCAGATTCGTAGGCGATAAGCAGAAGATGCTTTGGACTCCAAGAGAAGCAGCCGACGATGAGCAAAAGAAAATCTGCGAAAAGCTTAAGATTAAATAGTTTGGGGACAATTCGGTACTTAGGGAAATCTATTAAAACGGAGGATTGCTGATGAAACCCGATAAACTGATTGAATTATGCAAGAACAAAGTAGTATGGATTCAGACCCATAATTTTCCCGATCCCGATGCGATTTCCACAGCTTTCGGACTCCAGAAACTTCTGGAAGAATACAATATTGATTCAAGAATCTGCCACGAAGGACAGATAGATAAGTTATCAAGCGTGAAGCTTCTTACTCTTTGCGGAATCGAGATGAGTCCGTATGACACTATTGTAAATGAGATGAAGCCTGACGATATGATAATTCTGGTAGATTGTCAGAAGAACAACGGCAACACCACAGATTTTGTAGGTGACGAGCTCGCGGCAATCGACCATCATCCCACGGTAGTGCAGATAGATTACGAGTATTCGGACTTACGAATTACAGGAGCTTGTGCTTCCATTATAGCCGAGTATTATAAGGATTTGGATTTGGTTCCCGAGACTAAGGTAGCTACGGCTCTTATGTACGGTCTCAGAATGGACACACTTCAGTTAAGCCGCGGTGTTACGGAATTTGATATAGATATGCTGGGATTTTTATTCCCGTATACGGACAGAAAGCTTCTTGCGGAGCTTGAGACCAATAACATGGAGTTCACCGATTTAAGAGCGTACGGTGAGGCTATCGAGAATGCGAGAGTATTCGGTAAGGTATGCTTATCCTTCCTCGATTTCATTTGTCCCGATGCGCTTGTTGCGGCGCTTAGCGATTTCTTCCTTGCACTTGCAGAGGCTGAGGTCGTAATAATCTTTGCGAAACGCGACGGCGGATATAAGTTCAGTTTCAGAAGCGAACGTTCCGACGTTAATGCGGGCACTCTTGCGGCTGAGGTACTTGAAGGCTGGGGCAACGGTGGCGGACATGCCTCCATGGCAGGCGGCTTTGTTGCCAATGATAAGTTCCCGTCAACAGATATGTATCTGTTTGATGCTGTTCAGGAGAAAGCAATCGGCTTGATTAAGGAAAAGTATCCGCAAATATTGTAAGTCATAAAGGGGGAATTATGACGGAGAATATTACTGTATTCAAACACAACAGCATTAAGATTGCTACTGAAGTCGGCGCAATCTACGTCGATCCGTTTGAAATGGACGCAGCGCCTCATGATGCTGCGTTTGTGCTGATTACACACGATCATTACGACCATTTCTCGGTTAAGGACATTGAAAAGGTAGTCAATAAGAATACCGTGCTAATCGTACCCAGGAAGATGGTGGAGAAGGCACGTGAAGCCGAGTCACTAGTGGCTAAGATTGAGACTGTTAAGCCTGAAATTTCTAAGAACATTGACGGCCTCGAGCTTGAGACTGTACCTATGTACAATATCATGAAGCCTTTTCATCCGAAGGCAGCTGAATGGGTCGGCTACATTGTTACGGTTGCCGGCAGGAGAATCTACATCGCAGGCGACATCGATGCAATCAAAGAAGCCAAGGACGTTAAGTGCGACGTGGCACTGGTTCCCGTAGGCGGCTTCTATACAATGGATGCCAAGAAAGCGGCGGGACTGGTTAACACCATGAAACCGAAGGTTGCGATTCCCGTGCATTACGGCAATTTGGTCGGAACTGCCAAGGACGGCGAAGAGTTCGCCAAGCTTGTAAAGGAACCGACTAAGGTTGAGGTTAAAATAAAATAGAAAAACGCATAATAATAGCGCCGGCTTAACCAAAAGCCGGCGCTGATTCTATCTTCAGAACTATTCTTTGTCTTCCTCAGGAATTTCAGCCACAATCTGGTTACGGCCGTGTTCCTTACCGTAGTAGAGCTTGGCATCGGCGGATTCGACGATGGCTTCGACATCACCGGAAGTACCGGCGCTTACACCCATGGTCATGGTAATCTTGATTTCATATCCTTCGGTGTAGACTATCATCGCGCGGATGTTGTCCGCGAGGCCTTCCAGAATCTTGACGGAATCTTCAACGTTTGAACGATCGAATATGAGAACGAATTCCTCGCCGCCCCATCGAGCTGCGAAGCCATTACCGATCATGGCTTTCTTAAGCTGGGAGGCGACTGCTTTCAGTACTTCGTCACCTGCGTTGTGTCCATAAGTATCGTTAACCTTTTTAAAAAAGTCGATATCGCAGATTGCAACGGAGAACGGGACACCGGTCATTTCTGAGCGGGCCGCTATTCTTGTAACCGCGGAATGTACGTAACGACGGTTGTTAAGGCCTGTAAGAGGGTCGGTCTCAACAGAGGCGCGGATGCTCTTGGCCATCTGAATAGAGGACTTCGTAATATCACCGAGCTCGTCGGTTCTGCGTATGCACTCGGGAGGCATTTCGGCCGAAAGGTTACCGGCTGCGATACGTCCAAGGAAATCCTGAATCTTCTTTAATGTATTGGTAACGCCTTTGGTGTATCCATAGGAAAAGAAAGCAACAAGCGCCATACCGGGTATAGCAAGAAGGAGCATGGGCCATACGGCGAGCATAACTTTCTTCTTTATTTCGGTTGTTCTTTTGGCAACCTCGACCATACCTACCACAGAGTGATTGGAGTTACGGATGGGAGCGTAGTATACAAGGTATTCCTTGCCAAGGATGGGAACGTTCTTATAGAAGGCTTCGGCGCCGTTTCCGATAACCATGGCGGAAGTTTCTTCGTTGGCACTTATGCCGGAATAACGCTTTCCCGTCTCGGTCTTAAATGTGGTATGAACGCGTACATCCATGTATAGATACGAAACTTCGGTGTCGGTCTCACGAGCATAGGCATCTACGATTGAGTAGTCATAGGTGATATTCTCGTCGCCCTTGAATACGTCATATGTACCGCTTGAATTGGGTACAAGAGAGTAGTCACCCGGATAGGTCTTATCGTAGGTGATGATTATATAGTGAGCCATGTCGGCCATATTGGTCTTAGTGGTGTTATAAAGGGTCTCCTTAAATCTAATGTAGCAAAAGATAGTCAGGGCTATTCCGAACAGAAGAATCGGAACAACCGCGATGGTGAGCATCTTCTTGTAAATTCCCTTTTTTTTCATGTAACCTCCGCGCGATTGTGAAAAGCTTTACACAATCATCACCTCTCATTATAACACAAATGAATTTACCAAAAGAAAATAGTCGGAAAATAGTGCATTTTGACGCTTGCGCATTGATAATAGCGGTGCTATATAATTAAAGTTAGTGCTTAAGATTCTGTGGAGGATTGGCGTGTTTATACTGTTTTTTGTGTGTTGGATAGTCTTTAATCAGGCGTTCACTTTGGAAATCGCAATATTCGGTGTTGTATTGGCGGCGCTCATGCTTGCATTTGTGTGCCGATTTATGGATTATTCCATAAAGAAAGACTTTGTTTTGCTAAAAAAGTTCCCCGCAATGCTTGCATATGCATTTGTTTTGATTTGCGAAATCGTCAAAGCCAATTTCAATCTCTTCAGACTTTTCTTTTTACATTCTAAAGATAAACGTGAGCCTGTCATGGTTACATTCGAGAGTAAGCTTAAGACCCGCACCGCAAGAGTGTTTCTTGCCAACGCTATTACGCTTACGCCCGGTACCATCACTGTTAAGGTGAAAGGTAACAAGCTCACGATTCATTGCTATGACAAATCTCTGGCAAAAGGCCTCGATAATACTATATTTGAAAAGAAACTTTTGAAACTTGAGGAAGGGTGGGACTAGCGTATGAGTATTGAAGCGTTCTATGAAATATATGGCGTATTTGCTACGGTAGCCCTTATCGTTCTCGGTATTATTGCGCTTTTGTGTCTGCTCAGAGCGATAATCGGTCCGACACCCGCGGACAGAGTAGTGTCCATCAATATGCTCGGTACTATTACGATGTCGATGATTGCGATACTTCTTGTTAAGCTTCGCGAAGGGTATCTTGCCGATATCTGCCTTATTTACGCACTTATATCGTTCCTTGCGGTGATAGTTCTTTGCAAGGTTTACGTCGGCGCTTACCTTACGAAAAAGAAAGTGTTGGAGGAGCGAAAGAATGGAAACGGTTAATCTTATCAGACTGATAATCGGATGCCTTTTTATCACTCTCGGAATCGGCGGCTTTCTTGTTGAAGTGTTGGGAGTGTATAGGCTTAAGTACGTGCTCGACAGAATGCATTTTGCGGGCAGCGGCGACACGCTTGCTTTTGCCGAGATTATACTGGGCGCGGTTATTATAAACGGTTTTGATTTCACAAGCGCGAAGCTTGTGCTTGTACTTATATTCTTCTGGTTCGCATCTCCGGTTTCGAGCCATTTAATTTCAAGGCTTATCAATTATACCGAGGAGAACAAGGAAGAGCATTTCCATGTATGCGACGAGGAAGAATCACGTCAACTCATAGACAAAGAATGATGGTGCAATGAAATGACAATACTTATGTGTGTGCTGTTATCGTTCCTGGTAATTTGTGCGGTAGCGGTTAGTTTTTCAAAAAAACTGCTTAATTCGGTTCTGATATTTATGTCCTACAGCCTTATTATGTCAGTAATCTGGATGCTTCTTGAGTCTCCGGACCTGGCTATTACCGAGGCTGCAGTCGGCGCGGGAATCACGAGTGTGTTGTTCTTCGTGACCTTAAACCGAATTCATTCCATGTTCAAAGATGCAAGCGGCAAGAAGAAGGAGGTTAAGGAAGATGAAGAAAAGAAATCTGTTCAGTAGCCTTCTTGACTGGGTATGGGAGAGCCGCAGCGATTTATACGAGAACATGACCATTCGCGACGATGACGAGGAAGTTAATGTCATCACCAAGGCCGAGCACAAAGAAGACATAGTTAAGGTCAAAGAAAAAGTATTTGACGCCGCCGACAGGGGTTCTTTCAGAAAGTGGAGATTCCTTTATAAGATTCTTGCGGTGGTATTCGCCGTATTTTTTAGCGCGGTATTGTTAATAACCGTAGGACAGCTTCCTAAGATCGGTGACATCAACAACCCCGCCAATAACGAGGTTGAGAAACGTTATATAGAGAAAGGTCTTGAGGAGACCGGTGCCACGAATATAGTTGCCGGTATGATTCTTGATTATCGTGCTTTTGATACTCTGGGTGAGTCGCACGTGCTTTTTGTGGCTGCCATTGCTGTAACGATTCTTCTTCGTCTTGATAAGAGCGAGAGAGATCCCGAGGATACCAAGATTACCGAGACTATTACAGAGGCGGAAGAAGAGGATAAGATATTCGAGCCGCACCATGACGCTATACTTCAGAAGGTAGCGATGCTTTTGGTGCCTATTATTATTCTGTTCGGAATATATGTAATACTAAACGGACATTTGTCGCCCGGCGGCGGATTCTCCGGCGGAGCAATTATAGGTGCGGGATTAATTCTGTATCTTAATGCTTTCGGATTTGAGAAGACCGAGCGATTCTTTAACGAAAAGGTTTATAAGACTGTAATTTTCTCGGGACTTGCTTTTTACGCATTGGCTAAGTGTTATGCGTTTTTCTGCGGTGCGAACGGTCTCGATTCACATATTTCAAAGGGTATCCCCGGACACATTTTAAGTGCGGGTCTTATCCTGCCGCTTGATATCGCGGTAGGTTGCGTGGTGGCTTGTACCATGTATGCTTTCTATGCGATGTTCAGAAAAGGAGGTCTGTAGGATGAATACGAACCTTCTTAACAACTATGCTGAAGCGGTTTCAATGATTATTTTTGCAATCGGTTTCACGAATTTGTTGCTTCACAAGAATCTTATCAAGAAGATTATCGGACTTAATATCATGGATACCGCGGTGTATCTGTTTCTTGCGCTGAAAGGCTATATTAAGGGACATGTTGCGCCTATCATTATTGATGGTGTGGTGGAGCCCGAAGCGTATATCAACCCGATTCCAAGCGGACTCGTGCTTACGGGTATCGTTGTGTCGGTTTCGGTAACCGCGCTTATGCTGTCGCTTACCATCAGACTTTACAAGAGATATCACACACTCGACCTTGATGAGATATCCTTAAGACTTAAAAAGGAGGGATTATAATGCGCGACTTTGTGCAAAACTTTCCTCTTTTTTCCATAATACTTTGCCTGGTTTCATCATCGGCAAGTTCGCTTCTTAAGGGCAAGGCGGCCAAGTGGGTGAACACCGTGCTGATATGCGTGGTGGGAGCCATGTCGCTTACGCTTACGTTCTATTGTCTTGCTAACGGAAGCTTTACCTATACAATGGGTCATGTTCCGGCGCCTTGGGGCAACGAGGTGCGCGGCGGTGTGCTTGAGGGAGCCATGGGCACTTTCTTTTGCCTTATCATGCTTCTCTCTATGACCGGCGGGCGAAAGAAACTGCTCGAAGAAGTTGAAGACACCAAGCAGAACCTGTACTACATCTTGGTTAATCTGATGCTGTGCTCGCTCATCGCGCTTGTGTATACGAATGACTTGTTCACGGCTTACGTGTTTGTGGAGATTAATACGATTTCGGCTTGCGGACTTATTATGATCAGACAGAACGGTCGTACCATTGAGGCGGCTGTAAGATATATGATTATGAGCTTGCTCGGTTCCGGTCTGTTTCTTGTGGGAATATGCCTGCTCTATGATATTACGGGACACCTTCTTATGAGTAATATCAAAGAAAGTGTGCAGGCACTTGTGGAGTCGGGACAGTATGGCGAGCCGCTTCTTATTGCGATTGCGTTTATGATGATGGGTCTTGCGATTAAGAGTGCGCTGTTCCCGTTTCATGCGTGGCTGCCGGATGCTTACGGATATTCCACGATTTCGAGCGCGGCGATTTTGTCGAGCTTGGTATCGAAGGGATATATCTTCTTACTTATCAAAATTATCTATAGAGTAATCGGATTTGAAGTGGTGCGTGAGTCGTTGCTTCTTAACGTTACGTTTGTTTTTGCGGGACTCGGTATTATATTCGGAAGTATCAGCGCGATGAGAGAAGACGATATCAGAAGAATGGTTTCTTTCTCGTCGGTTGCGCAGATTGGATATATTTATCTCGGAATCAGCCTCGGTACTCAGGCCGGAATGGTGGCGGCTGTGTTCCAGATTCTTTCGCATGCGGCTACAAAGTCGATGCTGTTTATCTCGGCAATCGGTCTTACGGACGCATCCAACACCAGCAGAAAGTTTAAGGACCTGACGGGTTCGGCTTACAGAAATAAGATTGCGGGCATGGGATTTGCGGCAGGTGCACTTTCCATGGTGGGTATTCCGCTGTTCTCCGGATTTATCAGTAAGCTTTTGTTTATGCAGGCGGCGGTTGCCAATTACGGTAAGATGTTGCCGACTATGATAGTGCTTGCAATCAGTACTATTCTTAATGCGATTTACTTTATGAAGACGGTTGTGAGAATCTACTCGCCTGAGAGAGATTTGTATAAGGACCGCGAGGGATTCAAGGTTATACATACGCGTGAGCAGATTGAATATACTTGCACGGTTATTCTTTTTATAGCACTTAATGTGGCGCTGGGCCTTTGTTCGGGACCAATACTTGAGTTAATCGGTAAGGGTCTTGAGATGTTTGCGTAGGAAGGAAGCAGGCAGTTTTGGATACGATGTTTACACTTTATCAATTTAATGACAGACTGGCTCTTTCTTATAAGATAGACAGAATCAGTATTATCTTTCTCACGGCGGCGGTGATTCTATTTGCGTGCGCCGGAGTGTATTCCTGCTACTATATGAAGGGCAAGGAACACATGAAGAGATATTGGACATTCTTTGTGGGAGTGCTGTGCATTATTTCGCTTATGGCGTGCTCCGCGAATTTCTTTACCTTCTATGTGAATTATGAGCTTATGACGCTGCTGTCGTCGCCTCTTGTAATGCATGAGCAGACCAAGGAAGCGAGACTTGCGGGATTTAAGTACCTTATATACTCGTTCTTTGGCGCATATTTCGTGCTGTTCGGATTTTACGTACTCAATAAGTATTGCGTGGATCTGACTTTCACCGAGGGCGGAAGACTTGACATGACGCTTGTGTCGGGTCATGAGGGGATAGTGCTTCTTGCGGTATTCTTCATGGTAATCGGCTTCGGAGTTAAGGCAGGTATGTGGCCGCTTCATTCGTGGCTGACGACTGCTCACCCTATCGCGGTGTCGCCTGCGAGCGCGGTGCTGTCCGGTGTGATTGTAAAGGCGGGCGTAATCGGTGTTATTCGTGCGATTTTCTATCTTGTGGGAGCGGATTTCGTGAAGGGCACATGGGTGCAGTATACGTGGCTTATTCTTATCCTGCTTACGATTTTGATGGGCTCGACCCTTGCTTATTTTGAAAAAGAATTAAAGAAGAGACTGGCTTATTCGACTATCAGCCAGGTGGCATATATTTTATTCGGACTTGCAATGTTTAATGCGACGGCTTACGAAGGTGCGCTTATGCAGTTTCTTGCACATGCTTTTGCCAAGTGCGCGCTGTTCATGATTGCGGGCGTATTTATCATGCTTACGGGCTCTAAGAATGTGGAAAGCTTAAGAGGAATCGGCAAGAAGTATCCGGTGCTTTTATGGATGTTTACGATTTGCTCGCTTTCTATGGTGGGAATTCCGCCTACAGGTGGATTCCTTGCGAAGTGGTATTTGATAGTGGGTTCGCTTGATACCGGGCGGCCTAACTTTGACTGGGCGGGACCTGTGTTCCTGCTTATATCCGCTTTACTTACCGCGGGATATCTCTTTACGATTGTTATGCGTGGATTCTTTCCCGGTGAGGACTATGCTGATGACGGACGCGAGAAGGTTAAGTTGCCGTTGACCGTTTACATACCGATTGGCGTGTTAATGCTTCTGTGCGTTCTTGTGGGAATTATTCCCAATCTGTTTATGGGAGGTGGCATGTGATGAGTGCATATTGGATTTACTTTGCCATATTCTTCCCGATATTTGCAGGTGTATTGCTTATTCTTGCGCCTGTTAAGAAGCGTAATACCATGCTGGTAATTGCAGAGGCTATTACGATTATTACCGCGGTTGTTGCGTGGATGCTTATCATCAATCCTCCCGCGACAGGAGTGGTGCTGTTTAAATTCGTAGATAAATACACTATTTCTTTCAAGATAGACGGAATGTCGAGAGTTTTCGGCGCGCTTATTTCTTCACTGTGGCCACTCGCGACATTATATGCGACTGAGTACATGGAGCACGAAGCGAGCGAAAAGACGCTCAAAGAAAAGACTTTCTTCGGAATGTACGTCATCACCTTCGGTGTTACCATGGCGATTGCTTTTGCCGACAACTTGCTCGCAATGTATTGCTTCTATGAAATGCTTACGCTTGTGACGATTCCGCTGATTCTGTTCACGTTAAGCGATGCGGCGATTGCAGCTACGAGAAAGTACATTGTGTATTCGCTCGGTGGCGCGGCTTTTGCGTTTATTTCACTGATATTCCTTATGGCATACGGGGACACGATTCAGTTCACTCTCGGTGGCGTTATTCACGGAGAAATTCCGGACGGGCGTGAGAATATATTAAGACTTGTGTATGTGTTTGCGTTCTTTGGCTTCGGTGTTAAGGCGGCTTTGTGGCCGGTTAACTCTTGGCTTCCTCAGGCGGGTGTTGCGCCTACTCCTGTTACCGCGCTCCTTCATGCGGTTGCGGTGGTTAAGTCGGGTGCTTTTGCCATCATAAGACTTACATATTATTGTTTCGGAACAGAATTTTTGCGTGGCACCTGGGCGCAGTATCTTACCATGGGCGTAGCGATTTTCACAGTTGTTTACGGCTGTTCCATGGCGGTCAAAGAAAGACATATCAAGAGGCGACTTGCTTACTCTACGATTTCAAATCTTTCGTACATTCTGCTCGGTGCGACTATGATGACTCCTCTCGGAATGACCGGAGCGCTTACGCATATGGTATTCCACGGAGTTATGAAGATAGGTTCGTTCTTCTGCGCGGGTGCAGTAATTGCCAAAGCGCACAAGAATTACGTATATGAACTCGAAGGCATGGCTAAGAGAATGCCTAAGGTATTCGTAATATTTACTGTCTGCGCGTTATCGCTTATGGGTGTTCCCGGACTCTGCGGATTCTTCAGCAAATGGCAGCTTGCCAAGGCCGGAGTTGAGTCGGGTATGACTATGGGCTACATAGGAGTGGGAGCGATATTGATTTCGGCACTTCTCACCGCGATTTATATGATGCAGATGGTACTAAGAGCATACTTCCCGGTGGAAGAGACGGAAGGCGAGAAGTGCGATCCTTCATGGCGCATGCTCGTTCCGCTTACGTTGTTTGCTTTGGCTTGTGTTTTGCTCGGGTTATTTAACGCGCCGGTTGTGGCGTTCCTTGAAAAGGTTGCCGGAGGATTGGTTTAATGGCGATTAGTGAGTTTTTTGGCGAGGGATTGTTGTTCACCCTCGGCGGATTGAAAACTTTATATATTATCGTGAGCCTGTTTGCTTGGATCATAAGCTTGCTTTTTGCGCCCCGATATTTAAGTCACGATAAGCATAAGGGCAGATTCTACGTGTTCAGCCTGATTACGCTTGCAGCTACTGTCGGAGTCTTTGCGGCGGGAGACTTGTTCACTCTGTTTACGTTCTTTGAAGTCATGTCTCTTGCTTCATACGTCTGGGTGGCTCAGGAGGAAAAGAACAAGGCTCTTAAGGCTGCGGACACCTACATGGCCGTAGCGGTTATCGGCGGACTTGTGCTTCTCATGGGTATTCTTTTGCTGTATACAAATGTGGGCACGCTTAAGCTGTCTGAACTTAAAGAGGCTTGCGAGACCGGCGGAAGATTCGGTCGCGGAAGAATATATGCGGCTGCTTTTTGCATGTTCTTCGGATTTGCAGCCAAGGCCGGTGCTTTCCCGATTCATATCTGGCTCCCGAAAGCTCACCCGGTGGCTCCCGCACCTGCATCGGCACTTCTGTCCGGTGTGCTTACCAAAGCAGGTATCTTCGGTATTTTGATAGTATGCTATACGGTTCTTCCTGAGGATGCACTTTGGGGAAGCTTCGTGATGGGTATCGGTATCATTACGATGGTGCTCGGTGCCATGCTTGCGCTTTTCAGCACGGATATTAAGAGGACTCTTGCGTGCTCGTCCGTGTCACAGATAGGATTTATTATTGTCGGTTGCGCTTGCGGAACGCTTCTTGGTGCAGAGGCTGCGCTTGTACGTTACGGAATCGTTCTTCATATGGTTAACCATACAGTGGTTAAGCTGTGCGTGTTCCTTGTTGCCGGCGTAGTATATCAGAATTTGCACTCTCTTGATTTAAACGTTATCAGGGGATTTGGTAAAAAGAAGCCGTTCCTCGGACTTTCTTTTGCTCTCGGCGGAATGTCGCTTGCGGGTATTCCGGGATTCTTGGGATATCTATCCAAGACAGCGCTTCACGAAGGGCTACTCGAAGCGGGCGAAGTGCTTGGCAATGAAGTGATTGTCAAAGGCGTTGAGGCAATGTTCCTCTTCTCCGGCGGCTGTACGCTGGCATACATGCTCAAGCTTTTCACATGCGTATTTGTAGAAAAGAACGTTGATGCGGGCAAGCAGGAGAAGTATGACGGAATCACTGATTATATGGGCATTGTACAGAAGGCGGCAGTAGCTATTCCCGCACTTTTGGTACTCGGTCTCGGAATTACGATTGCAATTCGTGACGAGTACTCGTTCTTTAACTTGGAAATCATGTCGGGAAGCTTTATTTCGATAGCTATCGGACTGTTTATGTATTTCGTATTCGTGCGCAAATTCCTTATGAGCAAGTCGGCTTACCTCAATCTGTGGCCGAAGTGGCTCGATGTGGAAGAGAAGGTCTACAAGCCTCTGCTGGTAACACTTCTTCCTACAGCGTTCGGATTCCTGATGCGCTTCCTTGATGAACTTGCGGACAGAATCGTTCTTTTGTTAAGAAAGACGGTATACCGCGACTCAAACTGGGCGCCCGAACGAATCGAGGGTACCTGGTACACGCATCTTATCGGACATGCGGCAGACCTTGCCAAGTCGGTTAAGACCGGCGAGGTTTCATACGACATAGAGCACAAACTTGCGCTTAAACACATGGAGAATCAGGAGAACAAGTCGCTTGCGCAGCGTTCTCTTTCCTACGGATTGATTCTTGCTTGCGGCGGAATGTTTTTGATGTTAGGATTTATATTGTATTTGGTATTTGCAAGATAATTAATGGGGTAAGTACTTGGGTGCAGTGGGGATTGCACTTTTCGGAGGAGTTATGATCAAACGGGTCTTGTTATGGGCAAAGACTACGGATATATGGATTGTTTTGGCACAGATTTACACGGTATTTCTGTGCCTTTTTATGATAAAAAACGGACTGTACGGACTGGCTGAAAGCGACAAGTATGTGGGCTTGGCGGCGTTCGTGCTGCTGATGATTCTTTCTTTTAGATACAGTCTTTATAAACGATTTGTCTGGTGGGTTTTCGCGGTGTTCTTCGTTATGACCTACATAAGCGGGTTTGTCGAAGGATTCGGTATCATGAGAACTTTCGGATCGTCCGTTCACAGAAACTGGTACATTTACCTTCTTGCAATGGTGGTCGCGCGCACCTTAAAGGAGCAAAAGAAAATGCGATGGCTCATTATACTCTTTTCGGTTCAGACCACAGCACTTGCAATTGTTTTCATAATATCCGTTATAAGCGCCACCAAAAAGCTTTTTAATTCCGACTATCAGGTATTTCACAGATTCGGCTCCTTTGTCAGCGGAAGATTGTCTACATTTTCTTCTTCCAACACTGCCGGGCCCGCCGCAGCGATATTGATTCTGCTGTCGGTGATCTTGATATACCTTTTGAAGGGCTTCAGATTCAGGATTTTAACAAACGTTTTTTTGGGAATATACATTGTAATAGGCTGGATAGCACTGGGACTGAGTCGCTCGCGAGGCGCCATTATTGCTACGTCAATCGGTTTGGGCGTTTTCTTTTTCACAATTATCTATGACAGGATAAAGACCTATAAAATAAAAGCTTTCTTCGCAGCATCGGCCGTATGCGCGGGTGTCGCTTTGGTAAGTCTGGGAATATGTCTTGTTCCAAAGCCTGTGTTTGATGTGTGCGTTACTACCTACGCCGAGAAAATGCGCCCCGACCTGGCAGATTTGGTCAAAGAAAAAATGGAAGTGGCGGACGTCACGCACGGTCTGACCACACTTACCGACAGAACCCAGATTTGGACAGCTACGATTAACATGCTTGATGAGAAGCCGAGGCGCTGGGTTATAGGCATTACTCCTCAGAAGATTCCGGAGACTTACGTTCTCGACATATATGAGGGCAGACCCGAGATAACCATTATGTCGGTGCATAACGGATACCTGGAGCAATTGTTCATATACGGAATTCCGGGCGCGACTATTACGGCACTGCTGCTATGTATATGGATGGTACGCATCGTCATATGCGTTCTGTGGCAGAAGACCACGACGCAGGACAAGATTCTGGCGTCCCTGCCCGCGCTTGCAGTGGTAAACGCTATGGTAGAAGCATTTCTGTTTCCGTTTTATGTTATTTATCCGATTTCGTTTTATTTCTTTGTGGGCGAGGGGTGTCTTGAAGGAACTATGGAGAAAAAAGAAAAGAGCATTAAAGTAAGAATAATAATTGCGCTTTGCGTCATTTTGGGTATATCGGCGGTAGGTTATATCACATATCACGCCTATACCGAAAGCGACAAAAAATACAGGTATGTGGCCGATTACGAAGCTGAGCCTCAGGACCCGAATGATTTCGTACGCCTGAACACTAATATCAAGAGCGAAATGATGTCGGCGGATTACTGGATTAATCTGAGGAATACCGGTGAGGCCAAAGCAAGCGGGGAAAGGCTTTCTTTGGCCGAAATCGACAGACTTAATTACCTGAATCGCAGAATGATTACCACTGCCACCACATCGTTCTCGCTTTATGATGTGGGCGACTTGTTCTACTACAAGGTTGCAAAAACCTTCGTAGAAGATACAATGAAAACTGTCAATGCACCCGAGAAATTCCTCTTAAACGGCGTTCCCACGGACAAAGAATACTGGGAGTCTCTCGAGGAAAAAGCAAACATCGAAGCTATTGACTCAAGAATATCTGTCAAATTCGGTGTTTCCGTATGCAACAGCGTATTAAGAAGATACCCGACAGATGATAAAATATATTCTGTAGACTCCAACTTATATTATGACGAGATTGCACAGTCCGATTTGCTTCCTTTTATGCCGGTGGCTGTGTTGCATGAGTCTGCGGACGGCGAGTGGTACTATGTGCTTACTTACGGATACGGCGGATGGATTCGCAAGGAATGTATCGCTTTATATGAGACTAAAGATGAGTGGCTTTCTTTTGCAGAGGCGAAAGACTTTATAATAGTTACGGGCAAAGAACTCAGATTGCCCACAGACCCTTACGAGCAGGAACTTTCGGGCATGCTCGTGCCGATGGGAACCAAGCTTCCTGTAGTGGCTCTTAAGGATGCACCCGAGGATATTCATAATCGAATCGGTTTCGGTAACTATATTGCCAAGCTTCCAAAGAGAAATCAGGACGGAATGGTCGAAGACGTTTATGTGCTGATTCCTGCATCCGAAGATGTTAACCTCGGATACTTGCCGTTCACAGAGGAAAACGTAGCCAAGCTTGCGTTTAAGCACCTCGGCGCGGGATATGGCTGGGCCGGCGATAATAACGGTCAGGACTGCTCGGGATATGTAAGAGAAATCTACGGATGCTTCGGTTATAACATGCCGAGATCTGCGAAGGCTCAGGCAGATATGGAATGTACCGCTTCATATGATGTCGTAAAAAAGAGCGCTGATGATATAATGGAGATACTTAAGGATGCGCCTATAGGAACGCTTCTGTATTTCCCGGGACACATAATGCTGTACCTCGGAAACGAAAACGGAGTGGCTTATTGCATCAGCTCTGTAGGCAACTTTGCTAGGATACAGGACAATGTGGCGGTTCAGAGAGAGGTAAATACAGTTGTCATCACAGATATGAACGACACCGTAAGAGCAGACGGAATCCCGTGGATTTCAAGCCTTACCAAGATAGTAATTCCGTAGAAATAAAAAAGGATTATTCCAATCAAAATTGAAATAATCCTTAATAGATAAGCGGAGTCGGAGGGATTCGAACCCTCGTGCCCCGGAGGGCAAACGCATTTCGAGTGCGCCCCGTTATGACCGCTTCGATACGACTCCGTGCGTAATAACTATGTCATTATAGAATAGAGAATCGGGAAATGTCAACCGATATTCAGAGCATGTTCTTTATACTATATAATCTTTGGAGGTAACTCATGAGGAGGAGTCCGAATTACATTCTTAAAGAAATGCAAGGACACTATTATCTTATCCCCTTTGGGCAGGCAAGCGCAGATTTTTCAAAGGATGTTGAGGTCAATGAAGTCGGTGCGTTCATATGGAAACTGCTTGAGAACGATATGGAGGCATCGGAAGTTGTGGATGCCTGCATGAAGGAGTATGAGTGTCCGCCCGAGCAGTACGACAACGTGAAGGCTGTTGTGGAGACTTTTTTTGACCAAATGTTTGAGGGCGGACTGCTTGTTTGGACCATAAAGCGTAAGCCGCTTCACGGCGATATTCTGCGTAAGTATGCCATCGCAGGCTTTAATGTGCATGTTACCGGAAGCCCGGATATAGATTTGTCCCCCTTGAATGATTACATTGCCAAGAGAATAAGGCCGGCGGATACACTGACGGTTAATATGGTGCGATTTACCAGAGAAGAAATTGCTGAGAAAAGTGCAATTACCCCAGGTGAGACATTTATAACACAAAACGAAGCAGCGAATATTTACAGAGGTCCTTACGGATACAGGCTCGAGATTAAAGATTGCCAAAATGTTGCGAGAATATTGATCAATGAAAAAGGCGACTATGCCGTTATCGAGTATACGGAAGGCGATATTTCGGAAATGAGTCAGGAACTGTTTCTGGCAATCCGTGTGCCTTTTACATATTTTGCGGCCAAACACGGGCTGATAGCCATTCATTCGGCTTCCATAGTATACAAAGGCAAGGGCTGGCTTTTCTCAGGAAGGGCCATGATTGGAAAGTCTACGCATACGAATCTTTGGAAAAAGTACGCGGGTGTAAAAATTTTTAACGGAGATATGAACCTTTTGGGTATCGAGAACAGTCTTATACATGTGTACGGTATTCCGTGGTGCGGAGAATCAGGCATTTCGGAGCCCGGCAAATACCCTGTTGCGGGAATAACATTCCTAAAGCAAGCGCCCGATAATCGGGTTACGGAATTGATAGGCAACGAGAGGGTATTAAAGATACTGAGGAGACTTTTCTCTCCCCTATGGAATGAAGAACTTCTTGGAAACTATGTTTTTTTTGCTCAAAACATTGCGGAAACTGTTTGCCTGTGTGAGCTTGAATGCACCGCTGATAAAAGGGCTTTTGAAGTAATGAAATCTTTTATCGACGAACAGGTTTTGTGATTTTGGGAAAATGTTACGTTTTCGTTAGAATTGTCTGAAAGCGTTGACACTTGATTCTCATGTGATATAGTTTATACAAGATTATAGGGGAAATGGTAGCGAAGGAGAATTGTAATGGCAAAAGAATTTATCAGTCCAGCAATAGTGTCGTTAAGCCTTGAAGATACTGAAGGCTTCTTTTGCGTTCGTGGAAGCGGTCAAATTGATGAACCCAAGGGAGACTGGGATATCACTTGCAGATACGACGGACATAACACAGGTCACCACTCGGTAGTACATGTTCAGGCCAATCATCACGGCGATTATAGCGGTGAGTGCCTTACGATGACATTCAGACTTAATAACGGATTTAAGATGAAGGAAGTTAAGAACGCAAGCGGTACATGGGTAAGAAAGCTCTCCGAGAGCAGATTTACCATTACCAGAAACGGTCACTTCAATCCCACTGAGAGCGTTGGCTTCTGCTTTGAAATCGTAGTTGAAAACAGCCCTTATTACGGATCCATCGGTAAGACCGGTGAATACAGACCTTGCGATATTGAATGTGTGAGTTACACTTCGGCGTAATTAAATTCTATTTTTATATGACTATATTTCGGACGCACCACTGGTTCAGTGGTGCGTCTTTTGAGGCTAATAATGCTTAAAAAAGTTAATCATTATGCCAAAAGAATAAAAGAAGGCCGACTGAAAGAAGTTATCGCGCAGTTAAAGTGGATTTACAGATATGCGCGGTCTCATAAGTTCGCGATAGGAATCTATACGCTACTAGGTTTATCGGGAACAGTTGTATCTCTTTTGGGAAGCTTGGTTTCAAGAGACCTGGTAGATATTATTACCGGTCACAATACGGGTGCGCTCTTGACAACATTTTGCCTTATGATAGGCACGACCTTGGGAGGAACATTTATCGGACAGGCGTCCAGTTACATTTCTACCAAAGTAGGCATGACGGTTGACAATGAGATTAAGGCAAGCCTGTTTGACGATATAATGAATGTCGAGTGGGAATCGTTGTCCAAGTACCGTTCGGGCGAACTTGTCGCCAGATGGAACGGTGATGCATCCAGAATCTCTTCCGGTATCCTTAACATGATACCGAACCTTGTTATTTATATTTTCAGATTTTTCAGTTCTTTGATTTTGGTAATAAGATACGATGCTTCTTTTGCAATATTTGCGCTTGCAGGCATTCCCATCAGCCTCTTTATTTCCAGAAGCAGTATGCGACGTATGCAGAAGAATAACATGGGTACGTTAAAGGTTTCTACGGAGCTTTCGGCGTTTAATCAGGAAACATTTGCGAATGTTCAGACGGTTAAGGCATTTGATATGCTTTCTTTGTACTCCAAGAGACTACGCGTCTTACAGAAGGAATATCTGAACGTTCAGTTAAAATATCAGAAGGCAGAGATACTTAACGCTATTATTATGACTTTTGTATCGATGCTTGTTTCCTATTCCGCGCAGGGATGGGGAATTTACAAGGTGTGGAGCGGAGCCATTACATATGGTACCATGACAATGTTTATTACGTTGTCGACGACGCTTTCTTCCACAGTTAACAGTCTTCTCGGACTGTTCCCTACTGCCATAGGTATAGCTAACTCGTCAAAACGACTTATGGATCTTACTAATCTTCCCAAGGAAGATTACGGTAACCGTGATGAGGTTAAGGCTTTCTTTGAGAAACATAAGGATGAGGGCGTGGGTTTGTCTATAAGAGACGTGACCTATGCGTATCCCAAAAGCGATATAGTATTTGAGAAAGTTTTTGCTGAAGCACATCCCCATGAAGTTGTTGCATTTGTAGGCCCTTCCGGCGAAGGAAAGACTACGATGTTAAGGTTTCTTTTGTCAATTATCCGTGCTCAGAACGGTGAAGGATTTATATGTGCCGGTGACGGAACGCCCGAAAACGGCGGAGAATGTATGAAGTTGTCAGCTTCAGCAAGACAGTTATTCGCATATGTTCCGCAGGGCAACACCATGTTTTCGGGTACGATTGCCAGCAACATGCGTAACGTTAAGGAAGATGCAACCGATGAAGAGATAATCGAAGCGTTGAAGCTTGCCTGTGCCTGGAGATTTGTCGAGAAACTTCCCAACGGAATCAACAGCGAGATTATGGAGCGAGGCGGCGGATTCTCGGAAGGTCAGTCGCAGAGATTGTCTATTGCGAGAGCTTTACTCAGAAAATCACCCATTCTTTTGCTGGATGAAGCAACATCTGCACTGGATATAGCAACAGAAAGGGAAGTATTAAAGAATATTATGTGCGATAATTACCCTAGGACCTGTATAGTCACTACGCACAGGCCTTCGGTTTTGAATGTTTGTTCAAGGGTATATTCCATAAGCGACAAGAAATGTACCGTCATGGACAAGGACGCAATCGAGAAGATGATTACGGATTTTTAGGTAACCTTGTGCAGAAAGGCGTAATTGTATAGATAAAATGTTGAGTAAATACGATAAAATATCGATATAAGAAATTTTTACTTGTAAAAAGGGAAAGTGAGGATGGTATGAGGAAGTCAATTAAGAAATTTTGCATGTTTCTTATTGCGGCAATTTTTATGGGCCGCGTGCTGATTAATGACATCGCATATACCAGAGCAGACAGCCTTTCGGAAGAGTCGCAGCCCGCAGTGGAGACTACTGTTGATGAAGCAACAGGTGAGACTCCCGCGACTGAAGCTGTAGTTGTGAATCCGGATGAGCTGATTAATGTTGATGAGGAGGACGTTCCGGAAGCACCCGCACCGGTTACGGATCCTGAACATAATGAAGACGTATCTTCCAACAATGAAGAAGATGTTACGCCTGTAGCAGACGTATCAGACAATGAACCTGTCGGCGATCCCGCAGGCGAGGATGTGTCAGGTAGCGAGCCTGCAATTCAGGGTGACGTATCCGACAATGATGAGCCTGCAGTTACTCCCGGTGAAAATGATGTAACCGGTAATGAGCCTTCAGAGGATGTAACAGGCAATGAACCTTCGGAAGATGTTACCGGCAATGAACCGGCAGAAGAAGTTATTGTGCCTGATACTACGCCCCATACAGCTCAGTTCTATATTGTTGTACAGGCAGAGCTTGCTAATATCACTCCGGAAGTAACCGGCAAGGAACCCACCAACAATCCCGCGGCCAAGTACAAGGATGCCAAGATTTCCAAGGGCGGCAAGACCTTTGAACAGGTTATCAAGGAAGCTGCCGGCGACATCAAGAAGATTGATGCTGCCGTAGGTACCGCCAGAGCCAAGTTTGTGTTCCCTGCAGAGTACGCAGGCAACATTTCTGTAACAGAGTTCCTTGGCTCCAATAAGGTATATGAAGAGGGCGCATCTGCCGAATCCATCATTGAAGATGTATTTGGCGTTAAGCTTAACAACATCGGAACATATTACAGCGAATTGAACGGAAACACCAAGACCGGAAACATTATTTATGCGTACGGTAAGATGCTTGACTGGTATGTTCTTAAAGATATGAACCAGCAGTATTGGCACGTAGACGGTTTCTATAATACTGCCAAGGTATATGTTGCTGATAAATATAAGTCATTTGGCGAAGCCGAAGAATATGAGTATAACGGCGCGTCCAAAGCTTCCGAGGTAGAAGCGGCCATAAAGAGCGCAGCTGAAGGCGTTGCAAGCGCACTTCCCGGAGAACTTGTAATACAGAACATTTTGTATTACGATTCCGAGAACAATCCTTCGGAAGTAATTGAAGCGGGCACATACAAGGCAGTTGCGACTGTTAAGTATGTATATAAGGTTGAGGGAATTGATTTATATCATGACTTCTATTGCGAGAGCGATGCTTTCCCTGTAGAGTTCCCGATAACAGTTAAGGCGGCATCGGAGCCTACACCTACTCCTACGCCTACCCCCACGCCTACACCCACACCTACACCCACTCCTACACCCACGCCGACCCCTACGCCGACGCCCACTCCTACACCTACACCGACCCCTACGCCGGAGCCTACACCTACACCTACTCCCGCTCCGGTACCCACACCTACACCGGTACCTGCACCTGCTCCCGAGCCTGAAGAGGTAGTTGAAGAGGAGCCTGTACCTACTGTTGAAGTAATTGAGGCAGTTGAGCCTGTTGAAGGCGAGAGCGAGGATTCTGAGCAGAAGGGACTTGTAATCGGTGACGGAGATGTTCCGCTCTTTGACGGAATGGATATCACAGAAGATGAAGCTCCTTTGGCAGCTTTTGAAGGCGAATGCTGGATTCACTGGTTGATTCTTCTTTTGACTGTAGTATATGCCGCTTATGTAGTAATTCAGGCTATCAGAAATCGTAAGACTATTGAGTTGCTTACAGAAGAGGAGGAATAAGTATGGAGAAGGCTAAGAGACAGAACTTAATAAACTGCATAGTAACATTGGTCTTTTTCATTGCTTTGGCTGTTTGTTACTTCTTTTGGAAGTGCAAGTTAGACCTTCCTGTAACAATCGTTGCGGTAGCGATAGGAATTGCCGGATTGGTATTGTTGTTCGTGCAGAATAAGAAGATTAAAGAGTTATCTTCAGACACAGAAGAATAGTTAAAAAATACTTAAGGGGGCTTCTGCTATGAAGCCTCCGATTTTTGTGTTATAATATTCAAATGTTAATGTAGAGAATATTGACAAGAGAGTGTAACGGGAAATGGAAATTAAGGAAATATTGGGACCATTTTTGCTTAAGGTACCGTCGTATGCTTATTCGCACATTTACGATGTTGTGGTATATGAGATAGGCATATTGGCGGCTGTTTTGGTGTGCTTTTTTAAAGATCCAATTAAAAAAGCCAACAGGAAGGCTGTATTCCGTAGGACTGAAGTGGATATAAAGGCCAAAAGAGATGTGGCGGAAGAATCGTCTTTTTTGGTGCGTGCAGCTATTATGAACTATCGCAGACGTAATATGGTGCTCGTTGTTATTGCTGCATTATTAAGCGAAGTGCTGTTTCAAATTTTTGCGCACTACTCTCCCAGAATAGAGCCGCTAACCGGCTGGACCTTTATAGCTTTGCTGGTCCCGGTTTCCGTATACTACTTTGTGGAAGTAATGAGCAACTGGATTGGGCGCATCGTTGGCGTGCTTTTAATAATAGCTGTCTTCTACGCGAACAGATTATACTGCATGATTAATGAGAATCACCATAAGACATGTTACGCAATAAAAGCTTTGGTGATTATATATGGAGTAATAGGAATAATAGTTCAGTTCTTTTTCGTTAAAAAATATAATAAACCCGTTAAAGATGAGAAATCGTTGGAAGACGAATAGAGAAGTTGATTATTACCCGTAAAGGGAATAGTAAATCGGAGGATTTTGAGGATGAAAATTGCAGTTGCAGGTACAGGTTATGTGGGATTATCCATATCGGTACTTCTTTCGCAGCATAATGAAGTTACTGCCGTAGATATTATCGAAGATAAGGTTAAGCTTATCAACAGTGGCAAGTCACCTATTCAGGACAAGGAGATTTCGGAGTATCTTGCCGAGAAGAAACTTAATCTTAAGGCTACCACCGATGCTTCGGCAGCATACAAGGACGCCGATTTCGTAGTTATTTCCACACCTACCAACTACGATCCCAAGCTTAATTACTTTAACACCGAATCTGTTGAAGACGTTATCGAGAAAGTTCTTGCGGTTAACGACAAGGCTACCATGGTAATCAAGAGTACCGTTCCCGTAGGCTATACCGCCAAGATGCGTGATAAATATAACACCAAGAGAATCATTTTCTCTCCCGAATTCTTACGTGAAGGAAAGGCTTTGTACGATAACCTTTATCCTTCAAGAATTATTGTGGGCGTTGTTAAGACCGATTCCGAAATGGTTGAGAAAGGAAAGGCATTCGCTAACCTCTTACTTGACGGCGCGATTAAGAAAGACGTTACCAGCCTTGTAATGGATTCTACGGAAGCTGAAGCTGTTAAGCTTTTTGCCAATACATATCTTGCGCTTCGCGTAAGTTTCTTTAACGAACTTGATACCTATGCAGAGGTGAGAGGACTTAATACCAAGGACATTATCGAAGGTGTCTGCCTCGATCCCCGTATCGGTAATCATTACAACAATCCTTCTTTTGGCTACGGCGGATATTGCCTGCCCAAGGATACCAAGCAGCTTCTTGCCAACTATCAGGATGTGCCCGAGAATCTTATCGAGGCAATTGTGGCAGCTAACTCCACAAGAAAAGATTTCGTAGCCGAGAGAATATTGGAAAAAGCAGGATACTACGAAGGTACCCACGGAAGAGATGGCACACCCGGTCACTCGGTTGTAGTAGGTATCTACAGACTTATTATGAAAGCTAATTCCGACAACTTCAGACAGTCCAGTATTCAGGGCGTTATGAAGCGTCTTAAGGCTAAGGGCGCAGAGGTTGTAATTTACGAGCCCACGCTTTCCGATGCAGAGTTCTTTGGAAGTAAGGTTATCAATGATCTGGATGAATTTAAAAAGGTCTCCAAGGTTATCGTTGCGAACCGCTTCCAGCAGGAGCTTGAAGATGTAGCCGATAAGGTATACACAAGAGATCTTTATTCAAGAGACTAAGAATTTGTGCGGAGAGATAAAAGTGGAAAATTCGGTTAAAAATGTATTTATCATAGGCTCAAAGGGTATTCCTTCCAATTACGGCGGATATGAGTCATTTGTGGACAGACTTACTGCTTACAGAAAGTCTGATAAAATCGCTTACACGGTTGCTTGCGTTGTTGAGCCCGAGAAGTGGGACGGAACGGAAGGCTTCAGATACAATGAAGCTGACTGCTTTAACATTAAGTTTAAGAAGATTGGTCCCGCGAGAGCAATTTTCTATGATGTTGATGCTTTTAAACACTGTATCAAGATTATTAAGGAACGTAAGATTGAAAACCCGATAGTATACGTGCTTGCGTGCAGAATGGGTCCGTTCTTTAAGAAATATGTTAAGCAGGTTCATAAGCTCGGCGGTAAGGTATTCGTTAATCCCGACGGACACGAGTGGCTTCGTGCCAAGTGGAGCGCTCCTGTAAGAAAGTACTGGAAGTTCTCCGAGCGTCTTATGGTTAAGAGCGCAGACCTTTTAATCTGCGATGCCAAGGCCATTGAGAAGTACATTCACGAAGAATATGACAAATACAAGCCCAATACCACATTTATTGCGTATGGCTCCAATATAGACAAGTCCGAACTTTCGGACAACGATGAGAAAGTAGTCAACTGGTACAAGGAAAAAGACGTTCGTCCCAAGGACTATTATCTTGTGGTAGGACGCTTTGTACCGGAGAATAACTACGAGACCATGATTCGTGAGTTCATGAAGTCCGACACCAAGAAGGATTTCGTGCTGATATCGAATGTTGAGAATAATGCTTTTTACGCAGACCTTAAGGCCAAGACCGGTTTTGACAAGGATAAGCGTATTAAGTTTGTGGGAACCGTGTACGACAGAGAACTTCTTAAGAAGATTCGTGAGAATGCGTACGGATACTTCCACGGTCATGAAGTGGGCGGTACGAACCCGAGCCTTCTTGAGAGCTTAGGCAGTACCGATTTGAACCTTCTTTTGGACGTATGCTTTAACAGAGAAGTCGGCGCCGACGGTGCGATCTACTGGTCCAAAGAACCCGGCGCACTTGCTTCTCTTATCGAGCGTGCCGACAAGATGACTCAGGAAGAGATTCACGAGATGAGCGTCAAGGCCAAGAACCGTATTTCGTCAGAGTACAGCTGGGACAAGATCGTTCATGATTATGAGGAAGTTTTTTTGAAATAACGACCGATTAGGGGGAATATCGGATTGAAGATCTTAATGGTCAACAAATTCTTTTACATAAAGGGCGGCAGCGAGACGTATTATTTCGCGCTTAAGAGACTGCTCGAGAGTAAGGGGCACGAGGTTATTGATTTCTCTATGAAGGATGAGAAGAACTTCGAGTCGCCTTATGCGGACTACTTCGTGGAAGCTGTGGATTATAACGGTCCCAGCGGTGCGAAGGCTAAGATTCGTGCGGCACGGAACATAATTTATTCGAGAGAAGCCCGCGATAAGTTTGAGAAGCTTGTTAAGGATACGAAGCCTGATGTGGTACACCTTCACATATTCCAGCATCAGTTGTCTCCGTCGATTCTTGATGTATGTAAGAAATACAATCTGCCGGTAGTTTATACCGCGCATGATTTGAAGATGTTATGCCTCAATTACGTTATGATGACTCATGGCAAGATTTGTGAGAAGTGCAAGGGCGGACACTATCTTAACTGTGCACGTCAGAAATGTGTTAAGGACAGCTTCTTCAAAAGCATGATTAATGTATGTGAAGGATATCTTCACAAGTGGCGTAAGAGTTACGATGCGATTGATTATATAGTGACCCCGAGCGATTTTTATCGTAAGAAATTCATCGAGTTCGGAGTTGATAAAGACCGTGTGATTCACCTTGCGAACTTCCTCGACAGAGAGTGCCCGACGGTTAATAAGACTGAGGATAGCGAGCAGTATTTCCTGTATTTTGGAAGATTGTCGCGCGAAAAGGGTATCAATACGCTGGTCAAAGCATATGAGAAATATCTTGAGGCGGGCGGCAAGTCCGAACTTAAGATTGTGGGCAAGGGTCCTTGCATGGACGATATAAGTGCGCTTGTTACTGAGAAGAAGCTTGATTCGGTTAAACTTTTGGGCTTTAAGAGCGGACAGGAGCTTATTGATGTAGTCGGCAATGCGAAGGCGGTTGTTCTTCCTTCCGAGTGGTATGAGAACGGACCTTATTCCGCTATTGAGGCCATTCAGTGCGGCAGACCCATAATCGGCTCGCAAATCGGCGGCATTCCTGAACTTATAGACGGAAACGGATTTTCTTTTGCCCATGGTGACGTGGATGCGCTTGCTGAGATTTTAAAGACATTTCCGGAAACGGATACTGAGGAGCACAAGGCGCTTTGTGAGAAGTCACGCGAACTGTTTGCGCGTAATCACATGGCAGACTCACATTATCCGGTTCTTGAGAAGATATACAATAAAGCAATTGATTTACACAAATAGGTGAAATTATGAGATTGAAGAAAGCATTATTAAGTACATTAGTGGTGGGTATGATGGTGCTGACTGCGTGCGCACAGAGTGGTCCCGACTATACGGTTTGGATTCCGGACCAGAACATCAACGATTTAAATCTCGGAGACGACAAGGTAGTAACGCAGAGCAGCAGGGTTATTCCTTCGGAAGAGGAGTATACATCGGTAGATGAACTGGCCAAGAAATTGCTCAATCACGAGGATATTTCCGAAGCTGTGTACAAGAATCAGTTGATTAACGGTTCCTACGTGGATTTATCCGAAGCGATTTCGGGAAAGCGTACGATTATATATGTTTCGTCAAGCGAAGGTAACAACCTTAACGATGGCAGAACACCTGCGACACCCAAGAAATCATTTGAAAAAATGTCGCAAAGTGCAGGCGTAGCGGTGCTTCTTAAGTGCGGTGACACTTTTGAGATGAGCGACATGTTTTATGTGGGTGATAATACTGTATTCTGCAGTTACGGAGAGGGCCCCCGCCCTGTGCTCGATTTTTCTCAGAGGGTAGAGGAACCGCTCGTTAATGTTCGCGGTTATGAGAATATCTGGGCAGTTGATTTAAGCAGAACTGTTTTCTATAACAAAGAAAAGTCCGACGAAAGCAACTATAACTTCGGACAGCTTTATTTGGACGATGAGTGCAACTGGAACAGACTTGTGGTATCCACCAAAGATATGCCCACAGCTAACTTTGCAGAGCTTCTCACCGAGCGCAAGGACAATTGCTGGGCAGTTGACTGGATGCACGGAGTACTGTATTTATACAGCGAAACCGACCCCAATGTGCATGAAGTAAGACTGTCGAGCGCTCGTCACGGTTTGAATTTCAAAGAAATCAGAAACGCAATTGTGTCCGACATTGAAATCAAGGGAACCGGTGTTGACGGAGCTATTCTCACCAACTGTACCGATGTTACCATCACCAATTGTCTGTTTAAGAATATCGGCGGTGCTTTGGCAGGCGGAACCACTCGTTACGGCGACGGTATACGTTTGGGAAACGTAGAGAAGAATATCACTATCAAGAACAATGTATTTGATAATGTCTTCAGCAGCGGATACTGTAACAAGGGCCTTGCGGTAACCGACAGGCAGGAAAATATCGTTGTTACCGGCAACATCTTTGCTCATTGTAACAGCGGAATAGAGCAATATGATGATTATCAGTGTCTTGTTCCCATCAAGGGCATGTCGATAGAGAACAATCTTGTATTTGAAACCTGCGATGTAACCAATCCTTCTTTTGGAAAGTATGTGGATGACAGAGGAACAATGACAAACGGTTTGGCTGAGGTTCCTTCATACAGAAATGATACGCTTTTTGATAAGAGCGCTTCTGCCACATTCGCAGCATACCAGTCGCCCAAGGAAGTCAAAATATCGAATAACGTGTTCTGGGGTACCACAAGATTCCTTATGCTTGTGGATGCGACTCACGGATATCCGGAAATAAGCGATAACTATTTCTTCTCAAGGTCGAATAGCGAGAGAGACTGTCTTTTTGGATATAGCGTGACTACAGATGCATCCGAAACGATGTATTTTGCCAAGCAGTTGCTGGAAGACACCAACAAAGAGAGTGTAGTAGTCGTATCTCAGGACGTAATAGATTCGTCTTATGTTCCGAGTGAATCATTGCAGGAACTTAAGAAAGTTCTGGGTAGCATTGTAGGCGAATAAATTGATGCAAAAGCGTGGGAAAAAGGCTCAATTAAAGGAAAATTAACCTGAATTGGTACCTTTTTCCCATTGATTGTGAACAATCGGTCAGATATGATATCACCATAGAATAAGCGACAAGGGCAAACCGTGCGAAAGTGCGGGACGCATAGCCTAGGGCCTAAAAGGGGTTAAGGATTCCTCATGGCAGCCTGGCAACCGAATTATTTTGTGGAGCAGTCACTTGTATCTATACAAGTGATTTTTTTATGCAGTATTCATAGTAAATGCCCATAATTAGTTGGCGGACGATTAAGGAGCATGAAGATGAAGAAAGAAAGAGCAATCGGAACACATTTTAAAAGAGTACTTACTCTTATTGCGGCATTTGTAATTACATTCGCGCTGTTCCCACCGATGATTTCGGAAGCGGCAACCGATTCAGCCAAAGTAGCATTCCGGAAGGAAATAATAGGCATGCTTTGCTCAGCAGATGAGACCACCCATGATGTTTCCAAATATCAGCTTTCCGGTGCGGATGTGAACGGCATCTTTGGAAATCTTAAATATGACGACGAAACCAAGTGGCTGGTAGCGGCATATTATTCCAACTTGTATCTTAACTATTCGGTTGAAGATGGCTATGTAAAGAGTGTTAACCTTGAGAACGTAGATAGCGATGCACTGGCAAGGTACAACAGGCTTGTTGAGAATGTTAAGAAGATAAAAGACGGAATAGAGCCTAAGATGTCGAATCTTGACAAGATCATCTATCTTCACGACAGCATTGTAGAGCTTGCTACTTATCAGATGGTGGCATATGAATCCTATGGTGCCGGCGGAGTTCTGGGAGATAAAAAGGGCGTTTGTGCCGGTTATACCAAAGCTTTAAACCTTTTATTAATTGATCAGAATATTATAGCTACGTACATGCGAGCCCCTTCTATCAGTCATGGATGGACTTCGATCTATCTTGACGGCGAATGGTATCATATCGATTCTACCTGGGATGATACCAGAAGCGCCAAGAAAGGGCAGACTTCACATCAGTTTCTTTTGCGAAATGACAGCGAATTCGTAACCAATGACAATAATTCCCATGTGGCATGGGAAGTGTACGATTTTGACTTTGAATATACATCGACATCAACGCGCTTTAGTAACTGGTATGTTCATGACATAACAGGCAAGATGGCCTTTGAAAACGGGTACTGGTACTACGTAGATTCCGGGACCAACAGTATTATGCAGAACACTGCGGAGGGCGGCAATGCCAAGGTTATTCTTGACGGAACAGGCAGGGGAACGATTACACTCGTAGATGCAACCCCAAGCGGAATTACCTATCTGGAAAACGGAACGACCAAAACCGCAGGGTATGAAGCAAATACGACTCAGAATAATACAACTGTAACAGGTACCAAGGCAACCGTATATCTGGCCAAAGAAGGAAGCTCGACCTATACCGCAGCAGGAACCGCAATGCTTAAAGAAGCCAAGACCAGCAAGAACAGTGATGTGGTGACAGGTAATATTCTTTCGCTGCCAAACCTCAGTAAATATGTTGCAAGTAACCAGTACGTTAAATGGACAGCTATAACAAAATCCTCTTCGGGAAAGTTTTCTTTGAAGGGAACGATTTATACATCCGCGGTACAGAATGAGCCGGTAGTCGAAGAAGAGACTGTCAAGCCGACTGTATCAGCTACTTTCTATCTAAAGGGAATAGGTTCAACATCGTACAAAGAAATCGGAAAAGGCTTATTATACAAAGATGAGACAAGCAGCAATACTGCCAAGATTACAGCCAATATCGGGCAGCTCCCCAATGTGTCATCTTACCTTAAAGACGGTGAGTATATAGTGTGGACCAAGATATCCAAGTCCTCAAGCGGAAAGATCAGCGTCAAGGGCGAGATAAGAAAATAAACAGAATTATAGAGAAAAAATAACTCCTTCTTTGAGATTCAAAGAAGGAGTTTTCATATCAGATAAAGTTATATTCTTCCATCTTACCGAGGAAATCCATTACGGACTGCGTACAAACCTCACGACTTACATCGTATTCGGCAAGCAGTCTCTCAACTATTTCATTGGGAGAAATCTCTTCGCCGAGCATATCCCAGATATCGTTGCCGCATCCTTTGATGATGAAGTACTTACCGGTTTCAAAATCAACCATAACCTTTTCGCCGTCAAGCTCTGTGACATTAATGTCCTTGGTAAGCTTGATCTTCTTATCCATTTCCATTTACACAAATCCCTTTCCGATCGCTTTATTTGCTGAACTTGTCAACCATTGCATAACCTTCGCCGTTACCTCCGGTTATGTACTTCTCCCCGCATCTGAGCCAGGAATGAGCGACCATTTTCTTGTCCTGGTCGTAGCCACAGCCTAAGTACAATGTGCTGTGTATTCCTTTCTTGGCAAGGAGAGTCTGAGCTGTCCAGGCTCTTACGAGACACTTGCTCTCCCAGGAAGTCTTACCGCATACCTGAGATACGTTGTAAGACACCTTCCAGGCGTATGTATAATGCTCTTCAGTGTCCGTAGCGGGCGATTCAACGCCTCTTTCTCCCCAGTTGTCCTTGAGCTTTTCCGTATTCATATGAAGAATTTTAAATCGATAAACGGCGGAATAATACCAGCACTGAAGTGAAAGCCATTTATCATTGTTGTAGCGGAAAAATCGATAAACTCTGGTAAAAGGGTTACGCATAACCACCTCATAATAATACAAAATTACGATACGATTATATTACAAAAAACTGAAAAAAACAAGAAATATCGGGAGCTCCGAGAGTCAGTGGCCGGGGCGGTTTCCAAAAGAAGTCGCATGGGTTATAATAAAAGCGTCTTAAGCGGAATGTAAGAAAGGACTACCCGGAATATGTACAATTACAGAATGTATGGCATGCGAATAATTTCAGACAGGGAAATTTTCCAGCTTCTGGCTGAAGAGAAAGCGCTTGAGCTTGATGCGCGTGAAGGCCTGGAAAATAACAATCTTCCTACCGTCTATATTCAAAAAGGCGTGACCGAAGAAATGAAGACTCGCGACAAAGACGGCGACAAATGGGGCATCGATTCGACCGACAGCTGGATATCCAATAAGACTGCCTGGATTAACGTCCTTAACGGTGACCACATCTGCTATGAAGTGAAGCCCGAGGGCGAGGACTCCAAACTCAATTCATATCTTCTGGGCTTCGGCATGGCACTCATCGCTTTGCAAAAGAAAATTCTTCCCATACATTCAAGCGGAATCATGCGTGGCAATAACGCAATCCTTATTTCGGGTGACAGTGGTGCGGGCAAGTCTTCTTTGACTGCGGCATACATAGACAAAGGCTTTGACTTAATGGCAGACGATGTTACCTACATAAAGAAAGGCGATGACTCACTGCCATACGCATATCCTGCTTTCCCTTATCAGAAATTGTGCAGGAACGAAGTCGAGAAACGTCACCAAGGAGAAGAAGGCTTGGTATATATCGGTGAGGAAAAGGACAAGTTCCTGGTTCCTTGGAGAGGTAACTACACGGCCGGTTCGAGACCGCTTAAGGCAATTATTTATATGTCCAAGTATCAGGGCGATAAATTACTTATTGAAGAAATAAAGGGCTTTGAAAAGTATCTGGTATTATCAAAAGCTTTATTTATGATTGCACTCATAGGGGAAAAGGCTTATCAGAAAGAAATCGGTGAGAACGTAATGTGGCTTGCTTCAAAGATTCCGGTTATCGGAGTTTTGCGCCCGGACGGCAAAGATACGCTCTCCGAGATCACCGAAGAAACCATGAAAATGGTGGAAAAATATTTGGGTTAATATTTTTCTTTTGCTGTGTAATAAATCATTAATTCTACAGAAACAAACCATTAATGGGGTATCTGTATGATGTGCTTGTGTAAGGTCGATGAAGCACAATGGAATTACTTTAAAAGAGTTGATTATTAGAAAAATTTCATAAATGTTTCAAAAATGTTTGAAAATTTGAAATAAATCAACAAATTTTATATAATTCCATTGACAGAGTTTACATAAGTGTGGTAATGTAATAAAGTCAACCGAAACGGCAAACTCATTGAAAAGTGAGGACGCAAAACCGAGGGCCTAAAGCGTGATGCTATGGTAGTCTGGTTTCCGAAGTGTGTTTTACGAAACTTGCCGAAGTGGAGAATAGGCAAGTTTTTTTAATTTTAAACTCACTTCAGGATTTTTTTCAAACAGGAGGCGGAGTAATGAAAAAATCAAGAAGATGTGGGTTGGGCACGACTATATGTCGGGGATTATTGTTTGTTTTGTTAGCAGTATGTTTCTCTACTGCACCTAAGGCATACGCACAGGGTGGAGACCTTGCGAATGCAAATATCAATACGATTTCTGCATGGGAGACCGGATACATTGTAGACAAGACCGGAGCAGAAGATGTTAATAAGCGCAGAATACGCACTAACGATTTCTATACGCTCGGACACGATCAGTACGAAGTATCTGTATCGAACAGTGAATTTACTGTAAGAGCTTTCTATTATGACGATAACAAGTCTTTCTTGTCATCTGAAAAGTTATACGACGGTTACGTAATTACCAAGAGCGACAACGCCAAGTATGTAAGATTTGATTGCAGAAAGAACGAATCCGAGAAGTCAATGTCTCTCGGACAGTTCGCAGCAGTTGTAGGCTCTAAGTTAAAAGTCAACTTCTCAGCAATTATTCAGCATGAATCGGCTTTCATTATTGACGAGGAATATGTTGAAGAAGAGCACGAACTTTTTGATGAAATCAACGTAAAGTCTATTTCCGGCTGGACAGCAGCAGGTATGGACAGCAAGACAGGTAAGGTTGTTACCAATAAGAGAAGACTTGTTTCCAACGACTATTTTGCTATTTACGATCAGACATTAAGTGTTTCTTTTAATAAGACCGGATTTAAAGTAGAAGTATACGAGTACGACAGCAATAAGAACTTTATAAAGATGACCGTTGCAACCAACGGTACTGAAATTGACGTAACAGATAAGACACGTTTTGTAAGATTTTGTTTGTACAGAACCACTAACGAGAAGAGCTTATCTCTCGGACAGTGGAGCTCATTATTTGGCCAGGGATTAACATTATCCGTAGAAGCTGAAGAAGCAACCGATAACGTATATGTTCCTGCACCTAAGGCAGCTCCTAAGCCTGAACCTAAACCTGCATCAACACCTCATGAGGCAGTTTACAATGAGATGAAGCAGATGCTTATGACCGGCGACATGACCCGTCATGATATTTCCAAGTATGGTTTGGATATTTATGAAGTAAGAGCCATTGCAGACGAACTTAAGCAGGGCGAAGGCTATTATTACTTTGCTAATTCAAACACTATGTTTTTAGGCGATTTCAGCCTTAAGAACAATATCTGCAACACCATGCGTTTTGAAGGCATGGATGGAGATTTCGTCAACAGATACAATCGTATGATGAAGACCTTGGAAGAGATTAAGTCCATGACTACTTCTCAGATGAGCGATCTTGATAAGGTTATTCTCGTACATGAGTATATTGTTACTCATACATATTATGAAAAGACTTCTCTTACTATGGGTTGCGCAGGCGGTATCCTTGGCGACGGACACGGATTATGCACAGGTTTCTCAAGAGCATTTAACGCAGCTTTAAGATATATCGGTGTTGAAACCAGATATGCAAGCAGCGACGAAATGAATCACGCATGGAGCCTTGTTAAGATTGACGGTCAGTACTATCACGTAGATTGTACATGGGATAATACCACAGAAGAGAAGAGCGGATATGTAGGACACAATTATCTTCTTGCAAGCGATACAAGATTTACTAAATCCATTCCCGGAAGACATTACAACTGGGTGGTAAGAGATGCCAATTACGCTTCAGACATTAAGCTTCCCGCTACCAGCACCAAGTTTGACAACTGGTTTGTTCATGACGTAAAGAGCCTTATGGTTTATTACAATGGCTACTGGTATTATGCAAGCGGAAAGAGTGTTAAGAGAAGCGATGCGTATGGAAACAGCATGGCTACCGTTTTGACAGATACAGCTAACGTTAGTATAATAGGTGTGTCTCAGGGGAAATTACAGTACAAGGTTAACGGAGTAGTTAAGACACTTACCTTAAAGTAATATTGAATCAGTTTATACGAATCCCGAGATTCTTAAGAATCTCGGGATTTTTTTAGGAGGAATATATATGTCGGCAATATGGGGTGCAATCGATTTTTCCGGCCGGGAAATATCGGAGAATACCAAGGAAATTTTGAAAAAAGCATTTGACGACTGCGCAATAGACCGTATGTCCGAGCTTTCATCGGGTAACGTCTATATGGGCTGCGGCCTTCAGTATTTCACGCCTGAAAGCAAGAACGAAAAGCTTCCGACGGAGCAAAAAGGAGTATTCTACACAGCCGACGCTGTTCTTGATAACAGAGCCGAAATGTGCGCTAAGCTGGGAGTTACGGATATGCCGGAACTTGCTGACGGCGAGATAATAAGACTTTGCTTCGAACGTTTCGGCGAATCCTGCCTTAATGAACTTCTCGGTGCATATGTTTTTGTACGCTACGACAACGCTGCGAAAACGGTCGATATTGTGGCCGATGCAGTAGGTAACAGATTTATTCAGTATTTCTGCGAGGACAATATATTTTATTTTTCCTCGTTAAGGACGCCTCTTGAGAAGCTTAAGAAAGAGGTTAAGGTTAATAAAGAATGGATTGCTTTCTACTACGGAGTCAATTCGCTTGATACATTCTATGACGGCGAAAGCACGATAATTGAAGGCATAGACAGAATAGCACCCGCTCACCACATAGTAATTAAGAATGGTGAGATGGCAAGAAATTATTTGTACTGGGACGTAAGTAAGATAAAGCGTAAGTTTAAAGGCAAGTCTGATTCCGAGTACAAAAAAGAGTTTGTGGACTTATACAGAAAGTGTGTTACCGATACACTCAGAACCGATGAAGAAGTGGCTATTTTCCTAAGCGGAGGATACGATTCCACGTCGGTTGCCTGCCTTGCGGCGCCTGCTCTTAAGGAAAAGGGTAAAACGCTTCACTCATTTACTTTTGTGCCTGATGAAGAATTTGTATACGATGGGCCGAAGGGCAAAGAAGCCAATGAGTTTGAAAGCGTTAAGAAAAACGTTGAATTTCTGGGAAATGTCGAGTGTAATCCCCTTAACCTAAAGGGAATTGACATGTGGGAAGCGCGCAAGGAATACAATCATGTAACGGAACTTCCCTACAAATCCCCGGAGAATATGATATGGCTGTATAAAGGTTACAAGGAAGCCAGGAAGAAAGGCGCAAGACTGATTCTGTCGGGTGCTTTCGGAAACGGAACCGTATCTTATAATAACCTTTTGCAATATCTTATCTGGATGGTTACCCATTGTAAGTTCAGGAAATATATATGGGAACTTAAGGCGTTCCAAAGACGTTACGGTTCCAGCAGAATGCATATTATTAAATCCACATTGGATGGAATCTTTAAGGGTGCATTGCCGGAACAGGTCCAATTGGAAGCGTACAAAGGCAGCTATGCATACGAATCCTTCCTTGAGGAGTATGGTGCTATACGCATAATTAAGGAAAACGATAAACTTACCAAAAAGTCATATACCAATGCGGAAAAGCATCATGCGTTGTTCCTGCCGGCTCTTAACTTCAGACATTACGGGGAATTTCCTTTTAAGAATTCTTTATATACCGGAGTTTTGTTCAGGGATCCCACAAGAGATAAGAGAATGGTTGAATTTGTAAAGGGTATTCCTTTCGACCAGTTTACTCATAACGGCTATACCAGAAGACTGATAAGAGATTACCTGCAGGAGTATATGCCACCGGAGTTCTTCATCCATCATCCCTTCGGAATTCAGAGCGCGGACATGAAGTATGTGTTTGAAAAAGAAGGCGATAAGCTTATTGAAGAATGGAAGTCCATAGTGACTTCGCTTGACGACAAAGGTGTTGTTGATAAGGCTAGACTGCTTGAGGACTTGAACACAAAAAGTATGAAGGAGTTTAGTTATGTTGATATTATGAGGCTCTTTTATACCATAAACGCACTAGAATATATTAATGATTACGAAATGTAACAGTTGTGTAAGAATCATTTACATTGCCTGCATAAAATGTTTTACTTAGTACAACAAAACAAACACCACATTTGGAGGATAACGAAATGAAGAAATTTGAAGTTGCAGAACTCGTAGTTTTAGATTTAGCAGATACAGCTTTCGGACCCAGCGATCCTACATTCGTTGACGATCTTAAGCACGCTGTAACCGATAACGACGGTAACATTCTTGGTTGGGAAGAAGAATACGGCCAGCCTAGGTCATGATAAGAAAAGAGGAGGAGATTACTACTATGAAGAAGTTTATTAATGCAGAACTCGAAGAGATCAAGATTGCAGAAACCGCTATGGGACCTCAGAACCCTGAAGAGCCCGATGATGTAAAATATGCTGTAACCGATGAAGAAGGCAACATTCTTGGTTGGAGAGCTACTTTCGGTAACAACGGTACTAAGAGCGTTTAATAGTTGCTTGAAAAGTAATATGAAGAGACCCTTGAATGGGTCTCTTTTTTTTGAAAACAATGCATTTCTTAAGGGTTAAGTCCATAAGAGCCGGTATGTCATCAGATTGAATTAGAGCCGAAAATATGGTAAAATTAGAAGTCAAAGTGTATTCATGAGCGGAGAGTTTTTGTGAAGTTTAAAATATATAAAAGACATTGGCTTTTCTCGATAGTATATTTCGTTTCACTTGAAATATTGCTGCTTAATCAGATTAATGAATTGCCGATGGCGGACATACTCAGAAAAGTAAAATATCCGTATGTTTTCTTTATTTTTGTGCTTGTAATATTTAACGCAAGAGTAAAGAGAGGCATCAAAGCGGCACTGCTTGTTATGACGCTATACATAGCACATGCAGTTCTCTTTGGCTATGTGTTTGTCAATGATTTGGTGGCTACGCATATTGTTGACAATGCTTCACAGATGATATGGTATTTGCTCTTCGTACTGGTAACCTTTTTATATGTATCACAGAACAACTTCTTTAAAGGCTTTATCAATTTAAGTTTTTACGCCTGCGGATTACAGCTTTTTATAGGTTTGATTCACCACAGGAATAATATAGTTAACCCTTTATGGGCGCTTGTGCATGCTTTTACCGCAGACATACGATTCAAGAATTCCTTTGGTTTCGTCCATGCAGGTTATACGGCTAATGCCGCTTTCCTGGTTTTGGTGTTATCGCTCTTTTTCTTTGAGATATACCGCGGTACCGAAAACTTTAAAAAGCTTTGGTTTTGGGCATCGTTTCTTGCGATAGATGCGGTAGCCGGATTGGAACTTTGTGCGGCGGCCGAGAGATCCGGTATTCTCAGTACTGCTATTGTATTTGCAGTGTATATCGTATTTGTGTTACTTCGTATCAGAATCGAGAAGAAGACTCTTCTGGGATTTGTTCTTATCGGAATTATTGTAATTGTGGCGCTTGAAGCTTCCGGTACATTTCAGGAGATATGGGGCAAGTCCAACCGAGACTTGAATATTACCGTCAATTATCCGTTGTTTAAAGCATACGGAAGTCCATGGACGGGCCTCGGATTTGTCGAAAATGCGGCGTTCCATGCCGACAGAAATCTGTTCCCGATGGCTACCAGCTCCCTCGATATGTATTACGTATATATTTACTTCTCAACAGGACTACTGGGAAGTCTCATGATTGGTTTAGCCTTGCTGACCATCACTGTTAAGTTGTTGATTAATAAGAGGACAGGGTTGAATATTCTGGCGATTGGCTTCTGGCTTGCAATGCTGTTCTTTGCATTTTGGCAGAGTAACATGTTTACGCACAGATATATTTCTTCTTATGTGATTTCGACTATAATCTTATGCACTATGAGTAATGACTGTTGTTTAGGAGAGGATGAATGTACAAGTACAGAGCTTACGGCTTAGTTTTTGAATCAGATGTAGAGTTGGATGAATGTGAACCGATTGATGCCGGTGTACCTGCCGACGTTACCATAAGGTATAGCGATTTGCAGGACATGGTGGATGAATTGGGAGCCTGCGAAGGAGTTATGTCCAAGCGATTAAGTCCGGACGGAGAAGCTCCTTCAAGATTTACCAAGAATGTCGGTAATGCATTTTACGCGTATCTTGTCGGAGAGTTGTACATAAAGGTTTCCAATTGGAACCTGATTGAATATAAACCGCTTATTGACGTGGAATCCATGGATTTTCATCAGTGGATGCTTTGTTACGTCATGACGATAGCACTTATTAAGAAACATGAGATTATTATCCACTGTGCAGGCCTTCTGGTGCCGGGCACGGATAATGCGGTACTTGTATGCGGAGACAGCGGTGCCGGCAAATCTACCATATCCGATGCTCTTCTTGACAGAGGAATGTTATTTGTTTCTGACGACTCCGTAAGAGTCGGACTTGAGAACGGTGAGGCCAAGGTATACGGATCTTACAGACAGCGCAGACTCTGTGAAGATGTGGTGGAAAGATGCGGATACGATAAGGATTTGCTTCGTTATTTTGAAGACGGCTTTAAGAAGAAATGGGCGCTTATCGTACGCGACGGTTATTATGGCGGAACGCCTCATAAGTTAAAATATCTGTTCTTTTTAAGCCTTAAGGAAGACGGAGAGCTTGAATTCAAAGAGGTTTCGGGAGCAGACAAAATTAAGCAAATAATGCGTGCTTTGTATAAACGCGATGTATATAAGTCAGAGGGTCTTAGTACAGAACTGTTTATCAAATTCGCCAATATAGCCAAGGACGTGAAAGTATACAGAATAGAAAGACCGATTAACGGAATGACTGTGGACACAATAACCGATACAATCATGAAACTGTGTTCCGAGTAAATTGGGTGAAGAAAGATGAAAAACGTATTACATGTAATGAACTACAGTGCTTCATACAGAGGCAATTTTATTGAATCACTGGAGAATCTTGACAGTGAACTTAAGAAGGACGGCGCCGGAAATATGTATCTTTTCTGCGCGCAGGCCAAGATTAACGATTCTTCCGTGTGGATAGAGGAAATGAAGAGCCGCGGATGCGTAACCGAATTTCTTACGGACGATACGATGGAGAACATTAAGCTTATCAGACGCCTGATAGAGCAGTATTCCATCGGATTGGTACATACGCATTTTATTACCATGCAGCAGTTTCTTGATGTCAAAAAAGCTGTTCCGAAGCAGATTCCGATTGTTATGCACATGCACAATCACTCTGTGCAGGGAAGTCTTCCGAAGGAAATCATCAGACGGTTTATATACAAGAGATGCATTTTCCTTGCTTGCAGCGATTCTGTGTTTGAGAGCATCAAGCGCGATTATCCCGGCAATGAGAAATATGAAATCGATAACGGTGTTAACTTCGCAAGACTCGATAATTACTCTGAGGTTTCAGCGGACGAGTACGGAGTTAAGCCCGATGCTTCCAAGTTCTTAATCTTCGGCTTTGACTTCTTAAGAAAGGGCGTAGACCTTGCGGTTAAAGCTATAGATGATTTGAGAAAAGAAGGAAACGACTATTACTTACTGATTTCTTTGTCCACCAATTTTGAAAGTGTTAAAGAAAAGATTAAAGAAATTCTCGGCGAGATTCCGGACTGGGTTAAGGTTATCAAGGCCCGTAATGACGTGGCTACACTTTATAATTACGTTGATGTTTTTCTTTCGCCCTCAAGAGAGGAAGGATTGCCTTATTCCGTAATCGAAGCGGGTTATTCCAAGTGCAGCGTTGTATTAAGCGATATTTCGGCACAGAAGAATCTGAAGCTTAAGTACGGCTACTGGTTTGAAAGCGAGAACGTTGAAGACTTCAAGAAGAAGATTCTTCAGGCGGAAAGAGAACACGCGGAGAAGTTAAGCAATCTTGAAAGTGTACACGACTATATGCGTGAGAACTACGCTCTTGCCAACTGGAGTAAGAAAGTAGTGGAATTGTACAAGAAGATTTTGGAGAGATAGCATGTACGACAAAGTAGTAAGTCTGGGATACAATTGCGAAGTGTCTTTCAGAATAGAAGACTATTTCGGTTCGATAGATGCGATGCCTTTTTCGTGGAGCTTTACGCTTAACAGAGATAAATTCGCCGATGCCATGAGGGAGCCCGAGAAGCTTTTAAGCGAGGGCATTACGGTCAGAGACGACCACATGCTCATGTGTAACAGGTATGAGCTTAAGTTCCATCCCAGATATTCGATTTTCCCGCAGTTCGGTGAATATACCGAAGAGCAGCTGACAGAAGCTACGGCGGAGCTTACGGACAGAGTTAAGCATCTTGCGGATAAGTTTAACAACCTTTGCAACAGCGATTTAAGAACGCTTTTCGTGATGAAGGTTGAAGATAAAGGTACGGAGGACAATAAGAAGTACATTGAGTCCGTTCTCAATACATTGAATACCAAGTATGTTTCCGGCAATTTTACTTTGGCGGCGGTAGTGCTTGAGAGTGCTGTGAATGATGATATTCTGGCGCTTGCATCCGACAAGGTTAAGATTTTCTCGGTTAAGAAATTTGCTCCGATTAAGCACACCAATATCATGGGTGACATGAGCGGATGGAAGTACATTTTCTCCGTATTGGAGCCCGACTTGGCCGGTAAGAATAAGTTCTATTCGAAAGTAAACGCAAGAAGGCGTAAATGGTTTTTTGAAACGCTCAAAAGAAAGCTTAAGATTGGCGAGAGATAATCATGAAAACTATAGGCTTAATCAATATCTGGTTCGGTAAATTGCCCGAGAGCTTTCCGCTTTGGATTAAATCGGCCAAGCTGAACCCGACGATAGATTTTTATATAGTGACCGATCAGGATGACAAGTGGCACGTAGACAACGTGACATTCATCAAGAGTTCTTTGGCTGAAGTTAAGGAAACTTTTGAGAAAGAACTCAACATGCACATTAAGCTTAAGCACCCCTATAAATTGTGCGATTTTAAGCCCGTTTGGAGATTTGCTCTCGGTGAGCGGATTAAGAAGTACGATTTTTGGGGAGTATGCGACCTTGACGTTATCTGGGGAGATATCAGAGCATTTATAACCGATAAAGTCCTCGAAGGTTATGACAAGATTTTTGATGCCGGTATTTTCCAGCTGTACAGAAACTGTGATGAAATGAACAATCTGTACAAGCGCAGCACAGAGCGCGACAGCATGTGTTATTCATACAGAAAAGCATTCAAGAACAACTACGCATGCTATTTCGATGAATACATGGGCATGAGCATTCTCGCGTGGCTCCACATGAACGACCGTGTTCTCCGCGATCAGAAGACGGAAACGGTGTTACAGGATTTTGACTGGAAGAGCCTTGAATTTAAGTCCTACATCAGTAAGAAAAGCTTTATTTTCAAGTGGGACAACGGTAAGTTATACAAGTATTTCGTAGATTCAAAGGGAATCATAGATGAAAGCGCTGAGCCTCAGGAATATGGCCTCGTTCATATTCAGAAGCGCAGCATGAATCTTACTTTTGACGTAAGTGATTTAGGCAATATTACGACGTATTGGATTTATCCCAATACCTATTCTTTGGACAGACCGTCCGGCGAGCTTTACAGCGAGGAGGAAAAGGTTCAATACGCCCAGAAAATTGCCAAGAGTGATAAAGACAAAAGAATCGCCAATCTTAAAAGAAACGGCGCTTTAGACTATATTTCACATTATTTAACCAAAAAACGAGTACTTAACTTTATAAGAACAGTAAAGAAGTTTTACTAGGAGGAAGCATGTTAAAAGAAACCAAGGACTTTGTAATGATTGACTTAACGGGAGTATTCAGAACGATTATCAAGAAATTCTGGATAATAGTTCTTGCTGCCGCTATAGGAGCAGGTGCCGCAGGTGGTTACGCTTCAACCATTAAGACAACACCGATGTACCGTTCTACGGCTAAGTTGTATGTTACGGGTGTTTATTCGGCAACCGTATCATCATCTTCCATAGCAGCAGGACAGGCGATTTTATCAAGTTACTATAACATCCTGGAAAGTAAGCCGGTGTTGACAACAGTTATTGAAACACTTGGATTAAATATGTCATACAGCCAGTTAAAGTCCTGCCTTTCGGAGAAAAGCATTTCCGGTACATGTATGGTAAATATTTCCGTATCATTTCCGGATCCCGAATGGGCCAAGGCTATTGTGGATGAGCTTATAAAGATTTCCTCCCAGTATTCATACGATATCATGGGAATGGCTCCGCCTGTAGTTGTTGAAGCGGCTTCGGTTCCCAATTATCCGTTCAATATTCAGTCCAGAGTTAAAAAATACGCTGTATTCGGTGGTGCCGGGGCAGGCTTACTTGCGCTTATCGCAGTATTGTTCTTCACATTGACTGATAACAAAGTTCGTACCAAGAATGACGTAGAGTGGAAGACCAAGCTTAACGTTAAGGCTGTTCTTCCTTACGATAAGGGCGAGAAGACAGCTAAGTACGTTAAGAATTCCATGAGATATTTCTACTCGGAATTATGTGCGGAAGAAGAAACGCCTAAGGTTGTTACCTTTGTAAGTTTCAAAGAAATCGAGAAGCGTAAAGTAATCAAAGAACTTGCCAAGTTCCTTACAGAAATCGGCAAGAAGGTCGTTGTTGTAAATACCAACATGATTTCTGTTAAGAAGGATAAGCCTGCAACAGCTGCAGAGGCTACACCTGAAGTCAAAGAAACCAAGGGTGGCGACAAGAAGGACAAGAATAAAAAGTCCGACAACAAGCAGGAGAATAAATCAACCGAAAATGGCCTCGTAGAATATCTTAACGGTGAAATCGGTAACCTTGACGATATTATCGAGGACAAGGACGGTGTTGCAAATATCGCAGCCAAGGCTGAAGCTCTTAACTCTTACGAATTGCTTAAGGGCGATAAGGCTAAGCAGTTGTTTGACGAGTTAAGAAACCGTTACGACTTTGTATTGGCTGATACCGTAGGATTCGAAGCGGCTAATGATGCAGAAGCAGTATTCGGATATTCGGATGCTGTATTTTCGGTATTTGCCTGTGGTAAGACCACTCTTAAGCAGGCAGAAATGCTCTCCGAAAGATTTACGGAGAAAGAAAAGAACAGCGGTGCAATCCTTGCCGATGTTAAGGTTAACAAGAGCAAATCTTTTGCCAAGGATTATGGCAAGTATGTAGGAATGTTTAACAGGAGCGGCAAATAAATGTCTATACCTCATATCATTCACTATTGCTGGTTTGGCGGTAACGAAAAGCCCGATAATATAAAGGCATTCATCGCAGGCTGGAAGGAGAAGATTCCCGACTACGAATTTGTGGAGTGGAACGAATCAAACTTCTCGATTGACGATGCTCCCGAGTATGTTAAGGAAGCATACAGTGTTAAGAAATATGCCTTTGTAAGCGACTATGCGCGTATTAGAGCGCTTAACGAGCAGGGCGGAATATATTTCGATACCGACATAGAGCTGGTGAAACGTTTCGATGAGTTGCTGGAGGGACACGAGATGGTCCTTGGCTTTGAAAGCGACAGGTCTCTTGAGACTGCATTTATCGCATCATCACCCGGCAATAAATACATAAGCACTTTCCTTAAGACTTATGAGAACAGACACTTCATCAATCCCGACGGAAGTTATGACATGTCTGTTATAAACGAACATTTCAGCAATTGCATGGAGAGTTTCGGCGTCAATCTGGATTGTGAAGACTTGCAGCAAATTGACAACGGAGCGGTTGTTGTTTATCCGAGACCTTTTTTTGCGGCGTTTGATATAAGCAATTGGCACATTAAACCTACGGCTGAGACATATACTATCCATCATATGAATTCAAGCTGGAGTACTTCTAAGAAGAAACTGTACTTCGGAGTGATTCACTTCTTACAGAAGATTCTCGGATTTGATGGGTATGACAAGCTTAAGGGTGCGTACGACAAGTTAAAGAAGAAGAGATAATGGATACTACCAAGGGGATTAAAAGAGTCGACAGTGTCGATATTTTGAGAGCGGTCGGAATACTCATAATGGTAATGGGGCATGTTGGGTTTGGAGGTGCGTTTGACCGATATATCCATTCTTTTCACATGCCTGTTTTTTTCCTGATTTCAGGATTCCTGTATGTTTCCAAGCCGGAAGTCGGCGTGGGCAAGAGAATTTTGAAAAGGGCAGGGCGACTGTTACTTCCCTATGTGTTCTATGCGGTAATTAACTATATTTTCTGGCTGATTCTCGAGTGTAAGGATTATTCGTTATGGTATGAGCCCCTTGTAAAGGTTGTTACTTACAATACCAAGGATCTGCCGATATGCGGAGCTTTGTGGTTCCTTACGGCCATGTTTTTTGCCGAGGCATATTATATGTTGCTCGACAGCGCCATTAAGAATTCAGTGGTCAGAAGCGTGACGGTTATTGTGGTGGCGGTGGCTGCCTCGTTCTTACAGAACAGCACGAGCTTCAGATTGCCGCTTACTATAGATATTGCAGTGATTTGTATGGGCTTCCTTGAACTGGGAAGATTATGCAAAAAGCTTGACGAAAGTTCGCTTATTAAGAAGATTTCCGGCAGCAGAATTATCTTGTTTGCAGTCGGAGTTGTATTACTGGCGGGAAACGCGGTGCTTTCTTTTGTCAATGAATACGTGAATATCAAATCGGGCTGGTATGGATTCGTGCCGTTATTCTGGGTTAACGCTTTGATAGGCTCGGCAGCGTACCTTGCGTTCTCGGTATGGTTCGATAAATCGGCCAAAGAAACTAATGTGATTAAAAAGGCACTGGTTAACATCGGTCGCCGTTCTATGATATTTTTGGGCCTTAATCAGTTGGTGATATTGCTAGCGGTAAAGGGATATGGATTGCTCAGATTGACGCTTAATGCATATATTGCGGGCGCGATAGTCTTGGCGATATCGGTAATAATTTTGTATATACTCTGCCTTTTGGCAGAAACTATAAAGAATGAGAAGTTTAGAAAGCTCTTGGGAATTTAAGGAGGAATAATGGATAACAATATCCTGGTGAGTGTAGTAATACCTACATACTCAAGAAACACAACATTGAAGCGCGCAATCGGAAGTGTGCTTAAACAGACATATACGAATTTCGAAATAATAGTGGTAGACGATAATCCGGCGGAATCCGAATGGAGAGCCAGCACAGCCGCTATTATGGCGGAATACACAGACCCTCGCGTGCGCTACGTACAGAACGAAAGAAACATGGGCGGCGGTCTTACCAGAAACCACGGAATACAAGAGTCTAAGGGCGAATACATCGCGTTCCTGGACGATGATGACGAGTATTATCCCGAGAGAATAGAGAAACAGCTTAAGAAATTCCTCGAGAGCAACAATGATAAGCTTGCGCTGGTATATTGCCATGCGAAATTCATCAATAAAGACGGTTCATCCAATTATTCGGACAGAAGAAATTTCCACGGAAATTGCCTGTTTGAAGCTATGGCGGAGAACTGTATTGCGGCTACATCCCAGTGGATGGTTAAGAAGGCTCCGCTTGTGGAAGTAGGATGCTTCCCTGATGTTCCCTGCAAGCAGGATTCGCAGACCATTTTAAGGCTCCTTAAGGCCGGCTACGAAGTTGACGTTGTTCCGGAAGAGCTTTCTTTGTACTATAACGCATCTCACATTATCAGCGGTGCCAAAGAACGCAACATCCGCGGCGAAGAGATGTACAGAACCGAGTGCAGAAAACTTTATTACCTTCTTGAAGATTGGCAGATTATGAAGGTTGAATACAAGTTTGCCGAGCAGTTCTACAGATACTTCTTCCACAACAAGTGGAAGGATAAGATGAAATACGAGCTGGATATAATGTCTAAGCTCGATCCTAAGGCTGCAAGAATTTTCAAGCTGAAGGAAATATATCATAAGATCAAGAAGTAGTTTGGAGACAGAAATGGGACGCACTCAAAAAAGTATTAAAAATATAGCGGTCGGTATTGCTGCGCAGATAGTAACGACAATCGTAACCTTTATCACCAGATCGCTTTTCGTTAAAATGCTGGGCGATGAGGTTAACTCATTAAACGGCTTGTTTCATGAAGTAGTAATGAACCTTTCACTTGCTGAGTTGGGTATCGGTTCCGCAATAGTTTATAACCTCTATAAGCCTCTTGCGGTACGCGATGAGAATAAGATCAGTGAGTTAATGACATTTTACAAGAATGTGTACAGAGTAATCGCTGCGGTTCTCATGGGACTGGGCGCGATTGTATGTATATTCGTACCGGTTCTTGTTAAAGATTTGCATTTTACCAACAGCTACATGCGCATGATTTTCATGCTCTTCGTAGTCAATATTTCCACATCGTATCTGTTCTCGTATAAGATATCGCTTTTGGGAGCAGACCAGAACAATTACCTGTATTCTTTTTACAACTCACTGCTCGGAGTATTCCAGGCTGTAGTATATGTAATCGTTCTTATTCTTACTAAGAATTACGTAGTATATCTTGTTGCCAACATCGTTACCACACTTGCCAAGAACTACTACATTTCTTTACAGATTGATAAGCGGTACCCGTTCCTGACGAACAGGAAGCTACCCAAAGAGGATAGAAAAAAGATCTTTGATAACGTTAAAAACATCTTTATCAAAGAAGTATCCGGTAAGGTAACAAGCTCCACCGATAACATCCTTATTTCAGTCCTCGTAAGCTCTCTTATGGTAGGTAATTACTATTTCTACTCATCGATTATTACGGTATTTAAGCAGTTAACCGAGCGTGTCGACAGAGGCTTGAGACCGAGTATGGGTAACCTTTTCGCAATCGGTGACAAAGAATCCTGTAAAGGCGTTCTTAACAAGCTTACCTGGGGCTACGGAGTGTTCTCGATATTCTGCGCCACTTGCTTTTTCACGTGCGTAGAACCGTTTATTTCTTTCTGGGTAGGCCCTAAGTACATTCTTGATAAGTATGTACTGATTATTCTTACGCTGAATTTGTTTGCTTATATAGTATGTAAGCCTATTTATGCTGCTATGCACGTAAGCGGATATTTCGTACATGGTAGGAATATTTCAATCGCAGGTACTGTAATTAACCTTATCGTCTCTGTTGCATTCGGTTATTACACAGGTATTTTCGGTATTTTCCTCGGAACCTTCTGCACATACTTAATTCAGACCGTTCTGAAGGTTTACTACATTTATAAGCTGAAATTCAATGAATCTTCATCAAAGTACTTATTTACCTTGCTCTACTACACTGTATTTCTCGGAGCTTTGATGGCACTGTGCGGATGGATATGCTCTTACGTACATACAGGCATATTCATTGTCGACTTCCTTATCTGCGGCGTTATTACGGCAGGTATTGTTATAGGATTGGTCATTCTCATATACCACAATTCCGAATACTACAAGTATTACAAAGACCTGGTGGTTCAGTACTTAAATAAGATGAAGAAAAAGAAAAGAGGCTGACATATTGAACATAGTTGAATTCGTAGGATTGCCGGGCTCCGGAAAGAGTACGATTTGCAAGAAATATGAGTATAGTCTTAAAAAACGGCAGTTTTTAGCTACCAATGTACAGGTTCAGGCATTAATGTTACGCGGAGTCAAAAGAAGACTTGTCTACTTCGCGGTTCACTATTATCCGAAGTGCAGAAAGGTAGCCGCTGCAGCTAAAAAATACGTTCCAAACTTAAAGGACAAAGAAGTCAAAGCCTGGATTTTTCGCATGAAGCAGATAGTTTATTTGCTTGATAAATACGAGAAAGAAGGACTTGAATACGCTGTGATGGATGAGGGTTTCATTCAGTTCATCACATCCTTATGTCATGATGAAGCAATGCCGGCTCCGATGATGGATTTTGCCAAGGCAGTAATGGACATCGTATACACCGGCCGCAATTGCAAATTCATATACGTTGAGACAGACAAAGAAGAAATAATTAAGCGCATCCGCGAAAGAAACCGACCCGGAGATCGATTCCTTTCCGACAGCGATGAGGTTATGATGGGGAGACTCGAGCTTAAGGAGAATAACCTTCTTAAATGTCTTGAGTTATTGGATGATTCTTTGATTAAGAAGGTCCATCTTGAAGGGGAAATAAAGTTGGCGGAACTGGTAGAAATGCTCGAGTAGCAAAAGCTAAGGTGTTAAGAGGGAAACGCATGGACGGGTTATTCAGATTAAGGGACTTCGTAGTAAGGCACACGTACGTAAACGGTGCAAGACTGCATAAACTTGACAAAAAAATAGAAGACAGAGAGCGTCCCATGAAAACGGATGCTCTTGAAAGACTGAGAAAAATATATAAACCTCCGGTATTTTCCTGCGACAGAACCAATGTAATCGGTGAGGCTAAGTACAATCTTCAGATTATTATTCCCATGTACAATGTTCAAAGATATGTGATTGCCTGCCTCGATTCAATCTTCTCGCAGAATACGAAATACACGTACAAAGTAATTGTGGTAGACGACGGATCCACAGATTCGGCGACTGCTTTAATTACCGACAAATATAAAGACAAAAACATCTCAATACTTAAGCAGCGTAACAAAGGTACCGCAGCCGCAAGAAACATAGGCTTTGCGGAAATCGAAGCTGACTATGTGATGTTCGTTGATGCAGACGACATACTTAAGCCGGGAGCAATTGAGACCTTACTTAGTGCAGCGTATGAGCATAATGCCTGCATAGTGGAAGGCGGATACGAGAACTTCTCAAGAGGCGTTCCGATTTCCCTCGTTCACAACGAAGGTGAAGTGGAAGAGCCCTGCGGACTTTTCTGGGGATTTGCCTGGGCTAAGGTATTCAAGGCAGAGCTTCTTTCGGATGTCTGCTTCCCCGACGGATACTATTACGAGGACACCATCGTATCGTACATTCTGTATCCCAAATGCTCTAAGGCATATGCGGTTCGCGACGTAGTATACCGCTATAGGAGAAATCCGAGAGGATTCTCGAGAATCAGGGGTAACGACGTTAAGCTGTTAGATTCTTTCTGGGTATTCTATTACGTATTAAAAGTAATGGGAGAACGCGGAGTTAAGATATCTCAGGGAATTTATGAGTCCATTCTTCGCAGCATGGTTAACTGTTGCAAACGCCTTCTTTTTATGAATGACGAAATCAGAAAAGAAGTGCTGAATGCATTCGCGGAAATATTGTCGACTGACTTCAAAGGATTCAAATGTGAAGAGTCAGACCTTGCAATATTCGAGAAAACCGTAAGAAACAACGACTATTATAAGTTCAAAAGAATACTGGTGTGCATGAGAGAATGAAAAAGGCTTACGTTACAATACTGTCATCAGACGGATTTGTGAAGGGTGTGATAGCCTTACACAAAGGACTAAAAAGATATAGCCGGGAAGAATTCGCAGTCTTTACGGGGCCGGAAGTGTCGGAGCCTGTTAAAGAAGAACTTCGTAGGAACAACATCAACATCATTGAAGTGGACGAGCCTTCAATCGATTTAAGCGGTGTTAACGATGTTCAGTTACGAGACAGATGGATTAAGACGCTGTTTAAGCTCGTCGTATTTAAAGATTACGGCTACGAGAAGCTTGTATACCTCGACAGCGATTTGCTGATAAGGGGCAGTCTTGATGAGTTGTTTGATAAGCCTGCGATTTCGGCGGTATCCGATAGGGCATTTTTCCCGCAGTTTTCAAGAGGCGGACTCAATGCGGGCGTAATGGTTATAGAGCCTGATGAGAAGCTCTACGAAGCTTTGTGTAAGGAGATACCTAAAGTAGCAGCGAAGGGAACGGCTTTCGGCGACCAAGACGTGATAAACAGTTATCTGTCCGAATGGGACAGCGAGGCCGAGTTGCATTTGGATATAGCCTACAATACGTGTTTCTACGATTGTGAGAGAGTAGATAATCCCAAGGTAGTCCACTTCATACTGGAGAGTAAACCGTGGATGTGGAGCCGCAAGGATATCTTACTTAAGAAGATAAAGTGGTTTGTAAAAGGTAAAAGGAAGCAGATTAAGTATTTAAACGAATATTTGAATCTACCGGAGGAATAGTGAAGTAATGGGAAGCCTGATTTCTGTAGTAGTTCCTGTTTATAACGTTAAGCAGTATCTTGATGACTGTATGGAGAGTATAGTTCATCAGACCTATGAGAATATCGAGATCATCCTGGTGGATGACGGTTCTACGGACGGTTCCGGAGAAATGTGCGATGCGTGGAAGGAAAAAGACGCGCGTATTAAAGTCGTTCATCAGAAAAACGGAGGACTCAGCGCCGCAAGAAATACAGGTATTGAGGCTTCGACGGGAGAGTATATCGTTTTTATCGACAGCGACGATATGTTTGAAACCGATGCCGTTATGAATCTCTATAACTGCGCGACTTCTTTGTCCGCAGACCTCGTAGTGGGACAGGGATTAAGAGTAGACGAAAACGGAGAGCGCATAACCGAAGGCAAATACGCGGACGTATACGAGCCCGGCGGCGAAGAATACGTTATTTCCAAAGAAGAATTCTGGAAGCACTTCTCCGATAACTTATACTTCATCGTAGCCTGGTCCAAGTTATATAAGAGAGAACTTTTCAAGCATGTTCAGTTCCCCGTAGGCCAGATTAATGAAGACTTTGCAATTGCTAAGCCCTTAATCGAGAACGTCAACACCATTGCCTACATGGGCAAAAGAATGTACAAGTACCGTATCAGACAGGGCAGTATCATGCGCAGTCCTTTGTCCGAGAAGAACTTATTCTTTTTAAACGAGCGCATCAAACTGATGCAGTACATTCTCGACAATGATTTCTCGGCTCAGGGTAAGTACTATATCTGCAGAATTCAGTTCTCGGCTGCTATGGAAGTGCTCGAGAGATGCTTTAGCGAATTAGATACCAAGGATAAGAGAATCAAGAATCTCCTGGTAGACATTTATAAAGGCTACAAGCCCATGGCGAGAGTTCTTCTTAAGGGCATTGACGGAAGCGTTAATCCGGATATGTCTACGAAGATAACATTGCATTTGTATCTTATTAGTCGTGTGGGATATTTCTTCTTCAGAAGAATTAAAAAGAAATAGATTGTGACATGTCGGCGGAAGTCCGTTTGTGAGAAAGAGAACATATTGTAATGGGAGCAGAAAGCAACAGGGTAGAAGTATCGATTATAGTGCCGGTTTATAATGTGTCCGCATATTTGAACCGGTGTATAGAGAGTTTGGTAAGCCAATCCTATGCGAATATCGGCATTATCCTCGTGGATGACGGTTCTGCTGACGGCTCTTCCGAAATATGTAACGAATGGGCTGCTAAAGACCCAAGAATCCGTGTCATCCATAAGCCCAACGGAGGCTTGAGTTCCGCGAGAAATGCCGGCCTTGAAGTTGCGAACAGCGAGTACGTGGCATTCGTAGACGGCGACGATTTCGTGGATGCGGGATATGTAGAGAAACTTTTTAAGAGCGCCCGTGAGAACAGTGCCGACATTACCATCTGCAACTACAGATTTGTGGATGAAAACGGCCACGAAATCAGTAACGATAATTATACCCGCTATACAAGGCAGGGTTCTTTTGACTCATATGAAGCCCTTAGGCTTTTTGAGGATAAAAGCTACAGAACTTTTTTTGACGTAGTCTGGAATAAGCTTTTCAGGCGAGAGCTGTTTGAAGGGGTCAGATTCCCCGATGGAATCAGCATTGTGGAAGATATTGCGGTCATGCCCGTTCTTTATCATAGGGCGGCGACTTTGAGTGTGGTTGACGATGGGCTGTATAATTATGTGTATAGGGTCGAAAGCCTGTCGCATGCTAAGCGTGACAAGCAGGCGGACCTTAAGCTGAGGATTCCTGTTATGGAAAATCGGCTTGCTCTGTACAGGGAGTGGAATATTAAGGAATTGTGCCTTTCGCATATTATTCACATGTATCCTATGATTAAGGAATCTGCGGATTACACGAAGGCAGATTTACGTTCGCTTCAGAAGCAATACAGAGCGGAATACGGCAAAGGAAAATATCACAATACTCCGTCACTGTCACGGAGAATAAAATATATGGCGGCGGCAATAAGCCTTGATTTATACAATAAACTTGCCGGAGCCAAATAAAAGGAGAATCGGAATTGAATAAGCTTTATGAGGATGTGTTCGCACTGGCTCGTGCCGGAATATGGGGCGATGAAATAAAACTGTCGGGTGAGTCGGACTGGAAAGTTTTATATGAGAAGTTAAGAAAGAGCAAACTTCTTCCGCTTACTTTAAATGCAGTTTCAAAGCGTATCGAAGAGCTTAATATACCTGCAGAGATAATGGATTCCTGGAAGAAGGACAGCTCTTCAAAGGTTTTAAATCAGATGTATAAGTATTCCGAGATTAAGAAGATAATCGCGGAAGGTGACAAAAGAAACTTAAAGCTTATTATGTTTAAGGGAATCGGTGTGGCAACTCTCTATCCGGACCCCAACCAGAGATTTTCTTCCGACGCGGATATACTGGTGTATAAGGCAGAACAGTCTAAGGCAGAGGAATTGTTAAGAGACCTCGGCTACTTCTATACAGACGAAGGTGCCAAGGAACACGTTCCGGTATTCGAGAAGTACGCGGGACCGATGTTCTCTAAGATTGAGCTTCACGATTGCCTCTGGGAAGATTATGAAGGCAAGCAGGCCAAGGTGCTTGAGAGCTTACGCCTCGACGCCGAAGACACTTTAATTAAAGAGAAGTTTATGGGCTCCGAGTATTATTCTCTCGGAATTACGGAGCACTTTATTTATCAAATTTTCCATATTGTTAAGCACTTATTCTTCGAGGGAATAAGCTTAAGATATTTTACGGATGTTTCGCTTTTTGCCAATAAATATAAGGATGCGATAAACTGGGACAGGGTAGTCGAGTCCATGAAGCTTCTTCACTATGAGAGGTTCTTGGAGTGTATTGTGGTTATCTGTAAGGAGTACCTTAATATGTCGGCAGACATTCCGGTTAACGGAGACGTTACGGAGGAGATGAAGGACCTTCTTATAGAGGATGTGCTCGGTGAGAAGGAGCAAAGCGGTAACGTTGATATGTACGAGACCATCAATTTCCTTGAGACGTACTTTATGCGCGCAAGCGCCGTTAAGGAATCAAAGTTCCAGCAGAGACGCAAACAGATACTTCCGCTTCCTTCGGAACTTCACGAAAGGTATTCGTACGCCAAGAAATGCCCTGTTCTTTTGCCGGTGGCGTGGGTACACAGAATTGTATTCTTTATAGGCTACGCGATTAAGGGCAAGAAAAAGGGTAAGAACGGAACAGAAGCAATGAGACGTTCAGAGGTCAGACTGAATCTTATGAAGAAGCTTGACCTCATGGATACAGACAAAGATTTAAAAAACCAAAAGGGGAATTGACAGTGGGAAGAGTAAAAGAATTATGGCAAGACAGAGATAATCAGTTAAGGTACATGAAATGGCTTATGTTCTACTCCAAGCCCTACGCATTTAAGATTCTCCTGCTGATGGGAATAGACCTTCTTGCGACGTTTGTGTCACTGAAGATGGTTACCATTTCAAAGACCATTATCGATAATGCCACAAACGGGCAGGGATTCAAGACTGCTATTATCGTATACGTAATACTCATGCTTTCGATGCAGGCAGTAGGTATTGTTACAGGTATAATGTCTACGATGCTTAACGAAAAGTTTGGCTTCGGTATCCGTAAGCAGGTATACGAGAAGATAATTCGTTCTCACTGGCTTGACATTAAGAAGTATCATACCGGAGACCTCATGACGAGACTTACATCGGATGCGGGTGCAATCGCAGATGGTATCGTAAATACTATTCCGAGTGTTATCAGGCTGGTCATTGAGTTGATTTTGGTATTCTTTACTTTATACAACTATTCAAAAATGCTTGCGCTGTTTGCGTTATTGGTGGCGCCGGTTTCGGCAATCACATGCTGGTGGCTCGGCCGCAAGCTTAAAAGACTTCAGGTTAAGGTTCAGGAGTCTGAGGCGGCATATCGTTCTTTCTTACAGGAAAGCATGGCCAATCTTTTGATTGTAAAAGCATTTGCCAACGAAGACTACGCAGCAGAAAGACTTACCGATTTAAGAGAGAACCGCTTTTACTGGGTGTTCAAAAGAACCAAGCTCAGTATGGCAAGTTCTACCGTAATGGGCTTAAGCTTTCAGCTTGGATACATTGCCGCTTTCACCTATGGTGCATTGCAGGTTTCGACAAAAGCGATAACATATGGTACCATGTCGATATTCCTTGCACTTGTTAACAGAGTGCAGGCACCTATTCTGGGTCTTGCCAAGACAGTACCCCAGGTGGTATCTATTCTTGCATCCGCAGGACGTGTTATCGAGATTCAGAATATTCCGGAAGAGAAGAGCCTTCCTGTTGAGATGGCTCGTGAGAATATCGGTGTTAAGGTTAATGACCTTACATTCGGTTACACTGACGAGACAGTATTTGAAAACGTTAATCTTGATATTAAGCCCGGTGAATTCGTAGCTATTATCGGTGAATCGGGAATAGGTAAGACCACTTTGGTACGAATTATCATGTCGTTTACCAGCAGTCTGACCGGTAGCGTAGATTTCTACAATACATACGGAGAAAGCTTGGTTGCCAATTCCGGCACGCGTGAATTCATCGCCTACGTACCGCAGGGTAACACACTTTTTAGCGGTACCATCAGGGAGAATATCAGAATGGGTAAGCTTGATGCCACCGATGAGGAAATGTGGGAAGCATTGAGACTGTCATCAGGCGAAGAATTCGTAAGAAATCTTCCCGGCGGACTCGATTGCGTAATTGGTGAGCGAGGACACGGTATATCGGAAGGTCAGGCACAGCGTATCGCTATTGCCAGAGCCTTTGTCAGAAAGTCACCTTTCCTTATCCTCGACGAAGCAACATCATCACTTGATGAGAATACTGAATTGCAGGTACTTAAAGGCCTTCAGGAACTTTCTCCCAGACCGACCTGCCTTATCATTACTCACAGAAAGAGCATTCTTCCTATCTGTGACAGAGAAATCAAGATTGAGAACAAGAAAATAATCATCACGGAGTAATTATGGCCAAAAAATGGATTACAAGAGTGCTGGTTCTTCTGATAGTCGGCTTTATAATGTTTAAGACAAAAGCGCTTTTTGACGACATTGCCGACGGAACTTATGCCCATGAAATACTTACTTACGAAAATGTATATGGACAAAGTGGATCGGGAGGCAAAGCAGAAAGTAAAAAGAATAATTCGAGTACAAGCACCGCATCTTCATCAAGTGCTTCATCGGAGACCTCGGCGGATGTTTCCGCAAGCGAGCCCGAAGTAACTTATGAGCCGTCAGAAAAGACGGGAGATGACTTCTATATCGACCTCGGTCATTACGTGGTGTGGGAATCGGGAGAGTATTCCAAAGATAACGGCGAAAAAGCTGATAATAAGCGAAGACTGAGATATCCCGAACTTATACAGATTGAATGCCCCAAATACCTGATACAGTTAAGCGACGGCTACAAATTACGGATATGCGAATACAATGAGGCCAAAGAATTCATACGAAGCGTCAGTCTTGAAGACGGAGACAGCTTCCTTCCTACCAAAGACGGTGAATTCTTCTCTGTTTCAATCATTAAGAAAGAAGGAGAGAAATCGATGTCCTTGGGGCAGTGGAGTGCGGCCTTTGGAAAGGGTATCGAAGTCATTATATGTACCGAGAAATGGGTAGATTATTCCGCTTCTGATTTGGGTGATCTGATAACGGGAAGCACAAGAGCGATAAGAAGCCAAAGCTTGTCAGACCTTCTTTTGACGGGACGGGACAGCGAGTTGGCAAGTGCTTTGTGGGCTTACCAGATTGATAGCGGAATATATTCACTAAACGGTGAAGAGCTCAATAACGGCAATCCGACATATTATGTCTCTTCAAGTGAAGGCGATGATAACAATTCGGGACTGAACCCTGAGAATCCTAAAAAAAAACTTGATGGATTTTCGGGGATGTCCAATGTAAATATACTTTTAAAGTGTGGGGACACTTTTAAGGTATCCAAGGAGATTAAACTCGGAAGCAATTGTATATATGCGGCATACGGCGACGGCGAAAGACCGGTACTTGACTACTACCGTGATTTGGATGTAACTTTCAGCCCTTCCGACGGAATTGATAACGTATGGGAAGCGGATTTGTCGAGCCTTGAAATCGCCAATGGCGCTGGTAATAAAAATAACTGTAATATCGGACAACTGCTTATAGACGGTACCGTAAACTGGAAACGGTATGTTTGGTCCTCCAAGGAAAAGTATAATCCAAAATACATCAGAAACAGGGGGAATGGTGCTTGGGCAGTTGACTGGATAACTTCTAAGCTTTATCTCTATTCAGAGACCGATCCCAACAATTTTGAAATTAAATATGCTCCTCCCGTAACCGCACTTGATGCCAAGAAGATTAAGAATACCGTAATTAAGGGTATTGAAGTAACCGGTGCAGGTTGTCATGGGTTAAATATGGAGGACTGTGAAAAAATCACAGTCAGCAGTTGCTATATTCATGATATAGGCGGTTCCGTTCATACACAGAGCGGTATGCGTTACGGCAATGCACTGCAGGTGTGGAATAGTGGTAAGGATATTGTCGTATGTAATAACTTTGCCTCATGGATATTTGACACTTGCTTTACAAACCAGGGCTCTGAAAAAACAGCTGAAAATGAGCATATTCACTTCAGAGACAATATCGGTGCACATTTCTACTGGGGCATCGAGACATGGGGAGACGGCTACAGCTCGAATCCCTTTAACGATGTAACTTACACGGATAATGTTCTTTACGACAATATTGACCTTACTAACCCTACCACACCTATGCAGGCAGGTAAGAATACCAGACCGCTCGGTACGAAGGACAAAGAATATGTATCATACCGGACCGGGTACAAGTATCATCAGATGTCTTCGATAAATGTATCCAATTCGGGAACGGGTCAGATTACCAAGGTTGAGAACAATATTGTTTGGAACAGCAACCGCTTTCTTGTGCTGGCAGCCAATTCAAGAAAAGAAGAAATCTTTTCGGCTTTAAAAAATAACCTTCTGTATGCGGATAATGCACTTGAAAATGCATGCCTGTTCAGATATACAAACAACGGTGAAAAAATATATCTTAACAAAATCGATGATCTCGATTCATCCAACAAATGGAGTATTCATTATGTGAATACTTCTTACGATAACAGTGAAGAATTGGCACAACTGGACGGAAAATTAAACAAAATAGCAGGAAAATAAAGTATGTCTGTAAAAAGTAACGTTAAGCTGGCAATCCAAAAGACAATAAGAGTAGTAGGCAGGTGTTTTTACCGTAAGCACGTGTGGCTTGTGGCCGACAGAGAATGGGAAGCGGGAGACAACGGAGAGGCCTTTTTCAGGTTCCTTCAGAGTAAGCCCGTGTATTCCGTTTTTGCAATTTCCAAACATTCTCCCGACTACGAGATGATGAAACAGGTCGGAAAAGTAGTAGATTTCGGCTCTTTAAAATATACATTGCTTCTTTGTGTTGCCGATGTATATATTTCATCGCATGAAATTCATATGGCGGGTCACAAAGAAACTCCGCACATGTTTGTTTCGCACGGAATTTCTTACAGAGATCTTCACAAGTACTTTAACCGATTTACACATGAAAATGTATATACCGTTACCGCGTCCAAAGCGGAGAGGGACAGAATTGGGGCACCGCCTTATACCATAAATCCGGAACATGTTTTTTTGACAGGATATCCGAGATATGACAGGTTGCCGGAAAGCAAGAGCGAGAAGATTATAACTCTGGCTCTTACGTGGCGTCCTTCTTTGTGGGGAATTTCCAAAGAAGACATTGCTAAATCCGAATATTTTAAACTTTATACATCCATTTTTGAATGCAAGAAATTGCTTGATTCAATTACCGAAAGAGGATATACACTTAAGGTAAAACTGCATCCGCAGATGGAGAAGTACAAAGATATATTTTCTTTGCCGGAAGGCATTTCATTATGGGATGAAAAAATAACTTACCGTGAAATGTATGAAAAGAGTAGTTTGATGGTGACGGACTATTCCTCTGCGATATATGATTTTGCTTATCTCAAGAAACCAGTTGTATATTATCAGCCCGATTATGAAGATTTGGTTGAGGCATACAACGGTGAATATAAGTACGACTACTATAGCAAGGGTATGGGAGATGTTACAAAGACAGTAGAAGAGTTCAGCCAGTGCATAAGCTCGTATATCGACAAAGATTGTGTAATGAAGGATATTTATAGGAATCGAGTAGAACAATTTTTTGAATATAATGATAAGAAAAACTGTGAGCGAGTGTACAATGTTATTTGTAAGATTCTCAACAAATAGGTTTAGTGAGTAAAAACGGAGGTGGAGTCTGATTAACGGACTACAACGATATGGCAATTATTAAGAAGTATGCGTGGATAATTATTTCGACGATATTAATTACGGCTATAGCGATATTTGTTTTGATGACTAGTGCAGATAATACAATACCGCTGAAAATAAGAATAGAGACAGAAGATGGGGCTGAAACTATCAGAGCTTGGTATGATAAAGATACTGGGATTAACTACTTTTTTTTGCCAGCATATTCGAATAGTGATAATACAATAATTGCAATAGAACCGGGGGTGGAGGCCTCTGTTGATAAGCAGTCTATTCTTGATAAATCACTTCTATATGAACAGTTTGAATTTGGGAAGAAGTATTCATTAACATTGCAAAACGGTAAAATATTAAAAAAGACCAAGCAAGTTCAGTTCGAAAAGGCAGAAAATGTTTCGACTATATTCATTGAAACGGCAACCGGGTCGATGAAGGAGGTACTGAGCGATAAGTCACATAAAGAACCGAGTATTATGCATGTATATACGTCGGATGGTGTATTTGAAAAAAACAACAGCGATTTAACCATAAATGGACGAGGTAATTCTACTTGGACAGAGGAGAAAAAGCCGTTTACACTTAAGCTTGACTCGCCTCAGTCTTTCCTGAATATGGAAGAAAGCTCTCGCTGGATTCTTCTTGCAAACGCGCGAGATTATTCGAATCTAAAGAATAAAATGGTATTTGACTTGGCGAGAAAGGAAGGCATGCCTAACACGCCGGAAAATGAATACGCCCTTTTATATGTAAATGGCAATTGCTATGGGTTATATTTGTTTTGTCAATCGATAAATACGTTGAATGAAAGAAATGAAGATAGTAAGGATACATTAAACTTATGCAAAATAGAATATGGTGGACGAGTAGAAAGCATAGTATATAAAACAGATGATGGGGATAGGAGACTTCCGGTAGAAGTGATTTTGCCCAAATCTGTCGGTAATGAGGAGGAAGAAATCAAAGAGAAGATTATTCAAATTGATAAATGTCTCCGAAATCCTGATATTAGTAGCAACAAACTGGCAGAAATAATAGACATTGAATCATGGGCAAAAAAATATCTTATAGATGAGATATTTGAAAACTATGATGGAGGTATAGCGAGTTCTTATTTTTATTGGAACGGATATGATGGTATTGTATACGCAGGTCCGGTTTGGGATTATGACAATTGCCTGGGATATATGTCCAGGGAGATTAAGAATCCGGCGGCGTTGTTTAATTCATTTGCTCGAAGAGGAGCTAAACAGCCTAGATATTGGTATTCTGAATTATATAACAATCAATTGTTTTTTGGAAATGTTGTTAAAGAATATAGGGATAGATTCAGCGGGGATATTACTGAGCTGATTACTCAATACATTCCCAATATGAGAACTCGCATTTCGAAAGCGATTCATATTGATGAAATTCTATGGAAATATGAAGCGGATTCATTTACCGATAATATACTGAGTTATTTATCTATACGTAAACACTTTTTGGATGATTATTGGTTAAATAGTGGGAAGTATTGTGTTGTCAGATACTATTCTGAAGGAGATATAGCTTATAGATATGAATTTGTTCCTTTCGGAAAAACTATTTTGGATTCAGAATTCGTAGATAGTACATTTACGAATAGTGGTAATGAATATAGGATAGAAGAGACGGGGGAGAAGTTTAATATTTATACAGAATTATATGAAGACGTTAATTTGGTTAAATACAATCCTAAGAAGGGATTAATTAGTGAAATAAAATCTCTGTTATCAGACAAAAGTAATCTACTAGTGATAGTCACGTTTTGCTCAGTTTTGCTGATAACTTTAATAATTATGTTGCGTGAAAGACTTGAAGGAGCCGAAAAATATGAAAAAAGAAAAAGATAAATATCGGCACGAATTCAAGTATCCGATTTCTGAGCCCGAACTAAGGCTGATTGAAGAAAGAATCAAAGGCATTCTTACAAAGGATCCGCACGTAGGGGCGAGCGGGAAATATATTATTTCAAGTCTGTATTTTGATGATTGTTTTGATTCTTGCTTTTACGAAAACGAAAACGGAACGGATCCGCGAGAAAAGTTCAGAATCAGAATCTACAATCATGATTCGGGCAGAATCAGTCTTGAGTGCAAAAGAAAAGAAAAAGGCAAGACGTTAAAGAACTCCTGCTTTTTAACGAAGGAACAGACCGAGAAGATAATAAACGATGAGAGCCTTGTAATAAGTGAAGATTCGCCGGAGGTGCTCAAAAAGTTTGTTAATCTTCAGCTCAGCAGAGGGCTTAAGCCCAGAGTTATAGTTGAGTATGAAAGAATTCCGTACATATATAAGCTTGGAAATGTTCGAGTGACGTTTGATACGCATTTGTCATCATCGGAGGACGTTAAGAAATTTCTTATCGGGGGATATGTGAAGAGACCGGTGATGCCGCTTGGTACGGAACTTCTGGAAGTTAAGTATGATGAGTTCCTGCCTACTTACATTTACAGGGCACTGCAGATTCACGGTTTGACGCAGACTGCTTTTTCCAAATATTATTTGTGCAGAAAATACGGATTAAGAAATCTATAAAATAGGGAATCCTATCGGGAGGAGATAGCATGTATTCAATAAGAGACATAATCAAAAAATCATTTTTGGAGGGGTATTCGGCAGCAGACATATCAATTAAGACGGTTATTATTGCGCTGCTGATTACCGCAGTAATCGGGTTCTACATTTTTATGCTGTACAGAGTTATGTGCAGAAAGACCTTCTACTCAAAGACCTTTAATATTTCTTTGGTAGGCGTAGCGTTAATTACTACAGCCATTATCGTTACGATTCAGTCAAGTATCGTAGTTTCCCTCGGTATGGTCGGTGCGTTATCTATCGTAAGATTCAGAACGGCCGTCAAGGAGCCGATGGATTTGATGTTCCTGTTCTGGTCTATAAGTACCGGTATTATGTGTGGCGCCGGACTGGCTGAGTTCGCTATAGCACTTGCTTTGATACTTACAATTGTTGTGGTAGTGCTTAACCTTATACCTGTTGCAAAGGCTCCGTTAATCCTGATAGTTAACGCCGACAAGAATGACAGTGAAGATGCAATTATCGGAGCAGTCAAAGAATATGCGCCTCATTATCAGGTTAAGTCCAGAAACATGACAGCTGATTCGCTTGATATGACGATAGAAGTAAGAAGCAAATCAGGTGCAGAGCTCGTTAAAAACGTTATGAAAGTCGAAGGAGTGAAGGGAGCTTCGCTGTTGGCTCATGACGGAGAAGTAACGTTTTAAATAAGGATTGAACAGATGCCCTCGAGAGAGTATTAACAGTGCTCTCGACGAGGGTTTTTTTGTGTGGGTAAAACGTTTTTGATATGATTTCGCAATGTAGGACGAAAGTACTAACAACGATGTAAGAATTATTGAATCTCGATTTCTACAGGAATAAATTAACAGTATATTAACAGGTACTATGAAGTATTCTGTAGAAGGAGAATAATATGGGAAGACAGGTTAAGAAATTTGGGAAATCTGCGCTCAGCGTATTGCTTGCGGTTTGTCTTGCAATACCTACGAGTTTAGTGTTTCCTACCAAGGCTCAGGCCGCGACAAAAGACTTTGTTACACCTGAGGGGTTGTATCTTATCAGTTCCAAAGAGTATGCCATTGCTCCCGGAATAAAAGAGACACAAGTTATTACCAATACAGCAGACGGTAACGATCAGGAAGCCGGCTTTGCTGTAACGATTGATTTGTCTAACGACACAGTATCCCTTGGCGCGGGCTATGCCAACAATGATGGCTCCACATGGGGTATGCAAACAGTAAGAGGTCAGGCTTATGCTGCCGAGAAAGATAACGGCTACAATGTAGTTGCAGCAGTTAATGCAGACTTCTTTAATATGGCAACAGGTGCTCCGCAGGGTGCGCTTGTTATGAACGGTACAGTGTACCACAATTCGACTAATCCTTATTTTGCGATTCTTAATGACGGTACAGCTGTCATCAGATCGGGAAAGGTTAAGTCCGATGTTAAGGAGGCTGTAGGCGGAAGCGCAATCATCCTTGTTAACGGCGAGATTCCCCAGAATTTGGGCGATGCTTATTATGTACAGAAAGAGCCTCGTACTGCAGTAGGTATTAAGGCAGACGGCTCGGTAGTTCTTTTCGTAGGTGACGGACGTCAGTATCCTTATTCCAGAGGTCTTACGATTGTAGAACTTGCCAACATGATGAAGGCTTTCGGCTGTGTTACAGCGTTAAACCTTGACGGTGGCGGTTCCACAACATTCCTTACAGAGAGAGAAGGAAGCAGCGATCTTATGCTTCAGAACTCTCCTTCCGACGGTGCAGAACGTACCGTTTCATCTTCACTTTTTGTTTATTCAACAGCCAAGTCAGACGGTAAATTCGATCACGCCGTTTTGGCTCCCAATAACGACGCATATACACCTTATGCATCAGTTAAGTTTACTGCTACAGGTGTTGATGCTGCCGGCGGTAAGGCTGAATTACCTTCAAACCTTTCTTATGCTCTTGCAAGTGAATCGGCTGATATGGGTACCATTTCCGCTGACGGAACTTTTGTTTCAAGTGGCAAAGAAGGCACTGTAACAGTTAATTTATTAAAGGGTAGCGAAGTGGTTGGCACTACTTCTGTAGTAATTACTGCTCCCGATTCCATTACATTTACAAATGATGAAGTCAGCATGGGCTTCTCGCAGGTAAGCGACCTTGGACTTACCGTTAAGGCAGCAGGTCGTGATATTATCTACAATGCCGATGATTTTGTTTGGACATTAAGCGACCCTTCAATGGGTACTTTTGACGGAAACATCTTTACATCTTCAGATTCGGCTACTGTTACAGGTACCATTACTTGCGCTTACAAGTACAATACCGCAGTATCAGGAAGTATATCAGCTATCATTGGTAAGCTTCCTACAATCGTATGGGATTTTGAGGATCCCGAACAGTATACGGGACTTTACACCTCCAACTATGGTCGTGGAGGAATCCAGTCCCATGAAATAGTTAGTATCGATGACGGCGAGCCTGTAAGATTCGGACAGCGTTCCCTCAAGCTTAACTATAACTTCATTAACTGCGGCGCCGTTACCGAAGGTGCTTGCGTAGGCTACAGTGAGCCTATTGAAATTCCGGGTATTCCTACCGGTATAGGCATGTGGGTGTATGCTCCCGAAGGAACCGCACCCAGCGCAGAGGAGAAGGCAGAAGGTTATAAAGGCCTTTGGCTCAGAGGTTATCTGAACGATGTAACGGGAAGACAGCAGGTTGCAGACTATACACTGGCAGATAGCGGTGTTGACTGGGAAGGATGGCGTTACGTTGAAGCCGACCTTACCAAACTTGCAGGCCCTTTTACATTAAAGAAAGGTATGACTTTCCGTCTTATGTTCGTTGCAGGCGGTAAGAACGGTACCAGATCTGCAGGATCCGTATACTTTGACAACTTCCAGTTTGTATACGGAGCTAACGTTGATGATATTGATTCTCCTGTAATCGATTCAATCGTAGGTAACGATACCGAGATTACAGATGGCATGGTGTTTGATACAGATACAATTACATTTGCATCTACATTCCACGATGTAGAGAGCAAGTATATGACCGGTATCGACTACGACGTTGTTCGTATGTACATCGACGGCGTTAACGTAGTAGAAGATCCCATGTACGTTCTGGACAAGGGCGGTAACAAGTCCTGGTACTATGACGTAAAGCTTGCAAACGGAGATCATTCCGTAAAAATGCTTGTTCGTGACGGTTTCGGTAATGAGACTACAGAGACCAGATTCTTCACGGTCAAAGCAGAAGCAAACGATGGCACGACATTAAATGTTGAGCCTGTAGGAAGTCCTGTTTTGGGCGAGACCTTCGCATTGAAGGTTACTTCGAACAACATTGCAGAGATTTCCGAATATAAGTTGGCTCTTAAGCTTGATAATCATTTTGCTGTTAAGAGCGTAGAATTTGCAGATGGATTTACAGGCTCCTACTCATACAAGAGCAAGGAACTTACAATTGAAGCAAACGGAACCGCATCCGCAGATGCAGATGCACTGGCTACGATTTACTTTGATGTTCCCGCGACACTTCAGGCAGGAATAGCATTTACTTATTACACTACTCTTGGCTCATTCAAGACAGTGTCCGGCGGAGACACCCTCTATTCATTTACCGTAGCTCCTCAGACGATTAGTGTGGCAGCACCCCTTAACATTGTGCTGGACAACACGATAATCGTAGGAACAGAAGGCGTTATCAGAGTTGTTGATTACAATGGCACAGCAGTAGCTAACGCGGAGATTATCTATGCAGGTACATCTCTTGGCGTAACCAATGACGAAGGTATTTTTGTTACAAGCGCATTCAGCGGAGCATCAGGAAAGTATGAGATCAGTGCTAAGTCAGATCGCGGTGTTTCATACAATACCTTTATCTACAGTGTAAACGCAGTAGGTACTAAGGCTCCTTACGATGTAGTATCCAACGCATCTGTAAACGGTAATACACAGAAGAGCTTTACCTGGTTCTCTAACGTGCTTGAGTCACAGAATCAGGCAATTGCACAGATTGCATTAAAGTCTGATTACGATGCTAACGGCACAGCTGCTTTTGCCGATGTAACCGGTAAGACCGAGGACAAGGTATTCCTTGGCGGCGCAGCTGAAGGTTATTCTATCGTAAGGTTAAATACAGTAAATATAAATTCACTTGTTCCCGGCGCTACTTATGCATATCGTGTCGGCGATGGTGAGACTTGGTCAGAAGTGAAAGAGTTCTCAATGGATGCTGTTGATGGAGCAGTTAACTTCTTCATCATCGGTGATATCCAGGCTAAGGACCTTGTAAACAATACAAAGGTTATTAACGGAATTCTTTCCAAGAACAGCAATTACGCATTCGGTCTTCAGACCGGTGACGCTGTAGACTCAGGTAATATATATGCATATTGGGACGAGTTACTTACTAACTTTGAATCCAATAATATCGGCAATATCGACCTGGTACATGTACTCGGTAACCATGAGTATGAAGGAGACGAATTTGCACAGAACGGTGCGGATGTCTTCAATCTTCCTTCAGCTACCTGTTACTCGGTAGAGTACGACAATGTTTATATGGCAGTTATCAACTACAAGAGTGCTTCCGCATCTGCTTTGGACGCCAGCATGGAGTGGCTTGCAAATGACGCTGCCAAGAGCAATGCAACCTGGAAGATTTTGACAATGCATCAGCCTCCGTACTATACCAATATTGCAGCTGCCAACGATTACTTAAGAAAGAGACTTTCTCCCGCAATTGAGGCAGCCGGAATCAATATGGTATTCTCCGGTCACGATCATACACTTGCAAGAACACTTCCCCTTAAGGGCGGTGAGGTTAATGAAAAAGAAGGTGTAGTATACTACATCTGCGGTTCTACAGGTGAGAAGTCCTATGCGGCAATCAATACTCCTGAGTTCCACTTCGATTACCTCAATGATTCTTTTGAAGCTGTATATACTACAGTTCAGGTTACAGACGATTATATTAAGGTTTCCAATTACGACCTCGACGGTTCACTCCTTGATTCATACACAATGGAGAGCAAGTGCAAAGAAGGTCATTCCTACATCTTCGACGGCACCAAGCTCGTATGTGAACACTGTCACAAAGAAACAGACGTTAAGTCCTACATTGGCTTTGCTAAGGATGCAGAGACAGGTAAGAAGATGTACTTATACCTCGGTACCGTTAAGACCGGTGCAGTTGAGACTGCTGACGGCGAGTACGTATTCGACGAGAACGGA
>JAFZLD010000022.1 GCA_017553505.1 Lachnospiraceae bacterium
AATACGGCGGAAGCGTTAAGCGTGCCGAGATTACCAATTACAAACACGGACTAAAATTAGCGATTAAGAAATAAAAAAAGACCCCATAAAAGGGAGGATGCCGGGTAAGTTATCTTACCCGGCATTTATTATGAAAAAGTTTTTGAAAGTATTTAGCAACTTTTGTTGTAAGCTATATTTGTTTTTCTATACTAATACTATATAAGGTAATCGTGTCTAAATAATGGATACTTATTGAACAAATTGAAAACAAAATATGAACAAATTATGAACAAGACCGTCAGAAAACTGACGGTCTTGCAAATACAAATCATTTGTTAAAATTTTATTAACAGAATATTAAAATGAATTGATTGTAGCTTTCGAACATTTTCGATTTAAAGCTCAACGGTGACTGACTCCATTTTCTGCTCTTCCATAGGTCTGTCATCCCAGTCGGTTTTGGTCTCCGCAATCTTGTTCACAACTTCCATACCTTCGATAATCTTACCGAAAGCTGCATATGAACCGTCAAGGTGAGGCGAGTTCTTGTGCATGATGAAGAACTGGCTGCCTGCTGAGTCGGGATCCATGCTTCTTGCCATGGAGATAACGCCTTCGGTGTGTTTTAAGTTATTTTCAAATCCGTTAGCGGAAAATTCGCCGGGGATAGAGTAGCCGGGGCCGCCCATTCCGGTACCTTCGGGGTCGCCGCCCTGAATCATAAAGCCCTTGATAACTCTGTGGAAGATAAGTCCGTCATAGAACTTCTTCTCTACAAGGCTTACAAAATTCTCAACCGTCTTAGGTGCAATATCGGGATAAAGCTCAAGCTTCATAACGCCGCCGTCTGCCATCTTGATCGTAACTATGGGATTCTTAGCCATATTTATTCCTCCTAAAGTAGAATACTGTCTACCAAACATGATAAAATAAATTAAGGGGAAAGTAAATGAAGAGAATTGTTTTTATTGTTAAACATAAGCCGGGGCTTGGCACGAGGGTTTCTTTTGCCGCAAGAATGCTGGTGCACGGCGTGAAGGTTACTTACGCGGGAGCCGGCTCGGACATTAAGTATAAAAAAGATAATTTGTACGTCACGGACGACAACGACGCCTACGAAAGAATCACCGCGCAGGGCGGCAAGGCTCTTGCGGTAACGGACGAGAACGGCGCGCGAGGTGCGATGACTAAGGCGGAGTACACCTGCACGGACGTGTATGAGGCGGAGTACAAGTACTTCGACGAAGTATGGCACCGCTTCAACGCCCTTCCGATGGAGATACTCAGGACCAAGCGCCTCATCCTCAGGGAGACCACCGAGGCCGACGTAGATTATTTCTACGAAATGTACAAAGACCCTAAACTCACAGAATTCACCGAAGACCTCTACGACGACCCCGAAGAGGAAAAAGAATACGTAAGGCAGTACCGCGAGAAAGTTTACAAGGTTTCAATATACGGCATCTACACAGTCATTCGCAAGAAAGATAAGCGAGTCATCGGTCGCGTGGGAACAACCGTCAGACAAGGCTTCGATGAGATAGAAGTAGGTTTTGTAATAGGTACGAAGTATCAGCAGCAAGGCTACGCATATGAAGCCATGAAGGCAGTGCTCGAGCGCATGGACAAGTTTGGCGAGACTAAACGCTTTGCGCTTGTGATGCCCGGCAATGTTTCCTCGCAGGCACTGCTCAAGAAGCTTTCTTTTGCCATGGAACGCGAGACGACGGTAGATGGAATAGAGTATCAGGTGTGGAAGGACTGACACAAATTAATTAAAAATTTATTGTAATAATATACGATATAATGCATAATTACTTTAAGGAATTAAGGGCTAAAGGGAAGGTTTAAGTGACCAAAGGACACATACTTATTGTCGATGACGACAAGAACATGCTCAAGATGCTCAGAATGTTTCTGGTCGATGACTACAATGTTACCATTGTGGATTCGGGGAAGCTGGCGCTTGAGGCGGTTATTAAGAAGACTCCCGATTTGATATTGCTTGATTACATGATGCCGCTTTTTGACGGGCCTCATGTGCTGGAGATTATCAGAAAGAGAGAGGAGTCCAAGAATGTTCCCGTTCTTTTCCTTACGTCTGTTACGGACAGGGAGAAGATTTTGGAGTGCCTTTCTTTGAACCCGCAGGGATACCTTGTGAAGCCGATTTCGAGGGAGGAATTGCTTCAGAGGGTAGATGAGGTACTTAACCCGCTTAAGAAAATATTATAAATAAGCCGTCGGAGTGCAGTGTTCTGTGCTCCGACGTTTCACAATAAAGAGCAGTCCGCGGCAGGCGGACGCGAGAAAGGGTACATTATGATTAACGAAACTTACAAAGAAATGTTAGGCAAGAAATCCGTAATCAGGCAGCTCTCGGAGTTCGCCACCGCAAGGGGTAAGGAGATTGGTTACGAGAACGTATACGACTACAGCTTAGGCAATCCTTCGGTGCCCGTGCCCGAGGAGTTCACCAAGGCTATGATTGAAATGCTGGAGCAAGACAGCCCCATGGCTCTCCACGGCTACAGCCCGAGCCTTGGCAATCCCGAGTTCAAACAGGCAGTTGCGGACTCACTTAACAGACGCTTTGGCATGAACTACAAGGCTTCACACATCTTCCCCACTTCCGGCGCGGCAGGAGCTATTGCGCATGCGTTAAGAGCAATTACCAAGCCCGGCGATGAGGTAATTGTGTTTGCACCTTTCTTTCCTGAGTACATCCCTTATGTAACGGGAACAGGTGCCGAGATTGTAGTGGTGCCCGCGGACACGAAGGCTTTCCAGATTAACTTTGATAAATTCGAGGAGCTTCTTACAGATAAGGTTAAGGCAGTTCTTATTAACTCACCCAATAACCCTACCGGTATCGTGTATTCCGAAGAGACGGTTAAGCGCCTCGCAGATATCCTCAGGAAGAAATCTCAGGAGTTCGGCTACAACATTTATCTTGTGTCCGACGAGCCTTACAGGGAGATTCTTTTTGCGGGTGTTGAGTGCCCTTACCCTTCCAAGTACTATGATTACACGCTTTCGTGCTATTCTTTCTCCAAGTCACTTTCACTTCCCGGCGAAAGAATAGGTTACGTAGCAGCTAATCCCGCCGACCCCGATTCCGAGACTATCGTCAACATGTGCGGTCAGATTTCGCGCGGCACCGGACACAACTGCCCTGCATCCATTATTCAGCAGGCTTGTGCGAAGGTTATTGATATGACTTCGGATTTATCTGTATACGAGACCAATATGAACATTCTGTACAAGGAACTTACCGCTCTCGGATTTGAAGTGGTTAAGCCCGGCGGTACTTTCTATATCTTCCCGAAGGCTTTGGAAGAGGATTCGATTGCTTTTTGCAACAAGGCGCTTAAGTACGATCTGGTGCTTGTGCCTGCGGATTCTTTTGCATGCCCCGGATATTTCAGAATGGCTTACTGTATAGATACGGACAAGGTAGAGCGCTCCATTGCGGCGCTTAAGAGATTTGTTAAAGAGGAGTACGGACGATGATTAATGCGGGACTCGTGCTTGAGGGCGGCGGTATGAAAGGTGTTTATACCGCGGGAGTACTGGATTTCTTCCTGGATAAGGGAATTGAATTTAAGGATGTATACGGAGTTTCTGCCGGCGCGTGCACGATGTGCAGCTACATTTCCAAGCAGCGCGGCCGCGGAAGGGATACCTTCGTGGATTACGTAGGCGAGAAGGGCTATATGAGCCTTCACAGTCTGCTCACTACCGGCGACATCTTTAATGTCGGCATGAGTTACAATCTGGTGCCCAATTACCTGAATCCTTTCGATTACGAGACATACAAGAAGTTCGAAGGTAACGCTTACGCGGTTGTAACCAATATCGAGACCGGCGAGGCTGAGTATATTAAGATTAAGGATATGCACGACGGAATGGACTATATCCGCTCATCGAGCTCGCTTCCCCTTGTGTCACGTAATGTGCGCATCGGTGACAAGCTGTACCTTGACGGCGGAATCGCAGACTCTATTCCTATTAAGAAGAGCGAGGCCGACGGTAATAAAAAGAACGTCGTAATTCTTACCAAGCCGGTCGGCTACAGACGTAAGCCTGAGGGTAAGAAGTCGCTTGCGGCGATTAAGGTTCGTTACCTTAATTACCCTAAGGTATATGAGTTAATGAAGGCCCGCTGCGACATGTATAACGATACGATGGACTACATCGAGAAGCAGGCGGAGGAGGGTAAGCTCTTTCTTTTGCGGCCGCAGGTAGATGCGCAGATCGATCGTCTCGAGAAGGACAAGGATAAGCTCAACGCTCTTTACGAAGAAGGCTACAAAGAAGCTGAGTTGAGGTATGAAGCGTTGATGGAGTACCTAGAATGAATTATTCTCGGGCGTATTGTCTGATACATCTGAATGGGGGAGCGTATCGATATACGGCGGATCATCCGGTCCGGGATCTGCATAGGATGGTTGTTCGAAAAGGGTGAGTAATACAATTACGAGTAATGTTGCTATAAGGGCAAGAGTTATTTTACGTGGATGTTTATTCATGTTTCCTCCAAGTTAGTTTATCGAATACATAGTAAGCTTAAATTTTAGAAAGGTAAAGGGAATTATAATTCTCTTCGTATTGGAGATGGGGAACATTTTTGGGGAAATGCTTAAGTATTATCGTATAAAGAGGGGATTATCCCAACGAGATTTAGAGAATGCCTATTATACGAGAAAACACATAGGCAATGTTGAGAAGGGGAAAACTATTCCGACGATAGAATTTGTAAATAACTTGTCTAAGCTTCTTTCAATAGACTTGTATGCCACATATAGTAAGGCCGTGAATTTTCAAAGTTTCGAGGCATTTTTGCTTGATGCGAAGATAAACGAAGCCATAAAAGCGGAAAGGTATTCCGAGGTAAAAGAATTGGTCTCCATTGCGCAAGAACGTAAAGATTTTGCCGAAGGGGAAGCAGGAAAGGTTCTTTGTTATGCGAAGGCATTGCTTTTATCCCAAGATAGAAATTTTGAGGCGGCCTTGGAAATGGATAAAAAAGGATTGGATATACACATAGATAAACCTGAATTCAGCCAAGCCGCAGACGATAACTACAGCACTATCGATAATGCCCTTTACATCGGGTACGTTGTTAATCTTGCCAGATTGGGAAAAGAAAAAGAGGCTGTTGCGGTTATAAACGAACAAATAAGCAGGTTACGTCGACTTTTGGACGAAGACATATATGTTTTTCAGCAAAACAGAGAAATGTGGCTAATGGCATTAGCTGGTTTTACCTACAACAAATACGTATTATCAATATCTGAAGAGCAAGAGATAAAACAAAACATAGATTTCTGCAGCAGTTTGATGATAAAGAATAAGGTGATTTATTTGCTTCCGGAATTACTTGTGGCTAAAGCGGCTATACTTATGGCAGAAGGTAAGCAATTGGAGGCAAATGCATTATATAAAACAGCCATTGAGGTGGGAACGCTTTTTGGAGAGTCTGAAAGTTTTGCAGAAAAGGCAAAATCAATAGTTAATGTTAAGTCAGATGAATCCATGTTCAATATATATTAAATAAATAATAAAAAATGTGATGGTCGCTTATTAAGGAAAGGGAACTATAATTCTCTTTACCAAGATGAGCGACTATTTTATTATTTAACGCGAAAGCTGCTTTCAAAATCAAACATACAATAAAAGATAAGGAGATTTATTATGAATTTGTCCAAAAAGAAATTGCTGAGTACTATGCTCGTTGTTTGTTTAATTTTGGGATCAAGCATTAATTCTTTTGCCGCCAAAGTTGGAACAAAATCGTTACCCAGTCCTTATGGAACGTTAAAAGCTGAAGCTAATATTTACTGGGATGTTAATCAGTATTGTGCAAATACTTATGCCAAAACAACCAAGGCAGTAAATAGAATAAGGGCAACTGTGTCAGTCCATAAGAGTAGTGATGGCTCATTATTGGGTGCGGAAGGATCGGATTGGGTATATAACGCCAGCTATGCATGCACACCGGACTTTGAAACATATGGTTACGGAGTGTCTGCAAGCACAAAACTTTCTGTATATGGAACAGGCGATGCAATCATCAAAGATGCGTATGCAGTATATGTTTCAACCGGTAATTAATTGATTTGTTGTCATCGCCGACATGGATTACCGTGTTGGCGATGATTTTGTATATGGGAAGGGAAGTAATGATTAAAAAAAATGTTACGACGATATCTTTAATTTTAATGATGGCCATAATTGGAGGTTGCTCTACCAAGAACAAATCTGTAAGCAGTGCGGACATGATAGTAAGCGAGGTTAATATTGAGGGTGAAATTGATGATGTGGCGGAAACAGATATGTATAACAAGTCCTTCGCACAAATAGAAAGAGTTGATGACTATTTGAAAAACGTCCGCCCTTATGGGATTTTTATTAAGAATGATGTCATAGGATTGTTAATAGAAGACTACGATGCGAACACCATTGTCTTGACCGATGGAAAAGGAAATGTCTTGAATAAGATTGAGATACCATTCAGTAGGTCTGTTTATTATGAAAACTGTGAAGTGTACGATGAGGGAATCGTACTACACGGAAAGAGCAATAATGTTTGCTTTTTTGATATATCAACTATGGAGTTAATGAATATAGAAATACCGGAAGATATTACCACCAAGATTGATGTTCATAGTTCTTTTACCTATCTTCCGAAGAAAGATGCAATAGCTTATGCCACTGAAGACGGAGGGTTATATGTTTATGAAAATGGACAGGAACTTTTGTTATATCAAGGTGATATTTCAAATCCGGATTCCTTTATTCCGTACGAAGTAAAAGGCACATACAATCAGAAAAAGTTGATGCTATGCGGATATATTAACGACACTAATCCGAAAACGGGATATTGTTACAAATGCATTGGGTTGTATGATCTGGAAACACAAAAAATGGAATGGAAGAAAAACGACAATGAAAGAATGATTTCTACAGCGAACGCTGACATTTTTTGTATGTCTTCCGGTGGCTCTATTGTACAAGGAGACAGTATTGGTGAAGTATATACTCTTCTGCAAGCAGAAGAGTTTGGAGCTGAAATGGATATCATTTCTGCGGAAAGTATTGTTGATTACATTCCGGCTCAAGAAAGCTTTTTATGTGCCAGAAAGCTTGAGGGCGGAGACGTGTATATTATTGATAGGGAAGGAAATAGGAAGAGCATAGATATTGGATATGATTGCCCTGATTTGCTGGCTACCAATGAAGATGGGAGCCTTATAGCCGGAACGGCAATAGTATATGACGATAAAAAGGAAAACTTTACCTCAGTATTGTATCTTAAGAAATTGGGAGAGAAAAATGATTAAAAAAAGATGTATGGTAGTGACTGCCATAGTGTTGTATATATGCACATTGGGTTGCGGAAAGACGGAGGAACATAACTCTGCGCTTTATGAAAAAGAGACAGAAGTGGAGGAACAACCGAAGCTTGAAGAGTTGTTTAATCTAGAGGAAATCGAAGCGAGCGGAAGTATCCTCGATGGTGCATATAGTTATGGGCTCAGGAATATAGATGACGAAAGCATGGCTGTTTCAATCAATGAAGGAAAGCTTATCTTAGATATAGAGCACGATAATTCAGGGAAAGAGTGTGAAGTCGGATTTTTGATGTTTGTGGATGGTATTCCGCAGTTTAACGCTAGCGGAGAATCCATGACAAAGTTCAGGACAGAAACAAAATCGGTAAATCATGTGAGAGTAGAAACCGACCCGATTGTAGATGTGGAAAGAAATATACACAGACTTGATTGCATGCTTATATTCGAACCGACATATACAGGAACAAAAGAACACATGGAACACGGTAACTATGGTTCCGGACTGCCGCTCCTCCCCTATACGGTTAACGGGATAGATGAGAAAATCGAGACTACTCGTGTGGAAAAAGAATTTGAAATGGAGCCGTTATCGAATGATTTGATAGAACGCTATACCAAAGAAAGAAGAGACGGAACAAAGAGATGCCAGATAGATGAAAAGCCACTGATTATCGAATTGCGGGAAAAGGAATTTCTTATTACCGATGGAATAGTTGCAGATCCCAATATGGAGTTACAATTAGCCTTTTTTGGAAAAAACGCTGAGAAGTATAGAGTTTCGGCTTTTTTGAATGATGAGGCATATCCTGCGTTTGATGGTGCTGCTTATGTGGATATAGAAGTAACCCACAGTAATGAGACAATAGTGCGTCCAAATGTAAAATATGAGGATTTGCAAAGCGGTGGTAACAATTTGTTTTTTGTATATATACCGGCGGGCGATGATGATATTTATGCGGGTGAAAGTGCTGAAAAAACGCCGACTTATACACTGTTATGCGGGGAATGACAATGCTTCAGATTAATAATATAACTAAGAAATATAAAGATACTTATGCAGTTAAAGAAGTAACATTCTCATTAAACAATGAAGTTGTAGGGCTGATGGGTGTTAATGGAGCGGGAAAGACAACGCTAATTAAGATTCTCACGACTCTTTTAAAGCAAAATAGCGGTGAAATCCTATATAACGGAGAAAGAATAGACAAAATAGAGAAAAGGTATTTGTCAGAGCTTGGCTATATGCCGCAATACGCGTGTTATTATGATGATTTTACTGTAAAAGAATTTTTAAGTTATATGGGAGTTATAAAGGGAATCGATAAAAAAGCTGTCAAAGAAAAAATTGACGAAGTTCTTGAATTCACCAACCTCACAAGGGAAGTAAAGAAAAAAGTGGGCGCCCTTTCGGGAGGAATGAGGCAAAGGTTGGGTGTAGCACAGGCTATAATCAATGATCCTTCAATACTTATTTTGGATGAGCCCACAGCAGGACTGGATCCGGTAGAAAGAATCAGATTCAGGCAACTGATAAACAGTGTGGCTCAAAATCGGATAGTGCTTATAGCTACTCATATTGCAGAGGACGTGGAAGCAGTTGCGGATAGAGTCATAATACTGAATTCCGGAGAAATACTGGAGGACACACCGATAGATAAATCTCAAAAGGGATATATCGAAGAACTTTTTATGAGAAAAGTGATGAAAGTATAAATGTTTAAATTTGAATTATTGAAACTATTTAAAGAGAAGTTGCTTTGGATTTCTTTGGCTGCACTTATGGTGTTTAACAGCCTTTTTATCCGTGTGACTTTTTTTGTTGTGGATGACAGTCAGGCGATGAGGGCGAAGGCTGCCTGTTTCGGAGAAATAAACAGTAACAACGTAAGCGCTGTTTTGGAGCGTAAAAACAGTCTTGAAGACAAGGTATTAAACGGTGTCTTTAGTACAGAATATGATGAAACTTTGTATACGGGCTATGAATTCAGTGAATACTGGACGTTTAATGAAATCTTTCAAGAAATGAAAAGGCGCTATGAATACGGCGAGGTGATGGAGAAGAAAGCGTCAATTTGCCTGGAAAATGCAGAATACTACAAGAAAAGGAACACGGGGCTCTATAAATTCAATCTTAAATTGGCCAAAAACTTTTCGGGAAGAAAAATAACCGAATACTATGATACGAGAAATCTTGAATTGTTTTTAAACTACGATGTGGGAGTAGTTTGCGCCCTGGCTTTTATGATGGTTGCCATGACGCTTTCTTTTGACAGAGAGAGGCGAAAGAATACTGCGGGAATAATTGGGTCGTGTGTTGAAACGCTTAACGGAATCTGTGTAATAAAAATCTTCGTGTGTATTTTTGTCACAATAGTGGGATACCTGGCAATTGAGACAGCTACTGCGGTTTCGTTTGGAATTATTGATTATCCGAGACAATTATTATTGCCGCTTTATTCAATTAACGGATTTGAAATGACATATACAAATGACAGTATTATGGGGTTTATTGTTAAACGTTTTTTTGTAAGAAGCCTGGCCGTAATTGATATCGGAGCTGTCTTTTTTGTACTGATAAAGTTTATCAAAAACAGATATCTGCTTCTTGTTGCGATGTTAAGTACCTGTGTTGCAATGATTGGTTTTGCAAGAGTTTCTGCAATGGGTTTTAACCCGGTTGTGGGACTTGGAATTACGAATCTTGTGAGAGAAAGCAGAAATACGGAACTTTTGGGAATGAAGTTTTTGGGCGCCCGGACAATTGTTATAGGAATGGTGGTTGAGAGTACGTTTCTTTTTGGTGTTGCAATGCTGTACGGTAAGTTAGGGAGTAACAGAAAATGTTTTTGATGATTCAAAAAGAAATAAAAAAGACATTTGCGGATAAAAAAAGAATTATCATTTTCTTTCTGGGAATGGTGGCGTTGATATTGTACACGTTGTCAAAAGCACCGTCGAGGTATATTAACAGGGCAATTGAACATGATAAGATATTTTACCTTGAAATATTAGACAGAGTCGGCGGCGAGTACAGTAAGGAAAAGAATGCGGAACTTTCTGATATTTCTGATGAAATGGAGGCAGAAAGTAAGATTTACGGCGATTTGGAAATCAGGGATTATTTCAAAGGCATCAATATATTAGACAAGATGGAAGTATACAATAATCAGAAGTATACAGCGGCCAACAGAGTTACGCTTGATTATATTAAAATGCAGATGAGATATGTTAAAACGGATGTAGCCGGCAGAAGACTTATATACCAAAACGGGTGGATTGAGCTGGTGGAAAAAAGTGGCATTGGAGCAGTAAGTGCCATATTGTCATGGATGTTTGGAATGATGATTATGGCGGGGGATTATGACAGCGGAATGCACAACCTTACCAACGCTTGCATAAACGGCAAAAAGAAGCATTATTACGCCAAAATCGGAGCTACAATAATAATCGTATTATTGATTCATTTGGTTGAATTGATTGTGAGACTTGTAAGAATCAGTGTGCAATACGGTATTCGGGACATCAAATCACCAATGCGGAGTGTCTCGCTGTTTGGATATTCACCTATGAATGTTTCTTTGCTTATGATGACCGTGATTCTTTTATTAATCAAGATAGTAGGACTGTTATTCTGTGTCGGCCTTGTTGCGGTCATTACCGTTATCGTTAAAAATTCAGTGAAAGTGACATTTGTATTTGCCGGTATTCTTCTTTTTATAAGATATATAGTTCCTCAAAAAGTTGCATTTATGACCGGAATCGGGATGTATTCGGGTAAAGAATATATAGAGGGAATAACATCGGTAGCGGATATGGAAAAAATATATTTTTCAAACGGTGTTCTTTTTAGTATAGGCATAGCCAATTTAGTGGCCTTTTTAGCTCTGTGCTATGTGGGAGGGTGCATATATGCGAAAAAGGATTAGTGTAATAGTGTTACTGCTTTTGCTGACCGGATGTTCACAAAGAATATATGATGAAGAGATATATGAGTGTAATACTTATGAAAACGACAAGTACTCTGTAAATGTAGAAGAGGGAACGGTTCTTTTTAAGGAAACGGGAGAGGAAAGCAGGCTGGTTAAGGATGTATTTTTTGAGTATAAAAAGCCGACTTGCTATTCTCTTTATAACGATATCTTCTATTTTGATTCTTATGAGAATGAATATGCAATTTATGCGGTATCGGTATCTGAAGGCATACCACGAAAACTTTTTGACGAAAGTGGTGATACAGGCGGAATATCATTTCTGGATGAATTGCATAATTACGAGATTCCAAAAGACAGTTATGCTCTGGAAGAGATGAGTTTGACATATATGAATATCTGTGGGCCGGTTTTTGTTTATGTCAGGAATTACGAGCTTCATAGTATGGATTTAAGAAGTATGAAGGATATAGTGTTGACTGACGATTGTTCAGATATAATAGAAATTAAGGACAATGCAGTGGAATATTACAATTCAAAATACGTAAGAGAGAAAGTTGCATTTTAAATGCAGACGGGCTTATTTTGAAATAAAAGACTTTACTTTATTGTTTAAAGTAAGGTCTTTTTGTTTTAACGAGAAAAATGGCAACTTACTGCTCATTTATGTACCGCTTAGCACCGAAACTATTGCATAATCGCACGGATATAATAGAATCAAATTATCAACTTAAACATGTTTACAGATGAGGAAAAAAATGAGGGTTAACATTATTGCAAACTCCGACACGAAAGAGATATTCGCGGAGATTCACTGTACGGAAGTCACGGCGGAAGTAAGAAGGCTTGAGTCATACATCGAAAACTTCGACGGACGCATCAAAGGCGAGTGTGACAAAGAAGTCAGCTACGTGGACATTAAGGACATTCTTTATTTTGAATCCGTGGACAACAAGACCTTTATCTACACTGAGGACAAGGTGCTCACGGCGGAGCTTAGGCTCTACGAGATAGAGAAGAAGCTCAGTGAGCGTGATTTCTTCAGATGTTCGAAGTCGGTGGTGGTGAATATCGGTAAGATTGTGAAGCTTAAGCCGGAGATTTCGAGAAACATAATTGCGACCCTCGATAACGGCGAATCGGTTGTGATTTCCAGAAGATATGTACCCGAACTTAAAAGAATAATCGGTGCGGAGGACTGAGCATGGAGAGATTTAAAAACTTTTTGGCATATATTCGAAACGGACTTTGTTTTTCTTTTACCTGGCTGTTGCTGATGTTAATGGAAGGCGCGGTGTTCAGCGGTATAAAGGCGATTGAGGTGGGATTCTTGTTTAAGGTATTTCTTATGTGCCTGTACGGAGCCGTGTGCTTTGCGGTATGCTTCACGGACTTTTTGATAAGAACCAAGGGATTCATTTTCAGACTTACGATTTTGTTTATAACCTTTATTCCGGTGGAAGTGTTTACATTTTACAAGCTGAACATTTTTGCTGGAAAAGGAACGGCATTGGAATGGACGATATTTACTGTCATAGTGATTTCTTTTTACATTACCTGCCTGGTGCTTGACAGGACGAAATTCAAGGACAAGGGCGAACGATACACGCAACTTTTGAACGAATATAATAGGAGACAACAAAATGAATAGAATGAGTGATGATAAATTTAATGAGTGTGCTCTGGGGCTCGACGCACTCAGGGATGATATGAAATACAGTCAGAAAGCGGGACTTCCGTTTATAATAACCGCGGCAATCATCTGGGCATTGATAGCGATTGCGACAAGCCTTGACCTTCCGATGTACACTTCGGATCTGGTGGTGTTCTGCTGCGCCTGCCCGCTTATGCCGATAGCGCTGCTTGTGGGCAAGATTCTTAAAGTAGATATCCTTGATAAAAAGAACGTGCTTTGGAAAGCCGGCATTCTTTTTACATGTAATCAAATGATTTATCTTCTTATAGCTATGTGGGCTATGAGCGCAGTGCCTGAGAAGATGGTGATGGTGTACGCAATGATTTTCGGAGCGCATTATCTTCCCTACTCATGGCTGTACAAAGAGAAAATTTACCTCGTGTCGGCTATATTGATTACCATAGCGTCACTGATACTCGGCCTTACCGTTCCGAGGAATGTGCTGGCGATTGTGCTGATGTGCTACGAGATTGTTTTTGCCATTACTTTATACAGAACTACAAGGCAGTAATTCATAAAAAGGGTGTCGGTCAGGCCGGCACCTTTCTTTATTTTTATTTAATAAAATTGGCACAGATAATTTGTTGACATTTGCCAAGAGGGGGTATATTGTATCTATAGTAATTAGCACTCGTATCACATGAGTGCTAACAAATTGCAACACCGGACCCTTGGTACAGACATTTGAAAGTGTGATTACGTGGAACTGGATGAGAGAAAAGTTAAGATTTTACAAGCTATAGTTCGTAACTACCTTGAGACCGGCGAGCCCGTGGGCAGCCGTACAATTTCCAAGTACACGGATTTGAATTTGAGCTCTGCCACCATTCGTAATGAGATGGCGGACCTTGAAGAGATGGGCTACATTATTCAGCCCCATACCTCAGCAGGCCGTATTCCTTCCGACAAGGGCTACAGACTCTACGTCGACAAGATGCTTGAAGAGAAGGAGAAGGAAGTCGAGGAGATGAAAGAGCTTCTTTTGCAAAAAGAAGACAAGATGGACAATCTCCTCAAGCAAGTGGCCAAGGTTCTTGCAGTTAATACGAACTACGCCACGATGATAAGCGCCCCTCAGTACAACCGCAACAAGCTTAAGTTCATCCAGTTATCCAGAGTCGATGACGAGCAGATACTTGCGGTAATCGTTACGGAAGGCAACGTTATCAAGAATCACATGATTCCCACGCAGGATTACCTCGACGATGAGACGATGCTTAAGCTTAACATCTTGCTTAACACGCATCTCAACGGACTCAGCATTGAAGAGATTAATCTTGCAATGATAGCCTCCATCAAGAAGATGGCGGGCATTCACTCAGATATCGTAGGTGATGTAATCGATGCGGTGGCAGAGGCCATCCACTCCGATGAAGACCTTGAGATATACACAAGCGGAGCCAATAACATTCTTAAATATCCCGAGCTTGCGGACAAGGACCACGCGGTCGAGCTCCTGCACGCATTTGAGGAGAAAGCACCGCTCAATGAACTTGCACTTACCAATCTCGCAGGCGAGAACACCGGCATTCAGGTGTACATCGGCGACGAAGCCCCGGTTGAGGGACTTAAGGACTGCAGTGTGGTAACCGCCACATATGAGCTTGATGAGGGCATGAAGGGCACAATCGGTATCGTAGGCCCCAAGCGTATGGACTACGACAAGGTTGTGGGCACCCTTAAGAATATGATGAATCAGCTTGATTCATTGTATAAGAAGAAAGGATGACAGATTTGACAGAAGAGAGAAAGGAACCTTTGCAGGACGAGGAAACAGTTACCGAAGATACTGTGACCGAAGAAACCGCAGAGGAAGAAACAAAAGAAACCGTTTCCGAGGAAGCCTCCGAAGCGACGGACGATAAAAAAGACAAGAAGAAAAACAAGGCCGACAAGAAAGTCGATGAATTAAAAGAGAAGATTAAAGAGCTTGAAGACGGTCGCCTTCGTCAGATAGCAGAGTTCCAGAACTTCAGAAACCGCACGGAAAAAGAGAAGTCCCAGATGTTTGACCTGGGAGCCAAGAACGTAATCGAGAAGATTTTACCCGTTGTCGATAACTTCGAAAGAGGACTTGCATCGATTCCCGAGGATGAGAAGAATTCTTCTTTTGCCCAGGGTATGGAGAAGATTTACAAGCAGCTGATGACAGAGCTTGATAATCTCGGAGTTAAGCCCATCGAAGCCAAAGGCACCGAGTTTAATCCCGAATTCCACAACGCTGTGATGCAGGTTGAAAGCGACGAGTTTGAAAGCGGCATCGTAGCCGAGGAATTGCAAAAAGGATATACATATCACGACACCGTAGTAAGACACAGCATGGTGTCAGTCGTATCATAATAAAGAGACTAATCAGGAGGACATAGACATGAGCAAGATTATTGGTATCGACTTAGGTACTACCAACAGCTGCGTAGCTGTTATGGAAGGTGGTAAGCCCACCGTTATCGCTAACACCGAAGGCGCACGTACTACCCCTTCAGTTGTAGCATTTTCAAAGACCGGTGAGAGACTCATCGGTGAGCCTGCAAAGCGTCAGGCTGTTACCAACGCAGAGAAGACAATTTCATCCATTAAGAGAGATATGGGTACTGACAGAGGCCGCACAATCGACGGCAAGACCTATTCTCCTCAGCAGATTTCAGCAATGATTCTTCAGAAGTTAAAAGCTGATGCAGAGAGCTACTTGGGCGAGAAGGTTACAGAGGCTGTTATTACAGTTCCCGCATACTTCAACGACGCTCAGCGTCAGGCTACCAAGGATGCAGGTAAGATTGCAGGTCTTGATGTAAAGCGTATCATCAACGAGCCTACAGCTGCAGCTCTTGCATACGGCCTTGACAATGAGAAAGAGCAGAAGATTATGGTATACGACCTTGGCGGCGGTACATTCGATGTATCCATTATCGACATCGGTGACGGCGTAATCGAAGTTCTTGCTACCAACGGTGATACACACCTCGGCGGTGATGACTTTGATAATAAGATCACTGACTGGATGCTTTCCGAGTTCAAGAAGGCTGAAGGTATCGATCTTTCCAACGATAAGATGGCTCTTCAGAGATTAAAAGAAGCAGCAGAGAAGGCCAAGAAAGAACTTTCTTCCGCTACCACCACCAACATCAACCTTCCTTTCATTACCGCAACAAGCGAAGGTCCCAAGCACTTTGATATGAACTTAACCCGTGCTAAGTTCGATGAACTTACACATGATTTGGTAGAGAGAACAGCAGTACCTGTTCAGAACGCTATGAAGGACGCAGGTCTTACCAATGCAGACATCGGCAAGGTTCTCCTTGTAGGTGGTTCCACACGTATCCCTGCAGTTCAGGACAAGGTTAAGCAGTTAACCGGACACGAGCCTTCCAAGTCACTTAACCCCGACGAATGTGTAGCAATCGGTGCTTCCATCCAGGGTGGTAAGCTTGCAGGTGAAGCAGGTGTTACCGATATCCTTCTTTTGGACGTTACTCCCCTTTCTCTTTCCATCGAGACCATGGGCGGTATCGCTACCAGACTTATCGAAAGAAACACCACTATCCCTACCAAGAAGAGCCAGATCTTCTCTACTGCAGCTGACAATCAGACCGCAGTTGACATTAACGTAGTACAGGGTGAGAGACAGTTCGCCCGCGACAACAAGTCCCTCGGACAGTTCAGACTCGACGGTATCCCTCCGGCAATGAGAGGTGTTCCTCAGATCGAAGTTACCTTCGATATCGATGCCAACGGTATTGTTAACGTATCCGCCAAGGATCTCGGCACCGGTAAGGAACAGCACATCACCATTACCGCAGGTTCATCCATGAGCGATGACGAAATCGATAAGGCAGTTAAGGAAGCTGCAGAATTCGAAGCACAGGACAAGAAGCGTAAGGAAGCTATCGACGCCCGCAACGACGCAGACTCCTTCGTATTCCAGACCGAAAAGGCTTTGGGCGAAGTAGGCGACAAGATTTCCGAAAGCGAAAAGTCCGGTGTTCAGGCAGACCTTGACGCTGTTAAGAAGATTCTTGAGGACACCAAGGACAAAGAAATGTCCGACAGCGAACTCGACGAGCTCAAAGCAGCCAAGGAAAAACTTATGAACAGTGCTCAGGCACTCTTCACCAAGATGTATGAGAACATGCAGCAGGCTCAGGGCGCTGCAGGTGCTCAGGCAGGCCCCGACATGGGCGGCGCTTCTTATCAGGAAGCTCCCAACCAGGGTGCTACAGCCGATGATGTAGTTGACGGTGACTACAGAGAAGTATAAAGAATAAACTTTAAGAGGGGCGGGAGAATCTCTCGCCCCGCTTTTGAGGTTAAAACACATTATGGCAGAACAGAAAAGAGACTATTACGAGGTACTCGGAGTCGACAAGAACGCCGATGAAGATGCCCTTAAAAAAGCATACAGACAACTTGCCAAGAAGTACCACCCCGACGTTAATCCCGGCAACAAAGAAGCAGAAGCCAAGTTCAAGGAAGCATCCGAGGCTTATGCGGTGCTCAGCGATCCCGAGAAGCGTCGCCAGTACGATCAGTTCGGTCATGCCGCATTTGACGGCAGCGGCGGAGCAGGCGGATTCGGTGGATTCGACTTCAACGGTGCTGATTTCTCCGATATTTTCGGTGATATATTCGGCGATTTCTTTGGCGGTTCAAGAGCACGCGGTGCCAGAAGCAACTGCCCCATGAAGGGTGCCAACCTTCGTACCAGCGTACGTATCACTTTCGAAGAAGCGGTATTCGGCGTTGAGAAGGAGCTTGAGCTTAATCTTAAGGACGAGTGCAAGACCTGTCACGGTACAGGCGCTAAGCCCGGCACATCCAAGGAAACCTGTCCCAAGTGTAAGGGTCAGGGACAGATTGTGTATACTTCACAGTCTTTCTTTGGCACTGTTAGAAACGTTCAGGTATGTCCCGACTGTAAGGGTTCAGGTAAGATTGTACGCGAAAAGTGTCCCGATTGCGGCGGCACAGGCTATGTTACCAGTCGTAAGAAGATTGCGGTTTCTATTCCCGCAGGTATCGACAACGGCCAGTGCGTACGTATTCCCGGCAAGGGTGAGCCCGGTACCAACGGCGGTGAGAGAGGCGATTTGCTGGTAGAAGTAATTGTGGCCAATCACCCGATTTTCCAGAGGCAGGATACCAACATTTATTCTACCGTTCCGATTTCTTTTGCAGTTGCTGCACTGGGCGGTGAGGTACTTATCGATACTGTTGACGGACGCGTGGCTTATGAGGTTAAGCCCGGCACCCAGACTGATACGAGAGTTCGTCTGAAGGGCAAGGGCGTTCCTTCCCTCAGATACAGAGACGTGCGTGGCGACCACTACGTAACACTTGTGGTTCAGACCCCCGACAAGCTTTCCAAGGAAGCCAAGGATTTACTCAAGCAGTTCGACGCGCTCACAGGCGACTCGCTCAACGCAGTCAAGAACGCGGGCAACTCCTCCAAGGACTCCGACGATTCCAAGAAGAAGAAATTCTGGAAATAACTTAATTATGCAGTGTAATACAGACCGTTTTCCGTGTTGGAGGCGGTCTGTTTCTTTGGCAGTGCTATTATGGAAAATGAAAGATATTGTGATATTTTAGCGTCTTTTTTGTATTGACTAAGGGAGGGCAGTTTGATAAATTAGCAATTGTTATGAAGAACATAAAGAGATTATTTGGGGATAAGAATTTTTACAAGATGGTACTGACGATTGCGGTACCGATCATAATTCAGAACGGAATCAGCAATTTCGTTAACATGCTTGATAACATAATGGTGGGACAGGTAGGTACCGAGCAGATGTCCGGTGTCGCTATCGTTAACCAGCTTATGTTTATCTTTAACCTTGCGCTTTTCGGAGCGATTTCCGGCGCGGGCATTTTCACCGCCCAGTATGTGGGGCAGAAGAATAACGAAGGTATCAGGTACACCGTTAGATTTAAGCTCATTACGGTGGTGCTGATAAGTATCGTGGGAATCCTTCTTTTTATGGGATTTGATGAGCCGTTTATCAGGATATTCCTTACGGATAACGGTACCGGGCTCGACCTTGAGGCTACGCTTTCCTATGCGAGGGATTACCTTAAGATAATGCTGGTGGGATTGCTTCCGTTCGGACTTTCTTTTGCTTACGCAGGTACGTTACGTGAGGCAGGCGAGACGAGAGTTCCCATGTTTGCGAGCCTTGTGGCCGTATTTACGAACCTCATCCTTAACTACATTTTCATCTTCGGACACTTCGGTGTGCCGGCGATGGGCGTTTTGGGTGCGGCTGTTGCGACGGTTATTTCAAGATTCGTAGAGGTCGGAATACTGATTATCTGGTCGCATACTCATGAAGTCAGCGCGCCTTATATGGTGGGCCTTTACAAGAGTATGTTTATTCCGAAGGAGCTTACGGTTAAGATTATCAAGACGGGTATGCCGCTTTTTATTAATGAGTTTCTGTGGTCTCTCGGAATGTCGATGCTTACGCAGTGCTATTCCACCAGAGGTATGGAGGTTATAGCGGCTTTCAGTATTTCCAATACTATCGTGAACCTGTTTAACATTGTGCTGTTCACTATGGGTAACGTGGTTTCGATTATAATCGGGCAGATTTTAGGCTCCGGCAATACAGACGAGGTTGTGGATACGGACAATAAGCTTATTACGCTTGCGGTGCTTGCTTCGGCCGTTATGGGATTGCTTCTTTGGCTGTTTGCGCCGTTGTTCCCGGGATTCTACAATACGACGGACGATATTCGAGCCATGGCGGTGGTGCTTATGAGAATTGCGGCAGTATTCATGCCCGTAAGCTCATACCTGAACGCGGCATATTTCACCCTTCGTTCCGGCGGCAAGACCATGATTACCTTCCTGTTTGACTCGGTATATCTGTGGGTTCTTTGCTGGCCTGTGGCATTCGTGTTGAGCCGCTTTACAGCTCTCAGTATTATGCCGCTTTACATCACGGTTCTTTCTTTGGACTTTGTAAAGGTGGTAATCGGACATATACTTTTGAAGAAGAAAATATGGGTGCACGATCTTGTATCCGAGACTCAGATGTAACGAATATACGATGTTTAAAAGCCTTGGGTAACCAAGGCTTTTATGTTATACTCTTCATAGAAAAAGGAGAGATTGTATGATTTCTTTTAAGTGCAGTAACTGCGGCGGTGAGATGACAATTTCCCACGCCGGCGAGCTTATGTGTCCGTACTGCGGCACTAAGCACAATTTCAGTGACAAGGAGCTTGCGGGCTACAAGGTATTTCGTCATCGCATGCTTGAGTACCTGGCGGCGGTTGCGGAGAATAGGGCCAAGGCTTCGGATTATGACTATCTGTGGACGAATTCCGCTGAGATTTTGTTTAAGACCATAGGCGATGAAGACATTACTGTCAATTACATATACGAATACACCGATGACAGCATTACTACATATGTGGCCAAGGAGAGCGTGGTGATTCTTTTTCCGAAGGAGAAAGCGCATCTTGCGGAAGTTGCCAAGGGCGGAGCGTCCAATGTTACGGCGCCTAAGGCTGACATGAAGAACCTTCTGCAGTATATTCCCACGACCAAGGGCACGTTCAAGTTGCAGGACGGAGGCGTTCTTTGGGTAGTAGCCAAGGACGAGGGTATGTTCCCGCTTGGATTGTTCGGCAATCTCGATTATCAGGACGTTGCATGGATTGTGTCGCGACTTGAGAATCTTGCGTGCTTATTCGAGTTTAGCGGAATTCTACATGGCGATATAAGCCCGGATACGGTATATATCAATCCTGCAACGCACGAGGCGGCTATACTGGGCGGATGGTGGAAATCACACAGGACCGGCAGCGTCAGGACTACGGACCTTAAAGAAATCAGAGATACTGCGCATAAGCTTATAGGCGACGCGTTCCCCGGCATTCCTAAGATGTTCAGGGAATTCATATCCGGCCCGTCCAAAGAAGACGCGTATGCAGATTTTGCTTACTGGGACGAAGTTATTGAGAAAGGCCTCGGTGGCAGGCATTTTCATAAATTTGGTAAATAAAGGAGAGTATTATGGGATACGGTAGTTACAGAAGCTCCGACTGGAGCAAGTTAAAGGCAAGCGCGAAGATTACGGATTCATCCAGCGTTTCGCAGATTTTCAAGAATCGTTCCATGGAGGAGCGTTTCGACCCGAGATTTATTGATATGAGAGAATCCATGGATTCGGAAGAACACCCCAATTCAACACCGGTTATTATCGGTCTTGATACTACGGGTTCGATGGGATACCTGTCCGAAGAAATTGCCAAGAACGGTCTCAACGAGACTATGCTTAAGATATATGCAACCAATCCTATCGAGGATCCGCAGCTAATGTTTGCGGCCATCGGCGATGTGACTGACAGAGCGCCTTTGCAGGTTACTCAGTTTGAGTCTGACATCAGAATTGCCGAGCAGCTGTTTGCGCTTTGGATGGAAGGCTGCGGCGGAGATTCGCCCGAGGATTTCGAGCTTTTGTGGTACTTCGCTGCTAAACACACACGCATCGATTCTTATGAGAAGCATGAGAAGAAGGGCTTTCTTTTTACAATCGGTGATGCAGACCTTCATGAGATGGTTAAGGGACCTTATATCGAGGACATTTTCAAGGATGAGTCGCGCAATTACTCTTCCAAGAACCTCTACGATATGGCTTCCGAGAAGTATCAGGTGTTCCACATTCACTTAAACGACCACGGTCTTGTGCCGACCAATTTCCAGACGATTATGGGCGGAAGAGTGGCTGTGCTTCCGAAGAGCTCGGTTAACGCAATTCCCGAGACTATCATCACCATCATGCAGCTTGCTAACGGCGGGGACAAAGAAACCGTGCTTTCACAGTGGTCCGAAGTTGCCCGTCCGGTAGTGGAGAATGCTATCAAGAATATGACTTTTATGTCTAAGAAGAAAGGTCTTTTCTTTTGAGTAAGACGGTTTTCAAAGCAGTAATAGGTAAAAATTTCGGAGACGAAGGTAAGGGTCTTGCCACAGATTTTTTGTGCTTAAGCGGCGCAAAGAATCTGGTGGTGAGGGCCAATGGAGGCGCTCAGTCCGGTCACACTGTGGAGACGGGGACTAAGCGCTTTGTTTTTCATGAGTTATCGTCGGGCTCGTTTCGACATGCTGATACTTACTGGGCTTCGACATACCATCCGGACCTTTATAAGCTGGCGGAGGAAGTGGAAGAGTTTAAGGCTGTCAGCGGATTTGTGCCGAGGATATTTGCTTCGAAGGATGCGGGTATTACGACGATTCTTGATGTAATACTGAATATGATTTTCGAGACGAATCGTGGTGCCGGCCGTCATGGGAGCTGCGGAATGGGCATTTACGAAACGGAGCTAAGAGAGCAGGCGGGCTATAAAATAACAGTCGGTGATGTTATTAAGTTCGGTGAAGACGAACTGGCGGAGCATTTGTTTGACATTCGAGAATACTATTCAAAAAAGCGTCTGAAAGAAGAGAAGTTAACGCATGATTTAATAGCTGAGCAGTTGGAATTGCTTAGTGATGACAATATTGTCATAAATTATGCGAAAACTGTATGCAATAATATAAAACTTGTCGAAGCAGTCGATTACGAGGCGGAATTGTTCAAAATGTATGATCAAGTTATCTTTGAAAACGGACAGGGATTATTGCTGGATTCAGAGTGTAAACGATTTTATCCGAACGTAACCGGCTCCAGGACGGGGCTTGTAAATATAGCATTGATTCTTAATAGTGTGGGAGAACGACTCGATGAAGTGCTATATGTGTCTCGAAGCTACGTTACAAGACACGGCGCAGGGAAGCTTCCGTGCGAGTTTGAGGCTTCTAAGATACCTGGATTAATAACAGATGTTACCAATCAACCCAACGAATGGCAGGGAAAACTGCGTTTTGCGCCTCATGAATCGGTTTCTGAGTTCGTGGGAGCGGTGTCGGAAGACCTTTTGAGTGTGCCTGCGCGGCCGAAGGTGAGTCTTCTTTTGACGCATTTGAATGAAACTGATGGGCGTGTCATATTTGATGGATTTGAGATGACTCCGGAGGCATTGAAAGCAGATGAGCAGATTGGAAAGGTATTCGATAACGTTTATCTTTCGCATGACAGATTTGCAGAGAACATAAAGAGAGGGTAGGCCTGAAGCCTACCCTTTATCTAACATCATCATTAAGTTACTAAGTACAACCATTCCTGCGGTCTCGGTGCGAAGGATTCTTTTGCCGAGAGTAATTATTTCAAAGCCTGCATTGCGGGCTTTTTCAATTTCGGCTTGCTCGAAGCCGCCTTCGGGACCGATGAAGATTGCAACCGAGTCGCCGGGCTTAACGGATTCGAAGAGCTCGCGGGTATGAGTCATGCCGTCGGCCATTTCGTAAGGCACCCACTTATGCGTGCACTCGCTCGCGCGGGCAACTGCCTCACCGTAAGTCATAGGCTTGGTAATCTCGGGAATTACCGTGCGCTTTGACTGCTTGGCTGCCGCTTCGGAAATCGCCTGCCAGCGTGCAATCTTGGAATCAGCTTTCTTGGGATCGAGCTTCATAACGCAACGCTTCATTTCGACAGGAATAATTTCAAAAGCACCGAGCTCAACGGCCTTCTGGATAATCAACTCCATCTTATCGGACTTAGGCAATCCCTGATACAGATATATCTTACAAGGAAGCTCTGTGCCTTCTTTGATAAAAGCAAGCTCACAGGTAATTGCATCATCGCTAAGCTCACGCACGATACAACGATACTCGGCATCAGATTCGCTCGTACTGACCGAAATTTCTTCGCCGGGCTTCATTCTGAGCACGTTCTTAATATGGTTAACGTCCTTACCCGTGATTGTAATAGTCTTATCGCATATAGCGCTCGGGTCTACGAAAAAATGATACATATATTGATTCTTACAGGCGTGACTGCCTGCTCCTTTGAATATATGATATAACATTTCTTTTTTTTTCTCCATATCTTTGTGTTGTAAGCGTGTAAAAGCCCGTGGTCAAAACTGTCGCAAATGTGGAAAAATCTTGACTATCCGCGCCAACATGTGGATAATGTGCTATGGCATTTATTTGCAAATTGATTTATAGTTAAGTACAAGGGCAATTGTGCCCGAACGTATATAGGATTTAGTTATGAAGTGGATTAAATACAGAGTCAAGACGACAACCGAGGCTGAGGACATTATCATCAGCAGCCTCTACGATATAGGCCTTGAGGGCGCGCAGATTGAGGACAAGATTCCTCTTACCACGCTTGAGAAGGAGCAGATGTTTGTGGACATTCTGCCCCAGACCGAGGAGGACGACGGAGTTGCGTACCTCAATTTCTTTGTGGAAGAGGGCGACGACGGCAAGCTTTTACTCGACGACAGAAGCGAAGCGGCCAAAGAAAACTTTGGCGAGGATTTATCCTATTCTCTCTACACCGACGACGGTACCAAGAAGATTATCTGGGACAAGGAAGAGCTTCTTAAAGCTATTAAGGAAACTCTCGACGAAGTTAAGTCCTGGATGGACATCGGCGCGGGAACCGTTGAGATTGATAAGACCGAGGACATCGACTGGATTAACAACTGGAAGAACTATTTCCACCAGTTCACGATTGATGACCTTCTCATCACTCCCTCATGGGAAGCTGTTAAAGATGAAGACAAGGACAAGAAAGTCCTTCACATAGACCCAGGCACAGCATTCGGAACCGGCATGCATGAGACCACAAGACTCTGCATTAAGCAGCTTAAGAAATATATTAAGGAAGGTGACAGAATTCTTGATGTCGGAACGGGTAGCGGTATCTTAGGTATCGTGGCGCTTTTATACGGAGCCGGCCACGTAGTGGGAACCGACCTCGATCCTTGCGCCGAGCCCGCAGTAGCGGAGAACCTCGAGATGAACGGTCAGCCTCAGGACTCCTTCGACCTGATACTCGGCAACATCATTACCGACGAAGCGGTTCAGAAGCAGGTTGGAACAGGTTACGACATTGTGTTTGCAAATATCTTGGCGGAAGTTCTGGTACCATTAATGCCCGCGGCAGCAGCTGCTGCGCGAGAAGGCGGTATCATCATCACTTCAGGCATTCTTAAGGAAAAAGCATCCATGGTGGCCAAAGCCATGGAGGACGCAGGCCTCACCGTAGTCGAGATTACGGAAGACGGCGAATGGGCAAGCGTAACAGGACGTAAATAATGAAAGAAATATATTTGGACAATTCCGCCACCACTAAGGTCTACCCCGAGGTGGCTAAACTCATGACACAAATCATGCTCGAGGATTACGGCAATCCTTCCAGCATGCATACCAAGGGCGTAGATGCCGAGAAATACGTCATCGCCGCCACTAAGCAAATGGCCAAAGCCCTGAAGGTTCAGGAGAAAGAAATCCTCTTCACCTCCGGCGGCACAGAGTCCGACAACCTCGCACTCATCGGCACCGCAAGAGCCAACTGTCGCGCAGGTAAGCACATCATCACTACGAAGATCGAGCATCCCGCGATTCTTAAGACTGTTGAATATCTTGCAGGCGAAGGCTACGAGATTGACTACCTCTCGGTTGACAACATGGGACGCATCAGTCTTACGGAACTCGAAGAGAAATTAAGACCCGACACCATCCTCGTATCCATCATGCATACGAATAACGAAGTGGGAGCCCTCGAGCCCATAGCCGAGGCGGGCGCTTTGATTAAAAAGAAAAATCCGGGCTGCCTTTTTCACGTAGACGCAGTTCAAGGCTTCGGCAAGAACGAGATTCTTCCCAAGAAGATGAACATCGATATGTTGTCTGTAAGCGGTCACAAGATTCACGGCCCCAAGGGCATCGGAATCCTCTACGTAGGCGAGAAGGTTAAGATTAAGCCCATATCCTACGGCGGCGGCCAGCAGAAAGGCATGCGTAACGGGACGCTTAACGTTCCCGGTATCGCAGGTATCGGACTTGCGACCGAGCTTATTACCAAGGACTTGCAGGGTAACCGCGAGCGCCTCTATGAGCTTAAGAGATTCTTTTTACAAGAAGTATCTAAGATAGACAGAGTCAGTATCAACGGCTGCGACCCTGATAAAGTCGAGGAGACGGCACCTCACATTATCAATATTTCCGTGAAGGGGCTTCGCTCCGAGGTGATGCTTCACGCGCTCGAGGAGAAGGGTGTGTACGTATCCGCCGGCAGCGCTTGCGCATCACACAGTAAGAAAGAATCCTCTACGCTTAAGTCCATGGGTGCCACAGCCGAGGAAATGGACGGCGCGCTCCGCATCAGTATGTCGGAGTTCACCACACATGAAGAGTTGGAATTTGCGCTTCAAGCGTTAAAAGAAGTCATAGACATGTATTCACGATTTGTTAGAAAGTAAGGTAAATATGTTCAGTTCATTTTTGATTAAGTACGCCGAGATAGGCGTCAAAGGAAAAAACAGATACATCTTCGAGGATATGCTCGTACGCCAGATTAAGTACGCGCTTAAGAGCGTTGACGCTCACAAGGCGGTCACCAAGACCTCCGGCCGTATCTTCGTGGATTTCGAAGGCGACTTCGACTACGACGAAGTAATCGAGAGCCTTCAGCACGTATTCGGTATTTCGGGCATCTGCCCCATGGTTCGCATCGAGGACATGGAGCCCGAGAACCTGTACAAAGAAGTCGTTAAGTACTTCGACAACGTATACCCCGACAAGAACAAGACCTTTAAGGTTAATGCAAGACGTTCCAACAAGACCTATCCTCTTGATTCAATGGAACTTAATGCAACCGTCGGCGGCGCGCTTCTCGATGCGTTCCCCGAACTTAAGGTTGACGTTCACAATCCTGAAATTACCGTTACCGTAGAGGTACGTGAGAAGATATTTATTTACAGCGAGATTATCCCCGGTCCCGGCGGACTTCCCGTGGGCACCAACGGCAAGGCGATGCTCCTTCTTTCGGGCGGTATCGATTCTCCCGTTGCAGGTTACATGATTGCCAAGCGCGGCGTTAAGATTGACGCGACCTATTTCCATGCGCCCCCTTACACCAGCGAGCGCGCCAAGCAGAAGGTTGTGGACCTTGCCCGCTACGTATCACGTTACAGCGGTCCCATCTACCTTCATATCATCAACTTTACGGACATTCAGTTATACATCTACGAGAAATGTCCTCACGAAGAGCTTACCATCATCATGCGTCGTTTCATGATGAAGATTGCAGAGGAGATTGCCAAAGAAACCGAGTGCCAGGCCCTCATCACCGGCGAGAGCATTGGCCAGGTAGCCAGCCAGACCACGCACTCCCTTGCTGTTACCAATGAAGTCTGCACACTTCCCGTATTCAGACCCCTCATCGGATTTGACAAGGAAGACATTGTTACGATTTCCAAGAAGATTGACACTTACGAGACCAGCATTCAGCCCTATGAAGACTGCTGTACCATCTTCGTGGCCAAGCATCCCGTTACCAAGCCGAATCTTTCTGTTATCAAGAAACACGAGCTTAATTTAAATGAGAAAATAGACGAACTTGTGAAGATTGCGCTTGAGACAAGAGAAACTATTATTGTAAGCGCAGACGAAGAATAAAAGGTAAAAAAATAAGCCCTTTAGGGCTTCGCGGTTGAAGTATTATTAATATTGTTAACAGTTACAAAATTTCGGGGCGCGTTTCGGCGCCCCGCATATTACTTATTGATTAAACCATGTAAGCCTTGAGAACTTCAAGAACTTCTTCAGCGCCGTCTTCAGCGTGGATGTTTAAGTCGATGGGCTTGGAAAGATCCAAACTGAAAATACCCATAATGGACTTAGCGTCGATTACGTATCTTCCTGATACAAGGTCGAAATCATAATCGAACTTGGTGATGTCATTAACGAATGACTTAACTCTGTCAATTGAGTTTAAAGAAATCTGAATTGTCTTCATGTTGTATAACCTCCTATAGGTAGAACTTCAACCTTCGGTATAATTATCCGACAATTCAACATGTTTTGTCAACGCTTAATGTTTAACAAAAATATAGGACGATTTAATGAATACTGTAGCATTTCACAGCTTAGGCTGTAAGGTAAATTCATACGAGACTGATATTATGCAACAAAAATTCACGGAAAACGGTTTCCGAGTTGTGCCATTTACTCAAAAAGCCGATGTTTACGTGATAAATACCTGCACAGTTACCAATATTGCGGACCGTAAGAGCCGCCAGATGTTACATCGTGCCAAGGCCATGAATCCCGATGCGATAGTAATAGCAACCGGCTGCTACGTTCAGACCGACACCGAAGGCGTACTTAAAGACGCCTCTGTTGACATTGCCATCGGTAACAACGAAAAGTCCCGTATCATCGAGATTTTGCAGGAATACGCTTCTAAGCAAAAGAAAACTTCCAGCATCTTAGACATTATGCACACCTCCGAATACGAGAGCATGATGCTCACCGAGACTGCCGAGCGTACCCGCGCATATATTAAGATTCAGGACGGCTGCAACCAGTTTTGTACATATTGCCTTATTCCTTTTGCCAGAGGTCCCGTAAGAAGCCGTGCCAAAGAAGAAATCCTTGAGGAAATAAAGGCTCTTGCAATTAAAGGCTACAACGAATTTGTCTTAACCGGCATCCACGTAAGTTCATATGGAGTAACCCGTCCCGGACACTTGGAAGAGAACCGTCTCGCGGAACTTCTTGAAGACATCAACGCTATGCCCGAGGTACACCGTATTCGCTTAAGTTCCCTCGAGCCCAGAGTCATGACCGAGGAATTTGTACAGCGTATAAGCGCTCTTAAGAAGCTCTGCCCGCACTTCCACTTATCATTACAGAGTGGCTGTAACGAGACCTTAAAGCGCATGAACCGCCACTACACCTGCGAGGAGTTTCTTGCCGGTGTTAGTCTGTTACGCAAGTATTTCGACGACCCCGCAATCACCACCGATGTTATCGTAGGCTTCCCCGGCGAGACTGACGAAGAGTTCGATAAGTCTCTTAAATTTGCCGAGACCGTAGGCTTCTACGAAATGCATATATTCAAATATTCAAAGAGAAAAGGCACCGTTGCCGAGAAAATGCCCGGTCAGGTAAGCGGCGTTATTAAGGATGCCCGCTCCGACAAGATGGAAGCTCTCGAACATGAAATGTCCGTAGCTTTCAGAAAGCGACATATCGGCAAGTCCTACAGCATTCTTTTTGAAGAAGAGAAGACTATTGACGGTAAAAAGTACTACATCGGCCACACGCCTGAGTACATTAAGGTTGCCACAGCATCTGATGCCGACCTTTCAGATAAGATTGAAACCCGCACACTTACGGGCTTTTTGACCGACGACATTTTGCTCGCCGAATAGTTTTCTTTGACCGCGAAATTCTATTTAAGGATTGTTTAATAAATTCTGTCTTACAGTGTGTACGATCAATCAAGAAAGGGAGGACACATAATTGTTTTTCAGAATTCTCGGAAGAGACCTTAAGAGAAAAAAGATAATGAACACCATACTGCTGCTGTTTGTAATCCTTTCAACAATGTTTGCAAGCAGCAGTGTCAACAACATGGTCTCCGTATACGGAGGCATCGACTACTTCTTCGAGAAGGCGGGTATGCCTGATTTTGTCATACTTACCCTTAACACCGGAGGAGAGAACCCGGCAGATAAGATTATTAAAGAAGCTGATTCCGTAACAGATTACGGGCGCGAGGACCTGATTTATTTCCCGGCCAAGAGCTTAACCAAAGACGGCAATAAATATGTGGAATTCGAGAACCCCGGCCTTATCACTTCCATTGATGATGCGGACCTTAACTACTTCAACATGGATGATGAGAAGATTACGGAAGTTCCGAAAGGACACATTTACTTCAGCGGACTTTTGGCAGACTCATCCAAAACTACCATCGGCGACACCGTCACCATAGAGCTTGGAGAGGTTTCGATTGACTTTGTGATTGAAGGATACTGCAAAGATGCACTGTTCAGTTCACCCTTCCTCGGTAACCCCAGAGTCCTTATGAACGACGAAGACGTGCAGGCTTTCCTTGCCGACGAAGAAGTGAAAAATGCGGATTGCGGTTGCGTCTACTATGTAAACACCGACGATCTCAAAGAGCTCAAGAAAGACTTTGCGTACATACCCAGCGCCCTCTTCGCCAAAGAAAGCTCAGTTATCAAGCTTACATACATGCTCGATATGCTAACGGCCGCAATTATCCTTGTGGTGAGCATCTGCCTGATACTTATATCTTTCACGATGCTTTCTTTTACCATTAAGTTCACGCTCACGGAAGATTTCAGAGAAATCGGCGTTATGAAAGCAGTGGGACTTAAGAACAGCGCGGTAAGAGGCCTTTACATGATTAAGTACCTCTGCATTGCCTGTGTAGGTGCGGCAATCGGATATGTTTTAAGCGTTCCTTTCGGGAAAATGCTTCTTAAGAGCGTTTCTGCCAGACTGGTGCTTGGCAACGACAACAGCGTACTTCTCGGCATCTCAAGCGCAATCGCGGTTGTAGTGATAATAGTTGCTTTCTGTTATTCCTGTACAAGGGGTATTAAGAAGCTTTCTCCCATCGACGCAGTAAGAAGCGGTGAGACGGGTGAGAGATATCATAAGAAATCTGTCTTAAGACTTACCAAAAGCAAGGGCAGCAATAACTGGTTTCTCGCAGCCAATGACGTACTCAGTAAGCCCGGCCAGTACATGAGCATGCTTATCACATTTACGGTGTGCCTGCTTTTAATCACGATGCTTGCAACAACAGCCAACACTCTTGTAAGCGACAAGCTCGTATTCTTATTCGGAACGACTGAAAGTGATTTGTACTACTCATCTACGGAAAAGATTATGGAGACTATGGGTACGGATGACCCCGAGGCTCTTGATAAGATAATCGCCGACATGGAAGAAGAGTTAAAAGAAAACGGAATGCCCGGCAAGGTTCATGTGGAACTCATGTACACGCTTCCAATCGAATTTAAGGGCGAAAAGATGCAGATGACGATGCAGCAATGCAAAGATACCAAGGCATCTGATTACGTTTACAGCGAGGGCGTCGCTCCCATGTACGAGAACGAAGTTGCCTTTGCACCTCAGGTTCTTAAGGACCTCGGAGCTTCCATAGGCGACAAGGTTACCATGGAGATAAACGGGGAAAAGAAAGAGTACTTAATTACCGCAACATTTTCTTCTTTTAACCAGATGGGACAGATAGGAAGACTGCACGAAGATGTGCCTGTATGCGCTAATGACGCTTCTTCCGCTCATGCTTTCCAGATAGACTTTGATGACAATCCTTCCGATGAAGTGATTGAAGAAAGACTTATTAAGCTTAAAAGCATTTTTAACACCAATAAGATATACAACAAAGCTGACTTCGTGGACATTTCCACCAATTCCTCATCGGCTATCGGCAGTGCCAGGAATCTTGTAATGATAATTGCACTCATTATCGCAGCGTTAGTTACGGTTTTAATGGAGCGTTCTTTTATCAGCAAAGAAACCGGCGAGATAGCGCTTATGAAGGCTATCGGCTTCAAGAACCGTTCCATCAGCGCGCAGCACACCTGCAGATTCGTGATACTGATGATTGCGGCGACTGTAATTGCTTCGGCTTTGTCATATCCTTTTACGAAGCTTATATGTGACAGAATCTTCGCCATTATGGGAGCGTTGTCGGGCGTTGAGTATGCAATCGAACCCCTTGAAATCTTTGTGATTTATCCGTTGATTCTCGGCGCGATTGTAGTGGCGGCGGCATTCCTTACATCACTTTACACGAAGACCATTCATTCAGACCAAATGGGCAATATCGAATAACAGGGAGGATTAATAATGAGCACAGTAATAGATGTTAAAGATCTTTGCAAGACATATGTAGTAAATAAAAAGCACAACAACGTACTTAAGAACGTAAACTTTCATATTGACGAGGGCGAGATGGTGGCCATCATGGGTCCCTCCGGTTCGGGTAAGTCCACACTTTTATACACAGTATCCGGCATGGACAAGATGACCGCCGGCAACGTAACTTTCTGCGGTAAAGAGCTTGCGAACCTCTCCGATAATGAGATGGCTGACGTAAGACTCGACGACATGGGATTTATCTTCCAGCAGATGTATATGATGAAAAATTTAACAATACTGGATAATATTATATTACCTGCTGTAAAATCAAATAGGAATCATGAAAAAAGAAGCGAGACCGAGAAGCGCGGCCGTGCCCTCATGAAGAAGCTCGGCATCGAGGAAACCGCCGACAACGACATCAACGAGGTATCCGGCGGACAGCTTCAGAGAGCCTGCATCTGCCGCAGCATGATTAACAATCCCAAGGTGATCTTTGCCGACGAGCCCACCGGCGCCCTCAACCGCACATCTTCCGACGAAGTTATGTGCGAGATGGTCAAGCTCAACAAAGAAGGCACCACAGTAATGCTCGTAACCCACGACGTTAAGGTTGCCGCGAAGTGCACCAGAGTCCTCTACATCGTAGACGGCAACATCCAGGGCGAGTACAATCTCGGCAGCTACAACAAGCCTGAGGAACTTAGAGACAGAGAAAGACAGCTTAACAACTGGCTTATGGAAATGGGCTGGTAACACAACCCGGGGCCAAAGAAAGCGATAAGGCATCATGACAGACATTTTGATTGTTGAAGACAATACCGAATTAAGAGAAGTCTTAACCGACTTTTTAAGAAACGAAGGCTACACCGTCTCCTCCGCGGGAGACGGCGACAAAGCCCTCGCTCTTTACGAGCGCTACGGAGCAAGGCTCTTGGTACTGGATATCATGCTTCCCGGCGCAAGTGGCATGACCATTCTTAACAAGGTACGTGAACAGTCCAACACTCCCGTCATCATGGTCAGCGCGAAGCTTGCCAAGGACGATAAGCTCAACGCTATAATTTCCGGCGCTGACGACTATATCGAGAAGCCTTACGACATAGATATTTTAATTGCCAAGATTAAGGGCATCTTCAAGAGACGACTTGCGGTAGATGAGCTTACAGACGACAACATCAAGCTCGACATAGCGCACGAGCAGATTCTTAAAGACGGAAAAGTCATTGACGCAACCGCCAAGGAGTTTGAACTGCTTAAGCTCCTTATGGAGAATAAAGGACAGACTCTTTTAAAACACTATATATTTGATACGGTTTGGGGTTCCGACTCCGAATCCGAATCTCAGACGCTTACGGTTCATATCAGGTGGCTTCGCGAGAAGCTCGAGGACGATCCTCAGAATCCGAAAAAAATCATAACCGTCTGGGGAAAGGGGTACAGATACGAATAACTCGGAAGACAAAAACATAATCCGTAAGAATTACTTTCGGATGTGTCTCATGATTCTGGCGGCACTGCTCATCATAGCGGTGGCGGCAGATTTTGTCGTGCGCGTAAAGAACGACAAGCTTGTCAACCTATACAAAATTGAGATAAATCGCGTAGAGCATGAACTTCGCAAGACAAGTGACACGTCAGTCACGGACATGGATTTGTCGGCGTTTAAGACCATAACGGGAGTCGTTATGCTTACGGATGAGAATGCGGATTCTTTTTACGAGTCCGGCAACAATTACAAAGTTGCCGACATAGACGGGAAGCTCTATCGCATCGAATACACCATAGACTTATCCGGTGAAAAAAGAAGCATGCTCAGAGTGACGCACATCGTAATTGCGCTGATGCTTGCGGCAGCAGTGCTGGTGATGGTTTATATTTACTCGGTACTTATCAGACACTTTAACAAGATTTTGGAATACCCGACGGAGCTTGCGAAGGGCAACCTCACAATCCCTCTTTCGGAAGAGCGCAGCAAGTACTTCGGAAGATTCCTGTGGGGCCTCGATATGCTTCGCGAGAAGCTTGAAGACGAGAAGCGCAAGAACCTCGAGCTTCAGAAAGAGAGAAACGTATTCCTTCTTTCGCTGTCACATGATATGAAGACGCCCATATCAGCTATCAAGCTTTATGCCGCGGCGATTAAAAAGAATCTGTACAAGGATTCCGAGAAGCTTCAGGAGGTAGCGGCCAAAATCGATGAGAACGCCAATGAGGCTGAGGGTTATGTTGCCAAGATTATTTCTGCTTCCGGTGACGATTTCCTCGACCTTAGCGTAAAGAGCGGAGAGTTCTACCTGTCGGAGGCCATAACGCCTATCAAGGAGTATTACAGGGACAAGCTTAAGACTGTTGGAACGGAGCTTAACGTAGGCGCGTATACAGATGTACTTTTGAAGGGTGACCAAGAGAAATTTACGGAAGTGCTCCAGAATATATTTGAGAACGCTATCAAGTACGGCGACGGGGGCTATATTAAGGTTTCTTTTGTCGACGAAGAGGATGCAAGGCTCGTCACGATAACCAACAGCGGCTGCACGCTCAAAGAAGAGGAGACGGAGCATATTTTCGACAGCTTCTACAGGGGCACGAATGTGGGAAGCAAGCCGGGAAGCGGTCTGGGACTGTATATCTGCAGGAAGCTCATTCATAAAATGGGCGGCGAAATCTTTGCGGAAATCGAAGGCGGCGAGATGCGCGTTACCGCCTTGTTACACAGACCCGGTTGATTCTGTGATATTTCCAAAGGAATTTTTAAAAGTTTATTCAGATTTCTGTAATTGATTGAAAACACTTTTATGATAGATTAAAATAGCAAGTGTAGTACAAAGAAAGAGAGACTATTTATGGCAAGTATTGACCAGACTCAGTTTTTTAAAGTTGAACAGGAAAGACCTTTAAGCGCTTCCGAGATACTCGAGATTGTGTACAGAGCCAATGTGGAGAAGGGTTACGATGCGGTTAACCAGATTACGGGCTACCTTGTATCCGACGACCCTACGTACATAACCTCTCATAACGATGCCAGAAAGATGGTTCGTCGTATCGAGAGAGACGAGATTATCGAAGAGCTCCTTCTTTCTTACGCTAAGGTTAAAGGCTGGAACTAGGTATTAATTTATGAGAATAATGGGACTCGATTTGGGCTCAAAGACAGTGGGTGTGGCAGTAAGCGACCCACTTCTTAATGTTGCCAGAGAAGTGGAAATAATAAGGCGCAAAGAAGAGAATAAGTTAAGACAGACCCTTGCCCGCATCGAGGAACTGATTGTTGAATACGATGTTAAGGAGATAGTGCTGGGACTTCCCCTTAACCTTGACGGAACCGAAGGCGAAAGGGCCGAACTGTCACGTGAATTCAAGGACAAGCTCGAGCGTCGCACCGGACTTCCGGTTCATATGTGGGACGAGCGTCTTACTACCGTTGAGGCCATTGAGATAATGGACGCGGACGGTATTAAGCCCAAGGATAGAGAGAAATATGTTGACATGATAGCCGCGCGTGTTATACTTGAGGGCTATATGGAGTTTGCGGGCAAGTAGACTTGCCCGGATAAAGGGAAGCTTATATGGAGAAAATTTCTTTTGCCGGCAACAACGGCGATGCCATTGAATTTTATGTAATTGAAAAAACCACCCTTGGCGGTGTTGATTATATGTTGGTAACCGAGAGCGAGACCGAAGACGGTGACGCGTATGTGCTGAAGGACCTTTCGAAATCGGGTGATTCGGAAGGCGTTTACGAAATCGTTGATGACGAGGACGAACTTCAAGCCGTAGGTCAGGTATTCGGCGCACTTTTAGAGGATATCGACATCCTGCAGTAGTCAGGAGAAAGGATTTAATTGAATAAAGAGAAAGAAAAGAACGTTTCAAAGCTTAAGATAATCCCCTTAGGCGGCTTGGAACAGATCGGAATGAACATTACTGCCTTCGAGTATGAAGACAGTATTATTGTCGTGGACTGCGGTCTTGCATTCCCCGAAGGCGATATGCTGGGAATCGACCTTGTAATCCCCGACGTAACATATCTTAAAGAGAATATTGATAAGGTAAAGGGATTTGTAATTACTCACGGTCACGAAGACCATATCGGCGCGCTTCCCTATGTGCTTAGGGATGTTAACGTGCCTATTTATGCTACTAAGCTTACAATCGGCATCATTGAAAACAAGCTCAAAGAACACGAAGGACTTTTAAAGAACGTTAAGAGAAAGGTCGTTAAGTTCGGTCAGAGCATTAATCTCGGACAGTTCAGGGTTGAGTTCATCAAGACCAATCACTCTATTGTCGACGCTGCTGCTCTTGCCATCTTCTCTCCCGCGGGAGTTATAGTGCACACCGGCGACTTTAAGGTAGACTACACACCTGTATACGGCGACTCTATCGACCTTGAGCGTTTTGCCACTCTCGGTAAGAAAGGCGTGCTTGCACTTATGTGCGACTCCACCAACGCCGAGCGTCCCGGATTCACCCCTTCGGAGCGTACCGTCGGCAGAACCTTCGACACTATATTTAATGAGCACAAGAATACGCGTATCATAATTGCTACTTTTGCATCCAACGTTGACCGAGTTCAGCAGATTATAAACACTGCTCACGCTCACGGACGTAAGGTTGCGGTGGAAGGCCGCAGCATGGTCAGCATCATTGATATTGCGCAGACTTTAAAAAGAATATCCATTCCTCAGAATACTCTCGTGGATGTGGACCAGATTAAGAACTTCCCGCCGGAGCAGACGGTTATCATCACCACCGGAAGCCAGGGCGAAAGCATGGCTGCTCTTTCCAGAATGGCTAACGGCACTCACAAGAAGGTTTCCATCGGTGCCGGCGATACAGTAATTTTCTCATCTAACCCCATTCCCGGTAACGAGAAGGCGGTTACGAAGATTATCAACGAGCTTTTGGTTAAGGGCGCAGACGTTATCTTCCAGGATGCTCACGTATCCGGACACGCATGTGCCGAAGAGATTAAGCTCATTTATTCCCTTGTACAGCCCAAGTACTCACTTCCCGTACACGGAGAATACAAGCACTTAAAAGCTCAGGCCAAGATTGCCGAGTCTCTCGGATTTGAGAAGGACAAGATTGTTATTCTTCGCTCGGGCGACGTGCTCGAACTTTCCGAAGACGAGGCCAAGGTTGTGGACAAGGTTCCTTGCCAGTCTGTTTACGTAGACGGACTCGGTGTCGGCGACGTAGGTAACTCGGTTCTTAAGGATCGTCAGAGACTTTCCGAAAGCGGTGTTGTTATCGCAAGCATCGTAGTGGACGAGTACTCAGGCACCATGATTGCGGGCCCCGACGTATATACCCGTGGCTGCATTTATGAGAAAGAATCCGAGGAGATTCTCGAAGGCGCACGTCAGGAACTTACCAGAGCACTCAACAGTGCCTTTGACAGGAATATTTTTGACTGGGGCAAGCTTAAGACGATTATGAAGGATACTCTTTCAGAGTACTTCTGGCGTACCAACAAGCGTCGCCCGGTTATCGTACCCATTATAAGCGGAGTGTAGTTTTTCTTTGGCCACCGTAGGATAGGAGGCATGATATGACAGATTTAACCTACTTAAGCAATCAGGTACTCGACGCGATTCGCAATACGCCCGAGTATGCGGAGTTTATAAGGCTTCTCAATCATTTGAGAGAGAATCCCGAGCTTTATGCCCGCGTGGATGAGATGAGGGACAAGAATTTCCTGATTCAGCAGGGCGATGTCGGCGATCCGTACGATATGATGGATGCATTGACTAATGAGTACGAAGATGTTATTAATAATAAAGCGGTAGGCGAGTTTATCACTGCCGAAGTGGCACTTTGTAAGATGATACATGAGTTCAACAGAAATGTTGCCGCGGGTTTGGAGATTGAATAATGAAACTCACACAGATTTTGGCCACGATTCTTTCGGCAATCATTAAGATTGCCGTAGCAATCTGGATAGTTAATTTCTTATATACGAAGACATTGGCGGCGTACGATTTTGGGTACAGAATCTTTACCGAAGCACCCATTGCGCCCTCACCCGGAAGAGATGTGGTAGTGTCTTACACCGAGGGCAAGTCCTTTAAAGACCTTGCCAAGACCCTTGAAGAAAAGGGACTTGTAAGAGACTACAAGCTTGCCATGATTCAGATGTACGTATCCGTTTACAAGGATACCATCAGACCCGGCTCATACACGCTCAACACATCCATGACTACCGAGGAAATGATGAAGGCTATGAGCCCTTCCAAGAACGGCTCGGAAGATGATAAAGACAAAGAGGAATAGCACGTGATAGTCAATGAGCGCATGACCTCATTCATAAATTCATATGCCTCGGCGGATTCCGAAGCCCTTTCGGAACTTGAGAGGTTCTCACTTGAAACCAATGTACCGATTATACGCAAGGAGATGCAGACACTTATTAAGTTTCTTCTTGCCGCGCACAGTCCGCGCTCCGTTTTGGAGGTAGGAACCGCCATTGGTTTTTCCGCTGTTTTGATGGCCGATAATCTGCCCGAAGATTCCCACATCACCACCATCGAGAAGTACGAGAAACGTATCCCGGTGGCACGCGAGAACTTCAAGAAGTTTGGATATGAGGACAAGATTACACTTCTAGAAGGGGACGCCACAGATATACTTAAGGAGCTTACAGGTTCTTTTGACTTTATCTTCATGGATGCAGCCAAGGGGCAGTATATTAACTTCTTCCCGGATATCATGAGGCTTCTCGCACCGGGCGGAATCCTTCTTACGGACAACGTGATGCAGGAAGGCGATATCTTAGAGTCCAAATTCGCGGTTGAACGCCGTAACCGCACCATATACAAGCGTATGCGCGACTATCTTTACGAGCTTACGCACAATGACGCACTTACAACCGTAATTCTTCCCATCGGGGACGGAGTTACCATCAGCACCAAAAGGAAACAAAATGATTAAAAAACCCGAACTGCTGGTTCCCGCCGGCAGCCTTGAAGTATTAAAAACCGCAGTTATATACGGAGCCGACGCCGTCTTCATCGGTGGCGAGGCTTTCGGTCTGCGCGCCAAGGCCAAGAACTTTTCCAAAGAAGAGATGGCCGAAGGCATCAAATTTGCTCACGACCACGGCGCCAAGGTTCACGTTACCGCCAATATCCTTGCGCACAATTACGATCTTGACGGCGCCCGCGAGTATTTCAAAGAGTTAAAAGAACTGGGCCCCGATGCCCTTATCATCGCCGACCCCGGCATGTTTCAGATTGCAAGGGAAATCTGCCCTGAGATAGAGATTCACATTTCCACCCAGGCCAATAACACGAACTATGCAACCTGCAATTTCTGGTACGGCCTCGGCGCCAAGCGCGTAGTTATGGCGCGCGAATTGTCTCTTCGTGAGATTAAGGAGATTCGTGAGAATGTTCCCGCCGACAAGGAAATCGAGTGCTTTATACACGGCGCCATGTGCATTTCCTATTCCGGCAGATGCTTACTCAGCAATTATTTCGTAGGTCGCGACGCCAACCGAGGTGCCTGCACTCACCCTTGCCGCTGGAAGTATGCGGTAGTGGAAGAGAAGCGTCCCGGCGTATACCTTCCCGTATACGAGAATGAGCGCGGAACCTTTATTTTTAATTCCAAAGACCTTTGCATGGTGGACCACATCCCCGAGCTCGTGGATGCGGGTATCGACAGCTACAAGATTGAAGGCCGCATGAAGACCGCCTTGTACGTTGCCACCGTTGCGCGTACTTACAGGAAGGCCATCGACGATTTCTTTGAGTCCCGTGCAAAGTACGAGGCTAACCTTGGGTGGTACCGCGAAGAGATTGCCAAGTGCACTTACCGACATTTTTCCACGGGCTTTTATTTTGGCAAGCCCGACGAAGACAGTCAGGTGTACGATTCCAACACATACGTCAATGAATACATTTACCTCGGCACCGTAGAGCGCGCCGACGGTAATCGCGCATATATAGAGCAAAAGAACAAGTTCCTCGTAGGCGACGAGATTGAAATCATGAAGCCTTCGGGAGACAACGTTAAGGTCAAGGTTCTTTCCATACAGGACGAAGACGGTAACGAAATGGAGTCCTGCCCTCATTCAAGGCAGAAGCTCTGCATCACGCTGTCAGAGCCGGCTAAGGAGTATGACATTTTGCGCGTCAAAGGTGTAAATTCAACAAACGCGGAATAATTATATTTTTCTTATTTATCTAAGAGTTATATTGACCGAATTTACGACTTTGGGGTAAAATCCATTAAAAAGCATAAAAGAGGAAACCGACATGTGTGCTAAAGCCAATATCGAAGAGATTTTTGCCAAAAATGTTTTTACCGTCGGAAAGATGAAGGAATACCTTCCCGAGCAGGTATTTAAGGAAGTCATGCAGGTCAGAGAAGAGGGCGGAGAGCTTTCTTTGAAAACAGCTGACGTTGTGGCCGCTGCCATGAAAGACTGGGCAGTTTCAAACGGTGCCACTCACTTCACACATTGGTTCCAGCCTCTTACAGGCATCACTGCCGAGAAGCAGGATGCATTTATTAAACACCCCGACGAGGAAGGCAGATGCCTCCTTGAGTTCTCGGGTAAAGAATTGATTAAAGGCGAGGCGGATGCGTCAAGCTTCCCTTCGGGCGGACTTCGCGCTACTTTCGAGGCGCGCGGTTACACAGCCTGGGACATGACCAGCCCCGCATTTCTTAAAGAAGACGCCATCGGCGTTGTTCTCTGTATTCCCACGGCATTTTGTTCATACAAAGGCGAAGCGCTTGATATGAAGACACCGCTCCTTCGTTCCATGGAGGCAGTGAGTGAGCAGAGTATCAGGCTCCTTAGATTGTTCGGAAATACCACGTCCAAGAAAGTTACCGCTTCGGTAGGACCCGAGCAGGAATACTTCCTTGTGGACAGAGATAAATATTTAAAGAGACAGGACCTTATTTTTGCGGGTCGCACTCTTTTCGGCGCTCCCGCTCCCAAGGGTCAGGAGCTTGACGATCACTACTACGGCACCATCGAAGAGAGCATCGGAAGCTACATGAGCGACTTAAATGTGGAGCTTTGGAAGCTTGGCGTTACCGCCAAGACTCAGCACAACGAAGCTGCTCCCGCTCAGCACGAACTTGCTCCCATCTACGAGACTGCCAACATCGCTATGGACCACAACCAGCTTACCATGGAGATTATGAAGAAAGTGGCTACCCGCCACAATCTTGCGTGCCTCCTTCACGAGAAGCCCTTCACAGGTGTCAACGGTTCCGGTAAGCACGATAACTGGTCGCTCAGCACCGATGACGGTATTAACTTAATCGATCCCGGCGATACGCCCAATGAAAATATACAGTTTCTTTTGGTGCTTTCCTGCATCCTTAAGGCTGTTGACAGACATGCGGACTTATTAAGACTCAGCGCCGCATGCCCCGGTAACGATGAACGTCTCGGAGGTTCAGAGGCTCCGCCCGCTATCATTTCCGTGTTCTTAGGCGCTCAGCTTGAGGATGTTGTACGTCAGCTTGTAGAGACAGGTGCTGCCAGCAAACTTATTTCAGGCGGTAAGCTTATGACCGGCGTATCCACCATTCAGGATTTTGAGAAGGATGCGACAGACCGTAACCGTACTTCGCCGTTTGCTTTTACCGGTAACAAGTTTGAGTTCAGAAGCGTAGGTAGCTCAGATTCCATAGGTAGCGCTAACACTACTCTTAATACTATCGTTGCAGAGAGCTTCTCCGAAGCTTGCGATATACTTGAGAAAGCGGATGATTTCGGTGCCGCTGTTCATGATTTGATTAAGAAGAATCTTACCGAGCATCAGAGAATTATTTTCTCCGGCGACGGTTATTCCGAGGAATGGGTAGAGGAAGCCAAGAGACGCGGTCTTCCCAATCTTCCCACTATGGCTGAGGCTATTTCCGCTCTTACCACCGATAAGGCGGTTGCGCTTTACGAGAAGTTTAAGATATTTACCAGAGCCGAGCTTGAATCCAGAAGCGAAGTTTTGTACGAGACATACTCAAAGACCATTAACATTGAGGCTCACACCATGACCGGTATGGCTTCCAAGCAGATTATTCCTGCGGTTATGTCTTATGCGAAGTCTCTTGCGGACACCATTAACTCCATGAAGGCAGCAGGCGTAGAGCCCGAAGTTCCCGTTAAGATGCTTAAGCAGGTCAATGAGTACTTAAGCGAAATGCAGGATGCTCTTGAGAAGATGAAGGATGCCAGAAAAGCCGCTGTAGGTATCAGCAATCAGAAAGAACGTGCTCTTGCTTACATGCGCACTGTAGTTCCCGCCATGAAGGCACTTCGCGATCCTGCGGATAAGCTTGAGAAGATTGTCAATAAGAAGTATTGGCCGTTCCCGACTTATGCGGATTTGATGTTCGAAGTATAAGGAATCACCGACGTGTCTTTAGATTTACAAATTTAATTTCTTTATGCTATAATACTTGTTGGTTTCGCGACCGTACCAAGATTCTAATGTGCCCTCGCGCATATTATTATAAAAATCAATTATTTCACATAAAGGAGGACAAAAAATGTCTTTAGTTACCACAACTGAAATGTTTAAGAAGGCATATGACGGCGGTTACGCAGTCGGCGCTTTCAATGTAAACAACATGGAAATCGTACAGGGTATCACTGAAGCTGCAGGCGAGTTAAAGAGCCCTGTTATTCTTCAGGTTTCAAAGGGTGCGCGTGCATACGCTAACCACACTTATCTTGTAAAGCTTGTTGAAGCAGCTGTTATCGAGAATCCCGAGATTCCGATCGCTCTTCACCTTGACCACGGCGATTCTTTCGAACTTTGTAAGTCTTGTATCGACGGCGGATTCACTTCCGTTATGATCGATGCATCTTCCAAGTCTTTCGAGGACAACATCGCTCTTACCAAGCAGGTAGTTGAATACGCTCACGAGCACGGCGTAGTAGTAGAAGCAGAACTTGGTACCCTTGCAGGTATCGAGGATGAAGTAGTTGTAGAAGCAGGTCACGAGTCTTACACCAGACCTGAAGAAGTTGAAGAGTTCGTTACACGTACAGGTTGTGACTCTCTTGCAATCGCTATCGGTACTTCACACGGCGCTTACAAGTTCACCGCAGCACAGTGCACCAGAAATGCTGACGGCATCCTTGTTCCCCCTCCGCTTCGTTTCGACGTACTTGAAGAGGTTTCCAAGCGTCTTCCCGGCTTCCCCATCGTACTTCACGGTTCATCTTCGGTTCCTCAGGAATTCGTTAAGATGGTTAACCAGTACGGCGGCAACATGCCCGACGCTGTAGGTATTCCGGAAGAACAGCTTCGTAAGGCTGCTACCCTTTCCGTATGTAAGATTAACATCGACTCCGATATTCGTCTTGCAATGACCGGTAACATCCGTAAGTACTTCGCTGAGCATCCCGATCACTTCGATCCCAGACAGTACTTAAAGCCCGCTCGTCAGGCTGTTAAGGACATGGTTGCTCACAAGATCGTTAACGTTCTTGGTTCTAACGGTAAGGCTTAATTAAAAAAGTATAAATTTCGCCCTGGAGTATTTCTTCAGGGCGATTTTTATGCTACCATATGAATTGCGCGAGATTTTACCGCGCTAAATCATCAAAGAGAGGTTACGGGTTAGTTTATATGATGAAATTTTCCGAAATGCCCTATGAAAGGGCAGACTACGCTAAGCTTAAAGAAGAAATCGTTAAGCTTACCGAAGACTTAAAGAACGCCAAAAGCGGCGAGGAAGCTTTCGAAATCAATCGTAAAGCTACCAAGGCTTACGGACACGCAAGCACCATGCGTACCCTTTGCCACATCAGACACGACATTGACACTGCAGATAAATTCTATGAAGACGAGCAGGCTTACTACGATGAAATGGGTCCTACCATGACAGAGGTAAGCGTTGCGTTCAAGAAGGCATTGTATGATTGTCCCTTCAGAGATTATCTTGTGGAGAAGTTAGGTCCTGTTACTTTTAAGAACATTGAACTTGAGATGCGTTCTTTTGTACCTGACATGGTACCCCTTATGCAGGAAGAGAATGCACTTGTAACAGAGTACGGCAAGCTCATCGCTTCTGCCAAGATTGACTGGGAAGGTGAGGTATTGAACCTCTCCCTTATGACCAAGTATACGACTGACAAGGACCGTGAAGTACGTAAGAAAGCCTACGCTAAGACCACAGGCTTCCTTCTTTCGGTACAGGACAAGCTTGACGAGATTTACGACAAGCTCGTTAAGAATCGTACCGCTCAGGCTAAGCTCCTTGGCTACGACAACTATCTTCCTCTCGGCTACGACCGCATGGGACGTAACGACTACGGCCCCAAGGAAGTTGAAGTCTTCAGAGACGAAGTTAAAAAGAAAATCGTTCCTCTTGCCTGCAAGATTAACGAGAGACGTCGCGAGAGACTGGGTCTTGACCACTTGTACTACTACGATCCCGTTAACTTTAAGGACGGCGATCCCAGACCCATCGGAACTCCCGAAGAGATATTAAAAGAAGGCCAGAAGATGTACGCCGAGCTTTCTCCCGAGACCAAGGAATTCTTTGATTTCATGACAGAGAATGAGCTCTTCGACGTACTCGGTCGTAAGACCAAGCGCGCCGGCGGTTACATGACTTCCCTTCCCGACTATGATTATGCACCCTTTATTTTTGCTAACTTCAACGGTACTCAGCATGACGTAGAGGTTATCACTCATGAAGCAGGTCACGCATTCCAGGGATACGTTACTCGTAAGTACTATCCTGAGCTTAATGAAATCGGTATGGAGACAGCCGAGATTCACTCCATGTCCATGGAATTCTTTACCGAGCCTTGGATGGAGCAGTTCTTTGGCGACAAGACCGACGATTACAGACTTGCTCACCTTGAAGGCGCCATTACTTTCATCCCTTACGGATGTATGGTCGATGAGTTCCAGCACATCATCTATGCCAATCCCGAGATGAGCCCCAAGGAAAGACGCGACGTTTGGCTTAAGCTTGAGAAAGAATACAGACCTGACTTAGATTATGCAGACAACGCATTCTACACAAGCGGCGGATGGTGGCAGAGACAACCTCACATCTACAATTATCCTTTCTACTACATCGACTACTGTCTTGCTCAGACCGTAGCACTTGAGTACAAGGCTAAGATGGACGAGGATTACAAGGCTGCATGGGAAAGCTACTTAAAGCTTTGCAAGCTTTCCGCAAGCGATTTCTACTCCAAGATGCTTCCTCAGGCAGGCTTACGCGTTCCTTTCGAGGCAGGCTGCCTTGATAAGACTGTTGAAGTCATCTCCAAGAAACTTGGATTCTAAGTTGTTAATTGCTTAGTAATAATCCGTATGTATAATTGCTGTACTAACCTGATAAGGAGGTTGTGGCTATGAATATTACAGGATTGTCGATGGCAATTTCACAGATAAACACTAAGACTGAAGTAGGCACTGCCGTACTCAGCAAGGCGATGGATACTAACGAAGCCATAGGAGAAGGCATTGTTAAGATGATTGACAAGGCCGAGATGGAGAGAAGCGTTAATCCTGCTGTGGGATCCAATGTAGACTTCTACGCATAACAGAATAAGAAAGAACCCCGGACGATGATTCGCCCGGGGTCTTGTATTTCTAGCGGAATATTTCGTTCAAGTTTTTAATCTTATTCTTGCTTGCCGAAACGATAAATACCTTGTCGCCGACCTGCAATGTCGACGAACCGCCGGGGATTTTCATCTCGCCGTTGCGGATGATGGCGGCTACAAGAGTGTCTTTCTTTAGCTTAAAGGCTTTGTCGCGGAAAGGTATATTTAAATGGCTGCAGTTTTCGGTGATGTTGAACTCCATAAGTTCGGCGAGAGAGTCGCAGATGGTATTGAAGCGTAAGATTTCGTTCTCTGCATCCTTCATTTGAGAGTTACGTACATATCTGTACAGCTTATTGGCTGCCACTTCACAAGGGGATACGGTAATGTCCATATTGACCTTGTGAAGCATCTTGGCATGAGCGACAGTTTCGATTCTGGTGATAATCGAAGGAACACCTTCGGACCAGGCATACATACTTACCACAAGGTTGGCTTCGTCACGGTCTGTGATGGATACAACAACGTCTTTTTTGGATATACCTTCGGCATCGAGGATTTCGACAGACTCGGCGTTGCCGTAGGAAATCTTGGCATTGGGGTATTTCTCCATAAGCCTCTTGCAGTTCTGAATGTTCTCTTCGATGATGGTTACATCTTTGCCTTTTCTGAGTAACTTCTCCGCAAGATAATCGCCTGTAAAGCCTCCGCCAACTACCAGTACTTTCTTGGAACTCGTAGTGATGATGCCCATCTTCTTAAAGGTCTCGGCAACACCTTCCTGGTCGGAGGTGAGGTAGACGTTATCGTCTTCTTCACATACGAAGTTGCCGTCCGGAATGAATAGCTTACCGTCGCGCACAACCGCAACGACAAGGAAGCTTCCGTTAAGCTCCTTGTGAAGGTCGAGAAGAGACTTGCCACAAAACGGAGAATCCTTTAAAGCAACAATCGAAAGCATCTGTATAGCATCGTCAAAGAAAGAATCCAGACGCACATGACCGGGAAGACCGATATTGTTGTAAATAATCTCAGCCACATCAATCTTCGGGCGCACGATATAATCTATATGGTACTCCTTAATAAGAGAATCCTTTTCAAGAGAAAGGTCCGAAAGAACAAGTCTTGCAGCGGTATAACGGGTACCGAGGTTCTTGGCCTGGAGGCAGCTTAGGAGATTAATCTCATCAACTGCGGTAAGCGCAATGAGCATGTCGGCCGTCTCGGCTCCTGCTTTTTTCAAAGTCTCACGAGAGGCACCGCTTCCCTCAACCCCTGTAACATTGTACTTGTCGGTTACGGCGTCGATTATTTTCTTAGAGCAATCAATAACGGTAATCTCGATGCCTTCGCGAGTCAGCATCTCTATCAGAGTAAGACCGGTCTTGCCCATTCCAACAACTATAACTTTCATCGTCTGTTCTCCCTCTTAAGTCTTTCTGTCTTGTGCTTCTCAAGCGAGAAGTAAACTTTCTTAATGGTTAATCCCTGTACCAAAACCGTGAAGAAAATCGTCACGTAAGTCACATTCATGAATATAAGATATATGTTATGTGGCAGGAATTCCTTGGTACCCAATGCAAGGGCCAGTGAAAGTCCGCCTTTAAGCGCCGACCAGGTCATAAGAGCTACAAACTCGCGAAGACTGTAGTTGCCGGGCATCTTGCGACCGGTAAGCAAACTGCTTATGAATACGCCGAATGCTCTTGAAACTACGATTATCACAATCGCAACAGGTACCAGCAAAAGAACATACTCACTAAGCTCGATATTAAGTACAAGCAGTGCAATCATTACGAACAACACAGCGTTAAGTATGGACTCGAGTATCTCCCAAAAGTCTCTGTACAAATCCTTCTCATCGATAACCACCACACGGTTTTCAATCTTGGAGAATGCATAGGAGAAGTACATTCCACACACAACCGAAGCGATAACTCCCGAGAAACCGAGATGCTCGCAGATAATGTATACAAGCGAAACGTTGAGAAGCGATATCAAAATGTATTTAATCGGGTCACGCGTAAGCTTAATAAGTGAAAAGAAAATGAATGACATTATCAAAGCAACCGCGATGGCACCGAGAATTTCCTTGAAGAAAAGAACCATGAAGTTCGAGCCTTCGCTCTTGGTAATGAGCCCGCGCACGAAGATAAAAAGCGTTACGCCGGTACCGTCGTTAAAGAGCGATTCGTTCTCGATGATGGAGCACACATTCTTGGAAAGACCTATCTTATTAAGAATACCTGTCGCCGCAATCGGGTCGGTGGGCGATACCACGCAACCGAGAAGCACGCAGGTCGTAATGTCCAAAGGAAGCCTGAACACAAGGCTCACCAGATAGAACAGCACCCCGTAGAAAACCGACGAAATAACCGTGGTAAGAAGCGCCAGAAGCGATATCGGGCGGATGTTCTGTCGGAACTTCCTCATATTTACCTTGCTGGCTCCGGCAAAGAGCATGAAGCACAACACGCCGTCCATAAGGTACTCTTCGAATCCGAAGTCGCCCAGCTGATCTATAAAAGTGTTAAGTGAATCAATATTTGAGAACTTTCTTGCAAAAAGAAGCCCCAGAGAAATAATCAAAGAAAAAAGAATCAGAGCTATATCGCTTTGAAGCTTGAAGATGCGTTCGTTAAGCAATCCGATTCCTACAATGAATATTAAAACGATAATCAAAAACAACAGAATATTCATACGACCCCTCAGAATAAAAAAAGGATATCTAAATCTATGATACATTCAGATATCCTTTTATTGTCTTTATTATTCTATATCAACTTTATTTTGCCGTCAAAAGTTATTTCTATCTTACGGTTCTTATAAAGGTGGCCTACAGCCTTCTTGAACTCGTTCTTGCTCATGCCGGTTTCACGGGTGATGACCTCGGGAGATGCCTTCTCGGTAAAAGGAAGAACTCCGTCGTAAGACTTAATCAGCTCGAGAATCTTCTCGGAATCGGCCTCAGCCTGAAGGTGAGACTTCTCACGGATGCTCAAATCAATCTTGCCGTCAGTTCTTACATTAATTACGCGGGCTTCGATTGTGCTGCCGATTTCACACTTGCCGTAGACCTCACGCTTGGGGATAAGTCCCTGATACATATCGTCGATGGCCACGAACACGCCGAAATTGTCGCTGGTCTGGTATACGGTGCCGGTAACCTTGTCATCCTTTTTGTACTTATCTGTGGTAGTAAGGTAAGGATACACGTTCATGGTAGAGCAGATACGGCTTGATTTATCAAGGTATACGGCTACGAGAACTTCATCTCCCTCAGAAACCTTCGATGTCTGCTCGCGGAAGGGAAGCAACAAGTCCTTCTCAAGTCCCCAGTCAAGGAACGCACCAATCTTGGTAACCTGTTTAACGGTAAGTCTTCCGACCTGCCCGAGAGAAAGCTTCGGGGTAACGGTGGTAGCTATGAGTCTGTCGGCTGAATCAAGATACAGGAACACATCCACCGCATCGCCACGCTTGAGCCCTTCGGCAACCTGCTTCTTGGGAAGTAAAACGTGCTCGTTGGCAGCGGGAACTTTCTTGTCCTTCAATTCTTCGGGCACGAGATAAGCGCCGAACTCAACGAGCTTCTCAACATATAAAGTTTGCATTTGCGCAAGATTAAACATAAAAAACAGCCTTTCTTAAGCCACCCGAAATGATGAGTGGCTTTGGGCTATTATATCAAAACGTTATTAAGAAATAAAGTGCTACTTGTTGGCAGCATATTTTGACTTCATTTCATCATATTTTTCCGAAGTCATAAGAGCTGTCTCTGCTGTGCCTTTAAGCGTTACCGAGTATGTCCATCTGCCGTAAACTTCAAGCTTTTTGACGGCATCAATCTTTATAATGTAGGACTTGTGGCAACGCATGAATTTCTCGGGATCCAGCTTTTCTTCAAGAGTGGAAAGCGCCTGCGAAGTAAGATAAATTTCGTCTCCGGTGACGATTCTGGTCATACCGTCGGTGCGCTCTATCATGATGATGTCTTCGGTATCCACAAGATTGATTTCTTCTTTGCCCTTGATAATGAGCTTGTCGGGCGAAGACTCGGATTTGTCGCCCAAAGAAGCTGCGTCAGACAAGCTTTTGATGCGGGAAAGAGTTTTGCCTATTCTTTCGAGGTTGAAAGGTTTTACGAGATAGTCAAAAGCATAAATCTCAAAGGCATTGGCCATGTACTCGCTGTGGGCGGTGGCAAAGACTATCTTGATCTTGGGGTCCACTTCGGTGATGGCTTTGGCGCATTCAAGACCGCTTTCGCCGTTTAAGTCTATGTCCATAAAGACAACATCGGGGCGGAGCTTAATAAAGTCACTGATGGCCGAGGCAAAGCTGTCGCAAGCGGAAATTACCTTGCAATCATCGGTACGCTCTATCATTTTCTGAAGGATGTAACGAATCTCGGCTTCATCCTCGACTATCATGACTTTAATCATATCTGTAACCCCTTAATCGGCTTATTTATCTTTTTTGTTCTTAACGTAATCGGTCACGCCTGTTCCGATATCGTTCTTCATCTTGGTATCGGCCTGAACGTTCTTTAAGTTGTAGTAATCAAGCACACCGATGTTTCCTGATTTTAAGGCTTCTGCCATAGCTCTCGGAACTTCGGACTCAGCCTTTACTACTTCGGCACGCATCTCCTGCTCGAGAGCGACTGCCATAGCACGTCTTTCTTCGGCCTTGGCTTGAGCAATCTTGGTGTTGGCTTCTGCCTGCAAGCTCTGGAGGTTGGCACCGATGTTTCTTCCGATATCGATGTCTGCTATATCAATAGAAATTATCTCATAAGCGGTGCCTGAATCAAGACCCTTCTCAAGAACAACCTTGGAAATATCGTCGGGATTCTCAAGTACGCTGCTGTGTGTCTGTGCGGAGCCTACGGTTGTGACGATACCTTCGCCGACTCTTGCGAGAACGGTCTGTTCGCCGGCACCACCGATTAATCGCTCAATGTTGGTCCTTACGGTTACACGTGCTTTAACCAAGAGCTCGATACCGTCTTTGGCAACTGCAGAGATCTGAGGTGTTTCGATAACCTTGGGAGTTACGCTCATCTTAACTGCATCAAAAACGTTACGGCCTGCAAGATCGATAGCGGAGGCCTGTTCGAAAGAAAGATCGATTCCGGCGCGTTCCGCTGCGATAAGAGCGTTAATAACATTGTCTACGTCGCCGCCTGCGAGATAGTGTGCTTCCAGCTGATTGCCTTTGACTTTAAGGCCTGCTTTGGTTGCTTTGATCATAGGGCGTACAATCTTGGCGGGTCTGACGCGACGAAGCTTCATACCCACAAGAGAGAAGATGTTAATCTTAACGCCGCTCGCGATGGCTGTAATCCATACACCCACAGGAATAACCGTAAAGAATACCAGTAATAATACAATAATGATTGCCGAAATGATAAGTGTCAGTTTCATTTATTTACCCTCCTCAACCAGTATTTTGTTGTTTTTGATTGCTGTTATTATTAATTCCGAATCCTTTTTGATGTAATAATTGGAAGAATAAATATCCAGCTTTACCCCGTCGAATTCTCCTTTGCCCGAAGGCCTTAAATCTGTCAGAGCTATGCCCTTTTTGCCGATAAGGTATTCCATGTCTTTTTCGTCTATAAAAAGGTTCTTACCCTGAAGATCCGTCTCCAGTTTGATGGGAGATTTTACTTTCTTGGAACTAAAGAGGATGATGCTTACTACGAGCATCACAGCTATCACTACGATAGCAATTACCCCGACAATAACTCTTTCCGACGCGTTGCGGCCGGCCAGGAATATGCCTGCGGCGGTACAGATTATTCCGCTGATTCCGGGAAGACCGAAACCGGGAAGATAGAATTCCACACCGATTAAGACAATTCCGATAATAAGTACTACTATGCCCAAAATCTGAATTGTGCCCATACCTATGCTCCTTTTTCAAATTTAACCGTAAACACGGTTTCTTCTGTGCTTGACTCTGATTCTATGGTGCCTTTGTTGGCACTAAGTATTTCCGAAACTATGGAAAGCCCCATTCCGTGGCCGGCTTCTTTCTTGGTGGTAAAGCCTTTCTTAAACATGTTGGCTTTAACGTCTGCGGGAATTTCAGGACCGTTGTTGTCGACATCAAAGATGTATTCGTTTGGTGTTTCGGTTATGTTGACGCGGATTCTTTTACCCTGACGGTCGCAGTCTTCAAGAGCGCGGATGGCATTGTCGATTAAATTCGAAAGAACCTTGCAAAGTTCCCAGTCCTCGATGTGAAGGTTCGAAAGATCGGATTTCACTTCGATGATGAATTCGATGCCTTTGCTCTCGGATTCGGCGGCCTTGGCGGCAAGGAGGGCGTTGATGGCGGGCTTGGAAGTTTTGATGGCTTTGCCGGTTTTTAAAAGCTCACGATATACCTTCTTAAGATAAGAAGTCATCTCGTCGTATTCTTCTAGCTCCATAAGACCATACACAACCTGCAGGTGATTCAGATAATCGTGTCTGTCCATTCGAAGCTTGTCGTTAAGGCTCGAGAGATTGTTGATGCTTTCGCGAAGAGCGGCATTTCTCGCAGCTAACTTTAAATAACTTCTGACCAGCACAAAAATGCATCCTGTAAGTATTACCACCAATATCACACATAACAACAAATAGAATGATACGTCTCCCACAATTCCCTCCGGTGTCAACTTGTGATGTAAGCATAGCATTGTCATAAAAAGAAACAACTCGTATTGTCTCAATTATACAAAAATCGCACTGAAATGTCATTTTGATATATGAACGCAAAAAAAGAACTGACTCAGAAATTCTGAATCAGTTCCGTATAGCTGGGGTACAAGGATTCGAACCTTGAAATGACGGAGTCAGAGTCCGTTGCCTTACCGTTTGGCGATACCCCAAAGGTATTTGTAAACCGCTCTCGCGATTGCACTACGTTATTATAGGGGATAGTTTTTCAAAAATCAAGTATTTTTTTAAAAAGTTTTTTGAAGGGGCTCCTTTGGTTATTTTTTAGGTTCTTTTTGGCGCCGTAAAAGGCAAAAAAACAAAAAAATGCATAAAAAATGCACATTTAGGGGTTGGCTTTTTAAGTAAAAGATAATAAAATGGTAACGTAAATATGTTTTTTTCACGATTCGAGGTGCAATTTTCGTTGTGAAAATTGTCTAATCAGAAACATTCTTTGGAGGAAATCATGATATCTAATCAGATATTGCAGACTACCATCGACGGACTTAAGGGAATTTCCAGAGTAGAACTTAGCGTCGTAGATACTGAAGGAAAGGACGTTGTATCCACAAGCGGACATACCGGTACGGTTTCCAAGGCCGCAAGAGAATTCGCGCAGGGACCGGCAGACTCCCAGGAGATACAGGGCTATCAGTACTTTAAGATTTACGATGAGCAGCAGGTTGAGTACATTCTTATCGCATGCGGTACGGGTGAAGACGTATACATGATCGGTAAGATGGTTGCCTTCCAGATTCAGAGCCTCATAGTTGCCTACAAGGAGCGTTTCGACAAGGACAACTTTATCAAGAACCTTCTTCTTGACAACCTTCTTTTGGTAGATATCTACAGTCGTGCCAAGAAGCTTCATATCGCTACCGACGTTAAGCGTGTAGCCATGATTATCGAAGCGGGCGAGAGAAAGGACAATAACGTTCTTGAGTGCATCCGTACTCACTTCGGTTCCAACAATCAGGACTTTATCACTGCTGTTGACGAGAACAACGTTATCGTGGTTAAGGAGCTTGAGGACACAGACTTCTCCAAGGAAGTGGACCGTGCGGCTCGCGCCATCATCGGCGTCCTTGCCAAAGAAGGCATTGAAGGCGTACACGTATCTTACGGTACCGCTGTAGGTGAGATTAAGGAAGTCAGCCGTTCTTACAAAGAAGCCAAGATGGCTCTCGATGTAGGAAAGATTTTCTTTGGCGACAGAGACGTTGTCGCTTACTCGGAGCTTGGAATCGGACGTTTGATTTATCAGCTTCCCATTCCGCTTTGCAAGATGTTTATTAAGGAAATCTTCGGCGGTAAGAGCCCCGATGAGTTCGATGAGGAAACCCTCACCACAATCATGAAGTTCTTCGAGAACAGCCTTAACGTTTCCGAGACTTCCAGACAATTGTTTATTCACCGCAATACTCTCGTATATCGTCTTGATAAGCTTCAGAAGCTTACAGGGCTTGATTTGAGAGTCTTTGAGGACGCAATTACATTCAAGATTGCCCTTATGGTAGTCAAGTACATGAAATACATGGAGAGCATTGAATACTGATTCTAAGGAGCAGAGGTTATGGCTTTACCTAACAGAAAGAAAAAGCTGATGGAAGATGATGAAGTCATTGTAATGGAGAATGTCTCCAAGTCCTACCAGGCCGGAATTCCGGCGCTGAGCAACGTATCCCTTAAGATTAAGAAGGGTGAGTTCGTGTTCGTTGTAGGCGACAGTGGCTCGGGTAAGTCTACTTTCATCAAGCTGTTATTAAGAGAAATCGTTCCCACAGAGGGAAATCTTTATGTGCTTAATTACAATCTCAACAAGATTAAGCATCGCAAAATCCCCAAATTCAGAAGAAATCTCGGAGTTGTGTTCCAGGACTTCAGATTACTTAAGGACCGTAATGTTTACGAGAACGTTGCTTTTGCGCAGCGTATTATTCAGGTACCCGGCAAGCAGATTCGAAAGAACGTGCCCAAGGTCCTTGCAACCGTAGGCCTTGCGGGTAAGTATAAGGCTAAGCCCGGCAAGTTATCGGGTGGTGAGCAGCAGAGAGTTGCCATTGCGAGAGCATTGGTTAATCGTCCCACAGTTCTTCTTGCGGACGAGCCCACAGGTAACCTCGATCCCAACAACTCAATGGAAATCATGAGACTGCTTGAGGAGATTAACAACGCAGGCACCACCGTTATCATGGTTACCCACAATAAAGATATCGTTAATGCCATGCAGAAGCGAGTTATCACACTCCGCAAGGGCGTGATAGTAAGCGATCATGAGAGGGGAGGATACGACGATGAAGATTAGTTCGTTTTTCTACACCCTCTGGCAGGGCATCAAGAACATATTCCGCAACAAGCTGTTTTCACTTGCTTCCGTTGCTACCATCAGTGCATGTTTGTTCTTATTCGGTTTGTTCTACTCCGTACTGGCTAACTTCCAGCACATCGTTAAGACGGCCGAAGAAGGCGTGTGCATAGTCGTTTTCTTTGACGAAGACATCACAGATGCCAGAATCGAAGAAATCGGCGACATGATTAAGAGAAGAGCAGAAGTTTCCAAGGTTAACTTCGTGTCCGCAGATGAAGCGTGGGAAGGATTTAAGACCGAGTATCTTCGCGATTACAGCGACGGCTTCCTTGAGAACCCGCTTGAAGGTCTTTCCAACTACGAAGTGTACCTTAACGACGTTTCCATGCAGAGCGCGCTGGTTACTTACCTTGAGTCGGTTCCCGGCGTTAACGAGGTTAAGCGTTCAGAACTTACCGCCCTTACCTTAAGCAATGCGAATAAACTTATCGGATACATTTCCATCGGTATCATCGCGATACTGCTTGCCGTATCCATTTTCCTTATCAGCAATACAGTTACCATAGGTATCACCGTCCGTAAGGAAGAGATTTCGATAATGAAGTACATCGGTGCGACAGATTTCTTTGTACGCGCGCCTTTCGTAATCGAAGGTATCATCATAGGTCTTGTCGGTGCGGCGATTCCTTTGGCACTCATATATTTCGTATACAACAGAGCACTTAACTTCTTAAAAGAGCAATTCTCCGTTCTTTCGTCATTACTTAATTTCCTGGCGATTGAGGAAATCTTTAAGAACCTGCTTCCCGTTTCGCTTGCAATCGGCGTAGGTATCGGTTTCCTCGGAAGTTTCATTACGGTGAGAAAGCATTTAAGAGTTTAGACCGGCCGAACAGGAGGGCGTTTTGAAGAGAATAAGACGCATTTTATGTGTGGCTGTCGCCTGTTTGATACTCGCCCACACAGCCATACCTGCCACCTACGCCGGGACATCCATTTCTTCGATTACCAATGAAAGCATTAAGCAGAAGAAAGACCAGATATCTCAGTCGGAAGAGGCCAAGAAACAATTAAAACAAAATATAGCCAATGCCCAGGCTCTTAAGAAAGAACTTGAGGGTCTTAAGAATGACGTTGCTTCATACATTAAGAAAATCGATGCTGAGATAGTGGCAATCGAAGGACGTATTGAAGAGTACAAAGGCCTCATCGCCGAGAAGGAGCAGGAGATTGAAGTAATCACTGCCGAGCTCAACGAAGCCATCGAGCGCGAGAATGCCCAGTACGAAGCCATGAAGCAGCGTATCCGCTTTATGTATCTGAAAGGTGATTCTTTCTACCTTGAGATAATGCTCAATGCCAAGAGCTTCGCGGATTTCCTTACTAAGGCAGATTACATAGAGAAGTTAGAAGCTTACGACCGCAAGATGCTTGACGAGTACACGGCTGCCAGAGAGTGGACCGAGCTTTGTAAGCAGGCTCTCGAAGCGGAGAAAGAATACCTCGACCAATGCAAGGCCAATGAAGAAGCCGAGCGCCAGGCACAGCAGGAACTTCTTGCCGAGAAGGAACAGCAGCTTGCCCAGTACACAAGCGACATCAAGGCCAAAGAAAACCAGATAGCCGACTACGAGGCTGAGTACGAAGAGCAGACCCGTGTCATCGAGACATTGGAAGCAGCCATCTTAGCCGAGCAGAAAGCAATCGCAGCAGCCAACGGCATAATCTTAAGCTACGACGGCGGTAAGTTCACCTGGCCGGCACCTGCATACACACGTATCAGCGACGACTTCGGTTACAGAACCGACCCCATCAACGGCTCCACATCCTACCATTCCGGTATCGATATGGCTGCCCCCGCAGGCTCCAAGATTCTTGCGGCTTACGACGGTGTAGTGGTAGCTGCCGATTATAACTGGTCCATGGGTAACTACATCATGATCAGTCACGGCGACGGACTCTACACGATTTACATGCACGCCTCCAAGCTTTTCGTTAAGAAAGACGACATCGTGGCACGAGGCGACCACATTGCGGCAGTAGGTACCACAGGACGTTCCACAGGTAACCATCTGCACTTCGGTGTACGACTCAACGGCTCATACGTAAGCCCCTGGCCGTATCTCGGATACTAAAATTTTAGGTTAGGATTTAAGAACATGGAAGAACTTACAAGAGAGAAAAAACGCTCCTTCTGGGGCGGTATCCTGGCAGGTGTGTTTGTAACCGGCACACTCCTGACCATATTATTTATCGTTCTTTTGGAAAAAGAAACCAAGCTCGCCGAGCAGCGCATAAGCGAAGTAGCCACATCGGTTCAGGGCACAGCTTCATCCCAGAACGGCACTTCTTCAAACACATCCAAGGACACTTCGGTTAAGACCGACGGTAGCCTTATTTCAGGCGATTTCGTCGATAAGGCTAACCTGATATACGACAATGTAGTCAAGAAGTTTTATTTTGAAGAAGACATCGATACATCCAAGATGTACGAGAACATGTATAAGGCCATCATCGATTCTTTGGGCGACAAATACGCAGAGTACTACACCGCCGAGGAACTCAACGAAATGTTCATGTCGAGCGAAGGCATTTACTATGGAATCGGTTCCTACGTTATGATGGACGAGGAAACGGGCTATCCTATTCTTACCAAGATTTTCAAGGATTCACCCGCGGCAAGAGCCGGACTTTTGGATAATGATATTATCTACGCGGTTAACGGCGAGAGCCTCTTCGGATACAAGCTTGACGATGCCGTAGCATTGATCAGAGGTCCTGAGAATACGACAGTTGACCTTACCGTATACAGAGAGGGCGCTCCCGATTATATCGAAGTAACCGTTACCAGAGGTAAGGTTGAGTCCCCTACCGTTGAATACGAGATGAAAGAAGACGGTATCGGATACCTTCAGATTACAGAATTTGACGAAGTTACCACAGACCAGTTTATTAAGGCTTACAACAGCCTCTATGAGCAGGGCATGAAGGCTATGATTCTTGACCTTCGAAGCAACGGCGGCGGTAACCTCGATACAGTACTCAGCATCGGTGAACAGATGCTTCCCAAGGGAATCATCACCTACACCGAGGACAAGCAGGGTAAACGCGATGAGTACAAGTGCAGAGGCAAGAACGTTATCAGCATTCCTCTTGTAGTACTTACCAACGAATATACCGCAAGCGCTTCCGAGCTTCTTACCGGCGCGCTTCACGATTACGGCCTTGCTACCGTAATCGGTACCAACACTTACGGCAAGGGTATCGTTCAGACGATTTATCCCTTAAGCGACGGCAGCGGTATCAAGATCACCACCAGCCGCTACTACACTCCCAACGGTGTATGTATCCACGGCGAGGGTATCGCTCCCGACATCGAGCTTGAGTACGACTCAGAGCTTTATGCTACCGAGAAGATTGACAATCAGCTTGTATATGCAATCGATTTCTTAAAAGAAAAACTTAAATAGGCTTACAGAAAATGCTTTCCCACGAAAGCATTTTTTGTCATATATTAAGCATTAGGAATGCTTTATGTCAGAAACTCAAAATGATAGTATAGTCAGGTATAAGAAGGGTGATTATGTATCGAAACACATACGTTGAGATTAATAACAGTGCAATTGAACATAACGCGAAGCTTCTAAGTGAGACATTCCCTCACGCTTACAATATTGCGGTTGTGAAGGGCAACGCTTACGGACACGGTTACGGTATCATACCGGCACTTGTGCGAGGCGGCATGAATGCTTTTGCGGTATCGAATCTTTGGGAAGCTTTGGAGGTACGCAAGTACGACACCGAGCATCCGGTGATAATACTTCAGCCCGTTCCGGTAGATTACCTCAGAGAGTGCGCGGCTTACAACATTTCCGTATGTGTAAATGATCGTGATACCTTCGAGGCAATCGTTGAAAGCGGATTCAATCTTAAGCTTCAGTTTAAGGTTAACTGTGGCATGAACCGCCTGGGATACAGAGACGGCAAGGCATTGCAGGAAGACGTGGCCAAGGCTCAGTCATCTGACAGACTTTCGGTCGAGGGTATATTCTCTCACTTCCACACTTCGGGTCTTACCGATACCGAGTATGCGGCTAATCGCAAGCGCTTTGAGGAGATTACGGCAGGAATTGATTTATCTAAGATTCATATGGTGCATATAGACAAGACGCAGACCATTCTTTTGCATGATACTCCGACCTATTGTAACGGAGCGCGTTTCGGGATATCGCTTTACGGATTCACTTCGGTCTATCCTTACGACAAATCTTTGAAGGGACGCCTGCTTCAGAAGCGAAGAGACCTGCGTAACAAGCTTAATCACGTGGAGCCGTCTCATGCGCTTAAGAGATATGATTTGAAGACTGCTTTTACCTTGTATTCCGAGGTTATTCAGGTCAATAAGATTGATGCCGGCGAATACGCAGGCTACGGACTCTTACACAAGGCCGATAAGCCCGAGTACATCGCAGTCATCGATACAGGCTACAGCGACGGAATCGGTCGTAAGCGAAGCAACACCAACGTCTGCATTAATGGTAAGAAATATCCTATTGTCGGCGAGGTCGGCATGGGAATGTGCCAGGTACTGGTGGATGAAACCGTTAAGAAACACGACAAGGTAACAGTGTTAGGCTCAGAGATTTCCATTCGCGGAATCGCGCATGCACTCGGGACTACCACATATGAAACAATGACATCCGTTAAATCTGAAATAGATAGAAAGTATATTTAGTTATGAATCACAACATCGTACTTATTGGCTCAGATATAAATGCATATTACATGGCTCGTTGCGTGCACGAGCGCTACGGCGAGGTTCCGGATCTGATTGCGGCTGAACGTATTCGTTTTACGGAGTTTTCATCCATCGTGAACGTAATTTACTATCCCGAGCTCAGAACTTCGGAAGGCTTCCTTCAGGCACTTCTTGAGTATGGCAAGTCTCATCTTGAGAAGGGCAGAAGCCTCATAATTCCCTGCCATGACATTTACGTGCGCCTGCTTCTTGAGAATGCGGAAGCGCTTACATCCTACTACGTATTTAACTGTCCGAGCCTCGACATAGCAGACAGCTTCCTGGACAAAGAAATCTTTTATAAGAAATACGCAGACTCGGGACTTGATTTTGCCCGTACCATTTATTACGACTGTTCCGTAAGCCGTACCGAGCCGATTCCCGTAGATATGGTATACCCGCTTATTATTAAGCCGGGCGACGGTATTGAGTACAACAAGCATCACTTCGAGGGTCAGCCCAAGGTCTTCAAGGCTACCACTCCGGACAATGCGGTTAATTTCATAGACAAGGTTAAGGCATCGGGCTACACGGGTACACTTATCGTTCAGGAATTCATACTGGGCGATGACTCCAATCTTTTTGACTGTGTATTCTATTGCAATACCAAGGGAAAAGCCGAGCTTGCTTCTTTTGCCCAGATAGGACTTCAGGAGCACTCACCCACAGCCATCGGCAACTGCACCGTACTTATAAACGGTTACAATCAGCACGGCGGCACGCAGGAAGTTGTGGCCAAGCTTAAGGCGTTTCTTGAGAACATCGGCTATACCGGTTTCTGCGAGTTCGACCTTAAGTACGATAACCGCGACGGTAAGTTCAAGGTTATGGAGATTAATCCGAGACAGGCGCGTTCGAGCTACTACCTTGCGGCTCTTGGATACAATCTTATCGATTGCCTCACCGAAGACATCTTCGAGCACAAGGAGAACACCTTCGCCCTCGTAGACAGAGAGTACCTTCTTTCCATGGTACCTAAGAGCGTCATTAAGAAGTATATCGCTAACGACGACTACAGAGCCGAAGCGCTTAAGCTCTGGCGCAAAGGCAGAAAGTGCGACCCGCTTAAGTACAGCGACGAGAGATCGCTTAAGCACAAGTTCTACCTGATTCTTAGAGCAATTAATTACAAGAAGAAATACAAGATTTATACCAATACGATTTAGAGGTTAAGATATGTGTGGATTTGCAGGCTTTATAGACAACCTGAGCATTGACAGAAAGAACATCATAATCAAGAGAATGAGCGATACCATAGCGCACCGCGGTCCCGACGGCGAGGGTTTCTATACCGATGATACCATCGCTATGGGCTTCAGACGTCTGAGCATCATCGACTTAAGTACAGGTGACCAGCCGCTTTACAATGAGGACCGTTCTCTTGTTATCAACTTTAACGGTGAGATTTACAACTACAAGGAGCTTCGCGAGGAACTCATTGCGAAGGGACATGTATTCGCATGCCACGCCGATACCGAGGTAATTATCCACGGTTACGAAGAATACGGCGAGGCAATTGTGGATAAGCTCCGCGGAATGTTTGCTTTTGTCATCTGGGACAATAAGAAAAAAGAACTCTTCGGTGCGAGAGACCCCTTCGGCATCAAGCCTTTTTACTACTATGACACTCCCGAGCTTTTCGAGTACGGTTCAGAGATTAAGACATTCCTTAAGCACCCGCTGTTTAAGAAAGAACTTAACAAGGACGCTCTTAAGACATACCTTATGTACCAGTATTCGGTGCCTACGGATTCTTTCTTTGTGAATGTTCACAAGCTTAATCCCGGACATTGCTTCAAGTACAAGGACGGCAAGATGAACATCCGCCAGTACTTCAAGATTGAATACAGAAATAACGACGACGACCTTGACACTGCTGTCGATAAGATTAATTCCATCATGAAAGAAAGCATTGAGTACCACAAGATTTCCGACGTTGAGGTAGGCGCTTTCCTTTCAAGCGGTGTTGACTCAAGTTATATTGTTGCCAACGCTAACGTTGACAAGGCTTTCACCGTAGGCTTCAAGAGCGACCACTTCGATGAGACAGAGGACGCTCACGCGCTTTGCGAAATCTTAGGCATGAAGCATTCAAGAAAGCACATTACGGCAGACATGTTCTTTGACATTCTTCCGACGGTTCAGTATCACTCCGATGAACCTCATGCGAATCTTTCCGCGGTACCGCTTTATTTCCTTGCCAACATGGCATCCAAGGAAGTTAAGGTAGTGCTTTCGGGCGAGGGCGCCGATGAGCTGTTCGGCGGTTATTACGAGTACGAGACACCTCCGGAATATGCAAGATACAATAAATTGCCTTTCGGCTTCAGACGCTTTATGAAGGGCGTTGCCGAGAAGCTTCCCAACATGAAGGGCCGTCACTTCCTTATCCGTGCGGGCTCCACACTTGAAGAGTCTTACATCGGACAGGCCTTCATTATGAACAACGAAGAGGCTGACGCACTCCTTAAGCCGGCTTACAGAAGCGGCAAGCTTTATCAGGATGTTACCCGTCCTATCTTTGAAGAGATTAAGGACAAGCCCGATCTGCTTAAGAAGATGTACCTTGATATGCACTTGTGGTTGCCTTACGACATCCTTCTTAAGGCCGATAAGATGACCATGGCTAACTCCCTCGAGCTTCGTGTTCCTTTCCTGGACAAAGAAGTATTCAAGGTAAGCGAAGAGATTCCTTTCAAGTACATCATTCACAATTACATTACCAAGTATGCCTTCAGAAAGGCGGCCAATAAGACCATTCCCGAGGAGTGGGCTAAGCGTAAGAAGCTTGGATTCCTCGTTCCCTTCAGAGAGTGGCTCAAGGAAGACAAGTGGTACGAGAAGGTTAAAGAACAGTTCACCAAGCCTTGGGTAAGCGAGTTCTTTGACGTTGACGCTATCGTGCACATCCTCGACGAGCACAAGGCAGGACGCTGGCACAATCAGCGAAAGCTTTATACAATTTACGCATTCCTTATTTGGTACGAAGTATTCTTTATCAACGACGGCGAGGCTCCTAAGAAGCCCGAGTGCATAGCATAAGAATACGGGGAGGACAGATTATGAATAAATCAATTTTTGAACAGAACGAATCATGTGTAAGATCATATTGCCGTAAGTATCCCGTAATCTTTAAGAAGGCTAAGGGTTCTTACATCTACGATGAGGACGGCAATCAGTACCTTGACTTCCTCGCAGGCTGCGGCGCGCTTAACTACGGCCACAACAACGACGAGATTAAAGGCGCGGTAATCGATTACCTCATGCAGGACAACATCACTCATGCCATGGATATGTATACCGAAGCCAAGGCTGAGTTTATCGAAGCTTTCAAGACGCAGATTCTTGATAAGAGAGATTTGCAGTATCGCATAATGTTCTGCGGCTCTACCGGCACCAATGCAGTTGAGGCTGCTTTGAAACTCTGCCGAAAGAACAAGAAGCGCTCCAACATCGTAGCTTTCATGGGTGCATTCCACGGGATGACTCTCGGAAGCCTTGCGCTTACCACAGATCGCACCAGCCGCGACGGTGCAGGTGTTTCCCTTGACAACGTTACGTTTATTCCTTACGAGAGCGGCTTCCATACCAAGCTTGATTCTCTCGATTATCTTGAGACCATTCTTCTCGACGACCACTCCGGTGTTGAGAAGCCGGCAGCAGTAATCCTTGAGACCGTACAGGCCGAGGGTGGTATTTACGTTGCAAGCGTTGAATGGCTTCAGAGACTTGAGAAGATTTGCCACGACAACGACATTCTTCTTGTAGTAGACGATATTCAGGTAGGCTGCTCGAGAACAGGCACTTTCTTTTCCTTCGAGCGTGCAGGTATTAAGCCTGATATGGTAACCCTCAGTAAGTCAATCGGCGGCTACGGCTTCCCTATGTCACTCCTTCTTATCAAGGATGAACTTGATATCTGGAAACCCGCCGAGCACAACGGAACCTTCCGCGGCAATCAGGTTGCTTTTGTCGCTGCCAAGAAAGCTGTTGAGTACAACGTCAATCACGATTTGAATGCCGATGTACGCAGAAAAGGCGAGATTGTTAAAGAATTTGTTGAGAAGAATATTCTTTCGCTGTCTTCGGACATTTCTCTTCGCGGTATCGGTCTTATCTGGGGTATCGACTTCGGTAAGATGAAAGACGGCGGCGAGATTGCCCACAAGATTGCGGACAAGTGCTTTGAAAAGAAAATGATTATCGAGCGTGCCGGTCGCGGTGACTCGGTAGTTAAGATTCTTCCTCCTCTTACGATTTCCGACGAGGAGCTTAAGAAGGGCCTTAATATCATTCTTGAGGCGACTAAGGAAGTACTTGGAAAGTAGATTTGAGTTATGAAGTTAAGAGATTTAATTCCCTGCGACTATGACACGGAGATTGATAATATCACCGACGATTCGAGACAGGCGCGGGAGAAGACTTTATTTGTATGCATTAAGGGCCTTACGGTTGACGGCCACAAATATGCGGCCAAGGCTGTTGAGAAGGGTGCTGCGGCAATCGTGTGCGAGCATACCGTTGATGGTATCGACGTTCCTCAGATTGTGGTGGATTGCCCCGACAGAGTGTTTAACGAGGCGCTTAATAAGTTATACGGTGAGCCCTTAAGCAAGCTTAAGATGATCGGTGTCACCGGTACCGACGGTAAGACTACCACCGCCGATATTATGTACCAGATTTTAAACGGATTGTCACACAAGACAGGATATATCGGTACCAACGGTATTCTGTCCGACGGATATGAGCAGGACAATGAATATACGACGCCGCTTCCGGTTGATTTGTTCAAGGCGCTTGACGGATTTTCTTCCGTGGGTTGTGAGTACGTATCCATGGAGGCTTCCGGGGAGAGACTCGGAACGGATAAGATGAAGGGAGTTTCTTTTGACGCTTCCATCTTCACGAATCTTACCAGAGATGCACTTGATATATTCAAGACCATGGACAATTACTGTGCGGCCAAGGCCCGCCTTATGGCTTATACGAAGCCTTCGGGTATCTGCGTCATCAACAAGGATGATAAGTATGCTCAGGCGTTTATCGATGCTGCGGCAGCTCCTGTTGTAACTTACGGTATCAAGGATACGTCGGCTGACGTATATGCGACAGACATTGTTGTTAAGTATCGCGACTTGTCATTTGTCATGAATGGCAAGCTGGGCAGACACGAGATTAAGTGTAATCTTTCGGGTATATTCAACGTTTATAACTTGATGGCGGTTATAGTGGCTTTGAACCACTTCGGATTTTCTGTAGAGACGCTTGTAGAAGCGGTTGCAAAGCTTAAGCCCGTTGAGGCGCGCCAGATGGTTATCGACTGCGGCCAGCCTTTCAGAGTAATCGTTGATTACGCTCATACGGCCAACGCTGTTAAGAATCTTATGGATTATATCAAGTCTACTTTGACTGACGGATATTTACGTGTTGTTGTAGGTGCCGGCGGTTCCCGCGACCTTCACAGACGTACGGATATGGCGGAGTATTGTACATCCACAGCGGACTACAATTATTTCACCATAGAGGATGCGCGTTTCGAAGATCCTCAGATGCTTGTAGACACCATGGTTTCAACGGTTCCCGAGGCTACCAATTACGAGCTTATCGTAGATCGTGACGAAGCTATCACCAAGGCCATTCACGACTGCAAGCCCGGCGATGCGGTGCTGATTCTCGGAAAGGGCGCTGAGGCCTACATGATGACCAACGGCGTGCAGGTACCGAGACTCAACGATATCGACAGAGCAACCCTGGTGCTCAGAGAAATGGGATACGATAAATAATGAATATATAAGAAGACCCTCGGTCGCAATAGCGGCCGGGGGTCTTCTATGTAGGAGTTATATTGGGGTATTGGGTTCGTTAATCAATGTACTGTGAAGTAGTAATATTCATCGTGCTGACCGTCTGCATCCCAAGCGCTTATCTTAAGCAAATAGTCTCCGCGTACTTTAAGTTGACCGAATTTGAGGTTGTAATTGATATTTGAGGTGCCTACGTTGAAGGTATATGTATTACAATTAACAGTGACCTTCTGCTTTTCTTCGCCGTTCTTATAGATTCTTCCTACAACCTTGGTTATCTTAGATGTGCTGGATATGGTTCCGGTTAAGTTATATGTATTCCCTAAAGCTATATAACTGGGGGCGTTAATGTTAAATGACATCTGAGTGGTGGCCGGTTCAACCCAGAAATGTCTGGAAATCTCCTTAGTTGCGCCGGAGGAATCCTTGGCGTAAAGGTAGAGTGTGTATTCTCCGACAGGGAGATCACCAAATTTCAAATTGTTAACTTTCGAATTGTGGATATTAACGGTAGCTGCGTTGGGATTATAGGAAATCTCCTGAGCCAAAATTCCGTCGGATATATTCCAGATTTGTCCTCTGAAATATGTAATCTTTTTGTTGGTGCTTGCCTTGAGGGTACCTGTAATGTCATAAGGGCGTCCCTGACGAAGATTAGGAATCTCACCTACACCGGAGAATGTAACGCCTGTTGCAGCGTAAGAGCCCATAGAAGGGATGACTGCAAGTGCCAATACAAGAATGGCTACCATTAGTTTTCTAAGAAATCTTTTCATTTTCTACTCCTTTCATTTATGAAAAATAATAATGGAACTACTTTACAGTGAAATCTTTTTCGTAAGTTATACAATTGCCGTGTTCATCATGCGCGGTGATTTCAAGTGTGTACTTACCTTTAGCAAGTATGCCGAAACGGAGATACCTATTAATGTCGGAAGACTTTAAACTTACATACGTGGTATCTGGATAAATAGGCTGCATCTGTTTCAGTGTGTCGCCTTTCCAAATACGTCCCGTTACGCTCGTTATATTGTAATAGGAGCTAACGGTTCCTTCGATGTTGAAAGCACTGCCCTGATTGATGGACGAAGGCGCCTTTGTAACATCTACTTTAAGCGTTTCGGTACTGATTTTGAAAAATTTTGTGCATGTAAATGTCTTACCTCCGCTTACAGCCGTATACTTGAGAGTATAGCTGCCGGGAGCAAGTTTACCAAAACTCAAATTGTAGTTTACGGGAGACGTTTTAATGTTTATTGATGACGTTCCGGGATAATAGCTATGTTCCTGAACCACACTTCCATTCCGGATTATTTCGCCTTTGAACGTGGTAATTATTTGCGTACAGGTAATCCCACCGCTGAGATTGTATACACGCCCGTACGGAAGCGTACCCATATCGGGGACATAATTAAATGTCAAAACAGGAGTGGCGGCGGTAGCGTATTCTCCGGACTTTATTTCAGATAAATCTACTTTGCCCTCTGTCGAATACTCAACAGAACCCAAATATGATGCATCTGCAGTGCGTGCAGAAGCATATGAGCCTGCAGTAGGCGCTAACAGCATTGCCAAAGAAAGAAACAGCGATGCTGCCACATTAAATATTCTTTTCATACACATTCCTCCTATAGTAATCATGAAACTAACCGCTTTCCCAAAAAAAGGTCAAAAAAAACACATAGTCATCCCAGTAACCACATATAAGAATTGTGCTCAATTAGTTATAATAATATGGCCATATTTTGCGATAACTATATGCTATGATGAGATAATGACATATATTTGAATATCTGTCAACAAATAAATTAATATTTGGTACTTTTGCATGAAAATAACTGAGTAAATATGCACGAATAGCAATTGGACAGGCAAAACAAAAAGGCATCAGTTAAGATGCCTTTGGAAGATGCTTATTCGTCGCAAATCAATGCGAGAATCAGATGTCGTTTATATTGGTATGCTCTATGCAGGCGAGCTTAAGCTCCTCAATCTTTTCGGCTTCACGCATGTCACCGGTGGTGATTCTGTCGTAAGCTTCTTCGAATTTGTCCCAGTCAAGCTCAAGATAGGCTTCTTTGTACAGGGTAACGTATTCGTCATGGATCAATTCACTCAGGCGGCTCTTTCTTACAAGGTCATAGGAAAAGAAATCCTTGGCCATGAGCATGTTGTATTCTTCGTCCTTATTATGCATGTAGGGACCGGTTACGAGGTGCTGGTCTACGCGGTAAGTGTCGCTGAATATGGGCTTATTGACGAAGACAACCTGAACTTGATGAATGTCCTTCTTGGATTCCTTGCGGGCTTTGTTGACTGCATTGAATACCTGAAGGTAATTGTCGAGGACCTTTTCGTTGGAGCCATAGACCATCTTGAAGGCATCGGTCCAAGGCGGGCAGATGACAGCGCTGAATTTCGCACCGCGGACGATTGAGTCGTGAATGTCTTTCTTAAGCTTATTGGTAAGTATTAGGCGATATCCGGACACCCAGATCTGGCTGTCGCAGTCTTCGAAAAGTTCGCGGAGAACGGCTTCTTTGTCCAGGTAGAGGTTGCCGATACCGAATTCACGGAGGCTCTCGAGATAAGTGTCGTTTTTGTGTCTGTTAAATTCGACAATGATGTCAACCGTCAGGGTGATGACCGATACCAGTATCGAGGTAAACAGCGCAAGAAAAACGTTGGAAGCCACTTCATTGTTGCGAACCGTAGGAATTTCGTAAAAGAGCAGGGATGCAACAAATATCAGAAAAAGAATAATATCTATCACAACCTGTGTGCCGAGTTTATAGGATTTGATTCTTTCGCGAAGACTTCTTTTGCTATGCATGGTTAATGACCTTTCGAGTAATAAACTGTATCTACGCCGGCGCCGCGGTCGTCCTTGAGGGTAAGGATGAGGCTGAAGCCGAGCTTGTTAAGAAGCGAAATGTGAGTGTGGTTAAGCGACCAGGTCCTGGTGGCATAAATCTTGCCGGGACGATGTGCGAAAAGCTTATGGTACATGGCGGTGGTGATGCCGTGATTTCTGAGGCGGGGATCTACGATTATGGTGGAAATGTAGTCGCAGGTCATGTTGACGTTATCGCCCGCTTCGAGCTTGTGGTCGGGAATGTATGATAAAAAGCCCACGACGTGGAAGCCCTTAATACATAATATAAAAGATTGTGTTATGAGTGTATTAAAGTAGTCCGTCGGCGCATCTGTGGCGGCGGATTCTTCAAGATTCTTCTGCGTGGTGGAACCTCTTGCGGAAAGCGGAGGAACGAACTCGGAATCGGAGGCCTGAACCAGCTTTCGGATGTCGTCCTTGTAGCGCTTTGAGAGGGTTGTAACTGCTTTAAACATGTGTGGTACTCCTTCCACTATAAAGGCCATCAGGCTTTTATCATTATAGTATAGAGGGGGTGTGCGGGCAAGAGAATTATCGGCAAAAGCAAACATTTGTTCTAAAAATCGTAGACAATTTTTTATTTGAATGCTATACTGTAACGGATAAGTTTCGGAGGGTGGCTCCGGAGCGATTATGCGAATACAGGAGATTGTGAGATGGATAATACCCCTATAGTTAAGTCGATTTATACAGCCGATCCCGCGCCGATGGTTTCGGGCGATACGCTGTATCTTTATACGACTCATGATGAAGATGAGTTGATTAATGATTTCTATACCATGTTTGACTGGAGATGCTTCTCGACGCAGGATATGGAGCATTGGACCGATCACGGCAAGATTTTTTCGCTTGATGATATTGAGTGGGCGGATGACCGCGCTTGGGCGCCTCAGTGTATAGAGAGGAACGGTAAGTACTATTTATATTGTCCCGTACACAAGACCGGCAGCGGTATGGCTATCGCTGTGGGAGTGTCGGATTCGCCTGTCGGACCGTTTAAGGATTTGGGACATCCGCTTGTGGATGAAGGTGATTGGAATGATATCGACCCTACCGTATTTATCGATGATGACGGTCAGGCTTATTTGTATTTCGGTAATCCCGAGCTTAGATATGTGAAGCTTAACGAGGATATGGTTTCTTTTGATGAGACGGTCGGAATTGTGAAGGTTCCCATGACTGTGGAGTCATTCGGCAAGGGTGGTCACATGACCGGTACCACTTACGGCGAGGGTCCTTGGTTCTATAAGAAGAACGGACTTTACTACATGGTATTTGCGGCGTTCGGCGAGGGCAAGGGTCGCAATGAACACTTGGCTTACGCTACATCACAGGGTCCTACGGGTCCTTGGACTTACGGCGGCGTCATTATGGAGGAAGGCAAGTGCTTTACCAATCATCCGGGAATCTGTGATTTCAAGGGACGTTCGTATCTGTTCTATCATAACGATCGGTTGCCGGGCGGAAGCTTGTTCCATCGTTCGGTTTGCGTGACCGAGATTGAGTACGGGGCTGACGGTAAGATTCTTTTGAAGAAATAAGAATATTAAGTATTGTGAGGTTACAGGTATGAGATTAAACATTGAAGAGTTGAAGGGTATTTATTTCGGGGCTTACAGATTCGAGGAGGATGCAGAGGGCTATCTGCATGCTTTCCAGTATACGAAGGCTCAGGAAGATTATTTTGAGAAGGCAAGCGACTTCTGGTTTGAGAGATGCACAGCTTCGACCGCTAAGACTTTGGAGTTCGCGAGTGATGCGACGAAGGTTTCTTTTGACTATAAGATTATCTGGAAAGGGTCGGAAGACTCGGTTGAATTGACTGTTGACGGTATTGTCACCAAGATTTATTACGTTAAGGATTTAAAAGATTCGGGCAGCCTTGAGTTCGAGTTGCCTGCGGGAGAGAAGAAAGTTGTGATTTATCTTCCTGCGGACGCAACTATGATTATTAAGAATTTCGAGGCTGATGCGGCGGTTGTGCCTGCAGCGAAGGGAGAGAAGGTGCTCTGGCTCGGGGATTCCATTACTCAGGGATTCGGACCTTTGAGAAGCTCCTGCATATATGTCAGCGTAGCCAACAGACTTCTTAACTACGACATTGTTAATCAGGGTATCGGCGGTTATGTTTATGATAAGAATGTACTCATGAAGATGGACGGCTATATGCCCGACAAGATTATTGTTTCTCTTGGCACCAATCAGTTCGGAACCGAGACGATGCAGGACATTGAGGAGTATTACGAGCGTTTGATGGAGATTTACGGCAATGATATGCCCGTACTTACCATCACACCTTTATGGCGCGGCGATGTGCCCGACGGTGAGCCGACTCTTATAAAGTTCTGCAATAAGCTTAAGGATATCTGTGCAAGATACAAGAACATTAAGGTAGTGGACGGCTTCAAGCTTGTGCCTCACCTTCCCGAGTATTATCTTGATAATCTGCATCCCAATGTTATCGGAGCAGAGGTATACGGACGTAATTTGGTAGAAGAGATCAGACGAATAGGATTTTAAATGAATTTTAAACTACACTCAGAATTTCAACCTACAGGCGATCAGCCGCAGGCAATAAAGGAGCTCGTGGAGGGTTTTAGACAGGGTAACCAGTTTGAAACTTTGCTCGGCGTTACCGGTTCCGGTAAGACATTCACTATGGCGAATGTTATACAGGAGCTTAATTTGCCTACGCTTATTATCTCGCATAATAAGACTCTTGCGGGACAGCTGTACTCGGAAATGAAGGAATTCTTTCCTGAGAACGCGGTTGAATATTTTGTATCCTACTATGATTATTATCAGCCGGAGGCATATATTCCGCAGTCGGATACGTATATTGAGAAGGATTCTTCCATCAATGATGAAATTGATAGATTGCGCCTTTCTGCGACGGCTTCTTTGACTGAGCGCAAGGATGTTATTGTTGTGGCTTCGGTTTCGTGCATTTACGGATTGGGTTCGCCCAAGGAATTTAAGGCCATGAGTCTTTCGCTGAGAAGGGGCCAGCAGATTGACAGAGATGATGTCATAAGAGGTCTTGTGGGCATTCAGTATACCCGTAACGACACGGAGCTTACCCGCAGTAACTTCAGGGTTCACGGGGATGTGCTCGAGGTGGCGCCTTCGACTTCTTTTCACGGACCCGATTATATTGTCAGGATTGAGTTCTTCGGTGATGAGATTGACCGTATAACAGAGGTTGATGCTTTGACCGGTAAGGTGCTTAGAAGCCCCGAGCATATTATGCTTTTCCCGGCTTCGCATTACGTTGTGGAACCGGATACTCTGGAGCGTGCTTGCAATACCATCGAGGAGGAGCTTCACGAGCGTATCAAGTTCTTTAAGTCTGAGGACAAGCTCATAGAGGCGCAGCGTATTTCCGAGAGGACTAATTTTGATATAGAGATGCTTCGTGAGACAGGCTTTTGCTCGGGCATAGAGAATTACTCGAGACATTTTGCGGGGACTGCTCCCGGTGAGCCTCCGAAGTGTTTGCTTGATTATTTTGACGGCGAGTTCCTCATGATAGTGGATGAGTCGCATATTACACTTCCACAGGTTCGCGGTATGTATGCCGGTGACCGCTCGCGTAAGGAGACGCTTGTAGATTATGGTTTCAGACTCCCTTCGGCCAAGGATAACAGACCTTTGAACTTTGAGGAGTTTGAGTCGCATATAGACAGGATGATGTTTGTGTCCGCAACGCCCGGCGACTACGAAGCTGAGCATGAATTACTCAGAGCCGAGCAGGTTATCAGACCTACGGGACTCTTGGATCCGCCTATCGATGTTCGTCCTGTAAAGGGACAGATAGACGATTTGATTGGCGAGATTCGCAGGACCACCGAGAAAGGCAATAAGGTACTTGTTACTACCCTTACCAAGAAAATGGCCGAGGATCTTACACAGTACCTTGCAGAGGTAGGTATTCGAGTTAAGTACCTGCACTCTGATATAGATACTCTTGAACGAAGCGAGATTATCCGCGATATGCGTCTTAATGTATTTGACGTACTTGTGGGAATTAACCTTTTGAGAGAGGGCCTCGATATTCCCGAGATAGCTCTCGTAGCCGTTTTAGACGCGGACAAGGAAGGCTTCTTGAGAAGCGCGACTTCTTTGATACAGACCGTCGGTCGTGCGGCTCGTAACTCAGAGGGTCATGTAGTCATGTATGCGGATACTATTACGGAATCCATGCAGATTGCGATTGATGAGACTAACCGTCGTCGCGCCATCCAGATTAAGTACAATGAAGAGCACGGCATTACGCCTACCACTATTAAGAAGGCGGTGCGTGATGTTATCCGTATCTCTAATGTCGATACACGTTCTTCTTCGCTCAAGGCTGATAAGGATGCCGAGTCCATGAGCCGTGAAGAAATGGAGAAGGAAGTAGTTAAGTTAGAGCGTAAGATGAAGCGCGCGGCTGCGGACCTCAATTTCGAGGAGGCTGTAGAGCTTCGTGACCGCATGATTGAGCTTAAGAAGGCTTTGCTTGATCTGGATCAATTGTGATATTAACATTTCAGTACCAATGAACAGGAAGATTTAGAATGTCAGAACAGAAGATGCTTCCCAAACGTGAAGTGATTAAAGTAAGGGGAGCCAACGAACATAATTTAAAAAATTTAAATGTCGATATACCGCGTAATAAGCTGGTGGTTATCACGGGTCTTTCAGGCTCGGGTAAGTCATCACTTGCTTTTGATACCATCTACGCGGAAGGACAGCGTCGATATATGGAGTCACTTTCTTCGTATGCGCGCCAGTTCTTAGGCGTTATGGAGAAGCCCAATGTTGAGCGTATCGAGGGATTGTCACCGGCGATTTCCATAGACCAGAAATCTACCAACAGAAACCCTCGTTCCACAGTAGGAACGGTTACGGAGATATACGATTATTTCAGATTGTTATACGCAAGAATCGGTACGATTCACTGTCCTAACTGCGGTCGCGTCATTGATAGACAGACCGTCGATCAGATTGTGGATAAGATTCTTTCTCTTGATGAGGGTACCAGGATTCAAGTGCTCGCACCGATAGTCCGCGGTAAGAAAGGTATGCACGAGAAGATCCTCGACAAGGCTAAGCGTTCAGGTTACGTACGTGCCATCATTGACGGTAGCATGTATGAGCTTTCGGAAGAGATTACGCTTGATAAGAATATTAAGCATAACATCGATATAGTCGTGGACCGTCTCGTAATTAAGGAAGAGATACAGAAGAGATTAACCGATTCGGTGGAGACGGCGATTGACCTTACCGAAGGTTTGGTTTCGATTGATGTTGTGGGTGGAGAGACGCTTTCTTTCTCCACTAACTTTGCGTGCCCGGATTGTGAGATCAGCATTCCGGAGATTGAGCCGAGAAGCTTTTCTTTTAACAATCCCTTTGGCGCATGCCCTGCCTGTGCAGGTCTCGGATACAAGATGGAGTTCAGCAAGGACCTTATCATTCCCGATACTTCCAAGTCCCTTAACGAAGGTGCGATTGAGGTCCCGGGATTTAAATCTATCGGTGATCCGAAGAGTTGGATGCATGCTATATTTGCATCGCTCATGGAGCAGTATAAGTTCGATATGGACACTCCTTTCAGAGACTATCCCGAGAAGGTTCAGGACATAATCTGGAACGGTATCGGCGGAGAAAAGTTCACCATACATTACCAGAGTCAGCGTGGATACGGCGAGTATCAGGTAGGCTATGAAGGTCTTATGGAGCTGTGTCGTATGAGATACAGAGAGACTTTCTCCGAGTCTGCCAAGGCTGAGTATGAGACATTTATGACCATTACGCCTTGCACTGAGTGTGGAGGCATGAGACTTCGCAAGACTTCCCTCGGAGTTACGGTCGGAGACAAGAACATATACGAGATTACGAATTTATCGATTGATGCGCTTCTTTCTTTCCTTAAGAAGCTTGATATAACCGAGCAGCAGAAGCTTATCGGTGAGCAGATACTTAAGCAGATTAACCTTCGCGTAAGTTTCCTTAAGGATGTGGGATTGTCATATCTTACACTGGCGAGAGCAACGGCTTCTTTGTCCGGTGGTGAGGCGCAGCGTATCAGACTGGCTACGCAGATAGGCTCGGGACTTGTGGGCGTTACATACATTTTGGATGAGCCTTCAATCGGTCTTCACCAGAGAGATAATGATAAGCTTCTTAATACACTTAAGCATTTGAGGGATTTAGGTAATACAGTGCTTGTGGTAGAGCATGACGAGGATACTATGTTTGCGGCTGACCACATTGTGGACATCGGTCCGGGTGCGGGTATCAAGGGCGGAAGACTTGTGGCGGAAGGTACGGCCGAGGATATTATGGCGGTTCCGAAGTCAATTACAGGTCAGTACTTAAGCGGTAAGAAGTTCATACCTGTGCCTGATAAACGTTTACAGCCTACCGGATTCCTTACTATACACGGAGCAAGAGAGAATAACCTTAAAAACATTGATGTTAAGATTCCGCTCGGAGTGCTTACCTGTATAACCGGTGTTTCGGGTTCCGGTAAGAGCTCGCTCACCAATGAGATACTTTATAAGTACCTTGCCAAAACTCTTAACAGAGCACATACGATTCCGGGTAAGTTTGATTCGATAGAGGGAATCGAAGCGCTTGATAAAGTCATAGATATCGACCAGTCGCCCATCGGCAGAACTCCCCGTTCCAACCCTGCGACTTATACAGGTGTGTTCGACCAGATTCGTGATTTATTCGCCATGACCCGTGAGGCCAAGGAACGCGGATACAAGAAGGGAAGATTTTCTTTTAACGTCAAGGGCGGTCGATGCGAAGCGTGTCAGGGCGACGGTATTATTAAGATTGAGATGCATTTCCTTCCCGACGTGTATGTTCCCTGCGAGGTGTGCGGAGGTAAGCGATATAACAGAGAGACGCTTGAATGTCTGTATAAGGGCAAGTCGATTTACGATGTGCTTGATATGACGGTTGAGGAGGCGGTTCCTTTCTTTGAGAATGTGCCTTCTATCAGAGACAAGATTAAGACGCTTAATGAAGTTGGACTCGGATATATTAAACTCGGACAACCTTCAACGGAACTTTCCGGCGGTGAGGCACAGAGAGTTAAGCTTGCGACTGAGCTCAGCAGACGCTCGACGGGCCGTACCATTTATATTCTGGACGAGCCTACTACGGGACTTCACTTTGCGGATGTTCACAAGCTTTCCGATATTCTCAGAAGACTCGTGGAAGGCGGTAACACTGTAGTGGTAATCGAGCACAATCTCGACATCATCAAGACTGCCGATTACATCATCGACATGGGTCCCGAAGGCGGAGACGGCGGCGGTACAGTAGTAGCTTGCGGCACACCGGAAGAAGTGGCCAAGGTTAAGGGTTCTTTTACCGGACTGTACGTTGACAAAGTCATCAAGAAGACCAAAGAAGCGATGAAGAAATCTGAAAAATAGAAATATTTAAAAAGGGCTAAAGTATTTAATTGATTCTGCCGATAAATTTTAAAAGAATCTAAAAAAATATTTTAGCCCTTTTCTTTGATTGTGTGATAATGTATAATTTAGTGATGTAAGAATGACATTATTATACGCAATTTTTTGAATAGAAAGGGATATTAAAATGCAGTATTCGGACATTGGAATCGATCTTGGAACGGCTTCCGTTCTTGTATATATAAGAGGCAAGGGAGTAGTGCTCAAGGAGCCCTCCGTTGTAGCTTTTGACAGAGATACTAACAAAATAAAGGCAATTGGCGAGGATGCCAGATTGATGCTCGGAAGGACACCCGGAAATATTGTAGCGGTAAGACCGTTACGCCAGGGTGTTATTTCTGATTATACGGTTACCGAGAAGATGATGAAGTACTTCATCCAGAAGGCAATCGGACGCAGAACTTATCGTAAGCCCCGTATCGCGGTTTGCGTTCCTTCGGGTGTTACCGAAGTTGAGAAGAAAGCGGTTGAAGACGCTACTTATCAGGCAGGTGCAAGAGAGGTATCCATTATCGAGGAGCCCATCGCAGCTGCTATCGGCGCGGGTATTGATATTGCCAAGCCCTGCGGTAACATGATTGTTGATATCGGCGGCGGTACTACCGATATAGCAGTTATTTCTCTCGGCGGTACAGTTGAGAGTACCTCCATCAAGGTTGCAGGCGATGACTTTGATGAAGCAATCGTAAGATACATGCGTAAGAAGCACAATCTCTTAATCGGTGACAGAACAGCCGAGGATATTAAGATTAAGATCGGATGTGCTTTTAAGACCAATGACGTTAAATACCTCGACGTTCGCGGACGTAACCTTGTAACAGGTCTTCCCGTTACCGTAAGGATCTCTTCCGAAGAGACACGCGAGGCACTTGAAGATACAACGGCTAAGATTGTTGACGCCATTCACTCCGTTTTGGAGAAGACCCCTCCGGAACTTGCTTCCGATATCGGTGAGAGAGGAATTGTTCTTACCGGCGGTGGAAGCCTCTTAAGAGGTCTTGAAGAGCTTATCTCCGACAGAATGGGTATCAACACCATGACAGCCGAGGAACCCATGACAGCGGTAGCTATCGGTACCGGTAAGTACGTCGAGTTCCTTGCAGGATACAAAGAAGATATTTAAGCTTACGGAGGATTAGGCATGGTTAAAGGCTTATACACTGCATACACAGGTATGATTAATGAACAGCACCGTATGGACACGCTGACCAATAACCTTGCCAATTCCACCACTGTAGGTTTTAAGAAAGAAGGATCTACAAGCCAGTCATTCGATGCAGTGCTGGCTTTGAAGGTTAAAGACACATCGGAGCCCGCCAATATCCCCAAGCGAATCGGATACAACAATCCGGGGGTTAAGATAGGTGAGAACTACACCGACTGGTCACAGGGCTCCTTTAAGATAACGGATAATACCTATGATTTGGCATTGTCCGGTAGCGGCTTCTTTGAAATCGAATTTACGAACAAAGCAGGCGAGACTTCTACAAAGTATTCAAGAGACGGTTCTTTTACCCTTACACAGGAAGGGTATCTGGTTACCAAGGACGGTAACTACGTTATGGGTTCAAAAGGAAGAATTAAATTAGATCCTCTCTCTGACGCAACTGTCGACCAAGGCGGTGCAATATGGCAGAACAATGAGGTAGTGGATACTCTCAGGATAGTAGATTTTGAGGACTACAACTACCTTAAGAAATACGGCGAGAATCTTATGGAGCCCGTGGAAGGCGCTCAGTTTAAGGACGCCGACTACAAGGTATTTTCGGGATACTTGGAAATGTCCAATGTCCAGATTGTTACCGAGATGGTTGATTTGATTGCCATTACCAGACAGTACGAATCCAATCAGAAAATTATTAAATCAATTGATTCCACTCTTGAAATCGCAGCCAATCAGCTTGGAAGAGTTAACGGCTAATTCTTTGGACGAGAAGTTTGGGTATGGGGCTTGAACTTAGGCAAAGACTATTAAGGAGGTTTTCATGGTAAGAAGTTTATGGACGGCGGCAACCGGTATGCGTGCTCAGCAGACTAACGTTGATACGATTGCCAATAACCTTGCCAATGTTAACACAACAGGCTATAAGACAGAAGTTAACGAATTTAAATCATTACTTTATCAGACAATACAGACTAAGACAACCACTTCGGACAACTCCCCTAAGCCTATCGGCGCTCAGGTTGGACTTGGTGTAAGAAATTCATCCATCACATCAATCTTTACCGACGGTGCGCTTCTTGCGAGCGAGAGTCCTACTGCATTCGGTCTTTCCGGCCGAGGCTTATTCGCAGTGCAGGGCGAAGACGGTAAGACATATTACACCAGAAACGGTGACTTTAAGTGGGCTATCGATACCGAGAACAGAGTTGCACTTACTACAAGCGACGGTCTCAGAGTTCTCCAAGCTAACGGTGAGCCCATAAGATTGCTTACCTCATCTACCGATCCGAACGCAACGGTTTACATGCCCAGCAGAGTTACCGTTACGGCTGACGGTACGATTTGTTATCCCGATGAGTTAAACAATCCTAAGCCCATAACCGGCATGCAGCCTATAGGAATATTCCAGTTTAACAACCCTTCGGGACTTGAAAAGCAGGATTCGGGACTCTTTGCGGTTACCGATAACAGCGGTCAGCCTATCAATGAATACACCGCTACAGGCATTGAGCGCACCAAGATTTCTCAAGGCTACCTCGAAGGCTCCAACGTTCAAGTAGTAGACGAGATGGTTAACCTGATTACCGCACAGCGCGCATACGAACTCAACTCCAAGGCCATCACGGCTTCGGATGAAATGCTTCAGCAGGCTAACAATCTCAGATAATTGCTTGCGCAATTATCTGAGATTGTAAACACATATTTAGAAAGGAGCCACCATGGACGTTAACTTCAGTTCAATAACCGACATATACAACAAATATTTAAGCGACGCTGCGTCCAAGGAGACATCCTCGCTTTCCAAGCTTAACGGTACCAAGGATTATTCCAAGGCTACCGATGATGAGCTTATGGATGTGTGCAAGCAGTTTGAGGCGTATTTCCTCGAGCAGTGTTTCAAGGAAATGACTAAGACTGTGGGCACGGAAGAGTTTTCTTCAAGCTCTACTTCTACCCTTATGGACTATTATAAGGATAATCTTATTCAGAAGATTGCTTCCGACTCGACTGAGCAGAACAGCCTCGGGCTCGCACAAATGCTTTACGAGCAGATGAAACGCAATTATAATTTGTAACATGGAAACAATACAAGGATTTATATCGTCGATTCGTTACCGGAATCCCGACAACGGGTATTCCGTACTTTCTTTTGTCGTCGACGACAATGAGGAAACTCTGGTCGGCAATTTCTTATCCGTCTCCGAGGGCGAGATGCTCAAGGTTACGGGCGAGTGGGTGGTTCACCCTATCTACGACAAGCAGTTTAAGGCAACTTCATATGAATCGATTCAGCCGGAGGATGAACTTGCAGTCCTTCGTTATTTGAGTTCGGGCATTATTAAAGGCATCGGCCCCACCCTTGCCAAAAGAATAGTCGACGAATTCGGCAAGGATACCTTCATGGTCATGGAAGAGCAACCAGAGCTTCTGGAAAGAGTCAAGGGCATCACGCTGAAAAAAGCCCAGGAAATCGGCGTGCTGATGCAGGAGAAGCGTGGCTACAGAGAAGCTATGATGTTCCTTACGAAATACGGTATCGGCAATGCTCTTGCCATAAAGGTTTACTCGTACTACGGAGACAGAATCTACAGTATCCTCAAGGAGAATCCGTACAAACTGGCTGAAGACATCCCAGGCATAGGCTTTAAGACCGCTGACGAAATCGCTGCCAGATTAGGTGTTAAGAGCGACAGTAATTACCGTATCCAAAGCGGTATTCTTTATACACTTGTGCTTGCGACCGGTCAGGGACATATGTATCTTCCCAAGGACATTCTTGAGGAAGAAGCGTCTAAAATTTTGGACGTTCCAACAGACCTGGTGCAGCCCGAAATCGACAATCTTACAGTTGAGAGAAAACTGATAATCAAGGGCACCGACGTGTACGCTCCCTCGAATTTCTACGTGGAGCAGTCGGTAGCCGGCCTTCTCAGATCCGTGGTTAACGATGTTTTCTGCGACGAGTACGAAGATGATTTATCTATTGCCAAGGAAGTCGAGAATATAGCCACACAGGCCGGCTATGCCCTCGACCCGCTTCAGACCAAGGCAGTCGTGCAGGCAATCACAAACGGTGTATCCATAATCACCGGCGGTCCCGGCACGGGTAAGACTACTACGATTAAAACGCTTATCGGTTACTTCGATGCCGAGGGCATGGACATAGCGCTTGCGGCGCCCACCGGCAGAGCAGCCAAAAGAATGACTGAGGCCACCGGCTATGAGGCCAAGACCATCCACCGACTTCTCGAGCTTAACGGCACAATCGACGAAGACGGCAAGGACGCCGGCTTTGAACGTAATGAGGACAACCCTCTTGATGTTGATGCGGTAATCGTGGATGAAATGTCCATGGTGGACATATTTCTTTTTAGAGCACTGCTTAAGGCAATTCCGCCGGGAGCAAGACTTGTTATGGTAGGTGACGCTCACCAGCTTCCGAGTGTCGGCCCCGGACAGGTGTTAAGAGACCTGCTCGAGAGTGAGTGCTTCCCCGTAACCAGACTTGAGACCATATTCAGGCAGGAAGGAAGCGGCGACATAGTCGTTAACGCCCACAGAATCAATAACGGCGAAGATATAGAGACTCCGAAAGGCAGCAGAGATTTCTTTTTCATAGAGAGGTCGGACCCTTCCAAGATTATGCTTAACATGGTGGAACTGATTACCAAGAATCTGCCGGGCTATGTGGGTGCGGAGCCTTTCGACATACAGGTGCTCACACCTACCAGAAAGGGCAATCTTGGCGTAATTACGCTGAATCGATATTTGCAAAATGCCCTGAATCCGCCATGTAAGGACAAGGCGGAACACTACTACGGCGAGGAAATCTTCCGCGAAGGCGACAAGGTCATGCAGATTCGCAACAACTATCAGGCGAACTGGGAAGTCCTCGGCAAGCACAATATTCCCATTGACTCCGGTATCGGCATATTCAACGGAGATATGGGCCGAATTGTCGAGATTGACGAGTCGGACTCGAGCCTTACGGTGGAATTCGATGACAATAAGCGAGTTACTTATGACTTCACCAACCTTGATGAACTTGAGCTTGCGTATGCCATAACTGTGCATAAATCTCAGGGCAGCGAGTACGGCGCGGTTATCATGCCTGTGGCTCCCGGGCCGAGGCAGCTTATGAACAGAAATTTACTTTATACCGGTGTCACGAGAGCCAAGAAATGCCTCGTAATGATCGGAAATCCCGGAATAGTACATGAAATGATAGAAAATAATCATGAAAACTTAAGATATTCCGGGCTGAAATGTCGTATCATAGAAATGTTTACAGAATGAATATCCTAGATCTATTGTATCCGGACCGATGCCCCTTGTGCGATACGGCCCGTCCCATTAATGAAACGGGAGTCTGTCCCGAATGTGTTAAAAAGTTAATAACGATAAAAGGCCCCCTCTGTGAGAAGTGTGGCCGGCCGATGGAGGAAGAAGGCAAGATTTGCGGAGAATGTGAAGCGTCGAACTTTTCTTTTGACGGAGGCAAAAGCATATATACCTACGCAAGCGTAAGCGACAGCATTTACAGGTTTAAGTACATGAACAGAGCTGCCTATGGCAAGACCTTCGGACACCTTATGGCGAGGGAGGCCGCCGACTGGCTCGAGTGGATTAAGCCGAATGCTCTGGTGCCCGTTCCTTTGCATAAAAAACGGTTAATTAAGAGAGGTTATAATCAGGCTAAAGAACTGGCTGATGCTATTTCCGAAGTTTCGGGCATTCCTGTAGCGGATTATCTCGTCACAAGACTTAAAAACACCGTACCGCAGAAACTTGTAGGCAAGAACGGCCGCGGGATTAATATGAAAAAGGCTTTTATTGTCAGGGAAAATGTTGTATCCTTTAAGAGGATAGTTCTAATCGATGACATTTTTACAACAGGAAGTACAATCGATTCCCTTGCACGTGAGTTAAAGGACGCAGGAGTTAAGGAAGTGTTCTTTTTAACAATCAGTCGCGGGGGAACCTGAAACAGTTAGTCAGTCACTTTTATTAATTGACACCAGGAGGATTAACATGAACGTACGTAATTGTAGAAAATGCGGCAGACTTTTTAACTATGCAATGGGACCGTTAATGTGCCCGCAGTGCAGGGAAGCCCTTGAAGAGAAGTTCAAGGAGGTTAAAGCCTACATTTCGGAACATAGCGGATGCGGTATTCAGGAAGTTGCAAGAGAATGTGATGTTGAGGTATCTCAGATTCAGCAGTGGTTGAGAGAAGAACGCCTTCAGTTTTCTGAAGATTCTATGGTTCAGCTTACATGTGAATCCTGCGGCACCACCATTCGTTCCGGCAGATTCTGTGAGAAGTGTAAGAATGAAATGGCCAACGGTTTCCAGAAAGCCATCACTCCCACAGCTCCGCCTCCGGTAGAAAAGAAAGATACAAAAGACGCTCCCCGTATGAGATTTCTTAATTAACTTAAGTGTATTCCGGGGGGAATATAACAAATTAAGGTGAGTTATGCTAAGTGAAGAGCGAGTTAAACTGATGACCCGCATGGCCTCCTTCCAGGAGAATGAAGGAAAGGAATATGATTCCGCATCCAAGCATTTTCGCGGTGACTATGTGGGTGTACAGGTTCTAAAGGCTGTCATATGTGCAACCATCGCATATATGATAGTTTTTGGTGTGTATATTTATTATGATTTTGAAAATTTATTGACGGAAGTATTCAAGATGGACCTTTGGGCGTTTGCATCAAAGGCTCTTAAATACTATGCTGTCACGGTGATTACTTACAGCGTGATTGTGTACATAGTCTTTACCATCAAGTATACGAAGGCAAGGCAGGGGCTTAAGAAGTATTTCAACAACTTAAAGCTGCTTGGATCGCTTCTGGTCAAAGAAAGCGAGAATAAACAGGAGTAACGGTTTTATATTATGAGAGATTTATTGGTATTTAAGGAAAAAATCAAGAGGTTTGTGGGTAAAAACGATGCATTTATAATGCCGATACTTAAGTTCGCGCTTACGTTTCTCGCACTTCTTCGTATTAACGGTCAGATAGGTTTCAGAGGTAAGATAGCAAGCTTCCCCATTACACTTGTTGTGGCACTTGCGGGTTCTTTCCTGCCTCTTAACTTAACACTTGTAATATTGGCACTTATCATTCTGGTACATTTGTCGGCGTTGTCGCTTGAGTGTGCCGCATTGGTAGCTGCTTTGTTCCTTGTGATGTTTCTTATGTACTTCAGATTTTCATCCAAGGATTCGGTGGCGGTTGTTCTGACACCACTTTCTTTTGCATTCAAGATTCCTTATGTAATTCCTGTATCCATGGGACTTGTGGGAACACCTTCTTCCATGGTGTCGGTAGGATGCGGTGCCATTGTGTACCATGTTCTTCATTACATTTCGGGACATAAAGATGAGATAGGTTCTTTCTCCATCAAGGACGGAGACAATGCGGCCAAGCTTACGGGCATCAAGGGACTTGTTGATGGTATTCTCAATAACAAGGCAATGTTCGTGTTCGTGGTTTCTTTTACTGTGACCGTTCTTGTGGTATACCTCATCAGAAGATTGGCGATTCCTTATTGCTGGCAGATTGCGATCGGTGTCGGCGCCATTACATGCTTCCTTGTTACTGCGGTTGCCAACGGCGCTTTGCACGGCGGCGTTTCAATCGGCGGAGCATTTGTCGGAACTATAGTTTCAATAATTCTTAATATAATCTTACAGTATTTCTGTTTCGACTTAGATTATAATCGTACGGAAAAGGTTCAGTTCGAAGATGACGAGTACTATTACTATGTCAAGGCTGTTCCCAAGAACACCATTAAGATTAAGGAGAAGGCACCTTCAAGGCCCGTTGAGAAAAAGAAAACTTCTTTGTTAAAGCCTGCAAGACCCGCTTCATTTAAGAAGCCGGTTAAGCCCCGTGCCGAGGAGCCTGCAAGCGAATCACGCGCTAGAAACGCAGTGAGAGCCAATGCAGCTCATGCCGCCAATGCAGCCAGAAGAACCTCTCAGGGACAAGCTCCCGAAAGGCGCACTCCTTTGGAATAGAAATGGCACAGTTTTGTGTCGGGAAGGATAGATTTAAAGGATGGCAAATCTTTTTGAATTTGCTAAGAGCACATTTGAAAAATTCAACATGCCGCAGATTTCATGGACCGACTTTATCGAGATCCTTGTAATTGCGTTTCTCATTTACGAGATTATTCTGTGGATTAAGAACACAAAAGCCTACGCCCTTTTGAAGGGTCTCATTGTTATAGGCGTGTTTTTACTGTTCGCCGAAATCTTTGAGATGAGCACCATCCTTTGGATTGCCAATAAACTCTTTACCATCGCCGCTACGGTCATCGTAGTGGTATTCCAGCCCGAGCTTCGTAAAGCGCTCGAGCAGCTGGGTCGTTCCAATCTTTTCTCCAACATGATTCATTTCGAGAGTAACAGCACTTCCGGAGGAAAGTTCTCGGACAATACCATTCATGAGATTATAAGAGCCTGCACCGAGATGGCCAAGGTTAAGACCGGTGCGCTCATTATAGTGGAGCAGAATAACGTCTTAAGCGATATCGAGAGAACCGGTATCGCCGTTGATGCTGTTGTTTCGAGTCAGCTCCTTATAAATATTTTTGAACACAATACACCGCTTCACGACGGCGCCGTTATTATCAGAGGCGACAGAGTTGCGGCCGCGACATGTTACCTTCCTCTTTCCGACAATGCGTCGCTTAGTAAGGAGCTTGGTACCAGACACAGAGCAGGTGTCGGCATGTCTGAAATTGCAGACTCACTTACCATAATCGTATCCGAGCAGACAGGTCGTATCAGTGTCGCTTACGAAGGCGAGCTTGTACGAAACGTTGACGCGGATCACTTACGCAAGAGACTTGAGATGATACAGGACAAGCCTGAATCCGAGAAGAAGCACGCCTTCTTTAAAGTGAAGGGGGGTAAAAAGGTATGACAATCAAAGTCCCCTTTAAGTCTAATTTGAAAGCAAAATTCAATAAAAAGCGAATAACCGAGAATCTGGGTCTTAAGATAGTGGCTTTGGTGGTAGCCATTCTTTTGTGGTATATCGTAGTTAATATTACTGACCCTATCATTACTCAGACTTATAAAAACGTGCACGTTAAGATTCTTAACGAAGATGTTATCGCCGAACAGGGCAATACTCTTCAGGTTGAGGATAACTCTGCGATTATCACCACTGTAACCGTTAAGGCACCGAGGACTATTATTCAGGAACTCGGTTCATCGATGGACAATATCGTGGTGACGGCTGATATGAATAAGCTGTCAAGCGACGGCACTACGGTTCCGATAGAATGTACCGTAAGTAAGTTCGCGGATAAGGTCGAGAGTATCAGACCTTCTTCGGACTTCCTACGTGTAAAGATTGAGAAGCGAAAGACCATCCAGCTGCCTATTATCATTACCACATCGGGTGAGGTTGAGAGCGGCTATATCGTAGGCAATAAGACACCTTATCAGAACCAGGTGCGCATAAGCGGACCTCAGTCCATTGTAGAGCGTGTTAAGAAAGCATATGCGGATGTGCCTGTAACAGGCTTTACAGGAATGATTTCGGCTCAGGCAGATATCGAACTTTACGACGAAGAGGAAGAGCTCGTGCCGATTAACAACCTTGAGCTCAATGTAACCAACATTAAAGTTGACGTTGAGATTCTTGCGACCAAGAAAGTTCCGATTTACTACTCCGTTATCGGTATCCCTGCTGACGGATATGGTGTAACCGGTGAAGTGGATTGCACTCCGGAAGTTGTGACAATAGCCGGCGAGAAATCTGTTATTGATGTAGTATCCGAGATTAAGATTCCGGGTGATGAGCTTAACATCACAGGTCAGACAGACGATCTTGTAACCATTGTGGATATACAGAATTACCTGCCCCAGGGAGTTCGCATAGCGGATACAAATACCTTCAGCGGCAAGGTTACACTTAAGGCGTACATAGAGCCTTATGCGGATATGACGGTGACCGTTAATACCAAGGACATCGTATTCAAGGGAGTTCCTTTCGGATTTGAAGCTGAAACGGTTGGATCTTCCGAAAAGATGGAAATTAAGATAGTAGGACTCAAGCAGAATCTTGAAAAGCTTGACGTTTCGAATATAGTAGGTACAATTGACTTCGATGATTATGCATTGATGAACAACATCACGGAGTTTGATGAGGGTGTTTACAATTGTATCATTAATCCTGAATTGCCCGAGGGCATTCGCGCCGACGAGGCAGTTACGATTCAGGTAAGACTTAAGAAGAACGAGGAATAGATAAATGGGAAGAATGTTTGGAACTGACGGAGTAAGAGGCGTAGCCAATGAGGAACTCACTCCGGATCTTGCGCTTAAACTCGGTCAGGCCGGTGCATGCGTACTTTCCAAAGAAAATCAGCACAAGCCTACAATCATGGTAGGATGTGATACGCGTATTTCGGGCGATATGCTTGCCAATGCTTTAATGGCAGGTGCGTGTTCGGTAGGCGCTAACTGCGTATATGTGGGAGTACTTCCTACACCTGCAATTGCTTACCTTACCAAGAAGTATAAGGTTGATGCCGGCGTAGTAATCTCCGCGTCTCACAACCCGGTTGAATTTAACGGAATCAAGTTCTTTGACGGAAACGGATATAAGCTTCCCGATGCACTTGAAGACGAGATTGAAGCACTTATCAAGTCCGACATGCAGGGCGTCAAGTTCCCTACAGGTGCGGGCGTAGGCAAGGTTAAATACAGAGCCGATGCAAGAGAAGAGTACATCAATCACTCTATCAAGGCTATCAGCTCAGACCTTTCTTCGCTTAGAATTGTTGTGGATACCGCTGAGGGTGCCGCTTACTACACTTCCGTAGAAGCGCTCAAAGAACTCGGCGCGACCGTAATACCGATTCACAACTCACCCGACGGTACCAATATTAATGCCAACTGCGGTTCCACTCACATGGAAGAGCTTATGGCACGTGTCGTATATGAGAAGGCTAACGTGGGCCTTGCTTTTGACGGTGATGCCGACAGACTTCTTGCCATCGATGAGAACGGTAAGGAAGTTAACGGTGACCAGATTATGGCCATCATCGGAAGCTACATGAAGAGTCAGGGCAGGCTTAAGAAGGATACAATCGTTGCTACTGTTATGAGTAACCTCGGATTTTTCCAGATGGGCGAGAGACTCAATATCCACATCGAGCAGACCAAGGTAGGCGACAGATATGTTCTCGAAAGAATGCGTGAAATCGGAGCCAACTTAGGTGGCGAGCAGTCCGGACATATCATTTTCCTTGACGATAATACTACAGGTGACGGCTTATTAAGCGCCCTTCATCTCTTAGAGGTTATGGTTGAGACCGGCAAGCCTTTGTCGGAGCTTGCTAAGGTATGTGAAGTTCTTCCTCAGGCTTTGGTAGGAGCTCATGTTCCTAACCACAAGAAAGAAACCTACATGGAGTATCCGGAGATTGCTGACGCTATCAAGGAGCTTACAGCTAAGTTCGCGGGCAAGGGAAGAGTCCTTATTCGTCCCAGCGGAACCGAGCCTTTGGTACGTGTTATGATTGAAGGCAACGACAAGGAAGTTATCCAGGAAGAAGCCAAGAAACTTGCTACACTTATTGAGCAGGTAATGTTATAAACGTGAGACAGGAATGAATCTTTTGAAACCTATTGATAAGGCGCTCAGACTTGAATCAGAGCGCCTTTTATTGAAACCGATAACTGAAGAGGACACCGAAGCGGTATTAAGCATTCGCAATTCCGACTATGTGCGGGGTAATTTCTTTTACCGTAAGGAGATTACTACCGAGGAACACTTAGACTATGTGAAGAATAAGTGCGAGACGGGCGAGGTGTTTTATTTTACCGTGACGGACAAGGCTACGGGCAGGATAATCGGCGTGGTATATTTGCAGCACTATAACCCTGAGGAGAAGGCTATGGAGTCGGGATTGTTCTTTGACAAGGCTTTACCAAAGGGGAAAGGCTATGCGACGGAGGCGTACAGGCTTCTTGACGGGTATGCTTTCAATGAATTGAAGCTTAACAAACTGGTTGCGCGTGTAATCGGCTATAACGGTGCCAGCGTGCATCTGCACGAGAAGATGGGCTATGAGACAGTTGAGAGAAGTGTCGAGAAAATCTTCCCGACCGGTGAAGAGGTAGAGGCGGTGACGCTTGAACTTGTTAAGGAGAATTTCTGTGAGAAGAATTAGGGTTGCGGCGGTGCTTTTGTGCCTGCTCTTTATGTGCGGGTGCGCGAACTGTGAGAACGGAGCTTTCGGTGATGCGGGATATACCGTTGATGAGGTAAATCTTGAGGTTGGACTTGAAAAGCCGATAAAGCTTATTGTGGTCAACGACCTTCACCTTCAGATTGACAACGACGAGATAGCGCCGGATCAGAAAGAATTCATGACTAACAGAGTTCAGGAGTTCGCAACGGACGGCCTTACGACGGAGAAGCGTTGGAAGAAGCTGCCGGTACTGATTAACAAAGAAGAAGCTGATTATGTACTTTTTGTCGGTGATATGCTCGATTTCAATTCGGAAGCTACGACTTCGGCACTCAGAGAAGGTGTTGAAAAGTTTAATAAGCCACTTCTTTATGTAAGAGCCGATCATGATATAGAGAATTACTGGCAGCCGGCCAATGACTGGGTTAAGTCTATGGAGCGACAGGCATCCATAAGCGACAACAGCGCGTTGATTGTGGCCGAGCTTGAAGAAATAATACTTATGGGAGTCAATTACAGTCAGAATGACATTGCTGAGGAGACTCTTGAGCAGATTAAAGAGGTAATGGGCAGAGGTAAGCCTGTTATTGTGGTAATGCACATACCGATTGGGCAGGATGAAGGAACTGAACTTCAGGCGCGTTCTGAGGAAGTTCGAGGAGGCAGACACCTCTATATCGGCCGTGGCGGAGATAAAGAGCCCAACAACTACACCGCTGCTTTTATCGACATGATTTATGCGGAAGATTCGCCGGTTGTGGCTGTATTTGCGGGACACCTTCATGCCGAGTGGGAAGGAAAGGTCAGCAAGAATGCGATAGAGCACATCTTCGCACCCTGCTTCATGAATAATATCGGAATTGTAAATATTAAATAAGGTCCGGAGGGCTGTTTAATTGCAGATTATTTTATTATCCGGCGGTTCGGGTAAGAGACTTTGGCCTCTTTCCAACGACGTCAGATCCAAACAATTTATTAAGTTTTTTAAGACCGAAGACGGCGGCCATGAGTCTATGGTGCAGCGCATGTACAACGGAATCAAAAGGGTCATCCCCGATGCCGACATTACTGTTGCTACCGGTAAGTCCCAGGCTTCGAGCCTCATGAATCAGCTAGGAGAATCCGTGGAAATATGTGTGGAGCCTGCGAGAAGAGATACTTTTCCTGCAATAGCTCTTGCTGCGGCATTCCTCAAGTATGTGAAGAACATCGATGAAGAGGAGGCTGTTGTGGTCTGCCCCGTGGACCCTTATGTGGAAGACGATTACTTCGAGGCGATTTGTCGCATCGGCGAGGCGGTAAAAGAAAACGGCGCCAACATCACACTTATGGGCATTAAGCCTACCTACCCCAGCGAGAAGTATGGCTACATCGTACCCCGCGAGGACGGAACCGTTGAGTCCTTCAAGGAGAAGCCCGATTTAGAAGGTGCCAAGGCACTTCTTCAAAAGAACGCGCTCTGGAACGGTGGTGTATTCGGCTTTAAGCTCGGATACATGATCGGTAAGACTCACGAATTCATCGATTACAAAGACTTTACAGATTTGAAGGCTAGATATGACAGCCTTACGAAGATCAGCATAGACTACGCAGTCGTGGAGAAAGAACAGAACATCAGGGTGATTTCTTTTGGCGGCGACTGGATGGACGTGGGAACCTGGAAGACGCTTACGGATGTTATGGAAGAGCATTCCGTGGGCAACGTGCATTTCGACGACACTTGCGAGAATACTCATGTGATTAACGAGATTGATGTGCCGATTCTTGCCATGGGACTTAAGAATGTGGTAGTTGCGGCGAGCGCCGACGGTATTATCGTGGCCGATAAGAATCAGTCGAGCTACATGAAGCCCTATGTCGACAAGATTGAGGGGCCTGTAATGTATGCCGAGAAATCTTGGGGCAGTTACAGGGTTCTTGATATAGAAGATGCCGGAATGACGGTTAAAGTGACACTCATGCCGGGACATTCCATGAACTATCACAGTCACGAGCGTCGTGACGAAATCTGGACGGTTATCGAGGGCGAAGGTGTTGCGATTGTAGACGGCAAGAACAGAGAGGTGGGTATCGGTGATACGATATTCCTTCCGAGGGGATGCAAGCACACCATCAAGGCAACAACGTTACTTAAGGTGATGGAGGTTCAGGTAGGAACCGACATTGATGTCAAGGATAAGATTAAACACGAATTATGAGCGAAAAGACGGTAAAAAAAAGAAACGCAAATATGGAACTTTTGAGGCTGCTCTCCATGTTTATGGTAGTCATGCTTCATGCAATCGGCAAGAGCAATCTGCTTAACAATCCCGACGTGGGAATTACCGGCAACTGCATTATTGCATGGATATTGGAAGCTATGTCCCTGTGCGCGGTCAATGTATTTATATTGATTTCGGGATACTTTCTTATTGACTCGAAGTTTAAGCTGGGAAGACTTGTTGAACTTCTGGCGGAGATGATTTTCTATTCTCTCGGAACCTTCCTTGTGTGCATGCTTCTCGGCGTGGATATACATGAGGAGATTAATACGTATTTTCTTTTGCATACGGTGTTCCCGGTGCATATGAATCTGTTCTGGTTCCTTACGGCGTATGTATTCATCTACATTATGCTGCCTATTATTCAGGCCGGTGTTAAGAACATATCGCAAAAGCAGTTCAGGATTGTGCTTAACCTTCTTCTGATATTCGAATGCGGCTTTAAGAGTTGCCTGCCTTTCAGATTCGAGGAGGATGAGTTCGGATACAATCTGCTTTGGTTCCTGACGGTATTCCTGCTCGGCGCGTATATTAAGCAGTACGGCCTTCGATTCTTTACGAAGCCTTACAAGGGCTGGATTTGTTACGCGATTCAGGTTGTGCTTATTCTTTTTGAAACAGGTACAATCAACAGAGTATATACTAAGTACGGTCATATGGAGACCATCAGGAAGGTTGCGACGGAGTACAATCACCTGTTTGTATTGCTGGCGGCGGTCGGCATGTTCGCGGCGTTCCTCAGTGCCAAGCCCATGAATGAAAAGGTCGGCAAGGTTGTGTGTGCACTGTCACCCATGGCACTTGGTGTGTATCTTGTTCATGAGAACTTGTCGCTACGATATAACTGGCAGAAGTGGCTCGGAATCTACGACTCTCTTGAGAAACCTACGCTTCAGTTTGTGGGCGGTTTGTTACTGGCGGCGCTTATCATATTTGTGTGCGGCCTTGCAATCGACTTTGTAAGAATACAGATATTTAAACTGTTTAAAATGATTTTTGGTAAGATATTTGTAAAGAATGAAACTTGAATTGCTGATATCGGCGGTTAATGCCAATCCTGAGAGCTTAATAAGAAAGATGCGCGTTGCGACGGATGCTGTGCTTATTAATCAATGCGGACGGGAAGAGTCCGTAGAGGTTAAGGTGGACGGCGGATGTGTGCGCGTTTTTTCTTTTGCCGAAAAGGGTGTCGGAAAGAGCCGTAACAGGGCGATAGATGCGGCGCAGGGCGACATTGTGCTGTTCGCGGACGATGATATTGTGTACGAGGACGGATACGAGAAGCGCGTGCTTGCGGAGTTCGAGGCGCATCCCGAGGCGGAGGCTTTGTTCTTTAACTTAGAAGTGTGTCCGGAGCGCAGGACGTATTACAACACGGATTACAAGCGCGTGCATATTTGGAACGGCGGAAGGTATCCGGCTTACAGTATTGCGGTGAGGCGTGAGGTGCTGGTACGGAGTGGGGTGAGATTCTCCGAGCTGTTCGGCGGCGGAGCCAGGTATTCCTGCGGTGAGGACAGTCTGTTTATCAGAGATTGCCTAAAGGCCGGGATTAAGATGTACAGGACACCCGTATTAATCGGTAAAGAAGAACCTCGAGAGGGCGGGGGGTCCACTTGGTTTAAAGGCTATGACGAAAAATACTTTTTTGACCGCGGAGTGTTGTATGCACATCTGTACGGAGCGCTGGCGGCGCCCATGGGACTCAGATATGTATATGCCAAGAAGAGTCTAATGTGCAGGGATATTCCGTGGAAACAGGCATACAAGATACTTAAAAAGGGTATCATGGAGGGACGCGATGGACTGCGTAACATTAGGTAAGACAGGTATTACAACCAACAAGAATGCGTTTGGCGCGCTCCCGGTACAGAGAGTCACGGACGATGTGGCGGTTGAAATTTTAAGAAGAGCATATGAAGGCGGCATGACATTCTTTGACACCGCCAGATACTATACAGACAGTGAAAAGAAACTGGGACTGGCTTTTGAAGGTATGCGCGAGAAGATTTTCATCGCGACCAAGACCGGAGCTCAGACGGCGGAAGGCTTTTGGAAGGATCTTGAGACTTCACTCAGCCTCCTTAAGACAGATTATGTGGATATCTATCAGTTCCATAACCCCGCATTCTGCCCCAAGCCCGGCGACGGAACCGGTCTTTATGAGGCTATGCTTGAGGCTAAGGCTCAGGGCAAGGTGCGTCACATCGGTATTACTAACCACAGGCTTGCGGTAGCGCGTGAGGCTATCGAGTCGGGACTTTATGAGACGTTGCAGTTTCCTTTCTGCTACCTTGCTACAGATAAGGACATTGAGATTGTTAAGATGTGCAAGGATGCCGGCATGGGATTTATCGCGATGAAATCGCTTTCGGGCGGTCTTATCAATAATGCAAAAGCAGCGTATGCTTTTGCCGCACAGTACGACAATGTGCTTCCTATCTGGGGTATCCAGAAGATGACGGAGCTTGAGGAGTTCTTATCCTTCATTAAGAACCCGCCGACCATGACTCCCGAGATTGAGGCGCTTATCGACCATGACAAGAAAGAATTAAGCGGAGATTTCTGCCGAGGCTGCGGTTATTGTATGCCGTGCCCGATGGGAATCGAGATTAACAATATGGCGCGCATGAGCCTCATGCTCAGACGTGCTCCGAGTGATGCTCAGCTTACGCCCGAGATGCAGGCCAAGATGATGAAAATCGAGGATTGCATACATTGCAACAGTTGCGCTTCGAAGTGTCCTTACGGACTCGACACCCCGGCGCTTCTTAAGAAAAATCTTGAGGACTACAAAGAAGTTTTGGCCGGTCGGACAAAGGTCTGCTGATAACATTTTTAGAATGCGAATTTGTCGCGTAATAAAACGTTTTCCCTAGAGTTTTCATAAAACTTTAACTTGTTTCGTTAATAGTTTGATGATATAGTTATCTTGTTGAGAGCGGTACTTTTCTTTTGCGCAAAAGTACGTTTGAAACGCTAAGAAGGTTGGGGGTAAGACCTAATTTACCATACGGAGGTCAGTTTAAATGGTAAGTCAGAAAGTTACAATTAAAAACCCTACAGGGCTACACCTAAGACCCGCAGGCATCCTATGCAAGGAAGCTATGCAGTTTAAATCACTTATCACTTTTTCCTATGGGGATAACACAGCTAACGCCAAGAGTGTACTCAGCGTACTCGGCGCCTGTGTCAAATGTGGTGACGAAATTGTATTTGTCTGTGAGGGCGAAGACGAGGATGAAGCTTTAGAAAAGCTTGTGGAAGTCGTCGAAAGCGGTCTTGGAGAATAATATGAATTTTGGTACCCCATTCCCTTGCGGAATGGGGTATTCTTTTGTATACTTGCTTTAATAAATTAAAGCAGAAAAATTTTACAGTGTATATAAGTGCCATACCCGGGCGCTTGAACAATATATCCACAGGAGGAAAGAAAATGCTTAACTACAAACGTTATCGCAGAAATCCGGTATTCAAATATCCGGAGAGAACATGGGTTGACAAAGAAATAGAAAAGGCGCCTATATGGTGCAGCGTCGACCTAAGGGACGGTAACCAGGCGCTAATAGACCCGATGGTAGTAAGCGAGAAGATAGAGCTTTTTGAGTACATGGTCAAGATGGGGTTCAAGGAAATCGAAGTCGGCTTCCCGGCAGCCAGTCAGATTGAATTTGACTTCTTGCGCGAGCTTATCGAGAGAAAGCTCATCCCCGACGACGTAAAGCCTCAGGTACTTACCCAGTGCCGCGAAGAGCTCATCGACAGAACTTTTGAATCCATACAGGGCTGTAAATCCGCCATCGTGCACATATACAACTCAACTTCCGTGCTCCAGAGAGATGTGGTATTCCACATGACCAAGGACCAGATTAAACAGATAGCCATCGACGGCACCAGAATGGTCAAAGAACGTGCCGCTAAATTCGACGGCAAGATTATCCTCGAGTACTCACCCGAGTCCTTCACCGGCACCGAACCCGAGTACGCTTTGGAAGTATGTGAAGCAGTATTAAAAGAATGGGGCGCATCCAAGGACAACAAGGTAATCATCAACCTTCCTTCGACAGTTGAGATGACCACCCCGAACGTATACGCAGACATCATTGAGTGGTGCAACACGCACTTCTCCGACAGAGAATCCGTAATATTAAGCGTTCACCCTCACAACGACCGTGGCACAGGCGTTGCGGCTACAGAGCTTGCACTTCTTGCAGGTGCTGACAGAGTAGAGGGAACCCTCTTCGGTAACGGCGAGAGAACAGGTAACGTAGATATCCTCAACGTAGCCTACAACATGTTCTCGCAGGGTATCAATCCCGAACTTGAGCTTTCGCATATCAATGATATTATTGAGATTTATGAGCGTCTCGTTAAGATGCCTATCCACCCTCGTCATCCTTATGCGGGCAAGCTTGTATTTACTGCTTTTTCCGGCTCCCATCAGGACGCTATCAACAAGGGTATCAAGGCTATGCGCGAGCGTGGCGGCGAGTACTGGGAGGTTCCGTACCTTCCCATCGATCCCGCGGACATCGGCAGAGAGTACGAGCCCATCGTTCGTATCAACTCCCAGTCCGGCAAGGGCGGCGTAGCGTTCGTAATGGATACCTACTTCGGCTTCAAGCTTCCGAAAGGAATGCACAAGGAATTTGCCAACGTTATCCAAAGCATCTCCGAGAAACAGGGTGAAGTATCTCCCGAGGAAATCATGGATGCTTTCGACAGAGAGTATCTTGCTACCAATACTCCTTACCACTTCGAGAAGATGAGCGTTACCGACAATCAGGGCGAAAGAAGGGAAGAATTCGATACCGAAGTTACCCTCGAATTCACCGACCATGGTACGAGAAAGAGCTTCACTGCAGCCGGCAATGGTCCTATCGATGCGGTTAAGCGCGGCATCATTCAGAACCTCGGCCTTGATATTAAGATCCTCGACTACGAAGAGCATGCATTGCAGGCAGGTTCCAACTCCAAGGCTGCGGCTTACATCCATCTCCTTGATGTCGAAACCGGCAGCGTAACCTACGGTGTAGGCGTAAGCTCCAACATTACCAGAGCCTCCGTATATGCTATATTCTCGGCAATGAACAGGCTGTTTAAGTAAATTTATAGTTATTTAATTGTTTTAAAAAGTTGCATCCGAGGTTAATGATTTCGGATGCGACTTTTTGCATCAATAATAAACACGCGGTCTGATAATCGCTTTGTAGTTGGTACAAGACTCTATTTCGGCAGGGAAATAGCATGATAGATAAATAATAAGACGCTAAAATGAGCGCTTATATCGCAACATTGCGAGTGTTTATATTGACAAACGGTGGTTATCGACCTATAATCTGAATTGTACATATAGGCTATATGGAATCATAATTGGTATAAAGGAGAGTATATTTAATGAAAATTAAGAAATTAGTTGCAGTATTAACTGTCAGCGCAATGCTGATTGGCTCGTCTATGTCCTCTATGGCGCTTGACGGAAGCAGTAGCGGACATAGTTTTTCTGAAGCTTGGGAAGTGAGTGTAACAGGTGATGATGGCAGCGCTGTATTGACTTATGGATACAATACAGATTGGATTAATGAAGATTATTCATGGGCATATCATTATTCTAAAAACCATTACGCATCTTTGACTAACGGAAAAGGCAGTTTCTCCGGATCGAATAAGGATGGCGGCAAGTGGTCCAAAATAGAGGTAACCCATAACGGAACATCTGTTTCCTACAGTAATAATTACTAAAAGGAGTACAACGATTAAGAGTGGTCGGGTATCCGGCCACTCTTTTTCTTGAAAACAGAAGATGAGAATGAATAAGAAAAAGTACTTGTATTCAGTCACTTTTTTACTCTTGCTTTTTGCTATATACAATTTGGTATGGCTTTTTGCAAGATACAATTATTTTGCCAAGTATGAAAAGGAATTTCCATTAGTAGCAGATTCGGGAAAAAAGATTTATGTCGACAGCGATGGTTATAACTATAGTGTAGCTATGCCGAGATATCTTTCGTGGAACGGGAATCTTTCAATAGTTGAGAAAGATTTTCAATATGCTTTAATAATCTGGAAAAAGCCATTTGAAGATACCTACAAAACAGGCATTCTTTTTAACGGGTACAACGGAATCACTAACCAGATAGAACTAACGGACAGTAAAACCGCAGATTATCCCGATTGTCAGAAGATAGTAGATGAGAATCAACTGCTTATAGACCAGTTATATGATAGAGCGAATACAGTATGGAATTTAGGGCTTCAATAAATGAGGGTAATTAAGTATATATGTTTGGCGTGTTTTCTTATATTCGGAACTATAATGCAGGCCGAAATATACCAGAATCAGTTGTGGGATTTTTCGACAGCATACTTTCTGTCTTCGAGGTGTGAGACAACACATGTAAACTTTTCGGAAACATTATCTGAGATAGCTGAAATTGCTAAAGAAAAAAACGTGCTCGTATTTACACAGATTAACAGGATTGACACTAAGATGCATTCTACTGTTTGTGTTTACGGGAATAAAGAATCAATTAGGAAAGAAATAAAGAAAATAGCGAATGTTGAAGAAAAAAGATATGTTTCGCTTATATCAGGAATTTCCGATGTAGAATTCCATGAATACTCTGAGCTTACCGATGAGGAATTGCGCGGAGATATTTTTTTGTCTTACATAGGGAATGAAGGTGACATTTTTTCCTTATATGAAGGTTTGAACAAAGACTATCAATTGGAAACACCTGAATATTGGAATGCGACCGAACGGGATATGATGTTTGTCGTTTGGGGACTGATAGTAATCCTTATGATTGTCATGAATGTTATTGAAGCTGTCCGTAGCAAAAAGGAGGTTGTTGTCAGGTCTTCTTTGGGCGAGAATGTGGGAACGATTGTATGCGTGTCGGTTATTCGTGACATTATGGCAGATATCGTTCTGTTCGTGGCTGTTAAGGGGTTAATGTCGAAAATTGTGTCGGGCGCGTATGAAGAGCGGCTGATTATTCTCATTTATACAGCGGGAATACTACTTTCGGTAGCGACATTTCTATCTTTTTTCTTTTTTGATGTCAGAGAAGCATTTGCAAATGCAGAAAGCCATAAGGGGTCGCTTTGTTTGTTGGGACTACTTAAATTCATAGCAGGAGCGGCAACAATATTTACCTTATCAACAAATCTTAACAGTTTGAGCGGTAATTTTACTGGAGCAAGCAGCATCCTTAAACCATATTTTTCCTCAAACTATTTTATGATAGCAACGCAGAATCTAAGCTCAGAAAAGGAAACAGAATTTTGGGATGAGGTTTATACCCAAGAAGATGTATTGAATCCAATAATATGCCTTAATGTGTTTGAGGATAAAAAAGATGTGATATTCATTAACAGTAAGGCATATGATATGTTGCAATGGCTTAAAGAATCAGATGAGGAAACAGGTGGTGATTTAGGCGACATTTGGATATTTGTGCCATGTGGCAAGCATTGTGAAGATTACAAAAAGATAGGGCTTGAGACACTTGATTTTGTTATAAAGAAGGCAGATATCGGAAAGCTTGATGTTAGATTTATAGAGTATAAATCTAATGAACCGTTCTTTTTCTTTGATACGGCGTCAGTAGATGGAATTAATAAAACACGGACGCCGATAGTAATATATCAAAAGAACGATAAGATACCGATAAACGGTAGCGCTCTTGTGAATTATAAAGGAGGAGCAATTATCTACTCTTGCGATGCGATTACGCTTAGAAAGTTGTGCGAGAGCAATTTATGTTCTGATGGAAAGGTAGATGTTGTAATAACGAATGTATATGAACGCTATCAATATAGTCATACATTTTTGAAAAAATTATTTGGCTTTATCAGCTCGCTCTGTGTTGTTGTAATGCTTCTTAACATAGCCATCATGATATCTGTGAGCAAATTGGAATTTAGGCAGAATTCAATGAAGATTTCGCTTATGAAGGTCTTGGGTTATAGCTTTTGGGAGCGCCATAAGCGATTACTATTGTTAGTGGCAACAGAGAATAGCATGATAACAATAGGTATGATGATATATGTATTGTTATGTACAAGCATAAACCCGTTTCTTCTGCTGATAATCTGTATAATAATGACAGCTGCGGAGCTCACAATTATTTTTACGCAGATAATCAGAATTGAGCATACGGGTGTAGTGAAGACGTTAAAGGGAGGCTGCTTATGATTTTCATTAACAACATCAGCAAAGCTTATGACGATAAGAAAATATTTGATGGGTTTAGTCTTGAAATAAAAGACGGCGATTTTGTGGTAATAAGTGGCGATAGCGGTTGCGGAAAAAGCACGCTCCTTAATATGATAGGTGGAATTGATTACCCGGATAGTGGCTCTATAACTGTAGATGGATATATAGTATCAAAAAAGGGCAAGAAGCAAGCATATTTCAAGAATGTTATAGGCTTTTTGTTTCAGAACTTTGCTCTTCTTGAGAATAAAACGGTCAAAGAAAACCTGAACCTCATACAAAAATCCGGAAGGACGGACGTTTCTGATAAAGAAGCGCTTGATACTGTCGGATTAAAAGATGCATATAATAAAAAGGTTTACAAACTTTCGGGTGGAGAACAGCAGAGAGTTGCGCTTGCAAGACTTATGATAAAAAAGTGTTCAGTGATATTAGCTGACGAACCGACAGGATCGCTTGATAAGGGCAACAGTGAAGTGGTCATGAACGTACTTCATGAACTTAATAGGCAAGGAAAGACTGTGGTATTGGTAACCCATGACGAAGACATAGTCAACAGCGAAGAAAATGTGGTGTATTTACAAAAAGGGTAATGATGTACTCATGAATGAGCGACTGTAACCAAATGACCTGTGATTAATAATTTTGTTTTTCTTAAAGATTGGACTTGCATAGTATGATATAATAGGCCTTGCGAGGTGATAGCGCCGCGCAAGGCTTATATTTTTGAACGGAGTTAATGAATGAAGAAAGCAGTTATTACCGGTATCACCGGACAGGACGGTTCCTATCTTGCAGAGTTTCTGCTTGAGAAGGGCTATGAAGTGCACGGACTTATGCGCCGCCACTCCACTATCAATACAGAGAGAATCGACCATCTTTTGAATGATGATTCCATAAACGGCAAGAAGCTTTTCATGCACTATGCCGACATGACAGACTCTTCGGGACTTATTTCTCTTATGAACAAGATTGTTCCCGATGAGGTATACAACCTTGCGGCTCAGTCCCACGTAGGGATTTCTTTTGAAATTCCCGAGTATACGGCTGAGGCTACGGGTGTGGCTACTCTTAAGATCCTTGAGGCAATCAGAATGGCCAATCCCAAGTGTAAGTTTTATCAGGCTTCCACTTCAGAGCTTTTCGGCGGACTTCCTGAGACAGCTCCTCAGAGCGAGAAGACTCCTTTTTACCCCAAGAGCCCTTACGGAGTAGCTAAGCTTTATTCTTACTGGATTACCGTTAACTACAGAGAGTCTTATAACATGTTTGCCTGCAACGGTATTCTTTTTAACCATGAATCTCCCAGACGAGGCGAGAACTTTGTTACCAGAAAGATTACGCTTGCGATTGCGGACATTCTCGCAGGTAAGCAGGACAAGCTTTCTCTCGGCAACATGGATGCCAAGCGTGACTGGGGCTTTGCGGGCGACTACGTTAAGGGTATGTGGATGATGCTTCAGCAGGACAAGCCCGGTGATTACGTGCTTGCTACCAATGAGACCCATACCGTAAGAGAATTCGTACAGATTGCTTTTGCCAAAGCAGGTGTTGAGCTTAGATTCGAGGGTGAAGGCGTTAACGAAAAGGCTTACGATGTTAAGACAGGCAAGCTCATGGTTGATGTTAACCCTGTATTCTTCAGACCCGCTGAGGTTGAGTTCCTCTGGGGCGACTGCACCAAGGCTGAGCAGACTCTCGGCTGGAAGCGCGATGTAAGCTTCGACGGTCTCGTAGAGATGATGGTAGATTCAGATTTAAAGAAAGCCGGTGTCAGATAATGAACAAGACAGACAAGATTTACGTAGCCGGACACAGAGGGCTGGTGGGAAGCGCCATCGTAAGAAACCTCGAGTCCAAAGGCTACACCAATATAGTTAAGAGAACTCACAAGGAGTTGGACCTTACCAATCAGGCGGCTGTGTATGATTTCTTTGAGAAAGAAAAGCCCGATGTAGTCGTACTTGCGGCTGCCAAGGTCGGCGGTATCAATGCCAATAACACCACTCCCGCAGAGTTTGCTTACGAGAACATGCAGATTCAGTGCAACGTAATCAATGCGGCACACGTGAATAAGGTGAAGAAGCTTCTTTTCCTGGGATCTACATGTATTTATCCCAAGATGGCTCCTCAGCCCATTCCCGAGGATGCGCTTCTTACAGGTCCACTCGAAGTGACCAATGAAGCTTATGCGATTGCCAAGATTTCGGGACTTGAGATGTGTAAGTTCTATAAGCGTCAGTATGGCGATGATTTCATCAGCTGCATGCCTACCAATCTTTACGGACCTCATGACAATTATGACCTTGCGGGCTCACATGTTATGCCTGCGATGATCAGAAAGTTCCATGATGCGAAGGTTAACGGTGCGAAGTCCGTTGAACTCTGGGGCACAGGCTCACCGCTTCGCGAGTTCTTATATGTTGATGATATGGCTGATGCCTGCGTATTCTTGCTTGAGAATTACAGCGGCGAGCAGCATGTAAATATCGGTACCGGCAAGGAAGTCACCATTAAGGAGCTTGCCGAGACGGTTAAGAAGACTGTGGGATACGAAGGCGAAATCGTATGGAACAGCGCGATGCCCGACGGAACTCCCAGAAAGCTTACGGATGTAACCAAACTTCATAACCTTGGCTGGACTCACAAAGTGGAGCTTGAAGAGGGCGTTAAGCTTGCTTACGAGTGGTTCCGCGATAACGTGGATACAGCAAGACTGTAAAGGATTATGCCGATGGCGATAGTCGGAATTTTATTGATAGTGTTGGCGCCGCTTTTGTTCGGTGTCGGAATATCGTGCAGATTCAGAGAAAGAAACGTGGGATGCCTTAAAGGGTATCTTGTGGGTTTTCTTTCTCTTTTTGCGATGCTTTTTATTGAGACCCTGGCGATGCTTAAGCTGGATCTCAGCATGCAGACGTTTGAGTGGATAGCGGTTGGAACGATGGCGGCAATGGCGGCGGTCGGAGCTATATTAATGCTTATTAAGCGCCCGGGATTTACAAGGCCTAAGCTTAATGCGCATATGCTGTATTTTCTTGTGCCGGCAGCGATGCTGTTTATGTATTCGTATTTCTATCTGGCGCCGTCGTACGTGAATGACGATACCTGGGAGATTGTGTCGACGTCGCTTGCCAAGGGAAGCATATATGAGTACTCGGCGATGACGGGTAAGCTTATTGAGCAGGGGCTTCCGATCTTTAACAAGATATATGTGATGCCGCTTTTGTATATTACGCTGGCGGATTTCTTTGGTGTGCCGATGGCGGTGTCGGCGGGGCTGTTGATACCTGCGATTGTGTTCGTACTGAACCTCGCTATAGTGTATGCGATTGGCAAGAAGCTTGAGGTAGCAGACCGGTCATATTTCATGATTGTGTACATGCTGGTGCTGATGGCGGGAACATATCTGCCGAGCTTCGGCGTGCCGGTGACTGTGGGCTATCCGATGCTCCGCGAGGGGTACTGCGGTTATGCGGTGGCGTATGGTGTTGTGATTCCGGCAGCAGTGCTTTTGCTGCTTAATAAGAAATATGTGTGGGCGATTGTCGCAATGGCGGTCAATGCGCCGCTTGTAAGGATAGACAGAATATTCTTTGCACTGATGAGCCCGATTAAGAATGTGAGAGCGATTAATACCGCGGGCAAGATTGCGGCAGTTTACGTGGTGGCTGTTGTGGCGGCGTTAGCGCTGGCTGCGATTAGGAAGCAGCGGGTGAGGTGGCAGGTTCTTTGGCTGCCCGGAGTGTTTGTGGCATACATGTCAGAAACTCTTAAGAATTTCGCCAAAGAAAAACACGGTCACGTATGGTACTCTGTGGGCATAGCGGTGGTGATACTGGCTACGGTGAACTTCCAGCCCTACAACGATGCGGTGACGAGAAGCGAGCAGAAGCAGGCAGAAGAATCGGTTAGAGCGACGCTTGCAGAGATTAAACCCGGTAAGATTGTGTGGGCACCGGAAGAGTTCATGGAGATTGCACGCAGGATAGACGGAAACAGCGTTGTGCTTGTGGGTCGAGATGACAACAATTCGTATATGGCGGGTCTCGATTACGAGGCAGGCGAGGAGATGGCCCAGGAGTACAGACATACTCTTAATAACATCGCAATCGGCAGATACGTGTATGTGACCAAGTATGATGAGGAATACGTAGTGCAGAAGGCACTTGAGGCGGGGGCGTATTATATGGTGCTTCCCGACGGTAATGGTTATAAGGTGACTCTGCTTAAGGAATATAAAGGGAAATAGATTCGGAGACGACGATGGTAAGTATTATTGTGCCGCTTTACAATGCCGAAAAGTTCATATGGGAAACGGTTCAGTCGGTGATTAACCAGACGTACAAGGACTTCGAACTTCTTCTTGTGGACGATTGCTCCACGGATAGGAGTCTGGCAGCGGCTGAGGCCATTAATGACTCGCGAGTACGTGTAATAAGGCAGGAGCAGAACGCCGGAGCTTATGCGGCGCGAAACCGCGGACTGTCGGAAGCGAAGGGAAGATATATAGCGTTTCTCGATGCCGACGATAAGTGGGAGCCTACGAAACTTGAAGATACTCTTAAGTTCATGGAGGAGAAGGGCGCGGGCTTTGTTTTTACAAGCTATGAATTTGCGGATGAAAAGTGCGTGGGAACAGGTAAGGTTGTGAGGGTGCCCGAGACCATTACTTACAAGCAGGCGCTTTCCAATACAACGATTTTTACTTCTACGGTGTTAATCGACCGTGAGAAGGTGGCAGATGAATTGATTAATATGCCTAACATCAAGAGCGAGGACACGGCGACCTGGTGGCAGATACTTCGCGCAGGCCACACGGGTTACGGGCTTGATAAGAATCTTGTGAAGTACAGAAGAAGTGCCGGAACCCTTTCTTCCAACAAGATTGAGGCTTTGAGACGCATCTGGAATCTGTACCGCAAGGCTGCGGGACTGTCGGTAGTATCAAGCGCGGCACACTTTGTGGTGTGGGCCTTCAAGGCGGTGGCGAGAAGAATATAGCGACAAACAGGTACGAAATATGTTACAATGACATGATGGGGTTTATCAGGAGGATGAATGAAGAAACTTGAATCCTTTAAAAGAGTCATACAGCTGTTCCTTGCAGGAATCGGTTTGGCTATGCAGGTTGTGATATTTGCGCATTTTTATTATATATACTATGCACCTGAGATTAGAAACTGGCTTCCCTACTGGCGTATGGGACATATTGTAATGATTTGCATTTTTGCGTTTTTACTGTATGTTTTTTCGTCTATGTATGGCGCCATGAAAGTCGGCAGAATGAAGACTGCTGAAGTTGTAGTGTCTCAGGTTATAAGTACCGCATTCGCAACCGGTATCTTGTATGGCCAGATCTCTCTTATGAGTTTCCAGGTTATGTACCCTTGGAACTACTTAAGAATGGTTGCCGAGCAGATGATTGTGGGTGCCGTGTGGATTTCTTTTGCCTCATGGCTTTATCCGCACATCTTCCCTGCGAGAAAGCTTCTTTTGGTGCACGGGGACAGACCTATCGACGAGATAGTGAGTAAGTTTGAGTCCAGAAAAGATAAATATATTATCAGCAAGACCATGAATGTCAAAGAAAGCGTCGACAAGATTTGCGCTGAGGCTGAGGAACGCTATGACGGCGTTGTCATCTGGGACATTCCTTCGATTGAACGTAATAAGATTTTGAAGTTCTGTTACGGCAAGAGCATCCGCGTTTACATCATGCCTAAGATCAGTGATGTAATACTTTCGGGCGCTGAGCAACTTCACATTTTTGATACGCCTATTCTTCTCAACAGAGAATACTCGCTCAGAATTGAGCAGAGATTCATGAAGAGATTGATTGATATAATCTGTTCCTTGATACTTATTATATTAACCTCACCGTTTATGATTATTACGGCTATTGCCGTTAAGTTCTACGACGGCGGACATATCCTGTACAAGCAGGTAAGGTGTACAGAGGATGCGCGCGAGTTTAAGATACTTAAGTTCCGTAGCATGCGCGAAGATGCCGAGAAAGACGGAGTGGCAAGACTGGCTCGAGAAAACGACAATCGTATCACACCCGTCGGCAAGTTCATCAGAAAGTGCAGACTCGACGAGCTTCCGCAACTTTTCAACATACTTAAGGGCGACATGTCCTTCATAGGTCCCCGTCCGGAGCGCCCCGAGATTATTAAGCAGTATCTTGAGTCAATGCCGGAGTTTGCTTTCAGAATGAAGGTTAAGGCCGGACTTGCGGGATATGCTCAGGTGTATGGCAAGTACAATACGACACCTTACGACAAGCTTAAGCTTGACCTTACATACATTGAGAACTACAGCGTGTGGCTTGATATTAAGCTTATGTTCTTAACGATACGTGTTCTTTTTACACCCGATGCGACTGAAGGTGTGGGAGAAGAGCAGGTGACGGCACTTAAGGACAGCGCAGCTCAGGAGAAAGAATAATACGGAGATTTCCATGAAGTTTTCAATCATTACGGTCAGCCTCAATTCGGGGCCGAAACTGCTTGAGACTGTGGAAAATATCCTCAAGCAGACTTACAAAGATTTTGAAATTATAGTCAAAGACGGCGGTTCCACCGACGAATCCTTATCTAAGGTCAAGGATTTGAACTCGCCTTTTGTTAAGATTGTAGAGACACCGGACAAGGGCATTTACGATGCCATGAACGAAGCGGTTAAGTATACGACCGGCGATTATGTGTTGTTCCTTAATGCGGGAGATAAGTTCTACTCGGGCGATGTGCTTGAGAGGGTTGCCCGCTTAGACTTGCCTGAGTCGGGGGCGATTGTGTACGGTGATACGTACTTTGTGGCGTGGGATTCGCTTTCGAAGGCTCCGTCCAGGATTACGGGTTCGGTGTGCTATCGCAATATTCCTAACCATCAGGCGATTTTCTATTCGAAGGATGTGCTGACGGAGAGAGGTTTTGATACTTCTTACAAGATTCGCGCGGACTTCGAGCATTTTGCTTATTCTTACTTCAAGGCTCATAGGAAGTTTATATATGCTGATCTTCCTGTGAACTTTTATGAGGGTCGCGGAGTTTCCGAGGCTAAGGAGAATAAGAAGTTAGATAAGAAAGAGTATAACCGTGCCGTGAGGAGCAATATCCCGCTCGGCAACAGGTTTATATACAGAGCGACATTGATACTTACGCTCCATAAGCTTCGCGGCGCGCTTGCGCACAACCCTAAGACCGCCAAGCTTTATCAAAAACTAAAAGGGAAATTGTACGGATGAGAGTTTTGTGGCTGTGCAACATATTACTTCCGTCAGCGGCAGAAACACTTCACCTGAAGGCCTCGAACAAAGAAGGATGGCTTTCGGGTATTTGTGATGTTGTGAAGTCCAATCACGAGTTCGAACTGGGCATCGCTTTCCCGGTACCCGCGGATCTCGATGGGCGTTCTTTTGACAAGGACGGTATTACGTATTTCGGATTCTATGAAGATACGGTCAATCCCGAGGTGTATGATGCGGCGATTGAAGGCAGGCTTCAGAAGATTCTGGATGAGTTCAAGCCCGATATGGTGCACATCTTCGGTACAGAGTTTCCGCATACGCTGGCGATGTGTAAGTGCATGAGGCATCGCGCTTCGAAAGTGATGGTGGGAATCCAGGGAGTGGTTGCGGAATGCGCGGCTCATTACCTTGACGGTGTTCCGAAGCGGGTGGTCGACAGAGTCACATTCAGAGATTTTGTAAGACACGACAGCTTAAAGAAACAAAAGAAAAAGTTTGAATTAAGAGCAGTCAATGAAGTCGAAGCGCTTAAGATAGCGGGCAATGTTACCGGCAGGACGCCTTTTGACCTTAACTATACTACCAATATTAATCCCGAGACCAAGTACCATTTCATGAACGAAACTTTGAGGAGTGAGTTCTACGAGGGTGCATGGAATATAGATGAGTGCGAGACGCATTCGATTTTCTTAAGTCAGGGCAATTACCCGCTTAAGGGGCTTCATACGATGCTTAAGGCAGCAGGACTGCTTAAGAGTAAGTATGCGGACTTAAAGATTTACGTGGCCGGTGATAAGATTACGGGTCACAAGACGCTCAAGGAAAAGATTAAGATTAGTTCTTACGGCAAGTATCTGCTTGAGCTTATTAAGAAGTACGGTCTGGAAGATATTGTGGAGTTCACGGGCAATATCACGGCGGGCGAGATGAAGGAGCGGATGCTTAAGGCTAACGTTTTTGTGTGTCCGTCATCTATCGAGAATTCACCCAATTCGCTGGGCGAGGCTATGTTACTCGGTGTGCCTTGTATAGCTTCGAATGTGGGCGGCATCAGCGGAATATTTAAGGCTGATGTGGACGGCCTTATCTTTGCCGGGGGAGATGTTAAGGGACTGGCGGAAGCGGTTGATAAGATGTTTTCAAACGATGCGCTTATGATTGAGTGTTCCGAGAAAGCATCGATGCATGCGCATATTACGCACAATCCTGATGTGAACTACAAGAGACTTATCGAGATATACAGAGAGATTACGGGATGCGAATAGTATTTGTGTCTAATTACATAAATCATCACCAGATACCGCTGTCGGAGGAGCTGTATAGGCTCACGGGCGGTGAGTATACGTTCGTGCAGACCGAGCCGATGGAAGAGGAACGCGTTAAGATGGGCTGGGATGCGGGGGCTGTGAATAAGCCTTATGTGAAGCTTTATTATGAGGATAAGGCGGCGTGTGATGAGCTTCTGATGAGCAGCGACTGCGTGATATTCGGCGGTTGCGAGGATGAGAGTGTTATTAAGCCGAGGCTTGATGCCGGGAAGTTTACCATCAGGTATTCGGAGAGCATTTATAAGAGCGGTCGATGGAAGTTTGTGTCGCCGCGAGGACTTAGGCGTAAGTATCAGGATCATGTGAAATATCGCAAGGGTCCGGTGTATCTCTTGTGTGCGGGCACGCATGTGGCGGGAGATTTTAAGCTGATACATGCTTATCCCGGGAAGATGCTTAAGTTTGGGTATTTTCCTGAGTTTGTGGAGTATAGTGATGTGCATGAGTTAAGGCGCGGGAATGACTGCCTGAATATACTTTGGGCGGGAAGGTTCGTGGATTTTAAACATCCTGAGAGGATGCTGCTTATGTGCTCCGGGCTTAAGGCTTCCGGGGTTAATGCCAAGGTTACTGTTGTGGGTAACGGCGGCAAGCTGTATGAGGACTGCGTCGAACTGGCTCGGAAACTGGGGCTTGATGATATGGTTTCTTTTGCCGGAAGTAAGACGCCGGCGGAGGTCAGGGAGTATATGCGTCGGGCCGACGTGTTCGTAAGTACTTCGGACAGAGGCGAAGGCTGGGGCGCGGTGATTAATGAGGCGATGAATTCCGGATGCGTGACTGTCGGGACATACGAGATGGGCGCGGCACCGTACATGATTGAGGATGGTGTGAACGGATTCTTATATAAGGCACGGGATATAGACGGACTGTGCCGGTTGATAGAGCGAGTTGCGGGAGACCGCGAGGGACGCTTCAAGATGGGCGAGAAGGCCTATGAAACGGTTAAGGGTATGTGGAACCCGTCAGTGGCGGCTAAGCGACTGTATGAGTTCATATGCGACCCTGAGCATGACATGGGCAGATACGAGGAAGGACCACTCAGTAAGGCATGAGTACTTTTGTCAGTGTGATAGTTCCGATTTACAATATCGAGGACTGCTTGGACAAGTGCATAACTTCGATATTGAATCAGACGTACACGAATTTTGAGCTGATTCTTTCGGACGATGGATCGACTGACGGAAGCGGTGCGATTGCCGATAAGTATGCGGCGGCGGATGCGCGCGTCAAGGTGATTCACAAGCCTAACGGCGGGTCGTCGAGTGCGAGAAATGCGGCGATAAAAATTGCGGGCGGCGAGTATTATTCTTTCATCGACAGCGATGACTATGTGGAGCCGGACTTTCTTGAGAAGCTTATGGAGCCGGTTGAGAGGGCGAAGAGCTTCGGGTCGGTGGTGCCGGCGATTGTGCAGATAGGGCGCAACGAGATAGATGTTAACGGCAATGTGATGCCTGATATATGTACGCCTCCGGCGATGGAGACGTTTATAGACAGCCGCGAGTTCTTTAAGAGCCTGATAATGCATGTGGGAGATTGCTCATTCTGTACGAAGGTTACGGCGGCGAGACTGTTCGAGGGGCGCGGATTTCCGGTGGGAAAGCTTAACGAGGACTTTCATCTGCTGATTCAGATGCTTAAGGATTGCGACGGTGTCGTGAGCCTTCCGGGGTACAAGTACCATGTGTTCTACCGCGAGGGCAGCAATTCGCGTAAGAAGGACAAGAACGATTTCTCACGAGTGTTCCAAGATTGCGTAGATAATGCAGATTTGGTAGAATCAATTGTCGCGGCGGACATGCCTGAACTTAAACCGGTGGCGCTTCGATTCGCACTGTTCCAAAGGCTTGAGTATCTGCTTCACATACCGATTGCACTTATGCGCAAGGACTATGCGGGGTATCCGGAGTGTGTGGCTTATGTCAGGAAGCATTTCGGCGCGATGCTGGGTAATGAGTATCTGACGTTTAAGAATAAAATCTATCTTGCGCTGTTTGCTGTGGCTCCTAAGGGTGTCAGGAAGGTGCATGCGTGGATTAAACATATTTAGGAAATTTTATGAAGAATAAAGTATTTAGCAGGACGGTTTATTTTTCGAAAAATAAAAAATGGGTAGAGAGAGCAATTGCACTGGCGGTGGCTGATGCGTTTATTGTTGCTTTTGCTGCTGTGTGCGCGTTGTGGATGAGATTCGATTTCTCGTTTCAGGCGATTGACAAGAAATTTCTGGCTAACGCTGTGCACATGTTACCCTTTGATATACTGTCGACGCTGGTGATTTTCTGGTTCTGCAAGCTGTACCAGAGCGTGTGGAGATATGCGAGCGCCAATGAGCTTATTAAGGTTGCGATTGCGGTAGTGCTTGAGGGTATATTGCAGCTGGCAGTGTTCCTTGGATTCGGCGTGAAGGTGCCGAGGAGTTACTATCTCTTCTACGTTACCATTCTTGGTATCGGCGCGGCGGGAATACGTTTCTCGTATAGATTCCTGAGAATCCTCAGATCGAGACAGCTTTCGCTCAGATTCGGCGACAATCGTAAGAATATTATGATTGTGGGCGCGGGCTCGGCGGGTAACTCTATTTTGAAAGAAATAGAGATCAGCTCATACCTTACCATGCATGTATGCTGTCTTATCGACGACAACAGAGGCTGTCAGGGTAAATCAATGCGCGGAATACCGATCGTAGGTGGTCGAGAGGCCATACCCGAGGCGGTACAGACTTATGATATTGATGAAATTATTATAGCCATTCCCAGTGCTCCCAGAAGCGAGATTAAGAAGATTGTTGAGATATGTAAGGAAACCGGATGTACCATCCAGATGGTTCCCGGTATCTATCAGCTTATCAACGGCGATGTAAGTATCTCACAGCTTCGTGAGGTCGAGATTGAAGACCTTCTCGGTCGTGAGCCTGTTAAGATTAATGTAGACGAGATAATTGGTTACATCGAGGGCAAGACCGTTCTTGTAACCGGTGGCGGTGGCTCTATCGGAAGCGAGCTCTGCAGACAGCTTGCGGCTCACAACCCGAAGCGCCTTATTATCGTAGATATTTATGAAAATAACGCGTACGACATCCAGCAGGAACTTAAGAGCAAGTTCCCTAAGCTTGACCTTGTAGTGCTGATTGCGTCGGTTCGTAATGAAGAACGCATAGACCAGATATTTGACGAATACAGACCTGATATTGTGTACCACGCAGCTGCGCACAAGCATGTGCCTCTCATGGAGGACAGCCCCGGTGAGGCTATCAAAAACAATGTATTCGGTACCTATAAAACTGCCAAGGCTGCAGACAAGTACGGTGTTAAAAAGTTCGTGCTCGTATCCACCGATAAGGCAGTTAACCCTACCAACATCATGGGTGCATCCAAGCGTATGTGTGAGATGGTAGTTCAGATGATGAACGAGCAGTCTAAGACCGATTTTGTTGCTGTTCGATTCGGTAACGTACTCGGCTCTAACGGTTCAGTAATCCCGCTTTTCAAGAAGCAGATTATGGCAGGCGGTCCCGTGACGGTTACAGATCCTAACATTATCAGATATTTCATGACTATTCCGGAGGCGGTATCCCTTATTTTGCAGGCAGGTGCGTATGCTAAGGGCGGCGAGATATTCGTACTCGATATGGGTGAGCCCGTGAAGATTCTTGACCTTGCGGAGAACCTCATCAAGCTCTCGGGCTTCAGGGTAGGCGAGGATATAGAAATTGTCTTTACAGGATTGCGTCCGGGTGAGAAAATGTACGAAGAACTTTTGATGGACGAGGAGGGTCTTAAGGACACCGCCAACGCCCTCATTCACATTGGAAAGCCCATAGAATTCAATAAAGACGAGTTCATGAGCAAGCTCGGCGAGCTTAAGGAAATCAGCGAAGAGCACCCCGAGCAGGTTAAGAAAGCGGTTAGCGAGATAGTTACGACATATAAGTATAGGGAAAGCGTTACGAACTAAAATGGATAAGAGCAGTTCTAGGATAATCAAATCTGCCTCGGCTTTTCTGGCAGTGCTGATTATCGTGGTTGCAATAGTGCTCATCAACCAGAAGCTACGGGCAGATGAGCGACATGAAGCAGCGTTAAAAGAAACGATAAATTACAACGAAGCCTACGATGCGAGGCTTCAGAAGTTTTCTTCTTTTGCCGACGAGAAGTTTGCGTTACGATGCATGGACGTCGAGAAGAGGGACGCTGATTATGCGAGATGCGTCAGCGAACAATACGGTTCAGTGCATGTGAGTATGTGGAATATAGACGCGCTGGATGAAAACACATACCCGAACTTATTCGGATATTCAATAATTTATCCGCAGTACGAGTACAAGACTCCGATGGAGCTTAGAGAGTATCTTGGATATATCACAGACTCCGGCAACGAGCTCAGCCACGTTTATATCAACATCGATCCGTACATTCTGGAGAATAACTACAAGGAAGCGGTATTTTACGACGAGAATCCTCGACCGTTTGAAGAATACATTCATAGCGAGATATTGCAGCTCTTTAACGATAACCCGAAGGTATCTTTCGAACTGTTCCTTCCGGCTCGCCCTGTATCGTACTGGGCAACGCTTCCGGTCGAAGAATATAATGAGGTGATGGACCGCTGGTACGTGTTCCTCATGTACCTGCACTGGTGCCCCAACGTAATTGTCCGTTATCTCGGTGACCAGGAGTGGCTCGTGGCCAATGACTACAATTACGAGTCTCCCGAACGCTTCACCGATGAAGTAATGACTACTGCGTACCTATATCTGTACGCATACGAAGAATACGAAGTCAACGCGCCCGAACTTAAGCAAAAGAAAGGCGCTATCGACAAATACATCCGCAAGGAAAAGAACGGCGACTACAACGTCTGCGACCTGTCGGGCAAGAAGATAGTCTTTATGGGCGACAGCCTGTTTGACTACGTAAAGCTCGACTCCGCCAGCATCTCCGGTGTGGTCAAACGCATGACAGGCGCCGAGTGCTACAACTTCGCTATCAGCGGCACCTGCGCTTCCGCCATAGACAAATACGGCTTCACCGGCATAGCTAATGCTACCGCGATGAAGTCAGCAATGGACTTTGAATCGAGATACCAACGCGAGGCCAAGCGATTCTCTGCTGATTACAAAGAGGGCGACGACGTAGTCTTCGTGATTTTATATGGCATGAACGATTACTTCAGTAATGTGCCGATTACGGAGGACGATATTGTGGAGACTCCTGCCGATGGCTCCGGCGCTGAGGATTCCGAAGAGGATGACGGTGCTGTCAAGGTGGTATTCTCCGCTGATGACACATTTACCAGATCCATGCGCTACGGAATCGAATCCCTTAAAAAGGCATACCCGCAGGCATCAATAATCGTGATGTCGCCTTATATGATAGGAATAAAAAAAGGTGGCAAAGAGCCATATGCTCAGAGTGGAAGAACACTACCCGAGTATATTAAGGTTCTCGAGAAACTTAGCTCAACCGAGAATGTGGAGTACTACGATCTGTACAGCGAGGGCCCCATCAATAAGGATAATACAGATATGTATCTGGTAGATGGGTTGCATACGCGAGAAGCGGGAGTGTTTGTGCTGGGTGATAATATTTCTCGTCAAATACAAGAGATTCTGCGCAATAAGTAGACCGTAAGTCAGAGGTAATAAGATTTTTTAGAAAGAAGAAATATAATGAAATATGCATTAATTGGATGTGGAAGAATTTCGACCAACCACATCAAAGCAGCCGTAAATAACAAGCTTGAAATTGTTGCGGTTTGCGACATTGAGCCCTCACATATGGAGGCAGTACTTGAAAAACACGGATTAAATAAGGACGAATCAATCGCAAGATATACCGATTACAAGAAGATGCTCGAAGAACATTCGGATCTTCAACTTATCAGTATTGCCACAGAGAGCGGAATTCATGCAGAGATAGCACTTTATTGTATCGATAAAGGCATTAACGTGATTATAGAGAAGCCGATGGCAATGTCTCTTGCTGACGCTGACAAGATTATTAAACTTTCAGAGGAAAGACATGTTAAAGTATCTGCGTGCCACCAGAATAGATTCAATGTGGCGGTTCAGAAAATGCGTGCCGCACTTGAAGCAGGAAGATTTGGCAAACTTTCACATGGTTCTATTCATGTTAGATGGAACAGAAATCAAGATTATTATACGCAAGCGCCTTGGAGAGGTACATGGGCGCAAGACGGTGGTGCACTTATGAACCAGTGTATCCATGGAATAGATTTACTTCGTTGGACTTTCGGCGACGAAATAGAAGAGGTATACGGACAGACCAGACAGCAGTTCCATCACTACCTTGAAGCGGAAGATATAGGAATGGCTGTGGTTAAGTTCAAAAACGGTGCCATTGCGACAATTGAAGGTACTACTAATGTTTACCCCAAGAACCTCGAAGAAACCTTGTACGTTTTTGGCGAGAACGGCACTGTTAAGATTGGCGGTACTTCTACCAACAACATTGACGTATGGGACTTTGCTGATGAAACCGATGCTGACGCCGACAATAAGGGATTAAAAGAAGCAACCAGCAACGTGTATGGAAATGGCCATACATCTCTTTTTGCAGATGTTATAGATGCTATAGAGAATGACAGAGCACCTTATGTAGATGCTCATGCAGGCAGAAATGCTCTTGAACTTGTGCTTGCGATTTATAAGAGCCAGAAAACAGGTCAGCCGGTTAGGCTGCCGCTTAAGGACTTTGCAAGTATTGACATGAAGGGTGAATTCTAATGGCGTTGACGTTGATGTACATCACGAATAGCCCGGATGTGGCTTTGATAGCTCAAGATTGCGGAATTGAACGAATTTGGATTGATCTTGAAACTTTAGGTAAAGAAGTTCGACAGAAGAATTTTGATTCGGTTAAGAGTCATCATTCGATAGAAGACATCAGAAAGATTAAGCCACTTTTAAGTACATCAGAACTGTTAGTGCGAGTTAATCCGTGGAACGACAATTCAGTTGAAGAGATTAACGCTGTAATTGAAGCCGGAGCAGACATAGTGATGCTTCCTATGTGGGAAGATGTTGATAATGTTAAGAATTTTATCAACGCGGTTGATAAAAGAGCTAAGACTGTACTGCTACTTGAAACAAAAGGGGCAGAGGAGTGTTTGGATGAGGTTCTGAAGATTCCTGATGTAGATGAAATTCACATAGGCCTTAATGACTTACACATTCAGTACGGTTTAAAATTTATGTTTGAGCTTCTCGCAAATGGCACAGTAGAGAAGATATGCAAGAAGATTGCCGAGGCAGGCATCCCATATGGATTTGGGGGAATTGCACGTCTTGGATATGGAGACGTTCCTGCTGAGTTGGTTATTTCCGAACATTATAGACTTGGTTCAACCAGAGCGATTCTTTCGCGTGCATTTTGCGATACTTCAAAAGTGAACAATATAGATGAGATTAGGCGAATTTTCGCTGAAGAGTCTGCTATATTACGAAAATATGAGAAACAAGCAGCGGTTTTTACACCTGAAGAGTATGAGGCAAATCGTATAAGGCTGATAGATGGTGTAAAGAAGGTTGTTAAGAATAAAAGCGGAGAATAAGTTAAATATGAAAACTCTTTCAAGAGAATTGCTTGAAAAGCTTGCATTAGAATATGGAGATTCCTTTTATGTGCTTGATTCAGATGTGTTTGAAGAAAACTGTCTTAGCTTGAGCACGGAATTTAAGAAGTATTATGATAATTTCAATATTGCCTATTCGTATAAGACTAATTACACGCCTAAATTGGTAAAGATAGTTAATAGATTAGGCGGATTTGCTGAAGTAGTATCTGATATGGAAGTAGAAGTGGCACTTCGGAGCGGAGTACCATATGAGAAAATAATATGGAACGGACCTGTTAAGAATAAAGAAAAGGTTAAAGAAGTGCTATTAAATGGTGGCACTGTAAATGTCGATTCATTTAATGAGTTTGAATGCATTAAAACGTTGGCGGAAGACAATCCGGGTTATGTGATTCGAATCGGATTAAGATGCAATTATGACGTGGGTGACGGAGTGCTTTCACGCTTCGGCTTCGATGTTGAAGGTAATGATTTTGATTCTGTTCTAAAGCAAATCTGTGAAAAAGATAATATTAAGCTTTTGAGTCTTCAAGTCCACTTCGCTGAAAGAGACCCAAAGTATTGGACTCAAAGGACTACAAAGATACTGGATGTATATAAAAAAGTAAGAAATGAATATGGCATTGTTCCTGAACGCATAGATTTAGGTGGTGGTATTTACGGAGATATGCCTGAGAGCTTAAGTAGACAGCTGGGGACAGAACCTCCATGCTTCAAAGACTATGCCGATAAATCGGCTAAATTGTTTGCTGATTATTTCAAAGATGAAGAAAATGCTCCAATGCTTTTGATTGAGCCGGGAACAGCAGTTGTAGCAAATTGTATGCGATATGTTTGCCGAATAGAGACGATAAAGCAGATTTGTAATAAAACGTATGCTTCTACAAATGGTTCTCAGAAGAATATTAATGTTTGTGGAATTAACTTACCTATGCAAATTATAGGAGGGGGACGCGAAAGAAAGCAATACAGCGACATTGATTTGGTGGGATATACTTGCATAGAATCAGATTGCCTTTATTCCGGATATAGTGGTGAGATAGGTATAGGCGATTATGTGATATTTAGCAACTGTGGATCTTACTCACTGGTAATGAAGCCACCATTTATTTTCACAAATGTTCCTGTTATCGATATAAGCGGGGATATGGTTGAAATAATAAAAAGAGCGGAGACATTTGACGATTTATTTACCACCTATAGTTTCTAATGTATTGAACGACCTGCATTTATTCCAACATTAGTGAGTAGATTTTTTAAGTAATCAAATTTTTGATTGATAAAGAAAACAGGAGTGAAATGATTATATTCATAGGCATTAATAAATTTATAAAACGCTTTTTTGATATGGTTTCATCGGGTGTGTTACTTATCCTATTGATTCCTTTTATGGCCATCATAGCAATAGCGGTAAAGCTTGATTCTAAAGGTCCAATTTTCTTTGTTCAACGTCGTAGAACTCTTCACGGAAGAGAGTTTAATATGTACAAGTATCGTTCTATGATTGTTGACGCTGAGTCGATGGGGTCGGGGTTATGCAACTATAAAGATGATCCCAGAGTTACGAAAGTCGGGAAGTTCTTACGTGAGACAAGTTTAGATGAATTGCCGCAGTTACTAAACATTTTTCTGGGCGATATGAGCGTTGTTGGACCGAGACCTCCGGTAGCGTACGAATTTGGTGATTTCGAGACGATTAATAAAAGGTTTCGAAAACGATTTGAAGTAAGAGGCGGTCTGACCGGTTATGCTCAGATTAAAGGGCGTAATGATAACGATTGGAATGAAAAAGTAGATTTAGATAACAAATATATAGACTTGTTTAGAAAGTATGGTGTCGTAGTTGATATTGCAATCATTTTTCAAACGGTATTTCGCGTTTTCAAGAAAGATCAGGTATACGAAACAAAAGCAGATGCTACTATGACTGACGAAGAAGCGGCAAGACAGAATGCAGAGAATTTGGTGGCTCTGTCTCATGAGCCGGATTGATATGAGGTGAATATGAAATACGATGTGTCGGAACGACTAATATGGCTAAATGGAGAACTGAAGCATGTTAATGATGCAATGATTAATGTGCTATCGCCTACATCTCAATTTGGTCTTAATGTTTTCGAAGGAATTCCCTGTTATTATAATGGCGATACTGGCAAGCTGTATGCATATAGACTTGATGATCATTACAACAGATTGATAAAGTCTGCTAAGTTGTTACAAATAGAATGCCCTTATTCCAAGGATGATATGAAAAAGGCATTTATGGATGTAATAAAGGCCAATGAATATGATGAGAATTTGTCTGTAAGACAGACGCTCTTTGTTGAAGGGTTTGGCTCATGGGGCTCAGAAGGTCCTACAGGCATGTTTGTGGCGCCTATTCCGAGAGGCAAGACAAGTGCGGAATATAATAAAAAGGGTCTGAATGTTTGCATATCATCATATCGTCGCATAAGTGAAGACAATCTGTCTCCCAGAATTAAATGTGGCGCTAACTATATGAACAGCCGCGTAGGGCAGCGTGAGGCACTTCGTAACGGCTATGATACTTGCATTTTCCTTAATGAGTTCGGTAAAGTGTCAGAAGGACCGGGCAGTTGTTTTTTCATGATTAAAGACGAGACGGTGATTACTCCACTGCTGACTGATTCTGTACTCGAGAGTATTACCAGAGATTCGATATTGAAGATTGCCAAGAATCTTGGATATAAGACTGTGGAGCGTACTATTGACAGAACAGAATTGTATACAGCAGATGAGGCATTTCTTTGTGGTTCTGCTATGGAGTTAACACCCATTCTCAGTATTGATAAGAATACACTGAATAACACTAGCTTAAAGAGTATAAGCGCATTGTTACATAGTGAGTATTTAGATATTGCAAGAGGAAAGAAAGAAGAGTATTCCGATTGGATTACGGAGATTAAATAGTTTATGAAAGTTTGGATAATCGATCATTACGCGGTGCCTCCTAAATATTGTCCCCTTGCCAGACAAACTGTGTTTGCACGTAAACTGGAGGAAAGAGGACATGATGCTATTATCTTTTGTGCCAGTACGGTACATAACTCAGATATTAATCTTGATAATGGAGCATCTCTTTATCGCGAGGAGGTTGTTGACGGTGTTAAGTATGTCTATATTACGTGCAGACAATACCGAGGGAATGGGATTGCTCGAATTTTGAATATGTTGGAGTTTGCACGTAAGCTTCCGAGAGTTGTGAAGCACTACGATAAGCCCGATGCGGTTCTTTCTTGTTCTATGACGCTTCAGGCATGCGAACAAGGGGTAAGGCTTGCGAAGAAGTATGGAGCCAGGGCTGTAGCCCAGATAACTGACATGTGGCCGGAGACTCTGGTTGCATACAAAATTGCAGGAAGAAATAATCCTGCGGTGATGTACTTACGCAAGAAAGAAAAATGGATATATACACATGCTGATGCTGTTATTTTTTCCATGGAGGGTGCTTACGACTATATTGAAGAGCAGAAGTGGGAAAGGGCGGTTCCTAAGAGCAAAGTGTTTTATATTAATAATGGTGTAGATTTAGAGGCATTTGATTATAATAGAGGACATTGGACGATAGAAGATGAAGATTTACATAATAGAGAATTACTCAAGGTTGTTTATGTGGGGTCAATTCGTAAAGCTAATAACTTAGGCTCGCTTCTTGACATTGCAAAGACTATTAATGATAGCCGTATAAAGTTTTTAATCTGGGGTGATGGTGATGAGAAGGAGGAACTTGATGAACGGATTAAGAGTGAGCATATCACAAATGTAGCTTTTAAGGGACGCGTAGACAAGAAGTATATTCCGTTCATTACAAGCCATGCAGATGTTAACTTGATGAACGGACTCGAAAATCCGATATTTCGATTTGGAATCAGTCCCAACAAACTGTTCGACTATTTTGCAGCGGGCAAACCGATATTATGTAACTTTTCTTCCAAATATAACCCTGTCATTACAGAAAAGGCCGGATTAGAATATGACCCGAACAAACCTGGCGACTTCGCAGAGAAACTGTCTGAGATATTGACAACTGAATCTGATGCTATAGGAAACAACGGTCGTCGTGCGGTAGAGAAAAAGTACAATTTTAATGCGATGACGGATACACTTGAGAAAATTTTGAGGAAGACAACGGAGTAAGCTAATGAAAGTGCTTGTTTTATCTCCACATACCGATGATGCAGAATTAGCATGTGGAGCAACTATATCGCGTTTAATTAGGGAAGGTCATGAGATACACTATGTGGCTTTTTCAGCGTGTGAAAGGACATTGAAAGATAAGGGCTTACCAACTGGCATGCTTATAACAGAGTCAGACGAAGCCACCGAAGCATTGGGAATATCCAAAGAAAATACAGAAATATTAGATTTTGATGTAAGATACTTCCCTGAGAACAGGCAGGCCATTTTGGATAGTCTTATAAGAATAAATAAAGAAATAAAGCCGGATTTAATCCTTTCACCATGTATTCATGATGTTCATCAGGACCATTTTACTGTTGCTTCAGAAGTATTGAGAGCGTTTAAGAGAAAAACAATACTTATGTATGAGGAACCGTGGAATAATTTTTCTTTTTCAAATCAGATGTTCATTAAATTGGAAGAAGAGGATGTCAAAACTAAGATTAAGGCTCTTTCGTGCTATAAATCTCAAGGCGACAAGGACTATATGACTGAAGAGTATACACGTGGAGTTTTAAGGATGCATGGGGTGCAAATAGGGGAGCAATACGCGGAAGTTTTTGAAACTCCTAGGATTGTGATTTAGGGAGCGTTGAATGAAAGTATCCAAACTAGTCGACTATGTTAAAGAAAACTATGCAGATTGTGAAGTTTGCGAGCAAGTAGATTTTGAAGTAAATTCCGTTTGCAATCTAGACAGCATTAAATCTAACTCTTTAGTTTGGGTTAAAAATGCAAATGGCCTTAAGAAAATTCAAGACAGTGAAGCCAACAATGTACTGATTATAGCAGAGAAGGCGTGCAGAGTATCCAAAGAAGACGCTTGGGTTGTGTATGTTGAAGGTTCTAAAGCTTGCTTCTTCGACATAGTTCATTCTTTTTTTACTAGGCCGGAGAAGAGAGAGATAAGTTCCCATTCTGTTGTTTCTACTCAAAAGATAGGAAGAAATGTAAACATCGGAGACTTTTCGGTTATTGGCGAGGAAGTGGTCATTGAGGATGATGTTTATGTGGGCAATAATGTGTCTATAATTTGTCCGGCTGTTATTGGAAAGGGTACTATAATTAATGATGGAGTAGTAATTGGAACAAGGGGGTATGGTTTCTATAGAAAACAGACTGATGAGAAGATACCCGTGCCTCATATCGGAGGTGTACTTATTGGAGAAAACGTAGAAATAGGAGCCAATACGTGCATCGATAGAGGAACCTTGTCTAACACTGTTATAGAAGACGGAGTTAAAATAGATAATCTATGCCATATTGCACATAATGTGCATATTGGCAAGAATTCTATGGTTATTGCTCATTCAATGATTGGCGGAAGTGCTTCCGTTGGGGAGAATGTATATATAGCACCGGGTGTGTTAGTAATTAATCAGTGCACCGTTGAAAGTAATTCGTTGTTAGGCATGGGGGCAGTAGTAACAGAGAATGTAGGTAGGAATAAGGTTGTGGTCGGGGTTCCGGCTAAACCTATTAGGGATAATAGTAAACCAATAATTTAATGGAAAGACGAGTAAAACGATGTCGGATTATTACGTACATGACAGCAGTTACATAGATGAAGATGTTGAAATTGGGCGAGGGTCCAAAATCTGGCACTTTTGTCACATTCAAAAAGGTGCGAAGATAGGCAATAACTGTTCATTGGGGCAAAATGTCAATGTGTCGAATAATGTTATAATAGGAAACGAGTGTAAGATACAAAATAATGTTTCTATTTACGAAGGCGTAACGCTTGAAGACGGTGTGTTTTGCGGTCCATCTTGCGTGTTTACCAATGATTTGACTCCAAGGGCAAGATATCCCAAAGGAAGCAGTAACTATAAGAAAACGTTAGTTAAAGAAGGCGCATCTATTGGTGCTAACGCAACAATTGTATGTGGGCATACAGTGGGTAGATATGCGATGATAGCTGCAGGAGCAGTAGTTACTTCGGATGTACCTGACTATGCACTTGTTGCAGGAATTCCGGCAAAAGTAATTGGAAAAGTAGATGAGTACGGAAACGTTATAGAGAGATTTTAGAGTAGGAGAGCAGTGTGTTATGAAGCAGTTTTTGCTTGAGAAGATTTCAAAGAAAGATATTGTATGCGGCGTTGTCGGCTTGGGATATGTAGGTCTTCCGCTGGCAGTGGAAAAGGCCAAGGCCGGTTTTAAAACCATTGGATTTGATGTTCAAAAAGAAAAAGTTGACTTGGTTAATTCGGGTCATAACTATATAGGAGATGTTGTTGATTCTGATTTGAAAAAGCTGGTTGAAGCGGGCATGCTTTCTGCAACTACCGATTTTTCTTTTGTTAAGGATGTTGATTTTATAGCGATTTGCGTACCGACGCCATTAGATTCGCATCAGGAGCCGGACATCAGTTATGTTAAAGCGTCAGCTGAAGCAATATCACAGCATCTTACCAAGAACACAATGGTGGTACTTGAAAGTACAACATATCCCGGAACGACAGAAGAATTGATTAAACCCATCTTAGAGTCTGGTTCCGGTTTAAAATGCGGCGAAGATTTCTATCTGGGATTCTCACCGGAGAGGGTCGATCCCGGTAACCTTATTTATAAGACAAAGAACACGCCCAAGGTTGTAGGCGGAATTGGTAAAGATGCAACTGAAGTAATAGCAACGATGTATCGAGCTGTCCTTGAGAGCGATATTCAGGAAGTATCATCCCCTGCGGTGGCAGAAATGGAGAAGATTCTTGAAAACACATATAGGAATATCAACATAGGTCTTATTAACGAGCTTGGCAGACTTTGCCATAAGATGGGTATTTCTGTATGGGAAGTAGTAGATGCTGCTAAGACTAAGCCTTACGGATTCCAGGCTTTCTATCCCGGCCCCGGTCTTGGTGGACACTGCATTCCGCTTGATCCTTACTACCTTACTTGGAAAGCGAGAGAATACGGATTCCATACCACTCTTATAGAGAATAGTATGGTCATCAATGATGGTCAGCCCGCATATTGTGTTGAGCGAGCAATGCATATCCTTAACAGACACAAGAAAGCAATAAACGGAGCTAGGGTGTTGGTGCTTGGAGTAGCATACAAGCAGGATATAGACGATTATAGAGAGAGCCCGGCTATACGCGTAATTGAAGAATTGGAAAAAGTCGGAGCCAACGTAGACTTTTATGATCCATGGATTCCTAAATATAAGGAACACGGTGTATTCCGCGAAGGCATAGGGGCTCTTACACCTGAAACTGTAGCTAAATATGACCTTGTAATGATTACAACTGCGCATACGAACGTGGATTATGATATGGTGCAGAAGAATGCGAAGGCTATTTTTGATACGAAGAATGTTATGAAGAAAATCGGAAATAGAAGCAATATAGAAGTGCTATAGTAAGTATTATAATGCTATATGCTTTATATAAAAGAATATCGATATAACAATACTTAGGATATATAACAGAATGAAGACTCTTTTAATATTTCCCGGAAATATAGATAACAGTTTTTTCATTAATGAGGTTGAATTCTCTAAGAAGAGGTTTGATCGAGTCGTAGCATTCGTGTATAAGGAGAAGAGGAAAGATTACGCTAAAGTTGCTGAAGAATATGGCTTTGACTATTTTGTAATCGACGAGAAGAAGTTATCTTCTGTTTTGCGTGTTCTCAAATCGCTTATAAGTCGGGATTCTGATGAATTAAGATACGAAGCTAGGAACATATGGAAACAGGAAGATTCTATTGTTAGAAAAATAAAAAAGACAGCGTATGCACTTTTTTACTATTCATTCGCGTGCCAAAGTTACTATAAGTTCAAGAAGAATTTTGATAAAACAGATGATATATATGTGTATTCTTTTTGGATGAGTAGGGGTGCTGTTGCAGGGAGCATGATAAAGAATAAGACGGGGAATGTTAAGTATTTTTCCAGAGCTCACGGATATGATTTATATGAGAACAGGAACACACTCAATTATTTGCCCTTCAGGAAATATATTTATGATTCTGCTGATAAGATCTTTTTCATATCCAAGCAAGGTCTAGACTATTACAAAGGGAAATATGGTTTTTCGGATCATAAACTTGACGTTTCATACTTGGGCGTAAAGGGCAATGAAGAATATAGAAAAAGAATTGGTGCTGTAGATAAAGTTCGCATTGTTTCTTGTTCAAGCATTAATTCAATTAAACGATTGGATTTAATAATATCGCTTTTGTCCGGTTTATCGATTAATTATGAATGGATACACGTTGGCGATGGCGAACTGCGTGATGAAATAATAAAACTGGCAGAAAAAAAGTTACCTAAAGGGTCATATACTTTTGTAGGTGCTTTGCCAAATGATAAGGTTGTTCCTCTTTACGAGCAAATGGAGGCTGATTTTTTTATCAATTTGAGCGATTCAGAAGGAATACCTGTTTCAATAATGGAGGCTCTTTCTGTCGGATTGCCTGTTATCGCAAGACCTGTAGGTGGTATTCCTGAGATTGTGGATGGGAAGTCAGGCCTTTTGGTTGAAATAAAGGATTCGATTACTAAAGAAGTAGTCGATAAAGTAGAATCTTTCTTGAACAATAGGATAGATAATATGGCAGCATATACCGGTTATTCTAATGCCGCATATGAAATGTGGAACATAAATTTTCGAAGAGAAACAAATTATAACAAATTCTATGATACTGTTGAGAAATTATAAATAGTGGGTTATATAATCTGATTCTTAAATGCCGTTATTTTTTAGTAATAACAGGGTTAAATTGCTATACATTTGAAGAGACTTCATAAAGCATAGTTACGAAACATACACGTATAAAAGAAAGATCGAGAATGGTTTGAGTGATAGGAGTAATTTGAGATGGATGTTTGTTCTAAAGATGTTGTTGTATTGTTGACAGTATATAACAGACCATCTGTTAAGAGTACGATAGAAAGTGTCCTCAATCAAACATTTAAAGATTATCAATTATTAATCATTGATAATGCTTCTGATGACGGCACTTATGAAATAATGCAGGAATATGCAGCTAAAGATGAAAGAATTGTCCTTATTAGAAATGAGAGAAATATGGGGCAGACCTATTCTTTACATCGTGGGATGTCGCTTATTAAAGGAAAGTATATCGCGCGTATTGACGCGGATGATTTAATGCTTCCTACAAGGCTAGAAAAACAGTATAATTTTTTGGAACAAAATCCCGAATATGCGGTTTGCGGCTCTTGGGTACAGTTTATAACTGATGATGACAGATTGGGACCGGTGATTAGAAATTGTACTACCAATGAAGGTGTGAATGTTATTCAACATATTAAGTGTGGATTTGCTCATCCGGCAATTATGATGAGAAAGGAAACGTTGGATAAGTATGGATTGGGCTATGATAAAATGTACAAAATGGCCGAAGATTATGATTTGTGGCGACAAATTCTATTACACGCTAAGGGGACAAACCTTGGAGAGGTTTTAACATTATATCGCAGAGGTGATAATAATGACAGCGAGAAAAATAGGAGTATTACGGATGATGAAGCATATGCTGTTAGAAAACAAATTATAGAGAATGATTTGGATGGTAAAAGCAAAAGAAGAATGATTCATTTGCTGAAGATAGAAGAAAAGGAACGAAAAAGTTTGGTTACTGCTATCTATGCCTACGTGTTATACAAAAAATATGTAAGGGACTCTCTGGATAAAAATAATCCGGACTATTCATTCATATGTAAAGGGATACCATTTACAATACTTGGGGCATATGTTCAACAGAATTCTGCATTATGGGCCAAATTGGTTGGTAGTGCATATAGAAGGTTAAGGAAAAGGATATACAAGAGGTATAGATAAAAATACCATAGGAACATCCAGATGGAGGTTAAAGTGAAAGTAGTAATTCTCGCAGGTGGATTTGGCACTAGGATTTCAGAAGAATCAGATTTAAGACCGAAGCCTATGATTGAGATAGGAGGAATGCCTATCTTATGGCATATTATGAAAGTTTACTCTGCGTACGGATTCCACGACTTTATTATTTGTGCCGGTTATAAGCAACACATTATAAAGGAATGGTTTGCAGACTATTTTTTGCATACATCAGATATAACATTTGATTATACAAGCGGAGAAAGGAAAGTTATCATTCATAATAAGCATACGGAGCCATGGAGGGTTACGGTAGTTGATACCGGATTGGAGACCGAAACGGGTGGGCGCATCAAGAAGGTTAAGGACTACATCGGAGAAGAGGAATTCATGGTGACCTATGGTGATGCTGTCGGAAACATCGATATCAATCGACTTATAGAGTTCCATAAATCGCATGGAAAAATTGGAACTATGTCGATGTTTAACTTTGGGCAGAATAAGGGTGTAGTTGAGGTGGGCGAAAACGGAATGATTAAAGCTTTTCGTGAGAAATCGAATACGGATGGGAACCTCATAAACATCGGTTTCATGGTATTTAAACCGGAAATCTTTAACTATATTGACAATGATGACACTTCTCTTGAGAAGGAACCAATGGAGAGGTTGGTGGAAGAGCAGCAGCTAATAGGATATGTCCATGATGGGTACTGGCAATGCATGGATACACTACGTGAAAAGAGGCAGATAGAGGCTTTGTGGAATCAGGGAAATGCTCCTTGGAAGGTGTGGGAATAATGTTTGATTTGAGTTTCTATAAAGGTAAAAAAGTTCTTATAACAGGACATTCGGGATTTAAGGGAGTTTGGCTTACTGAAATGCTGCTTAAAGCCGGCGCGGAAGTTGTTGGATATTCTTTATGCAAAGAAAATGAGAAACTCTTTGAAATGACCCAAATAAAAAAGAATATTGAACATATACAAGGCGACATACGTGATTTAGCAAGATTATCAGATGCGTTTAAAAGTACAAAACCGGAGATAGTCTTTCATTTGGCGGCACAGCCTATAGTAAAAGAAAGTTATAAGAATCCTGTAGAGACGTATTCTACAAATGTTATGGGCACAGTCAATGTTCTGGAGGCTGTGCGATTTTGCGATTCTGTTAAATCCGTATTAAATGTTACGACAGACAAAGTCTATGAAAATAAGGAGTGGGATTGGGGATATAGAGAATACGAGCCATTAAATGGTTTTGACCCATATTCCAATTCGAAGTCTTGTTCGGAACTGGTTACCAGTAGCTATATTAATAGTTTTCTTTCGGAACAGGGCGTGGCTGTGTCGACTGCCAGAGCCGGAAATGTGATTGGCGGCGGAGATTTTGCCAAAGACAGGATAATTCCGGATTGTGTACAAGCAGCAATTAATCATGAGAAGATTTTTGTGCGAAATCCTCACTCCATTCGCCCTTATCAGCATGTGTTAGAACCTGTATATGCATATCTAATGATTGCCGGTATGCAATATCAGGATAGCCGATATGCTTCAAATTATAATGTAGGACCAAATGAGAATGATTGTGTCGAAACCTGCGATTTGGTAGATTTGTTTGTAAAGGCATGGGGCGATGACGCTAAATGGGAAGCGAAAACCGTAGATGGACCGCATGAAGCATCAATCCTTCGGTTGGATTGTTCTAAAATTAAGAATGCGTTAGGATGGCGCCCTATTTGGAACATTGATATGGCTGTTAAAAAGGTAGTTGAATGGAATAAAAAAGTATTAAGCGATAATAATGCTAATAAAGCTATTTCCGAACAAATTGATGAATATATATCGGAATTATGATAGAAAAGAAAGGCAAAGAATATGATAAAAATATCCAGAGGATGTTGCGGAGAAGAAGAGCTTAAAGAAGTAAAAGAAGCATTTGAATACGGATACTTCGGACTGGCGTATAAGACAAATGAATTTGAATCTGAGGTCAAGAAGTATTTAGATACCGATAGGAGTGTTATAGCCACAAGCACAGGAACGGATGCATTGCATCTTGCTTTGGAATCTATAGGTGTCGGGGCGGGTGATGAGGTTATAATGCCTTCATTTACTTTTGTTGCAACCGCACAGGCTGTTAGAATGTGTGGAGCAACGCCTGTTTTTTGCGAAATTGATCCTGTACATTTTCTTATATCTATAGAAGATGTTAAAAGAAAGATTACCGAAAAGACGAAAGCAATTATTCCGGTTCATTACGCAGGTCGCCCTTGTGACATGGATGCGTTGCTTAAAATTAAAGATGAAACTGGTATAAGGATTGTTGAAGATGCAGCTCATGCTTTTGGAACTTATTACAAGGGAAGAAAGATAGGTTCTTTTGGCGATATTACTTGTTTTAGTTTTGACTCAATTAAGGTAATGACTTGTGGTGAAGGTGGAGCGATTGTTACCAATGATGCAGATTTCGAGGATTTATCCAGAAAGAAAAGGTTGCTTGGAATCGATAGAAAGACTATGCATGAGAAAGATTGGAAGAAGCGTTCTTGGTTGTACGATGTTCCTACTTTGGGATTCAGATATCATATGAGTAATATAAACGCCGCAATAGGTTTAGCACAGATTAAAAAGGTCGATGCGTTTATCAAGAGAAGGCGCGAAATCTGTAAGTTATACGATGAATCGTTGGCTGATGTTAAAGGCGTTACTACTATGCCGGGAGGATATGATGATATAACTCCCTTTATGTATGTTGTCAGAGTTCATGATGGAAAAAGAAATCAATTGAAAGAATTTTTGATGCAATGTGATATAGAATCAGGTATCAGTTATATTCCTTGCCATCACTTTAGCGGTTTCCATGATGATAAAAATAACTTACCTGTTACTGATGATGTTTTTGAAGAGATTTTGTGCTTACCTATTCATTATGAGATTAAAGATTCAGATGTAGAAGAGGTATGCAAGAGAATTAAAGAATATTTGAATTCATAAGATTGTTTTTGGAAGGGAAAATAGATTTATGCTTGAAAAGTTCGAGTTTCAAGAAGTGGGGTTGGATGGTGCATTTTTAATAAGACCGTTTTATGCAACCGATGAAAGGGGCGGTTTTATTAAAGACTATAATGTCGAGACATTTAAGGACAATGGAATCTGCCATGAACTGAAAGAAACATTTTACACTATTTCTCATAAGGGCGTAATTCGAGCGATTCATTTTCAACTTGGACATCAACAGCCTAAATTGGTACGGTGTATAAGTGGGCGGATTTATGATGTTATTGTCGATTTGAGGAAAGATTCCAAAACTTTTGGACAATGGAAAGGCTATGAACTTAGCGGAGACAATAGAAGAGAGCTTTATGTTCCCAAATGTTTTGGACATGGCTATTTAGTATTGGAGGAATCGGTTGTAAGCTATAAATGTGGCGAAGTCTTTTTCGGAGAAGGCGACTCCGGAATAAGATTTGATGACTCAGACATAGGAATAGAGTGGCCGTTTGAAGAGATTGGAGGAATCGAGAATATAATCATAAGTGAAAAAGATAAGAAACTTATGAGCTTTAGAGAATATCAACAATTGACGGATACGGAGATTTGTACATGTTTGTAATTAATGATACCTTAGGTGCATATGGTGGCTCGCATACGCTGATGCTGCGAATGTGTAAATGGCTAAGTATGAACGGAATTAAATCAGCCATTATATGTGATGTTGCGACCAATGACGAGATTGTAAATCAGTTAAATGAATACGGAACGCAGATTATTTGTACAAACCTTTATAATATTAAAGAAGCGGCAGCAACTGTAAGTGGGCTCCTTGAACAGGAGCCTATTAAAGTCGTAAGCTTCAATTTCTATAGTTATCTGAATTTGGAATCGGTTAAAAAAAGAGCAGGATTGGCATTTGACCATTTTATGTACTGCATACATCCGCGATCTTTTGATAAGGGTGCCAGCATATCAAACAGATTTCTAAAGAAGATATATTTAGGCGGTTATAGACGACTATACTTGAGAATGCATCATAATAATGCGGTGATTATGATGGACAAGATAAACGAAGAAGCTAGTAACAATATTTACAACGTTCACGAACAGTTTCCAATCATTCCGCTACCGATGTTTTGCGATAAGAGTGACGACGCAGAGAGTATAATTACGAATGGCTATAGTAGTAATTTAATTATGACAGCTGCAAGAGCTGAATTTCCATTTAAAGGATATATAATTGGCCTAATTGATGATTTTGCTGAGTTAAAAAAAGATTATCCGAGTTTGAAACTCAGTATTGTTTCTGCGGGAGACGATATTGATGAAGTTAAAGAAAAAATAGAGGCTTTGCCAACAGATATTGCGCGCGATGTTGAATTAGTATCATGGTTACCTTATGAGAAATTGCTTGAGACTATTAAGGCATGCAAGGTATTTGTTGGAATGGGCACAAGTGTATTAGATGCAGCATTGCAATTTAAGCCAGGTGTGGTAGTAGAGTATGATACATATGAAAATATAAGCGATCATTTAATTGCAGAAGCGCCTGATAGATTTACATTGGATAAAGGATGCAGAGAAAGGGCAATTGAAATAATTAGAAGGGTATTGTCCTTAGATGCTGATGAGTATCACAAAGAGGCTTTAAGGTCCTTTTTAAAGGTTTCGGAATACTATGATATCAACTATAATATGAAAAAGTTTTTGGAATGTAAGAATATCAGAACTAAAAGCGTATTAAATATTTTCGATTATTGTAGGCATATAGTAAATAATCATGTGAACTATGTTCGAAATAAGAAAAAAAGAGTGGTTTTTGATTGGAGAAAAGTTAATAAGCAGATTGATTAACGTGCTATTAGTATTTTCGTTTTTAAGCGAGTAAGATAGAGGGAATCCTTTTCGGAATTGTTAGGAGAAAGTTGAATGAATGGCTGAGAAAAAATATAATATATTAAAAGCAGCATCGTGGTATACCATAGGGAATGTTATGATTAAAGGCGTAAGCTTTTTTGTCTTGCCTATTTTTACACATCTTATGAATACCCACGAGTATGGTGTTTATAGCGTCTATTCATCATATCTTTCTATAATCGGAACGATTGTACTGCTTGGATTGTCATCTACAGTTGCCGTTGCAAGATATGCTAAAGAGGTAGAGTTTGAATCCTATATTTCTACGATTCTTATTATTCCGCTGGCGATGACCCTTTTGGGAATACTTGGTGTCCATTTGTATATTCCTCTTTGCGGTGACATCTTATCGATGAATTTAGTATTGTGGGATTGTTTGCTTGTAAGCTCAGCTACCGGCGCTGTTTGTGGAATTATTAGCGCGAGGTTGGTTATAGATGGGAAGTATATGCTTTACATGGCATATTCGGGAATTCATACGATAGGTAACGTGCTAATATCGTTGATACTGTGTTATACTTTTTTCTACGACCATGACGTTCACTTAGCACGAATATACGGAAGCACGCTTTCTAATTTGGTAGCAGTGGCATTCCTGCTTATTGCGACGAAAACAAAATTTTCCATTAGAAAAGTATGTTTCAAATACGCATTTATATGGGGAATTCCACTGCTGTTTCATACACTTGCTACTGTGGTGTTGACACAATCGGATAGAATAATAATCAGGTACATGGACTCTTATTCTGCAGCAGGAATTTATGCAGTTGCAACTACAGTAGTGACAATACCATTAGTGATACAGCAGTCATTTAGTCAAGCTTGGATACCTTGGTTTTATGGTAAACTTGAGAATAAAGAGTATGAGCGTATTAGGTGGCTGAATAATAGGTATATAATAGGGTTTGGTGTAATAATCGCTTGCTTTATGTTGGTTGCTCCTGACATAATACATATTTTCACAGAAAAAAGTTATTGGGGAAGTGCTTACAGTTTAGTGCCTTTGGCAGTAAGTATATTTGGAGAACTTCTATATAGCATTCCTGTAAGCGTTGAGTATTATGCTCGAAGAACTAATTTCATTATGACGGCGACGCTAATTTCGGTGGTAATAAACGTTGCTTTAGACATTGTTTTTGTTCAACTGTGGGGATACCATGGGGCAGCTTATGCAACTATATTATCAAAGCTACTTCTTTTCATCATTCACTACAAGTTTTCACGAAAACTTGAAAGAGAGAGCATCTTTAGTAATATTGTGGTTTTATCGTGTATTGTTGTTCTGTTCATTATTAATGTATTAGTACTTTTATCTATAGATATTTACTTGATTAGATACTGCATAGTTGTTTTCTTAGTAATACCCGTTTTAGTCTATGTGGTAAAGAATAGAGTGGCGCTGATAAAAGGTTTTCGAAATTAGTTCGGAGAATGACACGGAGAAGACGGTTTGAATAAATTGTTATATAGAGCAAAGAGTTATTTTAAAAGGGATGGCTTATTTTACAGAACTTGCAGATGGATTTATTTGTTGCCAAGGAATATATTTTATAAATACGGTTATCTGAATAATTACATCGCTTTTCCTATAAAGGGTTTTTTTAGGAAGCATCATATTAAACCATTTTATAACGATAATTATGCTAAAGTGGAAGCATTAAAAAATAAGCATGCCGGAAAAAGGTGTTTTATAATTGCGACCGGCCCCAGTTTAACGTTGGAAGACGTAGAAAGTTTGGATAAGGAAATAACCATAGGGGTTAATTCCATTTTTAGATTGTATAATAAGACGAGTTTTAGGCCTACTTATTATGTTGCACTTGATCCTGATGTTGAGAAAATAATTCAGACTGATGCAGTTACGCCTGTTGAAGATTTTGCCAAAGAGAATATAATATTGAATCCTTTAATGAAAAAAAGATACTCATGTGCAACATATGTGGATATTTGTTATCAGAATCATTGGTTTAATTATTTTAATCCGAGGTTCAGGTATGAAAAGAATCTTAAGAATACAAAAGATGTTTTGTGGGGAATTTACGATAAATATACAATAACGAATGCTGCTATCGACTTGGCAATTTACATGGGCTGTAAGGAGATATATTTATTAGGAGTTGATTGTAATTATAAAGGGAAAAAGAAGTACTTTTCTGATCCAGGCAAGGAAGCATTTTCACCTGATGAATTACAAGCAGAGCTGATACATAAATCCATGATGGCCGGATACGAGTTTGAAGAAAAGATGTCTTCGCATAATGGGGTAAGGATATATAATGCCACAAGAGGCGGTATGTTGGAAGTTTTTGAGCGAGTTAAATTGGATGATATTATATAGTGTTACGAGGAGAAATATTCATGAAAATAGTTGCAATTATTCCGTCTAGGTATGCTTCTTCAAGATTCCCAGGTAAACCTTTAGCAATAATTAATGGAAAATTCATGGTTCAGTGGGTATATGAACGAGTGTCCCAAAATCAGAATATTTCAGAAGTATACGTGGCAACGGATGATGAAAGAATATTCAATGCAGTGGAATCATTTGGTGGTAAAGCATTAATGACATCAGATAAGCATTCATGTGGAACCGATAGATTGGCTGAGTGTGTTTCACTACTGGGGCTTGAAGAAAATGATATTGTTCTCAATATTCAGGGCGATGAACCTTTAGTGCAACCGGAAATGGTAGATGATTTGATAGCATGTTTTAAAAATGCTGATACATACATGGGAACATTGAAGAAGCGTATCGAATCTGAAGAAGAATTGAACAATCCAAATGTTGTCAAAGTAATAAGCGACTGTAATGATAATGCTATTTACTTTTCCAGATTTTGCTTACCTTATGAGAGAGATAATACAAGGGTAGTGCATTATAAGCATATTGGAATGTACGGATATACTGCAGATTTTTTACTTAGATTCAGCAAAATGGCAAGGACTCCATTGGAAATAGCGGAATCTTTAGAGCAACTTCGTGTAATAGAAAACGGATACAAGATAAAAATAAAAGAAACAAACTATTTGACAATAGGGGTAGATACGCCTGAGCAAGTCAAGCAGGTTGAAAAGATAATGAGGAATGCAGATGCGTAAATTGACGATTATAGCCGGACCGTGCGTGATAGAATCTGAGAAGAATGTTATGTTGATTGCTGAGACTATGAAGGCTATCATGCAGAAGCATAATATCGATTACTATTTCAAAGCATCTTTTGACAAAGCTAATAGAACAAGTATTGATTCATATCGAGGCCCTGGAATTGAGGAGGGGCTAAAAATTCTTAAGCAAGTAAAAGATCAATTTGGGCTGAGAATATGTACAGACATTCATGAACCGTGGCAAGCCACACCGGTTGCAGAAGTAGCAGATATTATTCAAATACCGGCATTCCTTTGTCGACAAACAGATTTATTGATTGCAGCTGCCAAGACCGGAAAAACAGTGAATGTTAAAAAAGCACAATTTTTAGCCCCTTGGGATATGAAGAATGTGGTTAGAAAATTGGAAGAGTCAGGAAATCATAGTATTATGCTTTGCGAAAGAGGAACTTCTTTTGGCTATAATACTCTTGTAGTTGACATGAGAAGCATTCTTGAAATGAAGAAATTTGGATACCCGGTCATTTTTGATGCTACACATAGTGTCCAGATTCCGGGAGGAAAAGGCGATTCGACGGGAGGAAATCGTGAATATGTTGAACCGCTGGCAAAGGCTGCTATTGCTGCCGGAGCTGATGCTTTATTTTTTGAGGTACATCCCAATCCTGACGAAGCTCTCTCTGATGGTCCCAATATGGTAAAGTTGAGCGAGTTTGAAGCACTGTTAATGAGAATTTTGCGAGTATATGATGCGGTTCAATAGTATGTTTATTGATCGGGAGATTTGATATGGAATTGTTGGAATCGGCCAAGCGGGTATTTGATTTGGAGATAGAGGCCCTAAAGAAGACCAGAGATGCATTGGATGGTAATTATTTAAAGATAATTGATGCTATAGTTAAGTGTGATGGAAAAGTGATTATTACGGGCATCGGAAAGCCCGGACATATTGCGGCTAAAATGGCGGCAACTTTTTCCAGTTTGGGTACGCCTTCATTTCGATTGCATCCTGCCGAAGCTATGCATGGTGATTTAGGAATGATTACAGCGAAAGATGTAGTTATAGCAATAAGTTACAGCGGTGAAAGCGATGAAATAATTAATATTATTTCCGCTATTAAAATGATAGGAGCTACGTTAATTGCAATTACAGGAAATTCCGATTCTACGTTGGCAAAGGCATCAGACATTGTTCAGGTGCTACCTAAATTTGAAGAGGCATGTAGCTTAGGGCCGGCGCCAACGTCAAGTACTACCGCGGCACTATGTTACGGAGATTCGCTTGCCGTAGTGGCCAGTGAAGTTTACGGCTTCAGAGACTCTGATTTTTTTAAATTACATCCGGCAGGCAGCTTAGGGAAAAAGATGATACTCCGGGTATGTGATTTAATGTCTAAGGGAAAAGATGTTCCGTATATCAACGAAAATGAGTTATTGATGGACGCTATAACAGAAATGACTAATAAGGGCCTTGGCGTGGTTTCGGTAGTGAATGACATCGGTGAGTTGGTTGGAATTATAACTGATGGAGATTTGCGAAGGATAATAGAAAAGCGTACTGATATATATTCAGAAAAAGTAAATCAAGTAATGACAAAATACCCGAAAAAAGTAGCAAAAGATTTGCTTGCAATTGAGGCGCTTCAGTTTATAAAAACAAATAACATTAGTAATGTGCCGGTAGTTGATGAAAATAATAAACTTATCGGAACAATAACTTGGGCTCAGATAATCAAGGCGGGAATTGTTATTTAATGGGGGTCATCCATACCATAATAAAGTAATTGAAATAGTGAAAGGGACAAAGATATGAAATGTAGTATATGTGGCTGCAACCAAGTGAAAGAGATTTATAACGGGGAACTTAAAACAGGCTTATTAACGGGTTGGACATCAAAAAAATATAGTGTTTTTCAATGTGAAAAGTGTAAAACCGAATGGAATGAGGCATACAAAGATTTAGATATTGATGCTTTTTATGAAAGTGCGGAATATAGAACGCGTATAGAAAATGACATATCTCCCGAAGCATACTGCGCGAAGTATGATAAAGAAGTTTTAGATAAACTTAGTATGACAGGTACCGGCATTTTTCGAAATCGAACAGTGGCTGATATTGGTTGTGGAGGCGGTAGCTTTATTGATTTTATTAAGGGAGTTGCTGCCAAAACTATCGCTATAGAACCGTCGGAAATATATCGCGAAGGATTAAGGAAAAAAGGACATACGGTTTTCGCATATGCAGAAAATGCGTTGGATGAGTTCGCAGAAAGCGTAGATGTAATAACGAGCTTTGATGTTATAGAGCATGTCGAGAGTCCTTATAAGTTTATAGAAGATGCATATAAGCTTTGTACGAAGGGCGGTCAGATAATAATAGGTACACCAACTGATTATCCGGTTTTACGAAAGATGTTAGGAGAGGTGTTTGATAGGTTCATTTTTCAGGTTCAGCATCCTTGGGTTTTATCTGACGAGGCAATGTTGCTTATGGCACAGAAAGCCGGCTTCAAGAACGTCCGAATTGAGTATAAGCAAAAGTATGGCTTGGGCAATTTGCTTTCTTGGTTGCTTGATTCAACGCCAAGGGGAGATATCAAGTACGATTTCATTGAGGAATCTGTAAACGAAGCTTATAAAAAATCGATGTCTAAGAAAGATTTATGTGAGTATATCATTCTTTATGCTGAAAAATAGATAGAGGAATAAACTGTGATTTATAATGATATAGAACAGTTACGGCAGTTAAATGAAGAGGCCTATGCAATATTGACCCAATTTGGTGAATCAAATTGGGCGGATGGAAGATACAATTTTGATTCAGGATTGTATATGAATGTCGAATCATATTCAACACAGCTTAGAGAATCAAGGAGATTCGAGTCACATAAAAAATATATTGACGTCCAGTATATGATTTCAGGTGAAGAACTTATTACTGTTGCTCATGTGGATTCTCTTGACATTGATGAAGATTATAATTCGGACAAAGACATATTGTTTTATAAAAATTGCCTCAATGGAGTTGACTATCTATTAAACGCCGGTTCATTTATAGTTTTGAATCCAGAAGAAGCTCATATGCCTTGTATATGTGTAAATGGCTCAAAAACGGTAAAAAAAGCGGTCATAAAGATTCCGGTTGGGAAATAATAGAGGTGTTTCATGAGAAAAATAACACATTTTGTAATGGATGTAGACGGAACGTTGACAGATGGAAAGATTTACATGTCACCTTCTGGAGAGGCAATGAAGGCTTTCAATATTAAGGATGGTTATGGGATACATGACATTCTTTTGCCTGCAGGAATTATACCGGTTATAATTACCGGAAGAACATCTGAGATAGTTCTGAACAGATGCAAAGAGTTGGGAATTTCATCTATTTACCAAGGTGTGAGTAATAAAAAGGAAGAACTTAAGAGGCTAACACCTAATCTGGACGCTGTTGCTTATATGGGTGATGACATTAATGATTTGGAATGTATGCAGTTGGTGAAGGCGTCAGGTGGGGTTGTCGCGTGCCCCTTTGATGCCACGGAGAAAGTTAAACAAATTGTAGATTACATTTCTTCCAAAAAGGGAGGAGAAGGAGCGGTTAGGGACTTCATAGAGTGGTTGATGAATTAACAATTTGTATGGAATATTGGCGCTAAAAAGTAGAAACTGATTTTGAGGCTTTGATTATGAATGATATTAATGCTGTTAAAATGCTTGAATTTCAGCAAAAGGGAGATGAAAGAGGGCATTTAGTTATTGTAGAAGGAATGAATGACATTCCCTTTGAAATCAAGAGAATATTCTATATTTATGGTTCTGATGGCGACGTGATACGAGGAAGGCATGCGAATAGAGAAAGCGAGTTTGTCTTGATTAATGTTTCCGGGACAAGTAAGGTTAAGGTTTGCGACGGAAAAGGCAAAGAAGCTGTGTATTCTTTAGATCGTCCACATACAGGTATTTACTTACCCAGAATGATTTGGAAAGAAATGTTCGATTTTAGCTCTGATTCGGTGTTGCTATGTTTGGCCAGTACATATTACAATGCAAAAGAGTACATTCGTGATTATGATGAGTTTGTACAAGAAGTTTTAGGAGAATAAGGATATAGTGATACATAACTATTGTGCTGAATTAAAAGAAGTGCTTATACGTCCGCTTCACAGATATGATATAGAATACCTCAGAAAATGGCGGAATAACGGTGAGCTGAGTAGATACTTAAGAAATATTGGAAAAGTTGATAAAGATGCTCAAATTAGATGGTATGAAGGATATCTAAAAGATTCAAATACCATTTTTTTTGCTATAGATTTTGATAGGAAGAAGACGGTAGGCTCGTTGGCTATATATAATTTTAATCAGCAGGAATGCGAAATTGGTAAGATAGTGATTGGGGACAATGAGATTAAGGATAGGAAAGTTGCAGAAAGAGCATTCTTGATGGCGATGGGGGTTGCTAATCATTTCTTGGGAATTGATTGTTTCAAACTATCTGTGCATGAGGACAATAAGGTCGCAAGGCATATTTATACAAAATTGGGTTTTGAAAAGATCGGAGAACACCCTTTCCCAAATGGTGGAAAGGAACTTGAGATGGTGGCAGATATAGAATATGTAAAAGGACAGTTTGATGTGGGGGAAATTGTCTTTTTTGAGGACAATAGCGCGATAACCCAAAACTGGTCGATGTAGCATAGTCAAGCAAATGGACACATTTTTAATCCACTTTAGGAGGATGTTTGATGACGGATGAAAAGAATTCAGCCAAAATTGAATCATTTTTAGCGTTAATCATCGAAGATGATATTAAAATAGGCAAAAAGCATCATTTGGCTATAGCGTTGATGCATATTTTTGTTTTCTATTTATTTGTCTTGAATTTGATTACCTCATCTGAGCAAATGTATCAGGTACCGAAGGACTATTACTTTTATATAGCAGTAATCATTTTTATGCTTTTTCTGCTTTTTGCGCGAAAAGAGAAAATTGCTATAGTTCCGACACTTGTAACAATTACCACGGGGGGAGTTATTATGACTGGCCTTTTTGTGGCAAAAAAGATAGGCCCCCAATATTATGGTCCGCTCTATTTTCAAGTAATTCTGTTTTCGTGGATTATCTTTATTCTGTTTGTTATTTTACTTGTTAATTCAATAAATAGTACAATACGTAACAAGCAAAAATTTAATCATAAGGAAGCTTTCATTTTTGTTGCTACTTTTGCGATACCAATAGTATTTAATTCGCGGTATTTATTACCGGTCATCATGCCAATATTAGCTTTTATGCTTTCGGATTTTTCTAAAAAGACGCTACATAACTTGCTTCCTAAACTGGCAATTGGATACTACCTAGCGTTTCTTCATATGATGGCAAAATCATTTATCAAGAATTCAGACAGATTTGAGGTTGGAAGATTTTTGGGTGCGTTCGGGCAGATTGAGAGTGCTGGAATGTTTTGCGCAGGAGCAATAGTTTGTGTTCTCTTTTTCTTTATTCGTTTTCGATGGCAAGGAGAAAAAAGCAAACTGTTATATTTCATGTTGGTTCTTTTTTTTGTTCCGCCTGTTTATTCCACTATGATTATTTCTTCAAGAAGCACCTTTTTGGCATTATTCTTTATGATTGTTATGTGTTTCGTTTTCTTGTGCGGTAAAGGGAACAGGAAGGCTACTATTCTCAGGGGTGCATTTGGATTAGGAATAATAGTAACATCCGTATTATTGATGTTGATGATATCTTCTTTTTGGAATAAAAAAGCATCTATGGGTGAACTTGATCATCCGAACTATGTTCAAGCACATGTTATGGTTCTTACAAATCCAGGCTATCGAAAGGGCTATTTTGGGGAAGATTCTTTTCTTAACATTTTGGATAGAGCAAGTTCGGATAGGATGAAAATTTGGGCAGAAAGCCTTGGACAGATTTCGTGGAATGGGCATCCGTACGAAGGAATGTATGTGAGTAATGGAAATGAAGCAGATGATTATATTTTCACGCCACATAATTTTCCAATTCTATGGTTGATAAACTATGGCTTAATAGGTGGGTTATTTGTAATTGTTTGGTATTTTCGTATATTGATTAAATTGCTTTTTTATTGCATACATAGAGATGAGACTTTTATTTTTTCGACAATATGGGTCTTCTATAGCGTTGGTATATTTATGTTTTCTTGTGTTAACTGGACATATCCTGTAGGCTTTATGCTACTCGTTTTGCAAGGAATAATTTCTATTTCTGATAGATGGAAAGGCAATGAATGCTATGAAGCATGACTAACAGTTTGAATACAGTGATTTAGTGCTAAGCAATTAAAAGGTAAGTTATTAAGAGAATGGTTAGCGAAAACTTGGGTGGTTTCTTTTATAAAATATAAAAAGTTTAGATTTGAAGGTAAATTATGCAGTTTAGAGATTTAAAAAAACAGTATGAAGTTTTAAAGGACGAAATTGACAAAGCAGTAGAGCTTGTAATGACAGAGGCTAATTATATTTCGGGCAGGCAAGTAGCAGAATTGGAGAATTTACTTGCCGATTATGTTGGTGTTAAACATTGTATTACGTGTGCAAATGGTACAGACGCGTTATCGCTTGCACTGGAAGCATGGAATATAGGCCCTGGAGATGCGGTTTTTGTTCCGGATTTTACCTTTTTTGCTTCTGGGGAAACAGTACTATTTGAGGGTGCAACTCCTATTTTTGTGGATATATGTGAAGAAACATTTAATATAAATCCGGATTCTTTGCAGAAAGCTATAGATGCAGTTGTGGAGGAGGGAAAGTTGACTCCCAGAGCTGTAGTTGTGGTGGATTTATTCGGGCAGCCTGCAGATTATGACAAGGTAATTGATATAGTCAGAGCCAATAATATGCTTTTGCTTGAAGATGGAGCCCAAGGTTTTGGTGGAGACATTAGAGGAAAAAGAGCGTGTTCTTTTGGGGATATAGCTACTACTTCGTTCTTCCCGGCTAAGCCATTAGGATGTTATGGCGATGGAGGTGCTATTTTTACTGATAATGATGAATGGGCTGATTTGATTAAATCGCTTAGGATTCATGGCAAGGGTAAGGATAAGTATGACAATGTCAGAATAGGAATGAATTCCAGACTTGACACTATCCAAGCAGCAATTCTTCAGGTCAAGTTTAAGGCGTTTAAAGAATATGAGCTCTCAGATGTAAATAAGGTTGCAATGCGATATTCAGAAAAACTGCAGGGTTGCGTAAGGGTTCCTTATGTAAAGGAAGGATTCTTATCAAGTTGGGCGCAGTATTCGATATTATTAGATAATAAAGACGATAGAGATGGTCTTCAAGTATTTCTCAAAGATAAGGGCATTCCAACAATGATTTATTATCCTAAAGGAATGCATAGGCAGGAAGCGTTTGCAGACATTGATTGTGTAAAGGTAGATTTACATATTTCGGATTCGGTTTGCGATAGGGTGTTGGCTTTACCGCTGCATCCATATATGGATGACGCGACACAGGACGTAATAATTGAGGCTATTAAGGAATATAAAAGAGCATAGCTGAGCGTGGGACTATTTGCGTTCCATTTTATTCGCTGACAGACAGAGTTGCTTATCCCATAATCATTGTCTCTATATAGTTTCTATTACTTATGAGAAGGTAAATGCTAATGAATAATGTTGTTTGGAATCGACAAAAACTGGCTGATATAATTAGCTACTTAATAAAGATAATAGTTTCTTTTGTGGCCATAACCGAGATGTCTTTTGAAATGTGGGAGCCGTATGCGGTCCCTAAAAATAGATATTTTTATCTCGGCGTTATATGGTTCCTGATTTTAATCTTCATTGTTAGGAAAATATCATTTAGAGATGTTGAAGTTTGGATTACATTACTAGTCGGGTTTGCTTTTAAATATTTCTATTTTAAGGCCAATAACCTTAATCAAGAGTACTATGGTGAAATATATTCAAAAGTAATTTCATATACATTTACCATGGGAATCTTGTTTGTTGCGTTGATGGTAAATAGCATTAGGCAAAAAAAGATAATTTCAACTATAAAAGAAAACTGGATACTACTTTGTTTATATACTTTAGTGGCCGTAGTTACCGCGTTTGTTTTTTATGAGTCTATTGCTACGTTGATTATACCGATGTATGCGCTTATATTTTCTAAGATGGATGAAAATGAGTCAAGTAGGACTCTTGACTGCATTTCTGTTTCTATGTACTTATCATTTGCTTTTATAATATCAAAATGCCTGACATATTTCTCTGATGTTTATGAGGCAGGAAGATATATGGGTGGCTTTTGTAGTGTTGAGAACATAGGTATGTTTTGCGGGTGTGCAGTTATTAGCTGTATACATTTCTTTATTAAGTGGTTGCATGCATCAAATAGGAAATGGTATCTACTTGTGGCACTGATTCCATTAGTATTGTTTCCTTGTTACATGGTTTCGAAAACAGACTCAAGGAGCGCACTTGCCGGAATAATGGTTGCCGCTGTTGCAGCAATTGCTTTTGTTAGGAAAGAAAAAAATGTGAGATTAACAGTGTTTCGAATTTCGCTGTCTGTATTTATATGTATTTTCTTTGCGATATCGTTGTTTGCAGCTGCAAAGTACATGACTAAAGGTTTAGAGCAAGGAAAATTTACTTCGGAAGAATTGGGGTATACTTTAACGCATATTCAGGTGCTCGGCGATGAACGGTATAGAAGCGGATATTTTGGAGAAGATAGTATCCTAAATGCTATTAACATCTGCTCATCAAACAGATTATTAATCTATGTTGAAGCTTTAAAGCAGATAGAATGGGAGGGTCACGAATTTAGAATTGAGCCTCCGTATAATTACACAACGCCACATAACTTTTTTATCATGAGGTTGATTAATATGGGTATAGTTCCCGGCGCAATGCTTTGCTTGTGGATTGTGTTTTTGACTATTAAGGAATGTATATTATGTGCGAGAGGTATAAAGTCTGCGGTATTTCCGCTTCTATGGACGACCTACTCTATTGCCGTGTTGAGTTTTACAATAACTAAATGGAATTCACTGCTTCCATTCTTGATGTTTTTCTTATCCATTCCTATTTTCATGAAAGACAGAGTTAAAGAGGAAATCTAATCTATGTTAAAAAAGATGATACATTCAGTACTAATATTAATAATTGGCGCGCTTGTCGGGTATGTGTTGCTGATGGCTTCCTTTTTAATTAAAGTGCCAAGCGAGACGTATGAAGAGATTGATTCAATACTAAGTGCTGAGGGTTATCATCCTAGGGAGAGTTTACGAACCGGTAAAACAGATTATTTTCATGAACCTGTACCGGACATCCTTGATTTTGCAACAGATCAGTTAATAGTAGAATATTCTTTGCAAAATCCCAAAGGGTCTATATATAAGCATGCGGCAATTGAAGATTATTGTCGTTATTGGCATGGTTATATTATATTCTGGCGCCCGTTTTTCCGTCTGTTTGATTTGGATGAGGGCAGAATAGTCAATCTGGGAATACAGCTATTTTTAGCAATTCTACTTGCTTATAAGCTGGTTTTAATTTCTAAGCGGAAGATATATGCGTTGGCGTGGCTTACAGTATATTTCTTTATGAGCCCTAATTCAATGGCGTGCAATTTGCAACTTAGCAGTATTTATTACGTAACAGTTTTAGCTGCATTGGCGACGTTATATTTTAGGAAATATTTCTGTAATAAAGGTCGATATGTATACTTATTTCTTCTTTCGGGAATGTGTACATCTTACTTTGATTTTTTGACATACCCTATGCTGACCTGGGCGATTCCGGCTGCATTAATGATAGCTTTTTACGAATTCGAAGGTGATGTATTAGATAAGCGATTGCCCAAATTTGCGAACGCTATCAGGACAATAGTCTCAGCAATTTTTTGGATAGTAGGTTATTTGGTGTTCTGGGTTGAAAAGTGGATAATAGGTCAGATTGTTACAGGAAAAGATGTTATTCGTTCCGAGGCGCTGGTTGAGACATCATTAAGAGTTGGTATACAGGATTCGATGAGTTTCGGAGATCGAATCAATAGTTTCTGGGTCAATTGGAGACATTTGACTTATCTACCGTTTGCACTCATTTTTGCTGTCTGGATGATTTATTGGATTGTTAAGATGGTGCGAAGAGGCTTCGTTAAAGATAGCAAAGTTATTGCATACGCAATTATGCTGTTTTCTGCACCGGTCTGGTATTTCTGTGGTGCGGAGCATACTACGGGACATCATTACTATACGTGGCGCGTTTGTTTAGGCTCGCTTTTTGCAATATTGATGCTGGTTTGTTTAAACAGTGAGGTTGAGATTAAAGTAAAGAATGCAAAGGCATTGATTCAACGAGCTTTGATTATTGTGGGATGTTTTCTCTTGTCGACAATCGTGTACTGGATAACTCCTGTAGAAAAGCAGCAATTTTGGAATTATGATTTGGCTTGCGAAGAGAGAACGTTACCGGCAGGAGAATCAGCTGCTTATGTTATGCAGTATACACCGCGATATGCGCTGACGACTTCGCTCGGTTCGGTGTTTGAAAGTGGAAGCGAAACCGGATATTATGAGTATTTGCTGTACGACGGGGAGAAGCTACTGTATAGGGAGACTGTTTCGGCAGAAGATTTTCACGAAAACCGATTGCACCAGATTCCGGTTAACTGGCATCTAAAAAAGGGTAAAGCATATACTCTGGTTCTATCTACGGAGCACTTGGATAAGCCATCTACCATTTGGGTTGAGAAACAGGCAGACCGATATGAGTACGTCGGCAATGAGGAAGCGATGCAGATTGGGTTCACTTATCATACGCCGTTTACGGATAAAAGCGATACGATGCTGTATGTGCTGACGTGGGTTGCGCTGGGGATGGCGATTGTGATGGCGGGGTATGTAGTGATTAGTAAGAATAATCAATTTGTATAATTTAGGCTACTTAAGGACGTCTTAAGATGCACAGTCTGAACGATAATAATGATATGGTAGCCTACGGAAGGATATTTTTGATTTAAAGTATAATAGTCTAAGATTAGTAACTTTGTATAATAGGGGAGTAATAATTCTAGGGCTATTCAAGAACTACATTAACCTCCATGATCTTAGTGGCAAATATATGGATTGGTTTTAGCATCGTTTGAAAGGTAATTAGGATAATAATAGCCATATAAGAATATTACATCGGCTAAAGGTGGCAATAACTTATAAGAGTAAGGATTAATTGTTGTTTATAGGAAGGGGGTGTCGCAGAATGTATTTTTCATCAATTGATATTACAAATTATGGGAGTATTTCCAAGTTTTATTACAACTTTCGGTTTGATAAGGAGGGGCATCCTATACCGTTGGTCCTGATTGGTGAAAATGGGACTGGAAAAACGTTGGTGCTTGCGAACATGGTAGATTCGCTAATAGAGATTAAGCGGAATACATATGGCAACGCTATTTTTGAAGTGAATGAAAAAAATTATTTTAAGATTGGGTCTAAAAATTACATTACAATTGGTCAAAATACCTCTAGGGTAGTTATCACTTTGAATCATAAATCAGACTTGTTTAAGTATACTGACATAATGTCAAATGACCCTGAATTAATAGCTAAAGATGAATTTGTTAAACAGGACGATATAGATAATAGTTCATCTTTTGAAGAAAACGGGTTTTTTAGAAAAACGGTTGGAAAACTAAAGAAAAAGAGTTTTTCAGATTTTATTACACTTTATTTTCCTGCAGATCGTTTTTATATACCATTGTGGTATAACAGTGAAAACTATACGCGCATAGATTATTCGAGAAAGACAAATATAAGCCATTCAGACACGAATATAATTAAGATAGATGTTCTGTCAAATATCAAAGACTGGCTTACTTATGTATATTTGCAAACTACTTTACATGTTATGCAAATGCCGGACGGAAATAACATTCCGGAAGAATTAAGGGGAAAACAAGTATCGTTTAGTATAGATACTGGTATTCAGAGCATTATTAGAAAAGTAATGAATACTATACTTGGAACAAATGACTATAGCCCGAAAACAACAGATAGGCGTAGACAGATGGTTTCTATTACAATGCCTGGAATAAACTGTAAAGATATAACCCAATTGTCAGAGGGGCAGATTAGTCTTTTTGCAATAACACTTTCTATAATAAAGGAATGGGACGAAACGCATGACAATTTCGATTTGAGTGACATATCAGGATGCGTAATTATTGACGAAGCTGATTTGGGTTTGCACGTCAATTATATGTATGAATGTTTTCCGAGGATGATGCAACTATTCCCAAACGTTCAATTTGTGCTGACGACACATTCCCCTTTCCTGGTTGCTGGGTTATCTAAAATTTTCGGGGAGAATATAGATGTTTTGGCCATGCCTGAAGGTGTGCTTGTTTCGGACATTAACACTTTTAGCGAAGTCCAAGAGGCTCAGAAGATTATTTTTGAACAAATAGATCAAATTCGTGCCGAGGATAAAAAACTAAAAGATCAGGTGGAACGATTACGCAATTTACAAGTTAAGACTGTATTATTTACTGAGGGCACTACTGATGAGATTTTACTAAAAAAGGCACTAGAAAAACTCAATCTAGATAACTCTCTAATTGAGATATGTGCGGCATCCCAGAATCATGGAAAGCACAATGATGATGCGATAAAGAAATTATTAGTTACGCTGCAGGAGAATCCATGCTCAAATAATACTATTATAGGAATGTTTGACAGAGATGCGAATCCTCCAGTTGAATTAACTAATGATAAGGGTGAAAAAGTAAAACTGGTGGATCACAAATATGTCAAACTTGGAGAGCACTTGTTTGCGTTTGCGATTCCGATTCCACATAATCGAGAAGAGGGAAATCAGATATCTATAGAGCATTATTTTACTGACGAAGAAATTAAGACAGAAAATGAAAATCAGCAACGTTTATTTTTGGGAAATGAATTCTATCCTTCAGGGAATTGTATTGATGATTCGAAGAATTACCATTATCGAAATGCGCGTAATTATTGTAATACCATCCGAATTATTGAACATGAGCAGAATGCATTTGTGACGGATAAAAAGGGGGATAATGATTTCAGTTTATCCAAGAAACGTTTTGCCGAGGCAGTTTACAATGATATGCCAGGATTTAGTAATTTCGATTTTTCCGAATTTAACAAGATATTTGATATAATTAGAGAAATTACTACAGATGAACAAATGGTATACGATGGCTCATAGATAAAGATCGATAGTATGTAAATAGTATAGGAGTATTTTACGTGATTTATACGTTAAGATTATTTGATAAAGCACTTTTGAAATTTGAAGTGATAGAAAATTTGGCTGAGCCGATTGTTCGTATTGATTGGATTGATAATGGCAATATTCGGTTGTTACCGTTAGACATGGAACCGACCGAAGACGGGGTTGCCTATTGGATCAAGCACCGCACAATTCCTAAGAACCGTGCATTTGTTAATGCGTTTTTATCAAAATGCGGGTTGAGTGCCAATCGTCCTATGGATGTGCTTTCGGTCTGTAAAGGCTTATCACTGAATGATTCATATTGGGTTTCAGATGAGAACGAAACAAAAAATTTTGCTCAGGTTAATTTATATAATAATCCTTTTAGCAGGGTGTTGGCTAATATAGTCTTTACGGGATTCGGTTCGTCTGTTCGTTCAACATTTGCTTCATCTCCAGAATTTACTACTAACGGTATGTTGCCAAAGTGTTGGAGGAGGATAGGAGGAAAGGTTTATCTATATAAAGGAGCAACATCAGGAGCTTCTAATACCGGAAACGAACCCTACTCTGAAAAGTATGCGTACTTAATAGGAAAGCAACTTGGATTCAATGTGGTTCAATACAGAGTAGCGAACTGGAAGGGAAGAGTGTGCTCTGTATGTGAGCTTTTTACTAATGAAAACGTTTCATATGTGCCAATAGGGAGACTTGTCCGTTCGGGTGGAATTGAGGCTGTTAGAAAGTATTACGAAGAACACGGGAAAAAATTTATAAAGGCATTGAATGAAATGATAGTTTTTGATGCCCTGATTTGTAATACCGATAGACATTTCGGCAATTTTGGTGTGTTGGTAGACAGTCGCAAAAATCATGTTATAGAGCCTGCTCCGCTATTTGATCACGGTAATTCTTTATTTAACTTGGCAGGAGAAGAAAATTGGAAGTCTGAAGAACTCATTGAAGAGTACGCAGCTACTCAATTACCGTGCGTGTATGATGATTTCTTTGAGGAAGCGGCAAAAGTCTTGGACAAGGGTCTTAAAGAGAAGCTACGTAAAGCACTTGATTTCAAATTTGAAGATTCTACTCAAGGTAGATATCCTAAAGCGAAAATAAAACTGTTGGAAAAGCAGATTAGAAAAAGAGCGCAGCGAATTTTGAATCACACATGATATTCAGTAGAGAGAGATAATTAACATTTATGTTTGATGAAAGGAGTTGGAAGCGTTCTTTATGCACAGACTATACGAAAACAACGACCTGGTAGTCTTCTGGAACTCCGACAAGTGTTTTCATTCCAAGAAATGCGTGACCGGAAGCCCGAAGACTTTTGATATTAATCGGAAGCCGTGGATTGATGTGACGCTGGCGGATAATGCGGAGATATGGCAGACGATTGAGAAGTGCCCGTCGGGAGCGTTGGGTGTTTTGTTTAGGCATGGGATAGATGTTATAATGGACCAGGACAATAATCGCAGCGTAGCATTGGATGGTGACCGCATAATAGGCGAGTGTGACTACAGTGTTTCGGAAAGTGGCTGGGACATATACCATACCGAGGTGTTCGAAGAGTATGGCGGTAAGGGTATAGCGAAGAGGCTTGTTTATAAGGTTATCGAGGCGGCAGAGAAGAACCACGTTGCGATTGGAGCGACGTGTTCGTATGCGGTGAAGGTGCTGGGAGAATAGCGGACGGATTAAAGATTTGTTTAAGAAGAATTTAAGGTTCGTACCTCTGAGTTGAAAAAACTAAAAACATAATGTAGAATCGGTTTAGTGATTTGCTTTGAAAGGAAATATTATGTTAAACAATAAAGTTATTCTTGTTACCGGCGGAACCGGTTCATTTGGTAAGGCATTTACGAAATATGTGCTTACTAATTACGATCCTAAGAAGATTATTATTTATTCACGTGATGAGTTTAAGCAGTTCATCATGCAGAATGATTTTAAGAAAGAATTTCCCGATAAGTTCAGTAAGCTTAGATTCTTTATCGGCGATGTAAGAGACAGAGAGCGTCTTACACGTGCTATGGAAGGTGTGGATTATGTGATTCATGCGGCAGCGCTTAAGCAGGTGCCTGCTTGTGAGTACAATCCCGCTGAGGCTATTAAGACCAATATTCATGGTGCGATGAATGTTATTGATGCGGCGCTTGATACCGGAGTTAAGAAGGTGGTTGCACTTTCTACCGATAAGGCGGTTAACCCTGTCAACCTTTATGGCGGTACTAAGCTTGTTTCCGATAAGTTGTTTATTGCAGCTAATGCATATGCAGGCTCCAAGGATATCAACTTTTCTATCGTACGTTACGGTAATGTTGCGGGAAGCCGCGGTTCGGTTATACCTTTCTTTTACGATAAGATTCAGAAGGGTGAGAAGGACCTTCCCATTACCGATTATCGTATGACCCGTTTCTGGATCAGCCTTCAGCAGGGCGTTGAGCTTGTTATTAAGGCGCTTAAGGATGCTAAGGGCGGCGAGACATTTATTTCGAAGATTCCTTCTTTCAAGATTACAGACTTGGCTGAGGCTATGCTTCCCGGATGTAATAAGCCTGAGGTAGGCATCAGAGAAGGCGAGAAGCTTCATGAGATTATGGTTACTGTTGAGGATTCCATGACTACTTATGAGTACGATAAGCACTTTATCGTATATCCTCAGATGGTATTCCAGGAGAGAGCGACCGTTCTTCCGGGCGGCAAGAAGGTTCCCGAAGGATTCTCGTATAGCTCCGGCAACAATACCGAGTGGTTAACGGTTGAGGAAATCAGAGAGTTACTTAAGACAATCGATCTTGAGAAATAGTCGGCGATAGCCGCTTGATATGAAGAGAAAAAGGCTGAGAGTGATTGGTTCATTTCTCAGCCTTTTTGGTTGACCGCATCGGCGTGCGATTATACAATTATAGTGGTGGTTTTTAATGTCTAAAGAAAACTGTATAGGGGCAATCGATGGATAGAAAGTTATTAACGATAGTGGTACCGGCTTACAATGAAGAGGCGGCAATCCCGTTCTTCTATGACGAAGTGTGCAAAGTGACGGGCGCGTTGTCGAGTGTTGACGTCGAATTTGAATTCGTGGATGATGGGTCGACGGATAATACGCTTGGTGTGTTGCGGGACCTGGCGGAGAGAGATGCGAGAGTGCATTATGTTTCTTTTTCCAGAAATTTCGGCAAAGAAGCTGGAATGTATGCAGGGCTTAAGAACGCTAAGGGCGACTATGTGGTGATTATGGACGCCGATTTGCAGGATCCGCCCAAGCTCTTGCCTGAGATGCTTTCGTATCTTGAAAGCGGTGAGTATGACTGCGTGGCTACTAGACGTGTGGACCGCAAGGGTGAGCCACCGATCAGGTCGTGGTTCGCAAGAAGGTTTTATAGATTTATGAAGCGCATCAGCAAGGTTGATATTGTGGATGGTGCGCGGGACTTTCGCATGATGAGCCGCAAGGTTGTGGATGCGATTGTTGAGATGAGCGAGTACAACCGGTTCAGCAAGGGTATTTTCGGCTGGGTCGGATTTAGGAATAAATGGCTTGAATACGAGAATGTCGAGCGCGTGGCCGGAGAGACGAAGTGGTCGTTCTGGAAACTGTTTATGTATGCGCTTGATGGAATTGTGGCGTTTAGCACGGCGCCGCTTATTCTGGCGTCGGTTTTCGGCGTGTTGATGTGCTTTATAGCGTTTTTGTTCATTATATTCATAATTGTGAGGACGTTGGTGTTCGGCGACCCTACCAGTGGCTGGCCGTCGATGGCTTGTATTATCCTGCTCGTGTCCGGCATTCAGCTCTTATGCATCGGTGTGCTGGGGCAGTATCTTGCCAAGACTTATCTTGAGACTAAGAAGCGTCCGCTTTATATCGTGAGGGAAGAGAAATAGGATTGGGTGCAGATAATTTTAAAAAGAATATTCGTTATGCTATCGCCCCCGGATGCTTGATAGGACTGTTCATTACCGTGGGATATGTCGTGAAGCACGAGAAAGGATTCGTGTTTTCTTGGGCTTGGCTTGGCATGAGTGTGCTTGCTTGCGCGTTTGCTGTGGCGGCGACGGTGATGCTTTTCGCGTTGTGGGATAGGTGCAATGCTAAGGCGTCGGTGGTCACGGCTTCAGCCAAAGAATACCTGCCGAACAGGCTCTTTAAGAAGTCGTGGGTTTACTTCTTGGCAATGACGGGCGTGTTACTTGTTCTTTGGGTGCCTGTGCTTCTGGCACTGTATCCGGGAGTCTATGCGTATGATGCGTCGTGGCAGCATGACATGTACTGCATGGGTGCGGTGAGTGAGCACCATCCGGTTATTCATACGTACATTGTGGGCTGGATTATCGACACCGTTTATAACAAGACGGGTATGTTTAATAAGGCGATTCTTGTCTATACGATTTGGCAGGAATTGGTTATGGCGGTTGGATGCGGGTTCATATTTTATGAGCTTCACAGAAGGAAGAGCCGCACTTGGATGCATGTGTTGGCACTTGTTTTCTTTTGCTTGTATCCTCCTTTTGTGATTTTTGTTTTTACCAGCACGAAGGATTCGCTGTTTGCTATTGCTGTGGCGGATTTAACATTCCTGCTGTTGGGCATGTTTGAGGACGCGAAGGCGTTCTGGAATAAGAGAGTGAATCGAGTGCTGTTTGTTGTGTTTGCGCTTGAGGTTATAATTCTCAGGAACAATTCGGTTTATGCGGTTATTCTTACTTTGCCTTTTATTATTGTATTTATGTTGAGGGCGAAGGAGACGCGTGTTAAGGCGCTTAGGACGTTCGTTATTACTGTTGTTTTATTTCTGTTATACAAATACCCTTTTACCAATGCTGTGACGGTTGAGGGTGTTTCTAAGGCTGAAATGCTTTCGGTGCCTTGCCAGCAGATTATGCGCGTGTATTATTATCACGGCGATGAATTGACGGTTGAGGATAAGGACTTAGTCGATGAGCTTTTCGACCGCAAGAAATGGTACAACTATTTTAATCCGTACATTGCCGACGCCAGCAAGGGAAGCCTTACGGAAGAAGCGGTTAATGAGCGTTTTGATGAATTCAAGGCATTGTGGCATAGATGGCTCAAGCAATACCCCGGCGAATACGTTGATTCATTTCTTGAGAACACATACGGCTTCTGGTATCCATGGCCTACATATGTGCTGATGAGCTTCGGCGATGAAGGCTACACGACTATTTCCGTAACCGGTCCCGGCGAGGCTAATACCAAGATTCCTGCACTTCACGACTTTTTCGCGCTTTTTGAAAACAGTGATATTGTCATGGGCAACGGCTGGATTTCATGGCTGTTTGCACCGGCAACGTTTTTCTATATAGCGATGATTGTGGCATTTTATATGCTTAAGTCTAAGAGGAAGGCGCTTGGAATACCTTTTGTATATCTTGGACTTTTATGGCTTACATATCTGCTAGGCCCGGTTGCCATGGTGAGATATGCACTTTATTTGTACGCGCTTGTGCCGGTGTGGCCCGCGTACATTATGAGCAAGAAAGTAAATTTGGAGAATTGTGATGAAAGAACAGGCAGCTAACAGATACATCAAGTTAATAAGGATTTTGGCCGGCGCGCTGGTGCCTTTCGTAGTGTGCGGAATCTATTGCCTGATTAGAGGATTTTCTCCGGTAGATTTTTTTGTTCCCAACTCGATTAACAATGATAGCGTTTATTACTACAAAATGGTGGACGGAGTCCTGGCGGGTGGCATTCCGCGAGGATACATGGGCTACAACGAGAGCCACGCATTAATCGGAACTTTCGGCGCTTGGAGCCCTATCATCATCACCCACTGGGTTCTTTGGGGATTCGTTTTTGGATGGGGTTACTCATCGGCAATATGGTGTAACCTAGTTTTGATATCCTTGGCTTTTGCACTGTTTGTGGCGCTGACAGATATGGATTTGTTACATCTTGCTTTGGTGACGGTTGCATTGGCGGCGTTTCCAAGCTTCTCGATACATGTGATGAGTTTGTTGCCAGAGACTGCGGTTCTGGTCGCTTTAATGATATACATGGGCTGTGCAATCAATTATTGCAAAGGCAACGAGAAAAAGATTCACATCGGAATTATGTATTTCCTGGGATTTTGGCTCACATTAATTCGTCCTTTCATGGCTCTTCTGGCTTTACTCCCCACATATTTTGTGTTCAAAAGAAAGGGCAAGAAGGCGATATGGCTCTTCTTTGTTTTGCCGATAGTTGAGCTTGCATTGTATTTTGCTTTTGCGCATTTCCTGACAGCAGAATACTTCCTTCCGATGTTTTCATTTGAATTCGCCGAAAAGATGTTGCATGGAAAAATTGTCGAGGGACTGTGGATTTTAATATATCAGGTCAGAGGAAATTTGAATTCGATTTGCGGATATGTTAAAGACGCGTTTTCTTTTGGCATGACCATGGGAACACAGTACTGCTTGTCCGCATTTACGGGGCTTATACTGCTGATTCTTGCTTTTTTCAAAACGGAAAAAGAAAAGCGTCCTATTTACCTGACCATAGGAATTACCGCGTGGGCGGTGATAGGGTCTATTATCATGTTTACGAAGTGGGCCGATGACGGCGGAAGACATACGTGGGCTTTCGCGGTTTGCGGAATACTGTTGCTGCTGGGATTCAGGCATAACATATTTGGCAAAGTGACATGCGGAGTCACGGGATTGGCTTTGATTGTATTTATTATAGTCGGATCCATGGTGCCGACTGATTATGACGTGCCGGTCGTTAATGCGGAAAAAGCATCCAGTGTGGAATACTGGGGTGAGCTTGCACGAAGCGGCGCAATTGAGATGTCGGCCGGAGTAGGTTATGACAATACTATCATCTGGGCATTCATAGATTATTACGACGACAGGCAGATTGTAATGGATTTTAGCGGGCTGTATGCGGTGCCTGCGGAGTCGGGAATAAGCTGCTGCTTCCCCGATTATATAATTGCGAATTTTGATAATCTTAAGAGCAGATACATTATAGCCGATTCACGAGGCAAAGTTGCGGCGCTCTGTGACGAAAAAGGCTTAAAGGTTGTCGGCGAGCACGAAAATGTTATAATGTATCAGAGATACTAGTTACTGAGAAGTTTCCAGGGGGTCTTACATGAGATACGAAGAAATGACTAAAGTAAAGAAAGCACTGTATACGACGATTGCGTGGGTATTGCTGGTCGTAACGCTCGGTGCTGTTTGGTATACGAACTTTGTTACGCCTTTCGGAAAGGGCGCAGAGCTTGCGCTAAAGGTGTTTCAGAATGAACTCGTAGCGGACTGTGTTAATACGGTTATGTTACTTCTTACGGCGCTTTTGATTACAGGTATCAGCGAGACTATGACGAGGCTTAAGAGACACGCGAGTGAGCGTGTGATGTGTATGGCCCTTGTGATGGGCGCGTTACTGGCGCTTGACAGCAGCCTTAAGACTTCGTTCATTGAAGAAGCGGGCGTGTACAATTATCTGTATGCGATGGTCGCTGTGCTGATATTCATGTGGGCGTACTTGAGAGAGCTTCCTTACGATTGCTTCGGCAGTAAGGAGCCTTGGCTCTTTGTGACTATATGGATTATACCTGTGGGACTTCTTGCGGGTTTTGCGAACAGAAGTGTCGGATTGGTGCTTTTTATCTTCGCGATTGTGACGATTACATATGTGAATAAGGTTGAGCACAGAGTGTTCGCGTGGATGCCTATCGGCGCGATTTGTGTGTTCCTTGGATTTGTAGCGAGAATGTTGCTCCCTGCGTATCTGGACAGGAATATACTTAGTGCTTTGACTGTTTATGGTGAGACTTCGGAGCTTCCCAATTACGGAATCTGGGCGGTGAGAGAAGTATTTGTAAGCCTCGTTCCTGCACTTTTGGTAACTTTGTCCGTTGCGGCGTTGCTTAAGGGAGTTCATAATGTGGCATTGGGTCGCGAGATTGCATATGTACTTGCGACTGCGTGCGGTACTTGGATTCTTACAGTGCTGATTCCCGGTAATGGCGGAACTGCGATATATCAAGTGGTTGTTCTTTTGCTGCTTGCGTGCGCGGCTATGTGCCTTAAGCTGTTTGAGAAGAGACCTGCGATGAAGGTTTATATCTACATCGGTTGCGGATTCTTGTGGTTAAGGGCTGCATGGTTGATTTGCGAGAGTTTGTTTTTGTAAGAAAAAGATAAGAATTCTATTTGAGTTTTTATAGAAAGCCCAAGTTATAATCATGAAAAATGATTAAAGCGGGAGATGTGGATTTATGGATAATTTGGCAATTTTTGGCGGCAAGCCCGTCAGAGAGAATAAGATAGCATACGGTAAGCAGCTTATTGAAGACGATGATATCGCAGCTGTAGTGGAGACTTTAAAGAGTCCCTATCTTACCTGCGGACCTAAGATTACCGAGCTTGAGGATAAGCTCTGTGAGATTACGGGTGCCAAGCATGCGGTAGCGGTTTCAAACGGTACGGCTGCACTTCATGTGGCTTGCATGGCTATAGGTATTCAGCCTGGCGATGAGGTAATTGTATCTTCTATTACTTTTGCTGCTAGCTCGAACTGCGTACTCTATTGTGGCGGTACACCTGTTTTTGCCGATATCAGACCCGATACTTACAACATCGATGTTGAAGATGTTAAGAGAAAGATTACTGATAAGACCAAGGCTATCGTTGCGGTTGATTTCACCGGTCAGGCGGTTGAGCTTGATGAGCTTAAGAAGATTTGCAAGGAGCACAATCTTTTCTTAATCGAAGATGCGGCTCATTCTATCGGTACTAAGTACAAGGGTCAGCCTGTGGGTTCGATTGCGGATATCACGACGTTTTCTTTTCACCCTGTTAAGACGGTTACTGCGGGTGAAGGTGGCGCGTGCATGACTAACAGCGATGAGCTTTATGCTAAACTTGCTCTCGCGCGTACACACGGTATTACCAAGCATCCTGATGAGATGGTCAGGGAAAGCGAAGGTCCGTGGTACTACGAGCAGGTGGATCTCGGATACAATTATCGTATTACGGATTTTCAGGCTGCATTGTTAATCAGTCAGCTTAAGAAGCTTGAGAGATTTTCGAACCGCAGGAAAGAAATTCGCAGAATGTACGATGATGCGTTCTCGAAGATGCCTGAGCTCTTTGTTCAGAAGCAGATTCCCGAGTCGGATACTACGCAACACCTTTATATAATCAGACTTAATCCCGAGAAGCTTAAGTGCTCGAGAAGAGAATTCTTTGATGCTTTTGCTGCAGAAGGGTTTGGACCGCAGGTACATTACATTCCTGTTTACAGACATCCTTACTACGAGAAACTTGGATACAAGAAGGGTCTGTGCCCTGTGGCTGAGGCTACTTATGAGCAGATTATCAGCATTCCTTTTTATCCGGCATTGACGGATGAGGATGTTCAGAGCACGATAACTGCAGTTAAGAAGATTGTAGATTATTACAGAAAATAAAACGCCCGGAAGGAACGACGAATGGAAGTTAAGCGTAAGAAACTGCTTAATATTTTCATATACACAACGATTATTGCGCTTTTCGCGCATGGATATAGGTTCATGAATAATCTGTATACCAGCGATGCGTTGGTTGCAGTGTTTCAGGATGATATTTATCATCAGAGATCGTTAGGAAGGTTCATGCAACCGCTTATTATGGTGATGCGAGGAGTTATATGTTCGCCGTGGTTGATTGGTTGCCTATCGATTGTGTTACTTTCGTTGTCAGTGTTCTTTATTTCCGAAATGCTTGAGATAGAGAACGGACTCTTGCTTTTCTTTTTAAGCGGTGTACTTACTTGCAATATTGCTGTCACAACTGCCTGCGCGGCGTATATGCCGTGGGTTGATGTATATGCGCTTGCGTTATTGCTGGCTACGCTTGGCGTTTGGTTTTATTTCAAGGACAAGTGGTGGGGGTATCTTTCCGGAAGTATCCTGATGATTTGTTCCATGGGTCTTTATCAGGCATATATTGACGTTGCACTGGCGTTGATAACAATATTGTTGATCGGTAAACTTCTTAATGGCGAGGGAGTTAAGAGTTTCTTTGGCCGAATGGTGAAGATTGTCGGCGGCCTTATTGGTACGGCTGTAGGCTATTGGTGCGTATTTAAACTGATCTTGAAAATCCATCATGTAGCGGAGGCTACTACGTACAACGGATTATCTGAGGTCGGACAGTACGAAGGTGTGTCGATAATCGACTTGATAGCTGATACATATCAAAAAACATTTTCTTTCTGGCTTACTCAAAAGACATTTGTTTCTACAATTCTGTTGGATATAAGAATCAGTGATGCGTGGATGATTCTTTTAAGAATGTGCTTTTTTGTGTGTGCGGGTATCGCGATAGCCTTTATTGTACTGCTCAACACAAAGAACAAGACACCTTTGTGGAGTCGTATACTTCAGGTGCCGGCACTTATACTGTTCCCACTTATGTGTAATGCTGTGAATATCATCTCAAAGGGAATGGAGCATGATTTGATGGTGTATGCCGTGTTCTTTTTCTATGTGCTGGTGATTTACATGATAAGCAGAGTGCATGAAGAAAGCGGTTTTACAAATGTAAAACTTGCTGTTACGATGATTCCGATAGCGTTGATTGTATGGAGCAGTGTTGTGCATAGCAATCAAGCATATTTTAAAGTAGATATGCAGGACCGAGCTGCATTGTCATATGCGACCCGCGTGGTTGCATCCATAGAGAAGACCGAAGGATATGAACCCGGAGTTACTCCTGTGGTGTTTATAGGATGGCCGGAGCAAAGTAGCAAATTTCCGGAAGTGTTGTATTTACGTGATGTTTACTGCTATGGCACAGATACGAAGACTCCATTTACTTATGGCGGGTCCCTCCCGAGCTACCTTAGGGATTACCTTGCGGTTACTATGAACATCACCGAGGTGGATATACCGGATCCTTTTCTCAAGGAGATGAACGAATATCCCGGGGACAATTCGATAGCGTATTATAACGATATTCTTGTAGTTAAATTTTCTGAATAGAAGGGGATTAAAATGAGCGTAATCAAATCGGCAGCAATGCTTGAGTTTCCGGGTTGCGGAGACGAGAGAGGCGAGTTAATTGTTGTGGAAGGAATGCAGGATGTTCCTTTCGAAATAAAGCGTGTATTCTACATGTACGGCAGCGACGATACTGTAGTGCGAGGCAAGCATGCCAATCTTCGCACAGAGTTCGTGCTTATAAATGTTGCGGGTACCAGCAAGGTTAAGGTGCTGGACGGCAGAGGAAATGAGACAATCTATCTTTTGAATCGTCCGAATACAGGCATTTATCTGCCTAAGATGACATGGAAAGAGATGTACGATTTTAGCGCAGATTCCGTTCTTTTGTGCCTTGCGAGCGAGCATTATGACGCATCGGAGTACATTCGCGATTATGATGAGTATTTGAAACTTATCAATAAAGAAGTATAATAATAAAAATAAAATATCATATGGCGTTATGGGGACAGCGGAGACGCATACTCCTAAGGGGTGAGCGTTTTGGGCTGAATAAGTATTTAAGGGGAATACGATGGATTTTAACGAAACCGGACGCGGTATGGTGTACAGGCACCCGTGGGAATTAAGCAGGACACGGATGCTTATCAATGAGTGGAAACGCTACTTTGATGAACTCTACGGAAAAGGTGAAAAACTGCTTAGGTATATCAACATCGGCGCGGGCGATATGTTCTTTGACGACGCGTTGCTGAAAGAATATCGTAATACCGAATTGTATGCCGATGATTTGGGCTACAATACAAAGGGTCAAAATGTGTTGGTTACCGGAAACAGATATCTGACCAATGATATCGACTCGGTTGATGAGGACATTCTTTTCGACTATTCCATTATGATGGATTCGCTCGAATATATGCCTGATGACAAAGCGTATATTACAAAGCTTATGTCGAGGGTTAAGCCGGGCGGATACATGTTTTTTACGTTGCCCGCGTATACGAAGCTTTTCTCGGACCACGACAGACATGTGGGCAATCTGAGAAGATATGACAAGAAACAGTTTGAGAAGATGCTATCCGAAATCGACGGACTGGAAATAGTACTCTCAAGGCATTTCTATTTTTCGCTCTTCATGGTGAGACTGATTCAAGTTCTGACCAAAGCCAAAATCGATCCCGAGCAGAAGGTCACCACAGGCTGGAAGCACAAGGAAACAGGTCTTTTCACGGGCGTTGTTAAGAGCGTTTTGAATTTAGATTATATAATCGGCAGACGTCTGCCCGGACTGTCACTTATGATAGTTTGCAAAAGAAAGTGATTTTTATGTTTTTTGATTTTCTTGAAAAGATTTTTCGCTTCTTCGTTTACAAAGTTTTCAGACTGAAGTTCAGCGAAGAACAGTATGCCAAGATATGGCAGTTTGTTATGTACGCAACGGTGGGTCTCTCGAACACCGTTGTTTCGTATGTATTCTACATTTTCTTTTTAAAGGTTGTAGGACTGGAAAAGGTTCGCTTCGGACTTGAGACTTCAAACTTTCTCGGGTTCTCCATAAGCGTTGTGAATGCGTGCTATTGGAGCAATAAGTATGTGTTTAAGGCCGAGGAAGGCGTCAAGCGCTCTTGGTGGAAGGTATTTATTAAGACGTATGTAGCGTACGCTTTGTTCGGACTTGTGATTCACACTGCACTTTTGAAACTTTTCGTGGAGAAGTGGGGCATTGCTAACTGGCTTGCACCCATTATTCTTTTATTTATTATTACACCCTTAAATTTCATAGCCAATAAATTCTGGGCTTACAAAGACAAAAAGGAGGAACCTGTTTGCGATGGAGAAGATAGTACCCAACAGGCTTGACAGAGGCTTTTTTAAATATCAAAAAGAATTCGAGGATAAGGCGATAGAAGTGCTCCGCTCGGGATGGTATATTCTGGGCAAAGAGGTGGAGGCTTTCGAAGAGGAGTTCGCGGTATACGTGGGCACTAAGTACAGTGTCGGCGTGGGCAACGGTCTCGATGCGCTGTATCTTGCTTTCAGAGCGCTCGGAATCGGCGAGGGCGACGAGGTACTCGTGCAGGGCAATACTTATATAGCCAGCGTTATGGGCATCACTATGAACGGCGCAACCCCGATATTTATCGAGCCCGACGAATATTTCAACATAGATGCATCCAAGCTCGAGGAGAAGATTACCGACAAGACCAAGGCTATTCTTGTGGTGCACTTGTACGGACAGGCTTCCAATATGGGCCCCGTAGTGGATATTTGTAAAAAGCACAATCTTAAGCTCGTGGAAGACTGCGCTCAGGGTCATGGTGCCAAGTTTAACGGCAAGTCCGTGGGAAGCTTCGGCGATATAGGATGTTTTTCTTTTTACCCTTCTAAGAATCTTGGAGCCTTCGGCGACGGCGGTGCGATTACCACAGACAGCAAGGAAATCGCTGACACCATCAAAATGCTTCGCAATTACGGAAGTGAGAAGCGTTACCACAATAAGGTTGTAGGTGTTAATTCCAGACTTGATGAAATGCAGGCCGGACTCTTACGTGTAAGACTTAAGCACATGGCGGAGCTTGAGCAGGAGAAGCGCGAGATTTGCGAGCGTTATCTGGCTGAGATTCATAATGACTTAATTAAGCTTCCTGAGACTCGTGAAGGAGCTACCCACATCTGGCACCAGTTTGTAATCAGATGTGACAGTCGCGATAAACTCAAGGATTACCTCGAAGAAAAGGGCATTGGCACTATTATTCACTACCCGATTCCTCCGCACCTTTCAGAGGCATACGCATATTTGGACATTCAAAAAGGCACACTCCCCATCACCGAGGAATACGCCGAGACTGTTCTTTCTATACCACTTTACAACGGTATGACGAGCGAAGAGCAGGGCAGAGTCATAGATGCTTTGAACAGCTATAGGGGCTGACCGTAAGGAAAACTTAATAAAGAATATTGTTTAAATTCTTTGAAAATAAGGGCGCATAGAGTATAATACTTTATGATGCCCTTTTTATGTGGTGGCATCCGGTCGGGTGGCCGGGATACCGGTATGGGCATGTGAAAAAGAGTAGTGAGGATTGATATGTTAGTTTCTTTTGTGATTCCCTGTTACAGGTCGGAAGTTACACTTCCTAACGTGGTCAGAGAGATTGATGAGACCATGAAAGGCCTTATTGCATATGATTATGAGATAGTGCTGGTGAACGACTCGTCGCCCGATAATACGTGGGAGACGATTAAGAGTCTGGTAGCTGAGCACAAGAATATTACCGGCATTAACTTCGCCAGAAATTTCGGACAGCACGGTGCGCTTATGGCAGGACTCAGAGAGGCCAAGGGCGACTATGTGGTATGTCTGGACGATGACGGTCAGACGCCGGCAGATGAAGTGGGCAAGCTCCTTGAAAAGCTCGACGAGGGCTACGACGCCGTATACGCAAGCTATGCTAAGAAGAAACACTCCGCTTTCAGAAACTTCGGAACTTTCATGAATGAGAAGATGGCCGAGAAGCTTCTCGGTAAGCCGAAGGAACTGTTCGTATCGAGCTACTTCGGTGTGAAGCGTTTTGTGGTGGATGACATGATAAGATATGAGAACGCTTATCCTTATGTAATCGGACTCGTACTTCGTGCCACTAAGAACATTTGCAATGTTCCCGTTAACCATCGTAACCGAGAGGTCGGTACTTCGGGATATACGCTCGGCAAGCTTTTAAACCTTTGGATCAACGGCTTTACTGCTTTTTCCGTTAAGCCTTTGAGAATCGCTACAGGAATCGGCGCGGTTTGCGCGGGACTGGGCTTCATTTACGGTATTTACACGATTATTAAGAAACTTATCGGAGTTGATGTTCCTATGGGCTTTTCAGCGCTCATGACGGCGCTTATGTTCATCGGCGGAATGCTGATGCTGATGCTCGGACTCGTAGGCGAGTACATCGGCCGCGTATATATCAGCATGAACAACTCGCCCCAATACGTAATAAGAGAAAAGATACATCATGAAGAATAAAAAAGTTGCGGCGGCAGTCGCAATTGTATTGATTTTAATATGCTTCGTGCCTGCAAGCTTGGTGTTTAATCGGCCAAAGAAACTGCAGTGCGAGATTGTCTGTTTCGGCGACAGCGTTATGGCGGGATTCTATGACAACGCCACCATTCCGGGCTACATAGAGACCTATTCGGGCAGGAAGACACTCAACGCCGCTTTCGGCGGACTCACGATGAGTGCTTACTTTGACAATCCCAAGGCGGGAGATGCGAGCCATCTTTTTTCAATGGTTGAATTGTCGGATGCACTTGTGAAGAGAGACTTTTCGCTCCAGACGATGGCCACTAAGAGGAGTATCGGCGATTACCCGCAGGATTGGTACGGCGTGACCGAGGCACTCAATGCTGTAGATTGGGATAGCGTTAAATATGTTTTCATCGAGCAGGGAGTTAACGATTATCTCCTTGGTAAGCCCACTGATGACGCGTCTGACAGGTACAACAGATCGACTTTCGCAGGAGCACTTCGTACTTCGATAGAGAACGTGCAGAAGGCGTTGCCTGACGCCGAGATTGTTCTTTTGACCCCCATATATAACTGGGCCGGCGGCGCGGATCAGGACTGCACCGAGAGAGATTTGGGTGGCGGCACACTCCTTGCTTACATCGATAAGGAGAAAGAAGTTGCGGCAGAATACGGCCTCATCTGTGTGGACAATTTCCACGGCTCAGGCATTAACCGAGACAATTATAAAGAATACTTGTACGATGGCTTGCATACACTTGAAGAAGCCAACGCTTTGATAGCTCAGAATATAATCAATAACGTTGAGGGATTGCGTAAATAATGAATTCACCCCGTACAGCATCTATCAAACTGAATAATGCACTCGGCAGTGAGGGCAAGGCGGCACTGTTCACAGCTCTGATTATGGGGCTCGTGGCGCACATGCCTGCGCTGGTGGCGGACATCCCCAATCACGACGGACTTAGCTCGGTATACTTCAGCCAGAACATGCTCACTTCGGGCAGATGGTTCCTGGGACCTGCTTGCGCGGTGTCTTCGTACTATTCGCTCCACTGGCTTATCGGCGTGCTGGCGCTTCTCTACCTGGCAATCGCGGCAGTATTCGTGGTGAAATTACTCGATGTTAAATCACCTCTTTTTGCAGGACTTATTGCGGGTCTTATGGTGACATTCCCGGGACTTGCGTCGAACTTCGCATATCTGTTCACGATGGACGGATATATGATGGGCCTGCTTTTTGCGGTGCTTGCGGTTTACATGACAGCCAAGGTTAAGCGAGGCTTCGTCTTTGGCGCCTGCTTCTTAGCGCTCAGTATGGGTACTTATCAGGCTTATCTGCCGGTTGCGATGCTTTTAAGCCTATACATGGTTTTAATGATTTTTGCCGAGAAGACCAAGCTCATCGACAAGCTTAAGAAAGCGCTTAACTACCTTTACATGGGTGTTATCGGCGTGGCTCTTTACTACGGCATCCTTAAGCTCTTGCTTGCAATAACGGGCAAAGAACTCGATACTTACCAGGGCATGAACTCCGCTGTCGAGAAGGTTTCACTGATGGACAGCATTAAGGCTATATATAAGGATTTTGCTTCTTTTACAGTTTTCGGCAAGGTAATCTTTACCAATGCTTTTGCCACGGTTGCGGCAGCAGTCATTGCGATTGCTTTTGCTGTGGCATTGATAGTGAGAGCGGTACAGGAGAAGTGGCTTAAGTCCGTGTGGTTCTATGTGATCGGCGTGGTGACCTGCGTGGCGATTCCGCTGTTTACTAACGCTATCTTGCTGATTTCCAAGGATGTCACATATCACATGATTATGAGATATCAGTGGGTGCTTTTCGGAGTGCTGGCGTTAGCGTTTATAGAGAACAGCTTTCGAAGATTCAGGCCTAACACTCAGGCGGCGCTTGAGTGGTGCATGCTCGTGACGGCTGCGGTGTGCATTCTTTCGAACGTAATCTCCGTTAATGTGGCTTATTCGAACCTGGAGAAAAAATACGAGAAGACCTACGCTTACTGCCTGCGACTTGCGGACAGAATCGAGCAGACCGAAGGCTACTATCAGGGAATACCGATTTACATGATTGGTGTGATAGGAGAAGACAATTTTCCTGAGACAGATATCACAGCAGATGTTACGGACCATATGGTTGGAATCGATGGTCAGTGGCTTTTCTACAGACCAGAGAATTTTGAATTATTCTACAAGCATTACATGGGTATTACCTTTAACTTTTTAAAGCCCGAAGAAGCTAACTTCTACGATACTAAAGAGTACGTGGATATGCCTTCTTTCCCGGGCGCGGGCTCCACTAAGGTGGTGGACGGAATTCTGTACGTTAAGACAGAGAACATGCATTAACCAAAGGAGAAATAATGGCGGAACTCATATCCCTTGTTATTCCCTCTTACAACGAAGAGGAAAATATTGAGAATACTGTGAAAACGCTTAAATCCATCTTGGACGGCGAGGATTTTGACTGCGAGTTTATATTCGTCAATGACGGCTCGGCCGACAAGACTTTTGAGAAGATTGCCGCGGAGTCCGAGAAGGACGAGCGCGTGAAAGGCATTTCTTTCAGCCGTAACTTTGGTAAGGAAGCTGCGATTTTCGCGGGTCTTCAGGCTGCGGTGGGTGACGCTTGCGTAGTACTCGACTGTGACCTTCAGCATCCGCCGACACTGATCAAAGAAATGGTCGCTAAGTGGCGAGAAGGCTTTGAAGTGGTGGAAGGCGTTAAGTCGTCAAGAGGACGAGAGAGCATCTTTCATAAGATGAGCGCGGGTCTTTTCTATCGCATTATGAGCCGGCTCATTAAGATTGACATGCGCGCGACTTCGGACTATAAGCTTTTAGACCGCAAGGTTGTTAACGTGTTACTGAGCCTTACCGAGCGCAACACTTTCTTTAGAGCGCTTACGTTCTGGGTGGGTTTTAAATCTACCAAGCTTGAATACGATGTTGAGGAAAGAAAGTTCGGCACGACAAAATGGTCGTTTATAAGTCTTATGAAGTATGCCATCAACAATGCCACAAGCTTCTCGACATTGCCGCTTCAGATAGTTACTTTCCTCGGTGTTATATCTATCATCGGAAGTGTTATCCTCGGCATTCAGACGCTTGTTAAGTTCTTCATGGGTACTGCGGAGGCAGGCTTCCCCACGGTTATCCTGCTGGAGCTTTTAATCGGCGGATTTATTATGCTGAGCCTTGGCATTATCGGCCATTATATCGCCCGCATATACGAAGAGGTGAAGGGTCGCCCCAAGTATATTGTGCGCGAACATACTAAGAATATTAAAGGAAACATTTAATGGAACAAAAGCTCTTTGAAAAAATGAACATTATCAGGGACAAGAAAGCCTACACTTTGATTACCGGCATTCTTTTTCCTGTATTGATATTGTTATTCTGCTTTGTAAAGGTTAATCAGGGCGCCGATATTTCGGACTCTACCTACAGCCCGACTAACTTCATGTTCACCGACAGGCTGGACATTATGTGGTACACTTCCACAGCGCTTGCCAATTTTATAGGCAGCATCCTGGTGAAGCTTCCGTTTGGCAATACACTTCTCATGATGAATGTGTATACGGGCGTATTTAAGGCAATTGCGGCGCTTGTTGCGTATTTCTTTTTCACCAAGACCGTCAAGGTTGACAGGGAACTTGCTTTTGCAGGTACGATAGCGGCTGTGGGACTGTGCTGGTGCCCTACCACGATTCTTTATAACTATCTTACGTATTTATTCTTCTTGCTCGGCACGGTGCTTCTGTACAAGGGCATTGTGAGGGCCAAGAATTCATATCTCTTGCTTGCAGGCTTCTGCCTGGGACTTAACGTGTTTGTAAGATTTGCGAACTTAAGCCAGGCGGCGTTGATTGTAGTGCTGTGGGCATATTGCCTTATTGAGGATAAGACGTTCAAAGAAAGCTTCTTTAAGACCCTTCACTGCGTCGGCGGATATATACTGGGAATTATCCCCGGACTGATTGTTGTGTGGGCGACAAGAGGCTTCGGCTCTATATATACCGGTATCAGTCAGCTTTTCACGATGTCGGGCGAGGTGGATTCGTATTCGATTACCGGCATGATTTATGCGACTTTGAGGACATATATGGATACGTGGCCGTGGATGGAGATTACGTTCTTCATGCTTGTGGTATCGATGCTTGCGTTCCTTGTATTTCCTACTAAGCTTACTTGGGTTAGATATCTGCTCGGAACGATTGTTGCCGGCGGTTTTTCGTTCTTTTTGTTTAAGAGAGGGCTGTTTACAAGAGACTACAGTTCTTACAGTTCCATACATCGTTTCGGTGCGCTGATTCTTGCGATAATGATTATATGGTTCGTGATTCACGCGCTTAACCGAAAGGCGCCTTTCGAAGAAAGAATCCTTTCTTTCATGGGCGTTGTGATTATCGCGGTGACTCCGCTTGGAAGCAACAATGATATTTATGCTAACCTCAACAATATGTTTTTCGTGTTCCCCTTGTTCTTTTTCCTGCTTGTAAGATTTGTAAAGAGCAACGAATATCTGAGGGGAATCAGATGGTCCGTTCTTTTGCTGACGATGCTGTTTGTGATGCAGAGTGTGTTGTTCGGATTTGAATTCACATTCAGAGACGGCACATATGATGAGAAGAGAACTGCGGAGATTACAGGTATTCCTGCGGCTCGCGGCATGAAGACGACTGAGGCTCATAAGAAAGAACTCGAGACCTTGATGAAGGTATGGAACCAGCGTGACCTTGGCGGAGCGGGCATTCTCCTGTATGGCGAGATCTCGGGCTTAGGCTTCTATGTGGGCGAGACGCCTGCGATTAATACCGCTTGGCCGAGCCTTGCGTCTTATTCCGAAAGGAAGTTTGAGTCGGAGATGACGGCGCTTGACGAGCGAATCGGTCAGGGCGCGGATGCGACACCGCCCATCATTATCAGTAATGTTGAGTGTGATGCAGTTTTAAACAATCCCGAGAGTAAAAAGCAAAAAATTCTTAATGAGTTTATTGCAAAATATCAATATGAAGCAATTTACTGCGGCGACAGATTTACCGTATTGGCCGCAGAGTAACGGAAAGGTGATTAGATTATGGCTGATTACAAAATTAGATTTAACGTGCCTCCCTTCACGGGCAAAGAAATGGACTATATTAAGCAGGCCGTTGACAACATGAAAATTTGTGGCGACGGTGAGTTCACCAAGAAGGACAGCAAGTGGCTTGAAGAGAAGACCGGAACTTCCAAGGCTCTTCTTACAACTTCCTGCACACATGCGCTTGAGCTTGCTGCACTCTTATGCGATATCAAGGAAGGCGACGAAGTAATTATGCCTTCTTTTACCTTCGTATCTACCGCCGACGCTTTCGTACTTAGAGGCGCCAAGGTTGTTTTCGTGGATATCAGACCCGATACCATGAACATTGATGAGAATAAGATTGAGGCGGCTATTACAGACCGGACCAAGGCTATTGTTCCCGTACATTATGCGGGCGTAGCTTGTGAGATGGACAAGATTATGGACATCGCTAAGCGTCACAATCTCAAGGTTGTTGAGGATGATGCTCAGGGTATCATGTCCGAGTACAAGGGCAAGGCTCTCGGTACTTTCGGCGATTTCGGTGCGCTTTCTTTTCACGAGACCAAGAACTACTCAATGGGTGAGGGCGGTGCGCTCCTTATCAAGGATCCCGCAATGGCTGAGGAAGCTGAGATTATCAGAGAGAAAGGTACCGACAGAAGCAAGTACTACCGCGGTCAGGTGGACAAGTACACATGGCAGAATTACGGTTCTTCCTACCTTCCTTCCGATATGAACGCGGCTTACCTCTATGCTCAGCTTGAGATGGCTGATGAAATCAACAATGCGCGTCTTGCAAGATGGAACCAGTACAATGAAGGTCTTAAGCCGTTAAAAGAACGCGGTCTCTTAGAACTTCCCACTATTCCCGAAGGCTGCAAGCACAATGCGCACATGTTCTACATTAAGACCAAGGATATTGCAGAGCGTACGGCACTTATCGATGCGCTCTTAAAGGATGGCATCTATTCAGCCTTCCACTATATTCCTCTTCACACCGCTCCCGCGGGCAAGAAGTTCGGTCGCTTCCACGGCGAGGACATTTACACCACCAAGGAAAGCGAGAGACTTACCAGACTTCCTATGTATTTTAGTCTCACTGAAGAGGACTGCGACTTTGTAATCAATCGTGTTAAGGCATTCTATGGAGTCTGAAAAAAGAATATCGATAAATACGATAATTAAATACTTTGCCTATGCCGCAATAGCTGTAGAAGCTGTCTTTGCGGCTTTTTGGCTGTTTAAGAATATAGGAGTTTTGCAGTCCGATTACATAGCTCACACGTATATTCAGGCTGCCGATTCACTGGTGGTGGATGACAGTATGGGAATACTTTATGCGCTTATCGTGCGCGTGCTTGGGCATGGGGTGGTGCTTCAAATTGCGCAGATAATTGTCGGTACACTTGCGTTGTGGTTCTTTGCGACAAGTCTGTTTGGCAAGGGTGCTGCAGTCGTATTGACCGGTGTGGTTGCGCTCAATCCCATGATTCTGCAGGCGGAGACGGCGGTTTCACCCAATGCTCTTGTGCTTTCATGTGTGCTTATTGCTATCGGCGCGGCTGTAAAAAGCAAGAGCAATGCCAAGTGGTATGTGGGACTCTTTGTGTCGGCACTTTTGGCAGGCTTTTTGAATCCTGACTATGCATATCTTTTTGCTATAGTCGGTGTAGTGTTCTTTGTAGTGCGTTGCATTGTGCGTAAGAAGTTTGAGATCGTTCTTTTGGCAATTGTCCTGATAGCTGCTGTTGTTCCTGCGGTAACCAATCACTTTATAAGTGGTGATAAGGCCTACGGAAGAGTGGGCAGAACTCCGGCATTTTTGATGATGCAGAGAGTTGTGTGGCCTCACATGTTTGATTACAGTGAGCTTGCCGATTCGTGGGTGGCATATTACAAGGGCGAGACTGATATTGATTACGGATATACGATGATTGATACTGCAAGAATTCCCGAGAATCTTGCTATGTCCTTTGCTAATTCATTCGAGAACTTGATAGGTACGGAGAATGCGCAGAGCTTTTATAAGACTACGGTTGAGTATTCGCTCGGCAAGGGATTCGGATTCTGGGCGCGTGATGTAATCAGCGACGAAATCCTGTATGTTCTCGCTCCGGCTTCGGCGGCGTATGCGTATGTTACACGCATGACGGATACTTCGGTGGTGAACGGATTGTACTACATGTTCAAAACAGCGCCCGAGATTTCAAAGGTGTACTTTGTATTCTCGTCGATGGCTTTGCTAGTTTTGATTGCTTTGTACGTTGTTGCCGGTGTTGTAAAGGCTTGGCGTAAGGAGGCTAATAAAGCTTCGGCGACCGTTTCGCTGGTGTTGATTATTCTTTTGCTTTCTTTGTACGCGACATTGATATGTGTACGCGAGTTTGACTATAGAAATGTACTGTTCATGGTAGTGGGGTGGCCGGCTGCAGTCATGGCACTTACGGAGCGCAGAGATACTGTATGATACTTAGATGTATGATATTCGTTGTGGTCTTCCTGTTGGCGACTGCAATGATTGGCTACAACTTAAAAAGGGACGATGAAAGCCCGCTGATGACGCTTGTCTATGGGCTTATCATATCCTGGGCATTGGCCTTCGTCGTGGGTGTGCCGCTTATTATCAAGCACAAGCCGCTTTCACTGATGATGTGGATTTTACTTGCGTTATATGGTGTGCTTGCAGCAACAGGGCTGTTTACGTGTATCAGGAAGCGCATCATTGCCGGGCCGAAAGCGCCGATTGTGTCTTTCAAAAAGTCCGAAATAATTTACCTAGGTTTGTTTCTTGGCATAGTGGCATTTCAGCTCTATAAGGCGATTTTCTATGCTTGTGCCGACGGTGACGATGCTTTTTATATTGCGACAGCAAGGACAGCAGAGATATCGAACCGTATGTATGAGCTGGATGCTTATATAGGTGTACCTGTTGACGAGATGCCTTTCAGATATGTATTCGCGCCTTTCCCTATGTGGGAAGCTGTATTGGCGCGGGTGAGCGGTGTTCACACGGCAACATTGGCGCATACGATTCTTCCGCCTATATTGATTGTTGTGACCTATATACTGTACAACGAGATTTCCAAGTTGCTGTTCGGAGCGGAGAACAGAGAGAAGAGATTCATGTTCTTAACGCTTACGGCAGTGTTTGAAATGTTTGCCAACGTTTCCACATCAACTTCGGGAACGTTCTTACTTACACGTGCAAGACAGGGTAAGGAAGCGCTTGCGTGCATTATTTTGCCGCTTCTTTTCTACGAACTCTTCAGACTGGCTCGGGCTGAGGTTGAGCTTAAGATTAAAGATTTGATGCTTCTTTTTGCTGCTTTTGGCGCGGCATCACTGTCGAGCTTGCTCGGCAACGTTCTGGCACCGATTATGATTGCCGGCGCGGCACTTTGGATGCTTGTCAAAAGAAAACGATTTGGGAACATCGTCCTTATTTGCACACCCGTAATTATCAGTGCAGCGACAGTATTGATGTATCTAAAAATCAGATAGGGGGCTTGAAAATTGGGAAGAATGCTTGACAATTTAAGAGACTTTTCGGGCTCCGGATTTTTATTTATACTTTTACTTGTAAGTATCGTATTTCTGGGTTTCAGATTAAAGCGCGGTACGGTAAAGACTCTTACCGTGTACCTGCCGATATTTGTGCTCGCGATTTTCTTTTGTCCGCTTTGGAATATTTACACTAAGAACGCCGAGGACGGAGAGATACTGTACAGGCTGCTTTGGATGATTCCTTTTGCGGTGGTGGTGTGCAGTGCGCTTGTCGAGGCGGTGCATATGCTGCCGGAGCGGTACAGAGCGGTTTCTTTTGCTGCGGCAGTGCTGATTATAATAATTTCGGGCAAGTATATTTACGCCAATCCCCACTTTTACAAGGCCGAGAACAGCTACCATGTTCCGCAGGATGTGGTGGATATATGCGACGACATTAGGATTGAGGGGCGAGAGATTCGTGCCTGCTTTCCGATTGAGAGGATTCAGTATGTGAGGCAGTATTCGCCTTATGTGTGCCTGGCTTACGGAAGAACGGTTCTTCTCGGAAACGGTTATAATGATTACAGTCAGGTTGAAGAGTTTTTGGACGATGAGGTCATTGATACCGAGGGGCTCACGGAGGAGCTTAGGCGGGTTGATACGCCTTATCTGATACTCAAGCAGGATACAGAGATGACGGAGAAGCCCGATAAATACGGCTTTAACTACGTTAAATCTTACGGCGAGTATGATTTGTATCTGGATGAGAACGCATACCTTGGCACCTGGACGGAATTTACGGACAATTAGGAGGGTTAAGATGGACAACATAGCGGTTTTGATACCTTGCTATAACGAGGAGAAGACAATCGGGAAAGTTGTGGCCGATGTTAAGGCCAATATCCCCGAAGCGGTTGTGTACGTATACGACAACAACTCAACCGACAAGACCTCCGAAATTGCTGCGGCTGCGGGCGCTATTGTGCGCAAGGAGCACCTTCAGGGCAAAGGAAACGTTATCAGAAGAATGTTCCGTGAAATCGATGCCAAGTGCTATCTTATGGTGGACGGTGATGATACTTATCCCATGGAATTTGCCCGCGAGATGTGCGATTTGGTGACAGAAGACGGCGCTGATATGGTGGTGGGCGACAGACTTTCTTCTACGTATTTCACAGAGAATAAGCGTCCGTTCCATAATTTTGGAAACAGCTTCGTAAGATTTGCAATCAACAGACTTTTTAAGACAAATATCAAGGATATCATGACGGGGTACAGAGCTTTCAGCTTTAACTTCGCCAAGACCTTCCCTGTGCTATCCAAAGGCTTTGAGATAGAGACGGAGATGACCATTCATGCGGTTTACAACAACATGGATGTCAGAAACGTTGTGGTGGAATACAGAGACCGTCCGGAAGGTTCGGTGTCCAAGCTTTCCACGTATTCGGATGGTTTTAAGGTAATTATGACCATCGTTAAGCTATACAAGAATTACAAGCCTTTTGCGTTCTTTAACGCTATAGCGATTCTACTTACACTTGTTTCGGTGATTTTCTTTATCCCTGTATTGATGGAGTATATTGAAACCGGACTTGTAAGCCGATTCCCGACACTCATTGTGTGCGGATTCGTGGTAATTGCGGCGATTCAGTCGTTCTTTGCCGGACTCATTCTTTCGACAATGGCTAATAAGAACAGACGCGACTTCGAGCAAAGGCTTATCAATATTCATTTTGAGGAAAGAAATTTATGAAACAGATCTGGCAGAAACTGATGCGTCTTTTTGACAAGAAGCAGAAGCATCAGATGGCGGGACTTGTGGTGCTCATGGTAATCGGAGCGGCACTTGAGACCGCAAGCACCATGTTACTCATGGCGGTTATCGGAGTGCTGGTAACTCCTGAGACCATGCAGACCAACAGAATACTTAGCGTGGCATACAAGATGCTTGGCATGAGCGATAAGGGATTTACCATATTTCTCATGGTGCTTTTGATTTTTTCTTTTGTGGCCAAGAATGCGTACTTGTTCCTGCTTTGGAAGTTAACATACGCTTTCGTATACAAGAATCAGTTCAGAACTTCCGAGCGTCTTATGCGTAACTACATTAAGAGGCCTTATGAGTTCTACCTGTTCGCGGATACGGCGGTTGTGCAGAGAAGTATTACTTCGGACGTTAACAACATGTACGGCCTGGTACAGGCACTTCTGACGCTTGCTACAGAGGTTATGGTATGCCTCTTCCTTGCGGCACTGCTGTTCATTACCGCTCCGCTTTTCTGTATCGTGATGGGCGCGTTGCTGATTATCGTAATGTTCTGCATCACCAAGCTGTTAAAGCCTGTAATGGAGCGTGCGGGTAAGGACAATCAGGACTTCTATTCGGGACTCTTTAAGTGGATTTCCCAGACCGTTCAGGGTATCAAGGAAGTCAAGGTTACCGGTACCGAGAAGTACTTTGTAGACGAGTACAAAAAATGCGGAACGGGCTATGTTAACGCTGTTCAGAGATATACGCTTTACAACAATACTCCCAAGCTTTTGATTGAGACCGTAAGTATTGCGGGCATGATGGCTTGTCTTATAGTGCTTCTTTTGAAGGGAGGCAACATCGAGGCAGAACTTCCCGCTCTCGGCGGTATTGTGGCAGCGGCTTACAGACTGCTTCCTTCGGCCAATAAGATTAACAATCAGCTTAACGCGATATCATACTTTAAGCCTTTCCTCATGAATGTTTCCGACAATCTTATCGAGGAAATCGACAATAAGAACACGGACATGTCCTTTGCAGATCCTAACGTTACGAAGCTTGACATCAAGAAGGGCATCAGCCTTCGCGGTATCACTTACAAGTATCCTGAGACCGAGAGATATATCTTTAAGGATGCCGACATGGAGATTCCGATTGGCTCGGCTGTCGGTGTTGTCGGTTCTTCGGGAGCAGGTAAGACCACTATCGTGGACATTCTCCTCGGACTCTTAAAGGTTGAGAAGGGTGGCGTGTACGCGGACGATGTTAATACTGAGGACAATTACAGGGGCTGGCTTGCGAACGTCGGCTACATTCCTCAGATGATTTATATGCTCGACGGCAGCATCAGAAAGAACGTTGCTTTTGGTGTTCCGGACGATAAGATTGATGAAAACCGTGTGTGGGCTGTGCTTGAAGAAGCGCACCTTGCGGACTACATCAGAACGCTTCCCGACGGTCTTGATACAGAGATCGGTGAGCGCGGCATTCGTATTTCCGGTGGTCAGAGACAGCGCATCGGTATAGCAAGAGCACTTTACAACGACCCTGAGGTGCTCATTCTCGATGAGGCGACTTCGGCGCTTGACAACGACACCGAAGCGGCTATTATGGAATCGATAAACGCATTGCATGGTAAGAAGACTCTCGTGATTATTGCTCACAGGCTTCAGACCATCGAAAAGTGCGATATGGTATATAGAGTTAAGGATGGTAAGATTACGGTAGAGAGATAATTATATATTGGGGAAGGGGGTTACAATCGTATGATTCAGAAGATACGCAACAGCTTGCTACTGCAGCTCATCTGCATTATTCTGGCTGTTCTTATTGTGCTCACCGGTACCCTCTATATCTCGTACCGCTACGTTCGACAGACCACTTACAATTACGCTGAGGCGCTCTCCGACAGCTTGCTCAGGCAGGCCGATAACGCCATGAGCCTCTACGAAGAGAACCTTCGCTATAACGCCGAGGCCTTGTGCCAGTACGTGGTCATGGAAGACATGAGTGAGGAAAATAAAGATGCCCAACAGGCGAAGATTTCCTCCTACTATTCTCAAATAGCTCTTAAAAATCGTGAGATAGTATCCGCAATTCTCCTAGATAAAGACATGAATACATTGGTGTCCCTCGGTAAGCCCGTGACACTTCCGAAGAAGCAGCAGTACCTGCGAAAAGGCGAAGACCTTAACGCCGACTGGTACTATCCTGACAGCAAGGACTTCTACTACGCTTTCTTTTATCCTATATACGGGGGAGCGGGCGGAAGCGCGCAGGAGCAGCTCGGAATGTGCGTGTTCATCTTAGAGCCCTGGCGAATCGACGGTACTCTTAACAATATCCTAAACGACAGCATGGCTGCCATGCTTCTCAGTGACTCCAATAAATTAGACTTATCCTTCAGCACTTTCGGCAATGTTCCGTCGGACGTTACCATGGCTGAGTTAAAAGAAAACGAAGACTATGTGTACCGCGAAGGTAACTGGCAGAACGGTATTCGTATCGCGGTGGCGGTTTCCGTATCGGGCAATTCCGAGGGAAGCGAGTCGGTTCGAAAGCTTATCATGCTGGCGGCGATTTTGATTACGCTCTTCCTTGCGATTATTATTTTCTTTTCATACTACATGATGGCGCGACCGATACATGCGATTGACAGGTTTATCGATGATTCGATTAAGCACCCGGAGAGGCGACTTAAGTTCCGAAGAACCGACGAAATCGGTACGGTGGCGGCAAGCCTTAACCATATGCTTGATGAGAATCAGCGCATGATTGAGGAGATTAAGGATAGCAAAATAAGGCTTTACGAGACAGAGCTTGCGCAGCAGCGGATGGAAATTCTTGCGTATCGTAACCAGATTAACCCACATTTCCTGTACAATACGCTTTCCTGTATACGTGATATGGCGCTGATTAATGACGAGGACAATATCGCGGAAGTTGCCATGGCACTGTCTGATATCTTCAGGTATGCTGTTAAGGGCAGTAATATCGTGACGGTGAGGGATGAGGTGTCGCATATTGAGAGATACGCGCGCATCATGGACTACAGATTCATGGGTAAGATTGCCATCAAGACCGATGTTGAGGAAGCGGTGATGGACAAGCCGATGATAAGATTCTTCCTGCAACCGCTTGTGGAGAACTCCGTATTCCACGGACTTGAGAGCAAGATGGACGCGGGATATGTAAATGTTTGCATCAAAAGCGTCGGCGACAGGATGGAAATGACCGTTACCGACAACGGCTGCGGCATGGATGCGGAGACTCTTGAAAATTATCGTAACGAGATTAATAATCCGCGTGAGAGCGGCGGTATAGGACTTTCCAATATCGTGCAGCGACTGCGCCTGTTCTATGGCGATGATTACACCATCACTGCGGACAGTGAGATAGATAAAGGTACCGTGATACGCATTTCGGTACCGGATCATATGAGAGAGCCCGGCTAGGCTCGTACTACATCTGATTTCGGGGGGCGATTTGGATGTTAAATGTTTATATTGCAGACGATGAAGTCTGGATTACACTGGGGCTTAAGAAGCTGCTTGAGAAACTGAATATGGACATCTTCGTAGTAGGAACCGCCAATAACGGACTCACGGCCAAAGAAGAAATAGCGATGTTTAAGCCCGACGTTGTCTTCACCGACATACGTATGCCCGGGCTTTCGGGTCTTGAGCTTTTACAGGCTATTCCTGAGGTGTCACCCGACACAAAAGTGGTGATTATCTCAGGCTACGCAGAGTTTTCATATGCCAAGGAAGCCGTACAGCATCATGCCTATGACTATCTACTTAAACCGATTAAAGAAGAAGACCTTCAGAGAGTTTTGTCTGCTATCGTGAGTGAGACAGGTGTAGAGGCGAGTGAAGACGGTAAGACTGTTTACTATGACCGCCTTATTGACAATGTTGTGACGGAGATTCGCGACCATTACATGGAGGATATCTCCCTTACTTCGCTTGCGGGTAAGTACAATGTCAGCATGGGCAGACTCAGCGAGATGATTAAGGAGCACCTTAAAGTCAATTTCTCCGACTATATCGCTACTCTCAGGATTCAGCGCGCCAAGGAACTCTTACGCGACGAGTCCTTATCGATTCAGGAAATCGCAGAGATTGTGGGTTATAACGACTATTTTTATTTTACCAAGGTGTTTAAGAAAGTAGCCGGAATTTCTCCCAGCAAGTATCGTAAGTCTATATAAGAAAATGAGAAAGATCGCATTGCACAAAGATTAGGTGATAGTGCGGTCTTTTTTTGATGAAAGAGGTAAAAATTTGGTAAAATTTTCCGCGATTGGTAAAAAATATTACAAAAAAGCAAAAATTTTACCAATCCGCCGAAATAATTGCATTTAAATATATACATAATAGCTATACCATGATGTCATTGGGAGTGCTCACAAACGAAACTGAAAATGGTTATGTATTGTATAGCAGGAGGTTATCTATGAAAAAGAGAATCATTAGTGTATTACTCAGTGCACTGTTAGTTCTCGGCACATTCGCAGGTTGCGGTAACGCAGCTACAAACAGCGGCGAATCAAGCACGAAGAGCAACACAGCAGCTCAGACTCAGACAGAGACAAAGACTGAGACTAAGACAGCAGCAGCTGACGACACCATCAAGATCGGTGTTTCAATCTGGAGTTCAACCGACGTTCTCGGTTCACAGTGTAAGATGATTATCGACGAGGCAGCTAAGGCTCTCGGCGTTCAGGTTCAGTATGTTGACCAGGGTCACGTATCAGAGAAGGTTACCGCATCTGTTGAACAGCTTTGCGCAGCAGGATGTCAGGGTATCATCATCTGTAACTCATCCGATACAGAAATGGCTTCAGCCATCAAGACATGTAACGACAACGGCGTATATCTTGCTCAGTTCTTCCGTATCATCAGCAAGGACAACAGCGCAGATATCTACCAGGCAGCAGTTGATTCCGAATACTATGTAGGCGCAGTTCACGAGAACGAGCCCGAAAACGGCGAAAAGCTCGTTAACATCCTTCTTGAGAAGGGCGATCGTAACATCGGTCTTATCGGTTGGGAACAGGGTGATGCTACATGGCTCGGCAGATGGGAAGGCTACAAGGCAGGCGTTGAAAAGTGGAACGCAGCTCATCCCGACGATCAGGCAGTCCTTTCAGAGCCCCAGTACGCAGGTACTTCTTCTGAAGGCGGTTCCAAGGCAGCAGAAGCTCTTATGAGCGCTAACCCCGACCTCGATGCACTTATCCCCGCAGGTGGCGGCGGAGATCCTCTTCAGGGCGCTATCGCAGCTGTTGAGCGTGCAGGCAAGACTCAGGACATCGACATCGTATCCACAGACTTCCTTCCCGACCTTGGCGAAAGACTTGCCAACGGTTCCATGGCAGGTGAATCCGGCGGACACTACTGCGATCCCCTCTTTGCATTCATGGCAGTTTACAACGCAGTTAAGGGTAATTACAAAGACTTCGGCGGCAAGTTCGAAGACATCAAATTCCCTTACCTCTACGTTGCATCTCCCGATGACTATGTAGATTATGAAAAGTACTTCGTAGATCAGCTTCCTTACACTGCAGAAGAACTTGCAGATATGGCTAAGCTCGATATGGAAGGTCTTAAGGCTAAGGCAGCAGCTCTTTCAATTGAAGACGCAGCGGCTAGATCAGGTAAATAGTTATTGTGTAATGGCAGGCCGGTATCGACGCTCACACGGCGATACCGGCCTGATTCTATAAAATCGCAGGTGAATCATATGAAGAAAACAAGGGAAACGGCGGGAAAGAAGCTGTCGGCGCGGACCAAAGGGTATCTTCTTTTGCTGCTCATGGTCATCGTGTCGTGGGGAATCTTTAAAATAATCACACCCGACAACTTCGGCTCGGCAAAGAACATGCTGAGCTATTTTGAGGCTTCACTGCTTGCTGCGGTGGGAGCTGTGGGCTTTTATTTTGTAATGGTTATGGGAATGTTCGACTTCTCAATCGGCGCCAACATTATGTTGTCGGCTATCGTGGGATGCGTATTTGCAAACCGCTTTGGGCTCGGCTATCCGGGGCTTGTTGTGGGAGCCATCATTACAGGTGCGCTCGTAGGATTGTTAAACGGCACACTGTATGTTAAGTTGCGAATTCCTTCAATGATTGTTACGACAGGTCTGGCACTGATCTATGAATCGGTTGCCAACTATATTGCGGGCGGCGTGGAACAGACGCTTCCTTCGGGACTCCGAGCTTTCGGACAGATGCCCGGCAACTTAATCTTAGCGGTAATTGCTTTTGCAGTTGCATTTTTATTGCTTAACTATACGAAAATCGGTACTTACACCTATGCAATCGGCAGTAACGAATTTGTGGCCAAGAACATGGGTATAAGCGTTAACAAATATAAAGTGCTTGCTTTTATCATAAGCGGCGCGTTCTTAGGTGTTATGGCGGTTCTTACCATCAGCTACGGTTCTTCCATGGTGGCGGTAACCGGTATGGCATCCATGAGCCGTAACTTCGTGCCTACCATGGGCTGTTTCTTCGGACTTGCGTTCAAGAAATACGGTATGCCGATTCCGGCCATTATCATCGGTGAGTTTGTGATTAACATCATTTTCTTTGGCTTCATCGCGCTCGGTGCGCCTACGGCCATTCAGGACGTTATCACGGGCTTCGCTCTCCTCATCATCGTTATGCTTACCACCAAAGTCGCCAAGGGCGAGATAGTGAAGTAAGGGGGTGCGGACATGAGTGAAATAAGATTACAGGTTAAAAACGTAAGTAAGAGCTTCGGTATTACCAAGGCGCTCCAGGACGTGTCCTTCGACATCGCTAAAGGCGAGATTCACGCGCTTATCGGCGAGAACGGCTCGGGTAAGTCGACTCTTACGAACTCCCTCACGGGTATATATCAAAAGGACAGCGGACAGTTCATACTGGACGGAGTCGAAGTTAATCCCAGGAACCAGGTGGAAGCCAATAACGAAGGCATTTCCATCATCGTGCAGGAGCTTGGTACCCTCGACGGTCTTACCGTTGCGGAGAACATTTTTCTTGGCCACGAGAACAAGTTCGTAAAGTGCGGAATCAAGAACACCGGCGCCATGAACCGTAAGGCAACGGAGCTGTTAAAAGAATACGGCTTCGAGCGCATCAAAGCTTCCGACATGATTGAACACTACAACTTCGAGGACAGAAAGCTTGTAGAAATCGTTAAGGCAACATATTTCAATCCCAAGATTGTAGTTATAGACGAGACCACCACAGCGCTTTCGGGCGAGGGACGTGAAGAGCTTTACAAGCAAATGAAACGTATACGTGAAGCGGGTAACACCGTCATCTTCATATCACACGACCTTCCGGAAGTGCTCAGGCTCTCGGACACCATCACAGTTTTAAGAGACGGCGTATATATAGACACCGTCAAGAGCTCTGATGTGGATGAAGACGGCCTTAAGAAACTGATGGTAGGCCGTGAAGTATCGGGCGAGTATTACCGTGCAGATTACGGTGAGAGAGTGTCCGATGAAGTGGTTATGAGGGTTAAGAACGTGACCGTTCCGGGACTTATCTCGAATGTAAGCTTCGACCTTCACAGAGGCGAGATTCTTGGCTTTGGCGGACTTTCCGAGTCGGGCATGCACGAGATAGGTAAGGCTTGCTTCGGAGCTTCTTTTGACAGAGAAGGTACCGTGGAGCTGCAGGACGGAACACAGATTAACGATATTCCTACAGCGATTGCCCACAGCATCGCATACACATCAAAGGACAGAGACAACGAGTCGCTTGTCATGAACCAAAGCATCAGGGACAACATATGTCTTCCTTCGCTTAAGACCTTAGCCAATAAGCTGCATTTATTAAGAGACGGTAAACTTAAAAAATTTGCTCAGCAGTTCGCGGCTACCATGTCTACCAAGATGGAGAGCGTCGACCAGTTCGCGTCGAATCTTTCCGGCGGTAACAAGCAAAAGGTCGTACTTGCAAGATGGATCGGTAAGGATTCGGACATTCTTTTGCTGGACAGCCCGACCCGTGGTATCGACGTCAAGGTTAAGCAGGACATCTACCAGTTGATGGACAAGATGCGCAAAGAAGGCAAGTCGATAGTCATGATATCCGAAGAGCTCATGGAGCTTATCGGTATGTGCGACCGCATCATCATCATGAAAGACGGCGAGATAAACGGCGAGATAATGCGTGACAAAGATATGGATGAGAACACACTCATCGCGAAAATGGTATAAGGAGGTGCGGAAATGGCTAACACAGACAAGCAAGTAACCAAAGACTCCGCTTTGAAAAAGCAGACGATCATCAACATGCTTCGCTCCGCCCTTCCCATCATCGGACTGGTGGTAGTGTTCATTGTATTTAACACCCTCACGAAGGGTAACATGTGGACCAGCAGGAAGCTGATCCTTAACCAGGTATATGTAGTGCTTATATCCACCGTAGGCGTTTTCTTCATCATGACCATGGGGGGCCTCGATTTCTCCCAGGGGTCCATCATGGGCATGGCATCGATAGTGGTATGTATGCTTTCAAAAGTCAACATCGTGCTTGCGATAGTCGGCGGCGTGCTGGCAGGTGCCGCAATCGGTGCGGTTAACGGATTCTTCTACGTAAACAGAAAAATAAAGTCCTTCATCGTAACCATATGTACGATGTTCCTCTTCCGCGGATTCATCAAGTACATGGCTTCCAACTCGCCCGTTGCAGCGAGCATGAAGGTATACGATTACGACACGCTCGGCATCAAGCTCGGCATCACACTTGCGGTGCTCGCCGTAAGCTTCTTGGTATTCAGATTCACCAAGTTCGGTATCCACTTAAAGGCTATCGGCGCAGGTGAAAAAGCAACCAAATTCGCAGGCGTTCGTACCGACCGAGTTAAGTTTTTAATCTACGTCCTCGCAGGCGCAATCACCGGTCTTGCGGCATTTGTCAATATCGTTAAGAACGGCTCCGCCACCGCTAACGTAGGTAACCAGCTTGAAACACAGATTCTTATCGCTTTGGTACTCGGCGGCATGCCGATTTCCGGCGGCGCGAAGGTAAGATTTGAGAACATCATCGTAGGTTCCCTTCTCTACATCGTTCTCAACAACGGACTCATCATGATGGGTCTCACCACCCAGGCTATGCAGCTCATTCAGGGTGTCATCTTCTTAATCTTCGTAGCCCTCTTCGCCGACAGACAGAGCTTGTCGGTAATTAAATAAGTTTACTACGCCATAGTAATCAGAAGCGGGCCGCGCCCTTTCGGGGGTGCGGTCTGTTTCTTTTTGCTGTATAATGAGAGCACTGAGAAGAGATTATCGGAGGACATTCTATGTCAGACATTTACAGCAAAATAAAGAAATACGTATACGGCAGTCCATTGAAAACAGGGGCGGTTGTGATGGATATACCTGCGAGCGAAGGCGCGCCGAAGCCTTTTGAGTATGACGCGGGGGAAGGAACCTTCACGTATACTATGAGTGGCCGCGACATGGTCTTCGGACTGGGCGAGACGGTGCGTGGAATTAATAAGAGAGGCTGGAGATATACCAGCAATAACTCGGACGACCCGCATCATGAGGAGACCAAGGAGTCACTGTATGCGTCGCAGAATTTCCTGATTATCGATGATGGAGCCAAGTGCTTCGGGGTGTTTGTGGACAATCCGGGAACGGTGACTTTCGACATCGGATACACGTCGGCGTGCGTGCTGACGATTAAGGCGCAGTACAATGATACGGATTTTTATGTGATTGATGGGGACTCGCCTCTTGAGCTTGTGACGACTTTCAGAAAGCTTGTGGGCAAGAGCTATATGCCGCCGGTTTGGGCGTTTGGATATGGCCAGAGTCGCTGGGGATATAAGACGGCGGAGGACATCCGCGAGGTCGCAAGACGCTACAAGGAAGCGGACATTCCGGTGGACATGATTTACATGGACATCGATTATATGCAGAATTTCAAGGACTTCACGGTTAACCCTGAGCGTTTTCCCGACTTTGAAAACTTTGTGCGAGAGATGAAGGAGCAGGGTATCCACCTGATTCCTATCATCGATGCGGGTGTGAAGATGGAAGACGGGTACGATGTGTACGAGGAAGGTGTTAAGAACGGTTTCTTTTGTCAAAAAGAAGACGGTACTAACCTCGTGGCGGCTGTGTGGCCGGGCAAGGTGCACTTCCCGGATTTCCTGAATCCGAAGGCTGCGGAGTGGTTCGGAAGAAAGTACAAGGTGCTCACGGATGCGGGCATTGACGGCTTCTGGAACGATATGAACGAGCCTGCAATTTTCTACACCGAGGACCATCTGAAGGAAGTCTTCGACGGTATCGAGGAGTTTAAGGGCAAGGATATTGATATCTGGGAGTACTTCAAATTCAACGACCTCGTGTCATCGATTTCCAATAATGCCGAGGATTACAGACGCTTCTATCACAACTTTAACGGTGTGAAGGTGCGCCACGACAAGGTTCACAACCTTTACGGATTCTATATGACCAAGGCTGCGGGAGAAGCATTTAAGGAGATTACCGACAATGACGTGTTGCTGTTCTCGCGCGCATCATACACGGGCATGCACAGATACGGCGGCGTCTGGACCGGCGACAATTTCGCCTGGTGGAGCCACCTGCTTCTTAACATCAAGATGATGCCCTCGCTTAACATGACAGGCTTCCTGTACTCGGGCGCCGACATCGGCGGCTTCAACGCCAACACTACCGAAGACCTTATGATGAGATGGGTTGAATTCGGCATATTTACGCCACTTTTCAGAAATCACTCGGCACTTGGCACGAGAGATCAGGAACTTTACAGATTTGAGCGAAAGAAAGACTTCAAGAACCTAATAGAGCTTAGGCATGCTTTGGTGCCTTATATCCTCAGGAACTTCAGATATGCGGTCGAGAACGACACTATGTACATAAAGCCTTTGTGGTTCGAGTACCGAGGCGACGAGCGCGCACGCGAGATTGAAGACCAGCTCCTCGTCGGCGACAGCATCATGATAGCGCCCGTACACGAGCAGAACGCAACGGGACGCTACGTTTACCTTCCGGAAAGAATGAAGCTCCTACGCTTCAGAAGCGCCGACGACTACGACGAAGAAATCTTCGAGGCCGGCGACCACTACGTGAAAGCAGAGCTCAACGAAGTGCTTGTGTTCCTGCGCCCCGGCCGTAAGCTTGAGCTGGCGAAGCCGGCATGTTGCATGAGAGATTTGGACATGGAACATTTGACGGAGATATCGTTCTAAAACATAGGCGTAAAAAATAAGACCTCTATTCGAATAGAGGTCTTATTTATATCTTATTATCTCTGTCTTCCAAATACCTCTTCGTGAGAAAGCCTTACCTCGGTGGATTCCGCAGCACTGTCTGCGATGTCCATGATGTATTCTTCGCGCTTAGCCAGTTTGGAATATAATTCAAGACTTAAAACGACCATTGAGCCGTATCCGTTTTTGGTCAAAAAAACAGGATCGCCACCCTGGACGCATTTTTCGATATCGGTAAATTTGTTTCTTAAATCAGAAACAGGTCTAATCTGCATCATGATAACTCCTTTCATAATACTATCATAATTCTGCTATAATTATGATAACATTATGATAATTCGAAATCAAGAACTAGATTTGAGTTGCTAAAAAGGAAAAAGAAAAAACTGCATAATAAAAGGCTGAAACTGTTCGATTCAGCCTTTCTCTTATCGTGGATATTACTCTACATTCTTCACCATACCTGTGAATAACACGGACTCATCGCCGCCGGTTACGACGAACATGAAGGGGCGGTCGAGGGTGAAGTCCACTTCGTCGGTGGAAATCATGCAACCTTCGACCATGGCGATTTCGGTGTAGGCTGCGCCGGTGACGCCTTCTTCGTCGACTTCGACGAGGGCTGCGTGGTTGGCCTTGTTAACGAAGAGGTCGGTGCCTGTGGTGGTAACGGGGCTGAAGTCGGCAAGTTCGGGGTCGAGGGCGTCGGTTACGCCGAGGGCCGCAAGTACGGGGAGAAGATCGGTCTTCTGTGATACTTTGAACTTGGGAAGGCTGATGTTAACCGTAGGCATGCCTGCCGAAGCGTATTCGGAATCGCGGGTAATCGTCAGGACATCGGGGTCGGAGGCGAGAGCGTTAACGTCTACGCCGTCCTTGGGCAGGTAGAAGTACATGGTACCGCTGCCGAAGAGGTCGAGGCCGATGGCGGTGAACTTCTCGGTTTCGTAGAAGTTCATGACACCGCTTTGATGCATCATGGTGGCGGTGGTGTCGCCCTCGGTGCCGTGGAAGGTTTCCTCAGTGTTCTGAGACTCGTAGAACTTATCCTCCCAGGTAGCCTTGAAGTAAATCGTAGACACAAGCTCGAGCACGGTTGAAGGGTCGAGAGACATATCCTTCGTGAACTCGGTGAGGAGGTTGCCGGTGTTGGCGTTGGTCCAGTCGCGGAGCGCCTTGTCCATGTCTTCCGAACCGGGGGTGCCGACAAAAGAAGACGCGTAGTAATTCTCGGCAAGACTCTTAAGGGTAGCTTCATTGAAACTGTATTCTTTGTTAAGCCATACAGAGTTCGCAAGAAGGCTCTTTAAGTAGGGTGCGTTAACGTAGTTGCTCTCCCAGATGCTCTTGACATCGCGGCGAAGCTCGGTAAGGTCCTTGGCACCGAGTAAGTCGAGAATCTGCTGACGGGTGTTGCCGTCGGATAATTCGGCTAGCATGGTAAGAGCGATGTATGTGTTAAGGGGCGAGCATACGGTGTTCTCGTCATCGCCCGTAAGAAGCTGTCCGGAGATGGCGGAGTAGTAGGAAGCCATCTTGCCGGGGTAGCCCATGGTGGTATCGTAGCGGTCACGAAGAGCAATGATGGAATCCCAGTACTCGTCGGTCTCCGCGAATTCCTCGGATGTCATGCCGCCGCCGATGGGAGCGGGGTAGGAAGCGAGGACGGTCTTCATGGAGCTTGGATATTTAATTCCGAAGGGGTCTTCGGTGTTCTTGTTAAATAAAGGTGTTACGGCTATAGCGACTATGGCAACTGCGGCAACGGCCACGAGGGCTCCGAAGCGCTGGAACTTGCTAAATTTGCTATGCTTATATTCGCGGGCGTTCTTAACGTTCTTTTCGTCAATGTCGCCCAGGGTTTCAAAGAGTTCTTCTTTGTTCATAATTGATAACCTCTTTCTGTAAGATAAAATTTCAACTTTTTACGCGTACGGTTTAAGGCTACGGAAACTGCATTCTCCTGCATCTGATAGCGCTTGGCGATGTCCGAAATGCTGTCTGCGTACCAGTAGCGGAGGATAAACATGTAGCGTTTATCTTCGGACAGCGAATTCAGGAAGTCGTTGATATCCTTCTTAAGTTCCTCGGCGTCGTAGGCGTCCGCGGGGTCACTGCCGCCGGAGACAAGCTCCGCAAGCTCATCGAGCACAAGGTCGATGTTGGCTCCGCCACGCTTCTCGCGATGGTTCCTCTTATAGAGGTCAAAGGATAAGTTGCGCGTTATTTTACCCAGGAAGGCCGAGAGGAGTGAGGGTCTGTGAGGGGGCATGGCGTTCCAAGCGTGGAGCCATGTGTCATTGACACATTCCTCGGCATCCGAGTGATTGGTGAGTATATTGTAGGCAATAGTATTGCAGTAAGCTCCGTATTTGTCCGATGATTCGGTTATGGCCTGCTCCTCGCGGGCCCAGTACAAATCAATGATGGATTCATCGGTCATAGGGGTGCACCTCCTTTCACCTATATACACGACAGAAGAAATTTTATCTTACAATATTTTACCACATATTTTTTTTACAGTAATTTTAGATTTAAATTGTGAAAAATCTATTTTCGTGAGATATAATATAAAAAGAAGCTGCCAATCATTTAATCGGAGGATTACAGTATGAAGACGATTGATATAGTTAACGGCCCCAGGAAGGTCTCGACCATCATTCAGGGATGCATGAGAATGCCCGCCCTCAGCAAGGAGGATGCGGCTAAGGTCATCCGTACCGCCTACGATTGCGGCGTGAATTTCTACGACCACGCTACGTGCTACGGCGCAGGCGAGGCTGAGGTGAGATTCGCCGAGGCGTTTCCTTTGACGGGACTTAAGAGAGAGGATATTTACCTGCAGAGCAAGTGCGGACTGTGCTTCGACCGTGGCGAGTTCGACTGGACTAAGGAAAACATTTTGGAGAGCGTTGACGGAATACTGAAACGTTTGAAAGTGGATTATATCGATACCCTCCTGCTTCATCGTCCCGATGTACTGTTCGATCCGGAGGAAGTGGCTTCTGCTTTTGACAAGCTGGAAGCTGAAGGCAAGGTTAAGTGGTTCGGCGTAAGCAATCTTGTGCCGATGCAGATAGAGCTTCTTAAGAAGTATGTGGAGCAGCCCCTTGTAATCAATCAGGTGCAGCTCTCCCTCGAGCAGTCGCAGCTTATTGACCAGGCGCTTTACATGAACAATAAGACCACCGACTACTCAATTAACCGCGACGGCAACTGCCTCGACTACTGCCGCCTCAAGGATATTACCATTCAGGCGTGGTCGCCCCTGCAGTTTGGCATGTTCGGAGGCACCTTCATCGACAACCCCGACTTCCCTAAGCTCAACGAAGCTCTCGGCAAGATCGCGGAGCGCGAAGGCGTATCCAAGACCGCTGTAGCGATTGCATGGATACTCCGTCATCCCGCTAAGATGCAGGCGATTATCGGTTCCATGAACCCCGCGCACATCAAGGATGCCTGCGCGGCAGCAGACGTGAACCTTTCGCACCATGACTGGTACGAGTTATACCTTGCGGCAGGAAAGTTCCTACCTTGAGGGTGCCGTGGCTAGACTTAATTTGAGTGAAATATGACCCTAGAGCCTGAAATAGACGTTTTAGGTCATGCATTTTATCTCATTTTGGGACTATTTTAAGAAGAATGTTGACCCTACAAAAGAAAAAGTGCCCATAGGGTCAACTGATTGAGCTTATACAAAGGATTTAGTATGACCCCATAGGAAGAAATACGGCGGTGGGGTCAATAAAGCTGTTTTTTTAATGGGCGAGGGTGCGGGGCGTGTTGACCTAAATAGCGTTAAGTATTTCGTAGAGTCAATAATAATAGGTGAAAACAATATATAGGGGGGACAGTATTATGGCAGATGTCATCAAAATCAATGAAAACACTTTCAGGATTGAAGATGGAATGGTGAGATTCTTTTTACTCCTGGGGTCGGAGAAGGCGCTGATGATTGATTCGGGCATGACGACGAAGGATGCGAGAAAGATTGCAGAAGGGCTTACCAACCTTCCGATTGAACTTATGAATACTCACGGGGATGGCGATCATATTGCGGGTAATGCTGCGTTTGATACTTTCTACATGGGTCCGGCGGATGCCGACAATCTGGCAAGAAAGGCAGCAGACCTGATACCGCGCATTACGCCGGTGCATGAGGGCGACGTTATCGACCTCGGCGGCAGACCGCTTGAGATAATCGACAATCCCGGTCATACCCCCGGAAGCATTGCAATCCTTGATATCAATAACCGTGTGCTTATAGGCGGAGATGCTATCCAGAACGGTAACATCTATATGTTCGGAGCACACAGAAACATTAATGACTATGTTAAGAGCTTGAAGCACCTTCTTACCTTCAAGAAGCGCTTCGATACAGTTTATCCTTCTCACGGAAGTTTCCCCGTGGAGCCTGATTTAATCGAGAAGCTCATAGAGGGCGCTGAGTCCATTATCAGGGACGAAGTGAAGGGCGAAGATATGGATTTATACGGTAATCCCATAACGTTATATAAGTTCCCGTTCGCGGGCTTCTACGGAGAACGCGAGAAGTAGCACCGGGCCTTGAGACAGGGCTCATAGGAGATACACCATGCAATACAGAAATGACAAATACGGAACACCGCTTTCGATGCTTGGCTACGGATGCATGCGCTTTACCAAGAAAGGTAACGCTATCGACATCGACAAAGCAGAGAAGGAGATCATGGCAGCCTACAATGCCGGTGTCAATTATTATGACACCGCTTACATCTATGCGGGCAGCGAAGCCGCCATCGGCGAGATATTCGAGCGCAATCATATCCGCGAGAAGATTAAGATTGCGACGAAGCTTCCGCAGTACTTAATCGGCAACGGCGCAGGCCTCGACCGATACTTCAACGAAGAATTGTCCCGCCTTCGCACCGACTACATCGACTACTACCTCATGCACCATCTTACCGATGTTGCCATGTGGGAGAAGCTTAAGAATGTAGGTATCCTTGACTGGATACGGCAAAAGAAAGCGGAAGGAACCATCCGAAACATTGGTTTCTCCTATCACGGTAACACTGACAATTTCCTTAAGATTCTTAATGACTATGACTGGGACTTCTGCCAGATACAGTACAATTACCTCGATGAGGTAACGCAGGCGGGCGTCGACGGCCTCAAGGCCGCCGCTGCCAAGGGCATCCCCGTCATCATCATGGAACCGCTGCGCGGCGGTAAGCTTGTAAACATGCTTCCCGACGGCGCCCGCGCCGCCATGCGTGACAGCGGCCATGCCTGGTCGCCCGCCGAGTGGGCCTTCCGCTGGCTCTACAACCAGCCCGAAGTCACCGTCGTGCTCTCCGGCATGAACTCCGTTGAGATGGTAGAGGAGAATGTCCGAATAGCTTCGGAGACCGAGGCAGGTTCTTTTACTGATAAAGAATTCGCAGTGCTTAATAAGGTCATCGCCGAGATCCGCTCTCACGAGAAAGTCGGCTGCACCGGCTGCCGCTACTGCATGCCTTGCCCGAAGGGTGTCGATATCCCCGGAATCTTCCGCTGCTATAACGCCATGTACACCGAGAGCAAGAGCGACGGACGCTTCCAGTTCGCTCAGACCGTCGGCCTCACCCGTGAGCCCGCCTTCGCCACACAGTGCATCGGCTGCGGTAAATGCGAGCAGCACTGCCCCCAGGAAATCCCCATCCGCGAGAAGCTTAAGGAAGCCGACAAGGCCCTTCGCCCCCTCCCCTACAAAATAGGAATCAACGTAGCCCGCAAGTTCATGTTCAGAAAGGGGAAAAAGTCCTCGTCTGAGAAATAGATTGTGGATAACTGCCTCGCGATTTGTTCGCGGGGCTTTCTTTTGCCGTCGGAAGTGCTATAATCGTACGGTACCTGACCGCCGCCTGAGGGTTATGCCGCGGACACGGCCCGGTACGGATAATCAGAGGAGAGAGATTAAGAGTATGAAGAAAAGAATATTAACACTTTGCATTATGATGGCCATGGCGTTACCCGTTGCCGCCTGCGGTCGTGGAGAGGTCGAGGCGCACGTGGACACGACGCCCGCCTCAGTGAGCACCGCTTCCGCCCCGAGCACCCCCGCAAGCGTTTCTTCTGTCGAAGAAACCGAGCCCGAAGCTTATGAAAAATACTTCTATATCGAGGACGTTTTCACCATCACGCTGGACGATGTCAAATACACCGTCGTAGCCGGCTACCCCATCGGCGGCACCATCTACGTAGGCGACACCCTGGTCCTCGACCGTGACGGCGAAAAAATCGAAACCAAAGTAGTTTCCTTCGAAACCTTTCAGGACGAGCACCCCGATTACGCCGTTGCCACTGAATCCATCGCTGTCTGGGTCGACAAATATTTCGCCGACACACTCCGCCACGGCGATAAGCTATTCGACATAACCGCCCACTAATCCCCCTTGGCGCCTGCTCCGCAGGATGTTGCGAGAATTCACTTGAAAGTATACCCTTTCGCCCGTCTCGCAGCCTTCGAAAAAGTCGCTCGATGACCCAAATCGCCGAAACCGCTTCATTAGGTCATTAAAATCGCAGAATTCCGGCATCCCAAGCCCCTCTCGAGGGGCTTTTTATTATGCAAATCGCAGCAAAAGAAGAACTATTCACAAGAAAATGAATGAAAGGGATGACCTAAATGGGGGAATGGGGGGA
>JAFZLD010000023.1 GCA_017553505.1 Lachnospiraceae bacterium
GGGTAAGATAACTTACCCGGCATCCTCCCTTTTATGGGGGTCTTTTTTATTTAGAGCTTTTCTTTTCAACTGCAAGCCTCATTCCGTGCTTCATGTTGGTAATCTCTGCAATCTTCACATTTCCGCCGAACTCACCGTCAAGCGTCCACGGAACTTTATGCTCCGATGTAAAGGTAATATGGCTTGTCTTAAAGCAATACAAATCCTTACAGGTAATATCTCTGTTCACAAGTGCGGCAAGCACTACATTTATCTCTAACGGATTGGCGGGCTTTCTAACAAGCGTAACCTCGAAAAGGCCGTCCTTTAAATCTACGTTCTTACCCGTAATGTTCTTAATACCGCCCGCAGACTCTGAATTGGTAATCATTCCGTAGAGGAAATCGTCATCAATTGTCAGGTCGTCGGTCTCGATGTGCATATGATAAGGCTTAATATCACCAAGTCTCGTAATAGCCTCGAGAATATATGCGCTGTGTCCGAACACGTTCTTAAGATCCTGAGGCGTCTGATATGACACCTCGGTAAAAGCACCGAACGCCGCAATATATACGAAAGTCTTCTTATTGAACACTCCCACATCGCAAGGCATAAGTCTCTCGCCTATCGCAGTCTTGGCGGCCTTCATGATATCCGAAGGAATGCCTGCGGAAAAAGCAAAATCATTGGTGCTTCCGCCCGGAATATAACCAATCGGAACCCTTCTGTCCTTCTCTCGCTGAGCCATGCCCGATACAACCTCGTCAAGGGTACCGTCACCGCCTGCGCAGATTACGCGGTCACAACCGTCTTCAAGGTCTCGAACCAGTCTCGCAGCATCCCCGCGCTTTCTGGTAGCCGCGATTGTAATGGTATTATCTGCCATGGAAAAAAGCTCGATGATATCACCGAGCTTAGATTTAATCTTTCCTTTACCTGCTTTTGGATTAAAAACAAAAAAGATATTCATTCTTATTCCTGTCCGCTTAAATACTTAACTACTCCGTCTACTGCCTTGGCCTCGTCGGCTCCGTCGGCAACTACTGTAAGTTCGTCGCCCGTATCCAGTCCCAAGCTCATCATTCCCATGATACTCTTAGCATTAACGTGCTTGTCCTCTGTATCAAGGTAAACAGATGCTTCAAATTGGCTTGCTACCTGCACAAGCATAGCTACCGGTCTTGCCTCAAGTCCGCCGGCAAGTTTGATGGTCACATCTTGTTTTGTCATTTTTTCTCCTTTTCACTTCGCAGAGAGTCTGCGAAATCACTTATCTTGCGTAGTCTGTGATTCACTCCGGACTTACCTACCGGCGGATTAAGCCTGTTACCCAAATCGGTAAAGGATTCTTCCGGGTATTCCGCCCTTATCAGAGCCATTTCCTTAAGTGACTCAGGAAGTGCATCCAGTCCCACTTTATCCCGAATGTACAAAATGTCATCAATCTGCTTGGTCGCCGCGTTAACCGATCTTGAAACATTGGCTATATCGCAGTTGAGACGACGATTTGTGTTATTGCGTACGTTCTTCTCTATGCGGGTATTGGCAAGACCCATCATAGACTTGTGAGCACCCATAACACTCAATACGTCCGATACGGCTTCAGATTCCTTGATATATACCACAAAGTACTTCTTCCGAATAGAACGCTTAGCAAGTATATTAAACTGTGAAAGAAGGTATGTCAACAACTTCGCGTATTCTTCTTCATCGGTAAGAATCTCAAAGTGGTATCCCTTCTTAGGATCTTCAATGTATCCCGCCGCAAGAAATACGCCTCTTAAGTAAGAGCGCTTACAGCAGTCACGCTTCAATAAATCCATAGGATTGTCAAGATGTAATCGCTTTACTATCTCATCAATCTCACAGTTACGGGCGTCCAGAGTGACCTGTGATTTGAACTCATCATCACCGCTCTCAAAAACGTCCGCTTTTATATTAAAGGTTTTGCTTAGCATTGTAAAGCATTTTCTTAATGCGGCTTTATTGTCAGAAGAAAGAATTAATTTGTCGAATTTATCATCATCTTGCTTCAATAAGAACTTAACGAGTGCCGAAAGTTCGGCAATTCTGCAATGTTCCTCAGCAGGATGCACTTTCAAAAGTTCATCTTTAACATCCGAAGAAAAAGACATTCTCTTACCTTCCGTTATCTACGTCTCTGTGAGTAATTGTAATTCCGTAATTGCCGGATGAAAGCCTCTTGTAAAGCTCCGTGGCAAGCGTCACGCTTCTGTGATGGCCGCCGGTACAGCCTATGCCGATTACCAGCTGGTATTTGCCTTCTTTGATATAGTTGGGAATTAAGAACCTAAGCATATTCTCAAGCATATCAAGGAACTCGCCCGCTTCCTTAAAGCCCATAACGTAATCCTGCACCGCCTCATCAAGACCCGTCAGATTCTTAAGCCTCTCCACATAGAACGGATTGGGTAAGAACCTTACATCGAATACCAGGTCCGCGTCCTGCGGTATACCGTTCTTGAAGCCAAAAGAAAGAATATTGACCATCAGATTATTGTACTGCTTGTTCTGAAGGAATATCTTATCGAGCTCCTCCTTGAAGTCACGGGTTAAGAGATTCGACGTATCGATTACGTAATCCGCAATCTTCCTGATGTCCACCAGAATCTCACGTTCCTTGCGAATACCCTCTTCCACGCGACCATCGGGTGAAAGCGGATGGAGGCGCCTGGTCTCCTTGTATCTTCGCAAAAGAACCTGTTCACTCGTCTCAAGGAAAAGTATCTCAAGTCTTATATCTCTTGCCTTAATATCGTTAAGAATCTTAACGACTTCGGAAAAGGGCTCGTCCGCGCGCACATCGATACCCAGAGCAACCTTGGTAAGCTCCGTGTTCTTCTCTGACACAAGGTCCACGAATTTGTCAATTAACTTGACCGGAAGATTGTCTACACAATAAAAGCCCATATCCTCGAGCATTTTAAGTGCTGTCCTCTTACCGCTTCCGCTCATTCCTGTAACAACTACAAGACGCATTGACTAACCTCTCCTTCTTAATTAAACTCGCCTATTCTGATAACCTCGGGCTCGAGTTCGTAACCCGAAGATTCTTTAACTTTTTTAACTATAAGCTTCATAAGCTCGTCTACGTCTGCTGCCGTGCCGCCTTGATCGTTCACGACAAAGCCTGCATGCTTAACCGATACACTGGCACCGCCCACGCGAAGTCCCTTAAGACCCGCATCCTCGATAAGCTTGCCCGCAAAAGCACCCTCGGGACGCTTAAACGTACTGCCCGCACTGGGAAACTCCAGTGGCTGCTTGGTACGCCTTCTGTCCATGAAGTCGGCCATTGCCGCAGCGATATCCTCCGGATTACCCTTCTGAAGCTTAAATCGAGTTTCTAAAGCTATATAATCGTCATGCTTAATGACGCTGTCTCTGTAACCAAAGTGCATCTCGTCGCAAGAAAGCGTAACCGTATCGTCACCGTGAAGAAGCTTCACCGACTCGGTCACATCCTTCATTTCTCCGCCGTAAGCGCCGGCATTCATTACCATCGCGCCGCCCACGGTTCCGGGGATTCCGTATGCGAACTCAAGTCCCGCAAGACTATTATCGCGAGCAAACGTGCATACCTTCGAAAGAAGCACACCCGCACCTGCCACAATCACATCGCCCTCGAGCCTTAACTCAAGAAACTCACCCGCAAGCTTAATTACGTAGCCGTCATAGCCCTTATCGCTTACGAGAAGATTGCTGCCGTTACCCAGGATAAAGAAGTTCTCTCCCTCATCCTTAAGCAACTTCAAAACTCCCGCGAGTTCATCCGCACTCTGCACCATAAGAAGAGCCTTGCAAGGCCCACCGGTCTTAAAGGTAGTATGCTTGCAAAGCGGCTCATCCGTTAATACATTTTCGCCTTTTAAAAGCGTTTTTAACCTGTTTATCATTACAATACCAATTTAGCTGCGCCGTACATACCTGCGTCGTTGCCGAGTGTTGCAAGCAATAACTTGGCGCCCTTTGCTCCGTGGAATACATATTTCTCAAAAGAAGGTCTGATGTAGCCCATCAGTACTTCGCCGGCCTTGGACACACCGCCGCCGATTACGAATGCTTCGGGGTTAACTACTGAAGCGATAACCGCAAGACCCTTGCCGAGCTTCTCACCGAAGTCTTCGGCTATTTCTTTGCAAAGTGCATCGCCGGCCTTAACACCGTCGAATACAGCCTTGGCTGACAAATCATCCTTAAGTACGGTTGCACCGCTCCAAGACTTCTTGTGAACGGTTGCAAGATATGAAATACCTGTTGCGGAAGCATACTGCTCGAGGCAGCCCTTGTTACCGCATCCGCAGGTTCTGGTCTCGTCATCGTCAATGTGAATGTGACCGATTTCTCCGCCTGCACCGGTGGAGCCCGCAAGCATCTTGCCGTCGATAATGATACCGCCGCCGACACCTGTGCCGAGGGTAACCATTACCATGTTCTTATAGCCCTGTCCGCCGCCTTTCCACATCTCACCGAGAGCTGCGACATTGGCGTCATTACCTGCCATTGATTTGATGCCTGTAAGTGAAGTAAGCTTCTCGCTTACGTTGAACTCGCCCCAGCCAAGGTTAACTGCGCGATGTACCACACCTGCGCCGTCTACGGGTCCGGGCACGCCTACACCGATACCGGCAACTTCGGCCTTATCGATGTTTTCTTTTGTCAATTTCTCCTCAATGGAACGTGCCACATCGGGAAGAATATTCTCGCCGCCGTTCTCCTTGCGGGTGGGAATCTCCCACTTATCTATAAGGTTGCCCTGAATGTCCAGGAAACCCATCTTAACAGTTGTACCGCCTATATCAACACCAAATACGTACTTAGCCATTCTTTTCGTCCTCTTCTCTCTTCTTTGCAAAATTTTCCTGAATTCTCTTGTAGAATTCCTGAGCAGCATTGTAGCCCATCTTCTTCTGTCTGTAGTTAACCGCAGCCGACTCGCATATGATTGCAAGGTTACGACCGGGTCTGATGGGGATGTTGTGACATACGACCTTGTTGCCAAGGTACTCGGTGTACTGCTCTTCAAGACCGAGTCTGTCGTATTCTTTGTCCCTGTTCCACTCTTCGAGACGGATTACAAGGTCGATGGACTGAGTGTCCTTAACGCTTGATACACCGAAAAGCGTCTTAACGTCCACAATACCTATACCGCGAAGCTCGATAAAGTGCTTGGTAACATCGGGAGCGGAACCGATTAAGGTATCGTCGCTCACCTTTCTGATTTCAACCGCGTCATCCGATACGAGTCGGTGACCACGCTTGATAAGCTCCAGCGCCGCCTCAGACTTACCGATGCCGCTTTCACCTGTAATCAGCACGCCTTCGCCGTATACATCAACCAAAACACCGTGCACCACGATACAGGGAGCAAGCTTAACCTTGAGCCATCTGATAATCTCAGCCATGAAATCGGAAGTGGATTTCTTGGTCATAAGAACAGCTACCTTGTGCTTGTTGGCAATCTCTAAGAATATGTCGTCGGGCATCAGCTCTCGACAATATACCACTGCAGGGGTCTCTTCAAAAGAAAGAAGCTTCTCGTAAGCCTCGCGCTTCTCCTTAGTGGAAAGATTCTCCATGTAAGTATATTCAACGAATCCGATAATCTGAAGTCGTGCGGCATCATAGTGCTCGTAGTATCCCGCAATCTGAATCGCAGGACGGTTAATGTCGGGCTGGGTAATCTTAATCTTGGAAATATCGATATCCGGAGTAAGATTCTCAAGCTTCATCTTATCGATTACAGTTTCAAGTGCAACATATGCCATAAAGAAATGCCTCCTTATATAATCGCTACATAAAAGTGTAACACAATGCAGTTAATATCGCCATTATCCATGGAAAAATTTGTAGATATCTTCCGCAATGTTAAGCGGTATCTCATCAAGTCCCGCGAGTTCCTCAACCGATGCGTTCTTGATGGCTTCGATCGATTCAAAGCCTCGCATCAGTGCCTTTCTGCGGGCGGGTCCGATACCCGGAATGTCATCGAGCACCGAGTGTACCTGTTTCTTGGAGCGAAGGCTCTTGTGGAACTCTATAGCAAATCTGTGGGCTTCGTCCTGAACTCTTGTAATGAGTTTAAATGCTTCCGAAGATTTATTGATATCTATCTCCACACCGTCCACGTACAAGCCTCGGGTATTGTGGTAGTCGTCCTTAACCATACCGCAGACGGGTATGTCGAGCCTAAGCTCATCGAGGACTTTCTTGGCAATGTTAACCTGACCGCGACCACCGTCCATGAGGAGTAAGTCGGGGAATCTTGCAAAGCTTCCGTAACTTGCCTCAAGGTTCTCGGCGTCAAGACGCTTCTTCTCTTCGAATCCGTGGATGAATCGGCGCGACAGCACTTCATGCATGCAGGCATAATCATCGGGACCCTCTACCGAACGAATCTTAAACTTTCTGTAGTCGCCCTTAACGGGTCTTCCGCCTTCGAACACTACCATGGAGCCTACATTCTCAAATCCGTTGGTGTTGGAAATATCGAAGGCTTCGATTCGGTTGATACCGTCTATGCCGATAAGTTCTGAAAGCTCGGCTACTGCGCCCTTGGTGGCTTTTTCCTCGCGAAGGATTTTTTCTTTGTCCTGAAGGAGTACGAGCATTGCGTTCTTGTGGGCAAGCTCGGCGAGTTTTTCTTTGTCCCCTACTTTGGGAACGGAAAGCTTGACTTTCTTACCCTTAACGTATGAGAGCCATTCTTCAATTCCGGCGGCGCCTTCTATCTCGCAGGGAAGAATAATCTCGCGCGGCACAAAAGGCGTACCTGTGTAATATCTCTTTATAAATTCCTCGAGAACTTCGGGCTTCGTGAGGCCTTCCACCTCGCCGATGTGATGGTGCTCGCGTCCTATCATCTTGCCGTTTCGTACAAAGAAAACCTGCACCACAGCGTCGGAATCGTCCTTGGCGATACCGATAATGTCGCGATCTTCCTCGTCGTCATTGGTAATCTTCTGACGCTCGATAATACGTGCGGCGCTCTCGAGGAGTTCTCTGTATCTTATGGCTTCCTCGAAGTCGAGTCGTTCCGAGGCTGCCTCCATTTTTTCTTTGAGCGATTTGATGATGGTCTTGTCGTTGCCGTTCATGAAGTCGATGGCGCCCTGAACGCGCTCCATGTACTCTTCGTGAGTAACCTTACCGGTGCAGGGAGCGAGACAACGCTTGATGTGATAATTCATGCAGGGGCGGTCGTTCTCGACACCGTACGCGCACTTCTTGTTGCAGGAGCGCAGGCAATAGGTTGCGTTCAAAAGCTCGATGGTGTCATTGACCGCGAGGCCGCTTGTGTAGGGGCCGAAGTACTTGGCCTTGTCCTTGAAGGTCTTGCGAACCTTCAATATGCGCGGGTACTCCTCGTCGAGGGTAACCTTGATATACGGATAAGTCTTGGAGTCTTTAAGAAGGGTATTGTACTTGGGGCTGTATTCCTTAATGAGGTTATTTTCAAGTACCAGCGCCTCAAGTTCGGAGTCCACCACAATGTACTCAAAATGGTCGATAAGCGAGACCATGCGTTGAATCTTGGCAGTCTTCTTAGTGGAAGCACGAAAATAAGACCGCACTCTGTTGTACAGATTAACGGCCTTACCGACGTATATGATGTTGTCGCTTGAGTCATGCATAAGATAAACTCCCGGCTTGTGCGGGAGTTTACTTAATTCTTCTTCAAAATTAAACATTAGTATCCTCTTTGATTTCGGAGGTTTCCTGTTTCATTACTTCTTCAAATGATTCTGCGGGCCCCACTTCAGCCTCGGGAGCGGGCTCGGAAACAGTCTCGGGCGCAGGCTCAATAACAGCCTCAGCCTTGGGGGCTTCTGCCTTGTCTTCTGCGCTGTCCTTGGCTTCCTTAGCTTCACCGTCGGATTCTTTCTTCTCTTCTGCGGGATCGGGAAGACCTTTCTCACGTCTGTAGATTTCCATGAATTCCTTGCCGGTAATGGTTTCTTTCTCTATTAAGTAAGCCGCGATCTTATCAAGAATCTCGCGATTCTCCGAAAGAAGACGCTTGGCCTCTTCGTAGCTTTCCTTAAGAAGCTTCATAACTTCTTCGTCGACCTGAGCCTCGGTAGCCTCACTGCAGACAGCGGCGCGACGATTTTCAAGGTACTGGCTCTCGACGGTCTCAAGGGCCATAAGTCCGAAGCGCTTGCTCATACCGTACATGGTAATCATGCTACGGGCGATGTTGGTTGCTTTCTCGATATCGTTGGATGCGCCGGTGGTAACTGTGTCAAAAACAAGTTCCTCGGCCGCACGACCACCCAGGTATCCCACTATCATGTCGCGAAGCTCTGCTTCTGTATTTAAGTACTTCTCTTCCTCGGGCACCTGCATTACGTAGCCGAGAGCACCCATGGTACGAGGCACGATTGTAATCTTCTGAACGGGCTCCGAGTTCTTCTGAAGAGCCGCAATAAGTGCATGGCCGACTTCATGGTAGGAGACGATTCGACGCTCTTCCTTACTCATGATACGGTCTTTTTTCTCTTTACCTACAAGAACCTGCTCAACTGCATCGAAGAGGTCCTTCTGAGATACGAACTCACGATGTTCCTTAACAGCGTTGATGGCGGCCTCGTTAATCATGTTCGCAAGGTCGGAACCAACGGCGCCGGAAGTTGCGAGAGCGATTGCATCAAGGTCAACCGTCTCATCCATAAGCACGTCCTTGGCATGAACTTTAAGTATCTCTACACGACCCTTTAAGTCGGGCTTGTCAACAATTATACGTCTGTCGAAACGACCGGGACGAAGAAGCGCCTTATCAAGAATCTCGGGGCGGTTCGTTGCCGCAAGGATGAAGATACCCTTGGAAGCATCGAAACCATCCATCTCGGAAAGGAGCTGGTTGAGTGTCTGCTCACGCTCTTCATTACCGCCACCGTACTTGGAGTCACGGCTGCGTCCGATAGCATCAATTTCGTCTATGAATACGATACAGGGAGCATTCTTACCTGCTTCCTTGAACAAATCTCTTACACGTGAAGCGCCGACACCGACGAACATCTCTACGAAGTCGGAACCGGTGAGTGAAAAGAAAGGAACATGCGCCTCGCCGGCAACCGCTCTGGCAAGAAGGGTCTTACCTGTTCCGGGAGGTCCTACGAGAAGGGCACCCTTCGGAAGCTTGGCACCGATCTTAACGTATCTGCCGGGGTTGTGAAGGAAGTCTACCACTTCCACAAGGCTTTCTTTGGCCTCGTCTTCACCGGCTACGTCCTTAAATGTTACGCCGGTTTCCTTTTGCACATAGACCTTGGCATTGCTCTTGCCTACGCCGCCCATAAGGCCGCCGCTTCCGCCCATACGCTTAGTGATAAAGCTGATGAATATAAAGAACAGTACTATGGGCAGAATATATGTAACAAGGATTGAGAGAAGCCATCTGGAATTGTCCGGAATCGCTCCGCTTACCTCAACGCCTGCGTCCAAAAGTCTCTTGGAAAGTGCCTCGGTGTCCTCGACAAGACCGGTGCAATAAGTCATCTTAACGCTTCTGAAGGCCGGCGTTACCGGAACCTCTTCAACCGGGTAGATGGTAATCCTGTCGCTCTCTATGGTAACGCTCTCGACCTTGTGCTCGTCGAGCATCTGAATGAATTCTGTATAGGTGATTTCTTTGGTCCTAACGGATGTGAGGGCGCTGGAAAAATAGCTTACCAGGAGCAGGATGACCAATGCCGCAATGAGCATGGGCGCAAGCTTAGGGCCCTTGGGATCGTTCTGACCGTTATTCGGATTGTTATTATTATTCTCGTTCATTATTTTCCTCTCAAAAAGCGGATACAATATTCTCTTTAATTATAAGTAACGCATGATTTTATCGCAATAACCATTGTGTAAAAAAAATATTAACAGAAAATAATCTTTTCCTTGAAATCCGAAGACTTTATATGTACAATCTAATGCGTGGAGCAGTAGTACACTTCTCATCACATTTTGTTAAAAAAAAACGATTTCTTTAGGAGGTTTTATGAAAATCGGTTTTGATAACGAAATGTACATTAAGACCCAGTCTGAGAAAATTCTTGAGAGAATTTCATCTTTTGGCAACAAGCTCTATCTTGAGTTTGGTGGTAAGCTTTTCGACGACTACCACGCATCCAGAGTATTACCCGGATTTGAACCTGACAGTAAGTTAAAGATGCTTCTTAAGATGAAAGACCACGCCGAGATTGTAATCGCCATCGGTGCAGATGCAATCGAGCAGAACAAAAAGCGTGGCGACTTAGGCATCACTTATGACCTTGATGTATTAAGACTTATTGACGCATTCACCAACGTAGGTCTCTACGTAGGAAGCGTTGTTATCACCAAATATGCGGGACAGCCCGCCGCAGATGCTTTTCGTAAGAGATTGTCTGCATTAAACATTAAATCTTATTTACACTACCCTATCGAAGGATATCCTTATAACATTCCCCTCATCGTAAGCGAAGAGGGATACGGCAAGAATGATTATATTGAGACTTCCAGGCCCCTCGTCGTTATCACGGCACCCGGTCCCGGAAGCGGCAAGATGGCCACCTGTCTTTCTCAGCTTTATCATGAGAACAAGCGTGGTGTGAAGGCCGGCTATGCTAAGTTCGAGACCTTCCCCATCTGGAACCTTCCTTTGAACCATCCCGTTAATATCGCTTATGAAGCTGCCACCGCAGATCTTAACGATGTCAACATGATTGACCCCTTCCACATGGAAGCATACGGTGTTACAACCGTTAACTATAACCGCGACGTTGAAGTATTCCCCGTTCTTAACGAGATCTTCACCCGCATCCTCGGCGAAAGCCCCTACAAGTCACCCACAGACATGGGTGTTAACATGGCAGGCAATTGCATCATCGATGACGAAGTATGTTGCGATGCTTCCAAGCAGGAAATTATCCGCCGTTACTACACCGCCCTCTGCGATCTTAAAAAGGGCACCGGTACCAAGGAAATCGTGTACAAGCTCGAGCTTCTCATGAAGCAGCTTAACCTTTCCATCGCAGACCGTCCCGTAGTAAGCGAGGCCATTCGTCGCGAGGAAGAAACCGGTCATCCCGGCGTAGCGATTGAACTTCCCAACGGCAAGGTTATTTCCGGTAAGACTTCCGACTTACTCGGAGCCAGCGCCGCTTGCCTTATCAACTCTCTTAAAGAGCTTGCGGGCATCGACCACAATCTTCACCTTGTTACCAAGGAAGCACTTGAGCCTATCCAGACCGTTAAGACCAAGTACTTAGGAAGCAAGAACCCCCGCCTCCACACCGACGAAGTGCTCATCGCCCTCTCGGTCAGCGCGGCTACCAATCCTTCTTCCTCAGTAGCCTTAAGTCAGCTTCCCAAGCTTCGCGGCTGTGAAGTTCACTCAAGCGTAATCATCTCTCCCGTCGACGAGAGAATGTTCAAGAAGTTAGGTCTTAACTTGACCTGCGAGCCTAAGTACGAGACCAATCAGAAGTACCACAACTAGTCATATAACAGCCGAAGGACATCCCGAGTGGATGTCCTTTTTGTTGTTTTTCTCATTTTAGGCAGCAAAAAAACATCTTCATGACCCTATGACACATTTTGTTGCTTTCAGGTCATACTGCATGGATTTTGAATGACATGAAAACGGCACGCCGAAGCGCGCCGCATGTTTAATTATTTTCTTACCAGCAATTCTCCGGTTTTATTTAATCCGAATCCATATGGAAAAAGAATCTCTGACTCCGGAAGCTCATGCTTCTCATCAATCTTCTTAAAGTCTTTAACCCATGTAATCGGAAGTGTACCCGTGAAGTCGTAATCTCCGAAGAGTACATCTGCGATGCCTTCGCCCTCAGTTCCCGGGAGGAAGGCCATGACAACCGCGTCATACTTGTCTACGTAGTCGTTGATGTCGATGGGGCGGCCTGCGATTACAATAAGCACTTTAAGCGGGTCATTGCCGTTAGCTGCTATCTGCTCTTCGATAGTCTCTAGAAGCTTAACGTCGCCGGAGATAGGCTTAAGGTCCGAAGGCTTAACGTCGCCGGCGGACTCCGCGTAAGGGTTCTCGCCCACAACGGTCACGATTACATCACTTGCTGCATCGAGCTCGCCTCGTACACTGTGAGAGACCTTCGCGTATTCTTTGACCTCGTCATAGATGCCTTGAACTATAGGCGTTCCGAGGGTTATATTGCCGGCCTCACCCTGCCAAGAAATAGTCCACCCGCCACACTGGCGACCGATGTCAAAAGCACCTGACCCGCACACGGTAATATTTGTGGCTTCTTTAATCTTCTCCATGGCAAGCTTGCCGTCGACATTGCCGTTCTTAAGGAGCACGAGGCTTTCTCTTACCGCGCGTCTTGCCACTTCTCTGTTCTCTTCCGAGCCAAACTCGCCGAACAACTCATTCTCGTGAGCCGAGCCCACTTCTTCGTCAAACATATTGCTCATGAACTTAACTCGCAAAATGCGTGATACCGCATCATCAAGCCTCTCTTCGGAAATCTCACCCTTCTTAACAAGCTTGATGATAGTCTGCGCACATCTGTCCCATTCCTGCGCTTCCATAAACATATCTACGCCCGCATTCATGCAATTGGCCACCTCTTCATCGTAGGTGCCCGAGCACTGTCCGATTGCGTTGTAGTCGCTTATTACCATACCCTTAAATCCAAGCTGCTCCTTCAAAACATCCGTAAGAAGATGCTTGTTCTCATGGCACTTAAGTCCGTCGATACTGTTGTATGAAGGCATTACCGTGAGGACGTTATTGTCGATGCAAGCCTTGTATGGATCCACAACGCCCATACCTAGAAGCTCGTCGAACTCCGCTGCCGACATCTCCACATTGCCCTGGTTCACACCTTCCGCCGTGTAGCCTTCACCTATGAAGTGCTTGGCGCACGCTATTATTGCGTCCTCGGGCATATATTCATCACCTTTTACATTACCTTGCAACGCTGCAACAAAAGGTCCCGCGAGCCTTACCACATCGGCCGTTTTCTCACTAAAGCCTTCGTAAGTTCTTCCCCAGCGTTCATTCTGCGGATTGGCCAGACAAGGTGCAAAAGAATACTGCACGCCTATCGCTCTTACCTCTCGCGCCACTACATGAGCGATTTCTTCCATAAGCTCAGGATCATTAGCCGCGCCGAGGCCTATATTGTGAGGGAATACTGTTGCCCCATAAATATTATTGTTGCCGTGAACAGCGTCTATTCCGTACAAAAGCGGGATACCGAGTCTTGTCTCGAGTGCTGCCGCCTTAAGTTCATTCACACGCTTCTGCCAATGCTCCGGGAGATTTCCTTCCACAGGATCACTGCCGCCACCGCTTAACACCGAACCGATACCGGTCCTCTTAACATCCTCAACCGACACATTATCCTGCTCGCCCTGCACGCACTGATATGCTTTCTCTTCAAGCGTCATCACGGAAAGCAGTGCTTCAACTCGCTCCGCCACGGGCAAGTCTTTATTTAAATAGATTTTCTTGGCTTCTTCTAACGCCTGCTCGTCGACAGCTTCCTCAGCTAACTCTGAACCTGCGCTAATCCATGTCTCACTCGAAACCGACGCCTCCTCGGCTTTACCGCACGAAGTCAAAAAAAGTGCCGATGCCAAAACAGCACTTAATACCTTAATCAGCTTTTTCCCTTTCATAAATACCTCCTGTCACAAAATGTATTATACGCCATCCCGCCACAGATTACAGAATCGATTTTTTGATAAGGTGTCTTTCTTTTACTGCCAAAGAAAAACGCTGCCGCACACTCGCGACAGCGTCAACTGATTCAATATTTAATCTTAAGCGCCTACCATGTTCTCAACATGCTCGATGCTCTCTACGTTATTAACGGGCTCGGCGTCCTTAACAAGCTTGGGCTTTCTCTTAAGCGGAATCTGTGTAAGAACAACTGCGCTGAGCATTACGAGGCAGCCTGCAATTTCACGTCCGGTAAGTCTCTCGCCGAGGATGATGAATCCGAATACTGCGGAGAAAACCGACTCGAGACACATGATGAGGGATGCCACTGTAGGGTTAACCTTCTTCTGAGCTTCCATCTGAAGTGTGTAAGCTACACCCGAAGAAAGAACGCCTGCATAAGCGATGGGAAGCCAGCACTCCATAACGTTATCCAAAACGGGCTTCTCCTGAATAAGCGGGATGATGCTGAGTACGCCGGTTACAGCGAACTGGTAGCACGAAAGCTTAATAACGTCTACATTGGGTGCGAACTTATCAACCGCGAGAATCTGCAATGCGAAAAGAGCGGCACATGCAAGTAACCAAAGGTCTCCTGCCTGAATGCTAAGCTCACCCTCGATGCACAAAAGGTACATTCCGATAAGTGCGAGAAGCACGCAGAGCCAAATCTGCTTGCCGGGACGTTTTCTCAAAGCGATTGAGAAAATCGGCACAAGCACCATATATAATGCAGTAAGGAATCCTGCCTTGCCGGAAGATGTGGTCATAATTCCGATCTGCTGGGATGATGTTGCAAGAAACAGCACCACGCCGCAGATAAGACCGCCGAGTACCAGCGTCTTGTCCTTCCAGGGAGTAAGAACTCCTTCCTTCTTGTCCATAAACCACGCCGAAGGTGCAAGCACCAACGCGCCTATAATACTTCTGGTTCCGTTAAAAGTAAACGGGCCCACATGCTCCATGCCCGCAACCTGCGCCACAAAAGCAGCGCCCCAAATAACAGCGGTAAGCACAAGCATAAAGGTATACTTCATATTGCACTTCATAATCTAACTCTCCTACAAATCTAAGATATTATATCAATTAGTATTTTAAATGCAATACACCCGTGCTACCTTGGTCGCGCGTTAAATCGCTAAAGTGCATGTAATCCTCTAAATCCCCGAATCTATGCCTATTCCACGCCTCGTATTTCCACATGCTCAACCTTACCCTCAAATATCGGCAAGAACTCCTGCATCTCTTCGTATGTATATGACGTAAGTCCGGGCTGTATTACGTTCGCCGAATCGATATACCCCTGCAAGTAGTAATTCTTGGCGCCCTTTATAAGCTCGCTTATCTTCTCAAAGCTCTCGCGTGTATGGAAGTCCTTAATTACCGTAGTTCTGAACTCAAAAGGAAGGTCTCCCGCAATCAGGAAATCTATGCTTTCTTTTAACTTGGATGTATCAAGCTTCACGCCTGCGATGACATCATATTCTTCAAGCGGAGCCTTAACGTCCATAGCGATGTAGTCAAGAAGGTTATCCTTAACCAGGTCCTTAAGTACCTCGGGCTTGTAGCCGTTTGAATCAAGCTTCACTTTCAAATCAAGTTCTTTTAACTTCTTAATAAAGTCCTTCAAGTCCTTCTGAAGCGTAGGCTCGCCGCCGGTAATACATACGCCCTGAGTGATACCCTTTCTTTTTCTAAGATGCGAAAGAATTTCTTCCTCGGGTATCATAGGCTGGCTCGAAGGGTTCAATACAAGGTCTGCATTGTGGCAATAGGGGCATCGGAAATTGCAGGCGCCGGTGAAAATCGTGGCCGCCACAAGTCCCGGATAATCAAGAAGTGTTGTTTTGTTAAAGCCGTGAATCTGCATTGAATTTACCCCCATATCTGTAGTATAGTTTCAGTATATCACAATTGGGCGTGGCGAGAGCGCGCCTGCCAAAGGATATTCCGTATGAAAAAAGTTCTTACCGAAGATGAAAAATACATGAAAGAAGCCCTGAAGGAAGCTCGCAAGGCCTACAAGCTCGGCGAAGTTCCCATCGGCTGCGTCATCGTCTACGAAGGCAAGATAATCGGCCGCGGCTACAATCGTCGCAACACCGACAAGACCACCCTTGCCCACGCTGAGATTTCCGCCATCAAAAAGGCTTCCAAGTTTATTCACGACTGGCGCCTCGAGGGCTGCACCCTCTACGTTACGCTCGAGCCCTGCCAGATGTGTTCCGGCGCCATCATTCAGGCCCGCATCGACAGAGTAGTCATGGGCTCCATGAACCCTAAGGCCGGCTGCGGCGGTTCCCTTCTCAACGTTCTCGAGAACGAAGCCTTCAACCACCAAGCCCTCGTCACCCGAGGCATCCTCGAAGACGAATGTTCCGAGATTCTCACCCGCTTCTTCAAGGAGCTCCGTGTACGCAATAAGTTAGAGAAAAAGAAACAGGCCGAACTCTCGGATGAGTAACGGCCTGCCAATTAATTATGGTGTCTATACTTGTCTTCCAATTGCAAGATCAGCTTCTCTTTGCATTTTTACAGTAACAGGCCCCATATATTTCTTTGCAGTTTCTAATATACTTTTTTCATTTCCCAGTATTTCTAATGCCGTTATTGAAAAAACGGTGTTCAGGTAGGTATCTGAATTAATACATACATCTTCAAAGTATTCAAATATTTCTTCAAGCTTATCTTTATCTGCATTCTTTTCCAAGAGAGCTATCACTTCCGGCATGATTATATCTTCAACAACAATTGTATCTAAACGTTCTTCATACTCAGATATATGTTCTGCAAGCTTTTCTCCGGTTTTTGGAAAAAGACTTATCATTTTCTCTAAAAAGTCATCTATTGTCACTTCTTACTCCTATACCCAAATAATTCTATCGTATGTTATCCTCATCTGAAATTGATAAGAGTATCCCCCAAAACGGTCCTGCCGAAATAGTAACTATTTCACATAATGTCAGACTAGAAATCTATATATGGCACTTTATCAAGCTGGATATCCCTCTGTTCTTTATTCCCGAACTCTATATCAATATATTCTTCCAAATCCGTTCCATAACATATGACGTCTACACCATGAATCGATAAAATCGGCGGATTCTTTTCCGGCACAACCGGAATATATCTATGCGAACAAATTGGGATAAGTCTTGGCGCTTTTTTTAGTCTTTCTCTTATCATGAATGAATAAGCGTCTTCATCAGGTTCAGTTCCCCAAGCATCACTCCGGTAAACTTCATCCGCATTACTATATATTTCTTCAAATGGCAGATTTATTATTCTTTTCACATACTCCACATTCTCTTTTCTCGTATCTCTCCAGTTATAAAAACCATTTGATATGGGCACATTATGCATCAAAAACAGGCGAAGACTTTGAGGAAATCGAATCTTGTAAAGATCTTCAATCAATTGCACTTCTTCCAACGAAAGACCTTCATCAAGCGCAACTCCATTTTCTTTTAGCAAATCAAAACTTTTTTCAAACATTTCAATATCCTTGTAAACAATATTTGACAATGGTTTTAGCTAGTTCATTGGCATTCCCGAATCTATAAAATCTTTCAATGGTGCTATAAATCCTAAATCATTGTCCACATAAATATCTTTGAGAAAATTATTTTGCCTTAATATGTTTCTTGCAAGTTCTGTCGAAGTATACGTCATCATAACTATAGATGGGTTCTTGTACGGAACTATTTCGATATCTTCTATAAAATCATCCAAATCAGTAACAGCATCAAAGAAAACATGCTCGTCACCATAATCCAAGCAATATCTCCCCAATATATCATCAACCTCATAAGCCAAATTTATTCCGGAATACTTCAACGTCTTCAATGTACTGATATTAAAATCTTCTTCACCTATTAGAAATA
>JAFZLD010000024.1 GCA_017553505.1 Lachnospiraceae bacterium
GGCAAGATGATTACCGACAAGAACGGATTCTATGATGAGAAGGGCTCAACCTTCTACTATGAGAACGGCAAGCGTACATATGCAGGTCTTATCGAAGTAGACGGCGACCTTTACTACGTAGCAGGTGACTGCAAGGTAGTTAAGGGCAAGAGCTACTACATCACTCACACCAACGGCCTCATCGAAAAGAGCTGCCACGCAGTATTCGGCGAAGACGGAAAACTCTTGAGATTTGGTAAGAAATAATTCTATAATGGATTAAACGAATGGCTCACGGCAACGTGAGCCATTTGGGTAATCAAAATAATAAATGCAGGATAAAACATGAAAAAACAGTTTTGGATTAAAGCCGCAGCGGCAGCAGTATTTATATTAATAAGCGGGATTGCGATTTTCTTTTTAAACAAAGACAGACCGAGGTTTGAATTCAAAGATAATTTCGGAACCGAGTACGAAACCGCGAAAGTGCTTGCGGTCACGGCTGACAATACTGTAATCGATACTAAGACGGATAACGTTAAGAAGGGCAGTACCGACCTTAAGATTGAGATTCTTTCCGGCAGATACAAGGGTGATGTGTGCTTCATCAAGAACTATATAAGCACCATTTATAACGTAGATGTCGGTGAAGGCGACAAGGTAAGCGTGCGAATCGACACCACCGCTGAAGGCGTGTATTCCGTAAGCATTTACAATTACAACAGAACACCCCTCATCATAGGGCTTCTGGTGCTGTTTCTGGCCGTGTTGGTAATTGTGGGCGGCAAGCGCGGTGCTTTGGCTTTCGCGGGCCTCGCATACACATTTATAGCGATTGTATTCGTGCTTATTCCCCTTGCGTTCAAGGGCGTAAGTCCTGTATGGGCGACAGTCGGCATACTCTTTGTGACTACGGCTTTTGCATTTATTCTTATCGGCGGATTCGGCAAAAAAACACTTGCGGCAACAATAGGCTGTATGTGCGGCGTGTTATTTGCGGCATTGGTGGGAGAACTGGCCACCCGTATCGGTTCGCTGACCATTTATCAGACTGACGAGGCGGAGGCGCTGCTTCTTTTGCTGTCGTCGTACCCGATTAAGCTTAGGGGACTGTTTACGTCCGCGATATTGATCTCCGCAATCGGCGCGGTAATGGACGTTGCCATGTCGGTTTCGTCGGCAGTGTCTGAGATTGCGTCTCTTAACCCTGAAATCGGCTTTGGCAAGCTCTTTAAGTCGGGTCTCAACATCGGCCGCGACGCTATGGGTACCATGGCCAACACTCTGGTGCTTGCGTATGCAGGAAGCGCGCTCAATATGATGGTGCTCATCTATTCCTACGGCGTGAGCATGAACCAGCTTCTTAATACGGATTTCGTGGCAATTGAGCTTATCATGGCAGTCAGCGGAAGCATCGGAATCGTTATGACGGTACCGTGTGTTTCTTTTGCGGCGGCGAGAATTTTCAGCAAGCGAAATGAATCACGCGTAACCACAAAATAACGAAAAATTAACTACAAATCGCACATAGAATATAGAATATTCGGACAATTTGTGGTACAATATCTCTGTATTTTGAACGCTAATGCTTTCATACGGAGGTTACATTGCATGAATAACAACGAAATGGAAAAAGCAAGAGTCAATAAAACGGCGAATACTCTTTACACCATCATATCCGCCATTCTTCTTTTGGCTTACGTGATTCAGTTTATTAAAGGCGAGAAGACATTGGGCCTCTTCCTGATAATCGTGGCGGCAGACGTCCTGCCCGTAATTGCGACATGGGTGCTTTACTCATTGAACAATGCCACCGATTACTGCAAGGACATAATGGGTATCTGTTATGGCATTTTCTACGCGATTTGTTGTTTTACCAGCCCCGAGCAGTCCGTATTTGTGTACGCGATTCCCATGGTTTTCGTAGTTACACTCTTTAATAACTTCGGATTTTCCATCAGAATTTCCTCGGGTGTTTTGATTATTTCTATGATACACGCGTTTGCCATCACACTTAAGAATTACGGAATAACCGCTTTCGAAATCGAAGTTGCATGTATGATTATGGTGTGTGCTTACTCTGTAATCTGCAACAGACTTACCTGCAATGTTAACGACGAAAGAATAGCTAAAATAGATGAGGCGAGCGCCAAGACCACGGAGCTTCTCGATAACGTCATGAAGGTATCTGAGGAACTTATCGCAGACGTTAACGTAGTATCCGAGAAGATGACTCAGCTTACCGCATCCAGTCAGGAAACGCTTGCATCCATGCAGGAAGTTCAGACCGGTACCACAGACTCCGCAGAGAGCATTCAGAACCAGCTTGTTAAGACCGAAGAAATTCAGGCTCAGGTAGATAAAGTTACAGAGGCTTCCAACAACATCGGAAGCAATGTTGATATAACGGTTCAGGCGGCAAGAGAAGGTCGCGACAACATCGGCAAGCTTATTGAACAGGCGAAGGTATCCGGTGAAGCCGGCGAAGCGGTTATGAAGGAAGTTGAAGAGCTTAAAAACTCTACTTCACAGATGGAATCAATCGTAGCGCTTATTAAGAGCGTTGCCAGCCAGACAAGCCTTCTTGCATTAAACGCTTCCATCGAGGCTGCAAGAGCAGGTGAAGCGGGCAGAGGCTTCGCGGTAGTTGCAACAGAAATTTCCAACCTCGCAGGTCAGACACAGACCGCTACAGGTAACATCAGTGAGCTTATCGAAGGCATTTCCAAAGAGATGAACGAAGTTGTCACCGCAATCAATTCTTTGGTAGACAGCAACAAGGCTCAGAACGAATCAGCGGAAGTCACATCCGAAAGCTTTTCAAAGATTGTGGACAGCATCAGAAACATCCGTACCGATTCACAGAACCTTACGGGCGTTGTTTCCAAGCTTGTATCAGCCAATCACGAAATCGTGGAGAGCATCCAGACGATATCCGCCATTACCGAGCAGGTATCCGCTCACTCCACCACCACTTGTGAGGCTACTCAGCAGAACGAAAAGATTGTTGAAGATGTGCAGGAAGTTGTCCTTCGCATGATTGACAACGCTGAGAAGTTAAGCGCAATGAGAAGTTAATAAACACGTACAAAAGGGGGCACTTTAGCCCCCTTTTTCTATGGACTTTTTCGGGGTCGAGTGTTATTATTTTAACGATGATTATTTTCGGGTAAACCCGTTAAAAGAATATGTTTTTTTCAGGAGGAACAAATGAGAGTCAAGTTTGATGACATTATCAGCAAAGTTACAAATTTACCCACCAAGACCCTTGCTGTTGCATGTGCCGAAGATGCACCGGTTCTTGAAGCTGTTAAAGCAGCCAAGGAGAAGAAAATTGCCAATGCAATCCTTGTAGGCGACGAGGACAAGATTCGCGCCATCGCAAAGGATATCAACATGGATCTTTCTTCTTACGAGATTATCGACAAGAAGGATAATATGGAAGCTGCACTTACAGCAGTTAAGCTTGTTCATGACGGAAAAGCCGACATGTACATGAAGGGCCTTCTTCCTACCGGCAAGTTCTTAAAGAGTGTTCTTGATAAAGAAGTGGGACTTCGTACCGGCAAACCTCTTTCTCACGTATGCGTGTTTGAGATTCCCGGCATCGACAGACTCCTTTTCCTTACCGACGTTGCTTTTATTCCTTATCCCACTCTTGAGGATAAGAAATGCATGATCGAATACACCGTTGACGTGGCTAAGGCTTGCGGCGTGACTGATAATAAGGTTGCAGTTCTTGCTGCTCTCGAGACCGTTAACGAGAAAATGGCCTGCACCGTTGAAGCTGCAGAGCTTTCCCGCATGCAGGATGCAGGCGAGATTAAGGACTGTGTGGTTGAAGGACCCCTTTCAATGGACATCGCTCTTTACAAAGAAGCAGCAGAAGAAAAGGGTGCTCTCGGAAGAAAGGTTGCCGGCGATGCCAACATCCTTGTATTCCCTGATATCCACGCAGGAAACCTTGTTTACAAGACTATGGTTCACATGATTCCCTGCAAGAACGGTAACATCCTTACCGGCACACAGGCGCCCGTAATCCTTACCTCCCGTTCCGACACAATGGAAGTAAAGCTTAACTCTATCGCTCTTGCAGCAGTAGTTGCAGAGTCCATGAAGAAGGAGAAATAATATGGCATACATCAGCTTAATCATTAATCCCGGTTCTACTTCTACAAAAATCGGTGTTTTCAGCGATGAGACACTTTTATTTGACGAGACCCTTCGTCACAGCACCGAGGAAATCGCTCAGTACGGTTCCATCTACGAGCAGAAGGATTTCCGTAAAGACGTTATCCTTAACATCCTTAAGGAAAAGAACTTTGACTTAAAGCAGCTTGACTTCATCGTAGGCCGCGGCGGTATGCTTAAGCCCATCCCCGGCGGTACTTACAAGGTTTCAAACGCACTTCTTGAAGACCTTATCGTAGGTAAGCAGGGTCAGCACGCATCGAACCTTGGCGGCGTACTTGCAAGAGAAATCGGTGATTCCCTCGGAATTCCTTCTTTTATCGTTGACCCCGTAGTAGTTGACGAGCTTGCAGATATTGCCAGATTCTCAGGTGTGCCCGAGCTTCCCAGACGTTCCGTATTCCACGCTCTTAACCAGAAGGCTGTAGCTAAAAGATATGCCAAGGAAGTCGGCAAGAAATATGAAGACCTTAACCTTATCGTAGTTCACATGGGCGGCGGTGTTTCCGTAGGTGCTCACAAGGGCGGTAAGATTGTTGACGTTAACAACGCTCTCGACGGTGAAGGTGCATTCTCACCCGAGCGTGCAGGTGGCGTTCCCGCAGGCGACCTTGTTAAGATGTGCTTCTCCGGCAAGTACTCCGAGAAGGAAGTTTACAAGAAGCTTGTAGGTAACGGCGGTTTTAATGCATATCTTAACACCAACGATGCAAGAATCGTTGAATCCAAGGCCAAAGAAGGCGATGAGACAGCAGCAGCCGTATTTAAGGCATTCCACTATCAGGTAGCCAAGGACATCGGCGCTATGGCAACCGTTCTTGAAGGCAAGGTTGACCAGATTATCCTTACCGGAGGTATCGCATACGGCAAGACCACTTGCGACGCCATCAAGGAGAAGGCAGGCTGGATTGCTCCTTTCACCATCTATCCCGGTGAGGACGAGCTTCTTGCTCTTTGCCAGGGCGGCTTAAGAGTCGTAACAGGCGAGGAAAAGGCTTGCGAATATTAATATTTTGACAGAGATTTCGAACCCCGAAGGTGTGTAGATGCCCTCGGGGTTCTTTCTTTTGGTAAAAAATTGAACAAATGTGGTGGTTATTCACATAAATGCCTTATTTTGTTCATATTTTGTTTACAAAACCGTCACTTTCTTTTATTGAAGACTAGGGGAATTTCTGATAGAATAAACATTGGTGTTTTGTACATTAAACACTCGAAAGGATTGTGTTACATGAAGGTTTTTGATAAAGTGTTCGGCACTTACAGTGAGAGACAGATTAAGAAGATTATGCCCTTAGTCGAGGCCATCGAGGCATTACGTCCTCAGATGATTGAGCTTTCCGACGAAGAGCTTGCAAATAAGACCAAAGAATTCAGAGCACGCTTGGAGAAGGGCGAGACCCTTGACGACCTGCTTGTTGAGGCTTTCGCAGTTGCTAGAGAGGCCACAAGACGTGTTATCAATACAGAGCACTTCAGAGTGCAGATTATCGGCGGTATCATTCTTCATCAGAATCGTATAGCCGAGATGAAGACAGGTGAAGGTAAGACACAGACCGATATCCTTCCCGTATACCTTAACGCTCTTGAAGGTAAGGGCGTACACGTAGTTACCGTCAATGAATATCTTGCCAAGCGTGACGCGGACTGGATGGGCGCGGTTCACAAGTTCTTAGGCTTAACCGTAGGCGTTTCCCTTAACTCCATGACACCTCAGGAGAAGCAGGAAGCATACGCATGCGATATCACATACGTTACCAACAACGAGCTTGGTTTCGACTACCTTCGTGACAACATGGCTACTTACGAGAAGGACCTCGTGCTTCGCGGTCTTCACTATGCCATCATCGACGAGGTCGACTCCATCTTAATCGATGAAGCCCGTACACCTCTTATTATTTCCGGTCAGGGTACCAAGTCCACCAGCATCTACTCCATGGCAGACATGCTTGCCAAGCAGCTCCACAGAGGTAAGGATATCGAGGAAGTGGGCAAGCTTGACTTAATCCTCGGTAACGTTCAGGAAGAGACAGGCGACTTCATCGTTAATGAGAAGGACAAGATTATCACTCTTACCGAGCACGGCGTTAAGGAAGCAGAGCGCTTCTTCCACATCGAGAACCTTGCAGACTCCGACAATGTCGAGATTCAGCACTGCATCATCACCGCCCTTAAGGCCAATAACCTTATGATGAAGGACAAGGACTATATCGTTAAGGACGGCGAGATTGTAATCATTGACGAGTTCACCGGACGTATCATGCCCGGTCGTAGATACTCAGACGGCTTACATCAGGCAATTGAAGCCAAAGAAAACGTGAAGATCAAGCGCGAGTCCAAGACCCTTGCCACCATCACCTTCCAGAACTTCTTTAACAAATACGACAAGAAAGCCGGCATGACCGGTACCGCTCTTACAGAGGAGCAGGAATTTAAAGATATTTACGGCATGGACGTTGTGGAAATCCCCACCAACCGTCCCGTTGCGAGAATCGACCTTGAAGATTCCGTATATATTACCCGAGAAGAGAAGCTTGAAGCTATAGTTAACGACATCGTGGAGACTCACAAGACCGGTCAGCCTATCTTAGTAGGTACCGTTACCATCGAGGCTTCCGAGGAGCTTTCAAGACTCCTTAAGAAAAAAGGCATCCCTCACACCGTCTTAAACGCTAAGTTCCATGAGATGGAAGCCGAAATCGTTGCCAATGCCGGCCAGTACGGCGCCGTTACCATCGCTACCAACATGGCAGGTCGTGGTACCGATATTAAGCTTGATGAGCAGTCAAGAGCGGCGGGCGGTCTTAAGGTTATCGGTACAGAGCGTCACGAGTCACGTCGTATCGACAATCAGCTCCGCGGACGTTCCGGTCGTCAGGGAGACCCCGGTATTTCCAAGTTCTACATCTCTCTTGAAGATGATTTAATGAGACTTTTCGGCTCCGACCGTTACAAGTCAATGTTCCAGTCCATGGGCGTTGAGCGCGGTCAGGAGATTAAGCATAAGTTCGTATCCAGCGCCATCGAGAAGGCACAGAAGCGTATCGAGCTTCGTAACTTCGATACCCGTAAGCGACTTCTTGAGTACGACCAGGTTATGAACGAGCAGCGTGAGATTATCTACGGTGAGCGTCGTCGCGTACTTGAAGGCGAGAGCATGAGAGACGTAATCTACAAGATGATTACCGACATCGTAGAAAGCGCCGTTAACCACGTAATCGGCGAAGATCAAAAGAAAGAAGACTGGGACTTCACCGAGCTTAATCAGATTCTTTTGCCCATCATTCCTCTGGAGCTTATTACTCCCGAGCGCGTGAAGGGTACACGTAAGAACGAGCTTGAACAGCAGTTAAAGGGTGAAGCCGTTAAGTTATACGAGTCCAAGGAAGCTGAGTTCCCTCAGGTTGAGATTATCCGTGAGCTCGAGCGTATCGTGCTTCTTAAGGCTATCGACAGCAAGTGGATGGTTCACATCGACGATATGGTACAGCTTCGTGACGGTATCGGCCTTGTAGCCTACGCTCAGAAGGACCCCGTTCAGGAGTACAAGAGCGAAGCATATGCGATGTTCGAGGAAATGACCGACAGCATCAAGGAGCAGACGGTTACCATGCTTATGCGTATCCGTGTGGGCAACTCCATGGAGCGTGAGCAGACCGTTAAGATTACGGGTACCAACAAGGACGATTCGCTCGCCAAGGCTCCCGTTGTTAAGCGCATGGAGAAGGTTTACCCCAACGATCCTTGCCCTTGCGGTTCCGGTAAGAAATACAAGCAGTGCTGTGGCAGAAATGCCTAAGCCTGTGATTTACAGAGGTTTGTTTTGATAATACTTGATAACTTAAAGAACGAGGTTATGACCTATGAGGAGCCCTTAGCTGAGCTTGCAAGGTCATTGCACCTCGAGGACAATGAAAAAAGAATAGAAGAACTTCAGATGGAGATGGAAGCTCCCGGCTTCTGGGACAATCCCGACAAGGCCAATAAGCTTACTATCGAGCTTAAGTCTCTTCAGGGTATTAAGGAGACTGTTGACGGCCTTAAGCAGCAGTTTGACGATATCCTTACCCTTATCGAGATGGGCGAGGAAGAGACCGACGAGTCTTACCCCGACGAAGTTCGTGCCGAGCTTGACGAATTTATTGCCAAGTTCGAAGACTTAAGAATTTCCAATCTTCTTAACGAAGAGTACGATAAATGCAACGCAATCTTGCGTCTCAATGCAGGTGCCGGCGGTACCGAGTCCTGCGACTGGGCGGGCATGTTGTATCGTATGTACACCCGCTGGGCAGAGCGTAAGGGCTTTTCTGTTGAAGTGCTCGACCTTTTAGAGGGCGATGAAGCGGGTATTAAGAACGTTACCTTCCAGATTAACGGTCTTAACGCATATGGCTACATGAAGTCAGAGAAGGGCGTTCACAGACTTGTACGTATTTCTCCCTTCAATGCTCAGGGCAAGCGCCAGACTTCTTTTGTATCTCTTGACGTAATGCCCGATATTGAGGAAGATTTAGACATTGATATTCCCGAAGAGGATATGCGTATCGACGTGTTCCGCAGTAGCGGTGCCGGCGGTCAGAAGGTCAATAAGACATCATCTGCCATCCGTATCACTCACCTTCCTACCGGAATCGTGGTACAGTGCCAGAACGAGCGAAGCCAATACCAGAACAAAGACAAGGCCATGCAAATGTTGAAGGCTAAGCTCTTTCTTTTGAAGAAGGAGGCCAATGCCGAGAAACTCTCCGACATCCGCGGTGAGGTCAAGGAAATCGGCTGGGGCTCACAGATTCGCTCCTACGTATTGCAGCCTTACACAATGGTCAAGGACCACCGCACCAATGCCGAGAATGCCAATACCGGCGCGGTTTTGGACGGTGACATAGATCTCTTTATCAACGAGTATCTTAAGTGGAACAACGCTTCCAAATAGCTATGACGAGCCACCCCGCGCGGGTGGCTTTTTATTGCCATGCAGTTCACAAATACTTCATTTGTATATTTGGGCGGAGTTTGGTAATATATCTGTAAATACTAGTGTTTTGAGGTCATCATGGACAGATATTTGTACGAAGAGATCCGCTTGAATATGGTGAGGCGGGCGCGTAATTTTGCAGTGGCATCATTGTCCTGTTCCATAGTAATGTTTACTTTTCCGCCGCTGGCAATAGTGCTTGGCTTTTTTGCCATTCTTTTTGCCTTTTTATCAAAGGGATACAGGAGTAAGATGGACAAGGAAGCGGTCACGGCAGTTAAGTTTGCGCTTGTCGGAATTGTAATAGGCTGCGGAATTCTTTTTGCCGGAATATACAAGCTTGCTACGGATGAGGAATATCGAAACGATGTTGTTTCGAGTGTGGACAGTAGTCTCTATGGTGAAACATATAAGGATACCTATGGCGTAATGCCTTCCGAAATCATAAATAAGTACTTCGGAGGTGGCGCCGATGAATAAGAAAACCGCCAAGGAATTGATATTGAATGCAAGGGGCCAGCTGATAGGGCGTTACGGACAGGCGATTCTGGTAATTATCGTAGCGCTGGTGCTTAATTGGCTGGTAGGTTCTTTTGCCGATCTTGCTTATACGGGGACTCTCGGTTCGTACTTCTTCAGATTCATAATCCTTATAATTATTGATTTGCTGCTTGGAGTACTGAGTTTTGGCAAGGACAGATACTTTTTGAGCCTTGCGAGGGGTATTCAGGGACTGTCGCCGGCAGACTTGTTCTACGGAATTAAGAACAGTACGGACAAGGCAATTTGCCTTCAGGCTGTGTATACTTTAGCATCTGTAATATCCGTTATTCCCTCGGTTTACTTAGGGTTCTTTGTAGTGCTGACAGATAAGCAGGCGGCTACAGCCGGCCTTTTGATAAAGTTGTTTGCACTGATTATAATCATAGTGGTTAAGATGTTTTTTGGTCTGTGTTTTTACATTCTCGCGGACAGACCCGAGCTTAGCTTTAAGGAGATACTTGTCGAGAGCAACCGCTTAATGACAGGTAATCGACTGAAATTCCTGTTTATTGTGCTTCGCATGATACCGCTTATGATTCTTGGCTGCTTAGCGTTTGGATTCGGAATTTTCTGGCCTGTCGCACTGTACCAGTCCTCACTTGCAAACTTATACTTAGATACAATCGGGGAAGAACCATACAACCCTCTGACCCGGGAAGAGCCGAAAGAAACCGGCACCTCACAACCCTTAATTTAACTACCGAAACCACCCGAGAGGGTGGTTTTTTTGTTGGAAAAGAACCTAAAACACAAAAAAATTAAAAAATTTTTTGAAAAATGGGCTAAATTGCACCTGTTTTTTATTATTTTTTAATTGCAGGGTGATACTATGAGGACTGGTACGGAAACCAACTAAGGAGGGTTAAAAGTTATGGCAACAAAGCGTGTCAAAACCAAATCAAACGGCGGAAAATTTGGTATGGGCTTAACGCTCATTCTTTTTGCGCTGGTACCGATGCTTATTACATCCATTACCGTGGCGGCAATGGTACTTCGTAAGAGTTCATCGGAACTTAACAAACAAACCAGTAATTCATTGGTAACCATCATCGAGGCAACCGGTAAGTCCTTCGACTATGCAACCGATTCTGCCAAGGAAACTTTGATGGCTTTTTCAACAGCACCGATTATCAAGGAAGCTTTACTGCATCCCGATGATGCTGAAATTGTGGCTGCAGCCAACAAGTATACCAACGATTTCTATTCCAAGCTTTCAGGATGGGAAGGTTTATACCTTGCCGATTGGAACACAAAAGTTATGACTCACCAGAACGCCGGAATTGTAGGTAGAATCTTAAGAGAAGGCGACAGCCTTACTAACCTCAGAAATTCAATCCTTAATGCAAACGGTGTATATAATACAGGTATTCTTACCTCACCTGCATCAGGTCAGCTTACACAGTCCTTCTACTATCCTGTTATGGATAACGGGCAGCCTATAGGATTCGTAGGCGGTGGTACATTCGTTCATGACGTTGCGTCTCAGATTTCCGATGTATCGGGTCTCGGCCTTACAAGCGCATATGTTTATTTTGTAGACAATCATGGAACAATGCTTTTCCATCCCGATGAGACTAAAATCGGTAACCCCGTAGAGAACGCAGCAGTCAAAGAACTCGTTGCAAAGCTTGAAAAGGGCGAACATCCTCAGCCCGGTTGCATCAAGTATGTATTCAAGGGCGCAAACAAATACGCAGCTTACTATATCGACGCTGAAGCGCACTACATAGCAGTTCTTACCGCAGATGAAAAGGAAGTATTGGCAGGAATCAACTCCTCCAAGATTACCGCAATTGTAGTATGTGCTGTCTGTGTAGCAATTCTTCTTGTTATCGCACTTGTTGTAGGTAAGATAGTTTCTACACCTCTTAACAAGGTATCCAAGTCTCTTGAAGAGCTCAGTACGGGTGATGTTACGGCAGATTGTGACGCTAAGTCCAACATCAAAGAAACTGTCAGCATCTTAACCGCATTCCAGACTCTGAAGAGTGCTCTTAACGACTCTATGGGTGCTGTTAAGAATTCGGCTAACAAGCTTAATCTTGCAATCGGCAGCGTAGATGAAAAGACTGCAGACAACGTTGAATCCGTATCTCAGATTAATACTGCAATCAACGAAGTTGCATCTACATCACAGAGCGTTGCGGAAAATGCTCAGACACTTGCCGAGAAGGCTATCGAACTTGGCAGCAACATTGAAAGCCTTAACGAAAACGTTAAGAACCTCTTCGAGGATTCCGAGGCTATCAAGAATGCCAACAACGAGGCAACACAGTGCATGGATTCAGTTCATTCAGGTTCAATAGAGTCTGTTGAAGCTATGCAGGACATTGCCGCTAAGATTACAGAAACCAACGAAGCAATTACCAAGATTTCCACTGCAGTACAGGCTATCGAGTCCATCGCTGCACAGACCAACCTTCTTTCGCTGAACGCTTCCATCGAGGCGGCTCGTGCGGGTGAAGCAGGTCGCGGATTCGCGGTAGTAGCAGAAGAAATTCGTACACTTGCAGATTCTTCCGCAGAATCGGCCAAAGAAATCAAGGAGACCATCGACAACGTTATCTCACTTTCCAACGGCACCGTTGAAATCTCCAACAGAGTATTTGAAGTTATCACCAAGGAGCAGACCGATATCGAGACAGCAAGAGATAAGTTCCAGGCTCTTTCAGAGTCCGTTGAAGCTTCCGTTGTTGAAATCGATACCATCCAGAAGATGGCTGACAAGCTTGAAGCAATCAAGGCAGAAGTTACCAATGCAACCACAGAACTCGGTGCTATTTCCGAGGAGCTTGGTGCATCTGCTCAGGAAGTTGCAGCTTCCTGTCAGACCGTTACCGACGCCTGCATGGATACTCAGACTTCCACTTCCGACATGAACGATGTCAACAAGGAAATGACCGAAGCCATCGAGTTCTTCAAACTTTCATAATCATAACCGCACAAAAGCCCTCGCGCCATAAACGCGGGGGCTTTTTTACTAAGGAACTAAACGGTCAGTCAACAATCATAAGCTTTTCATTTGGGCCTGCCTGCCAGATATTCCTTTTGATTAAACAATTCACAGATGACCCGAAAAGAGTTATAGACTTCATCGGCGGCCTCGATATCCCCCATAGCCGCCAATATCTTGTATTTACGCCAAAGAAGAATATGGAGCTGCTTGGAATTGTTCATTTTGCACAAGTATTCTATTCCCTTATTCACATAGACAAGTGCCTCCTCCAAATTTCCGTCAGAGAGCAAAAGAACACACAAATTGGATATTACCGAAGGGTAGAACTCAAAGATAAACTTTGTGCTTTGATACAGCTTTGAACTGAAAGAAAGCAGGCTTTCTATACATTGAATAATATGTTTGTATATAAGGATGGCAAGGCTGTAGTTTTCCTTTTTTATATAATTGAATGCTATTCTGTTCAGAAGGCAAAGACCAATATTTGAGTAAACTTTTACCTGAAGAAAAGACTCATGATTGCCCGGATTATCGGGCAATTCGTACCGAAGACCCGTGATGGCGTAATCGATTGATATATCTGTGTCCTCTTCGCATAAAGATTTCCCGTAATACCAAAGCATCTTGGAATAAAGGCCCATGGAATCAAAAGAATCCGAATATTTGGATATAAGTTCTTCAATCCTTTTTACATCCTGCAGATCTATGGCATCATTCATTTCGTTGATAAAGGAAAAATCATTGTCGGAATTGGACCGCTCGGTCTTTTTGTAGATGGTAAAAAAATCAAGATTGTATTTGCTTGATAAAGAATCGAGCACAAAAAGAGTCGGCTCATTAGTGCCGGATTCAATTCGTTTATATTGCCTTAACGAGCAGATACCATCGCAAAACCTTTCCTGGGTTTGACAAAGTTCTTTTCTGATAGAACGTAATTTTCTTCCAAAAAGTCCCCAATTATCCATAATTAAGCCCTCCATCATGTTAATTATACCACAGTTTGAAGTAAAAGTGCCGTAAGTGTCACTTTACTGTATCAATAATTTTCAAATATCATATTTGTATAAGGAGGTGGGCACATGAAGACAGTTGATATCGATGAAATTATTTCCATAATTGCTCCGTTTTTTGAAGTAGTTGAAACAACAACGAAGTAAAAGAAAACAGGTTACAGCGGGGTTGGGTTACATGAATCAGAAGGGAAGGTACGAATCAGATGGGAAACGTATTACCGATGAGAATTCCACCGTCGGAGACATATCAATGTATCGCATTCGTCATGGGAATCATGCTCGAAGACGAGAACGTCAAGGAAGCCTTTTATAACCACTACATAAGACTCAGATGCGATAGGTTTGATGAGAACCAGTTAAGATATGTCGGTTGTGAGGCAGAGGACCTTAGGGTGGAGGGAATTGCGGAACTGAATAAGTATTATATCAAGAATCAATCTCCGGACAAAATAATCGGTTTTCTGGAAGAAAGACTTGATCAGGGTGATTACCTGTTACTTTTTTGGATTGATGAATACTATCTTCCGTATTCCGAATTCTATAATGTAAGACATTTTCATCATGATACACATGTATACGGTTATGATGATGAATGCTTTTATGTTATGGCGTACAGAGATCTTCATCTTCAGAAAATGAAGGTAAAGAAAGAGCATATAGCCAATAGTCTTGTAGGCGGATTGGCTATAAATCCCGAAGGCGATTTCTGTGCAATAAAGTTTCATGGAATCAAAGTGAAATGCTCGATAAAGACAATCGCAAGTGAAGTACATGAATACTTAAACGGCGGTTATGACGAGGATACCGGAGCTGACGGAATTGATTCCTATAAGACAATTAAGGATATAATGTCGGATTGCACTGAAAATCCGGAAGATGAAATGAGGATAGACCCGAAGCTTCTAAGAATGCTTTGGGAGCACAAAAAAATATTTTCGCTCAGAAATCAATTTTTAAGTGAAAAAATAGAGGGGTTAAAAGCATTACAAAAGGATGTTGACGATTTGGTGAGGGATACATCCATGATGATGCTTATGGCACTTAAATTCAATAAAAATCAAGATATAAGTATTCCTGAACGCATAAAGGAATATGCCGATGATTTATATGAACGAGAAGAGCGATATTTACGGGAGTTTTTGGCTGTTATAAGCGAATACGAGGTATCGCAGGGTGATAAATCAGATTACAAAGATTGATGAAAAAACATACTTGATTGAATCGGATATGACGATTAATGAAGACATATTCATTACCGACAAAGAGACACTGATAATTCGGGGAAGTGACACCAAGGTATATATCGGGACAGAGAAAAAAGTAACGATACGTATCGACGGAGCTTTGGATAATCACGGAAGATTGATGTTAATTAACTGCACGATGCATTTGGGTGGGTATGCGTTCAGAAATTACGGAGTACTGATGATTACCAACCGTTCAAAGTTTGTAATGGGATATAGAGTCAAGCCACGAATGCTGAACGCAGGAATGATATACATTAAAGACAATGCCGAATTTAAGCACGACGGTGAGAGCGAGGAAACCGAACTTGAAAATGCCGGAATGATACAGGTGGCTGATGGCGGGAGATTGTTTTTGAGTCAAAAAAGAAGCAGTACCGTACATAATTCGGGAGTAATGCGTTTGTCGGATGAGAAGAATTTCATGCTTGAAAACGCCGAGGACTTTCGAAATGACGGGATTGTAAAAATTAGTAATGAAAACGGGGGAACGGAGGGTGAATAAGAAAAGCATACAATTCGGATACAAGCACTTTATCAAGCCTGTAGGCATAAAGAATATTTACATACCGGCGGTGGGATTGCTTGGTTCGATTGCGGGAATAATAAATATCTACTTTCCCGGCGCGATTATAAACAGGTTGTATCCAAACTCTGAGGTTCGTGCGGCAGCAATATTGGTAACGGTATTCTGCGTATCGACATTAGCCGTTTCGTCACTTAATACCTTTTTCATGAGAAAAATGGACTATGAAAGCTTGAAGGTTACGACGTCCGTAAAGAAGCAATTGGTAAGTAGGCAACTAAGCCTGAACCTTCTTACGATGGAGTCGCCGGAATATGCAGATGACTTTAGCTTCGGCTCCAAATGCCTGGATCGGAATTTCTATTCTGTCATATCAGGCGTAATAATTTCCGTCATATCGCTTGTTCTTTTACTTATCGGCAGCGTGACAATTATCAGGGAAAAGAAAATAGTTTGTCTGTATATTGTTGGGAGCTTGTTACTTCTTCCCGCGTCATACGTGGCGCAGAACATGATCAATAAAAACAAGTACAGCGAACAGGTCGCCGATAACAGCGAAAGAAGAGAGATGGAAACGCTTCAGTGGAACATGTTGGATTTGCAGTATGGACAGGAAGTAAGAGCTTTCGGACTTAGGAAATTCCTTGCGGGCAAGTACAACTATTGCAGAAACTATGTGTACGATGCGATGAAAGTTTGCTGTAAAAAGAACGCTGTCTGGGCAATTATTCCGGCGGTAATATTCGGAACTCAGCTGATAGCGGCGTACTTGCTTACCATGAACCAATATACGCGAGGCGAGATAGAAGTAGGCGATTTCGTGATGTACGTAGCGGCCTTTACGGGAGTTGCCAATGCTATCATGCAAATCGCAGATGAAGCGGTGCGAATAAAGGCGGAAGGCAGATACTTCGGAGCACTGCAAAAGTGTTTTACATATGATACTGAATCCGAAGGTGAGCGCCTTGAGCGGCAGACCGGGGAACTTTCTTTTAAAACCCTTGAGTTTAAAGATGTTTCTTTTTCCTATGGCGGTGACGACACGTATGCTCTCAAAAACATAAACCTAAAAATACATGAAGGGGAGCGAATCGCCATAGTAGGAGAAAACGGCTCGGGTAAGACTACCTTTATAAAACTGCTAACGGGTCTGTATAAACCGACAAAGGGAGCGGTTTTGATAAATGGTAAAGATATATCTCTGTTTGGCAAGGATGAGATATCAAGGCTTATTTCGCCGGTATTTCAAGACTATGCGCTGACCTACTACACAATCAGAGAGAACATTGCTTTTGCGGATGAGATTGATGAAGAAAGAATGGAAGCAGTGTTAAAGGAAGTAGGACTTGATCAAAAGATAGAAACCCTTAACAAGGGAATAGATACACATGTATTTTACAAGTTAGACAACGAGGGTACAGAGATGTCGGGAGGAGAGCTGCAGAAAGTTGCTATCGCGAGAGCGCTTTATAAGGACTCACCGATACTTATCCTTGATGAGCCGACGGCGGCACTTTCGCCTAAGGCCGAGAGAGAACTCTATCACCGCATATGGGAGTTTAAAGACCAAAGAACAATATTCCTTATTTCACACAGATTATCCAGTTGTGTGGAGGCTGAGAAGATTGTGGTTCTTAAAGACGGTGAGATAACAGAACTTGGTACGCATGCTGAACTTACTGAAGCGAAAGGCTATTACAATTCGCTGTTCAGTGCGCAGGCAAAAAACTATAAAGATTAAAATAGGAAGGACGAGAAAAATGGGCAGAAGGTTTCAAGCGTCAATGTTTAACGTAGTGGTTGACGAACAGGAAAATGGAATGTATCTTTACAACTCTTACAAGGGGTTGGACAGCATCAAGGAGGTAGCTCCCGCGGCAAGAGAAAAGGTAAAAGACTACCTTAGCGGAAGAAAGGTGGATGAGAGCGACGATCCCATTCTTAATGAGCTTATCGAGAACAGATTTATGGTACCGGAACTCTATGACGAGCGTGCAGACAGAGAGCAGTTATTCTACGAGTATACGATGGAAGATACTCTTGACATTACGGTTCATACGACAGATGCCTGCAACTTCAGATGCAAGTATTGCGCACTTGATTTTAAGACAAATGTAATAAGTAAAGATGTTCAGGACAGAATAATTAAACTGATTGCAAGAAATGTCAACAAGTATAGCAGAGTTCATATCGATTGGTTTGGAGGAGAACCCCTTATTGGAATCGATGCCATCGAATACATTTCCGAGAAGGTTATTGATATCTGCAGAAAGGCAAAAAAACCCTATACAGGTTCAATTACAACCAACGGATATCTTCTTACCAAAGAAAACGTTGAGAAGCTTATTAAGAGCAGAGTGGCCAACTACACCATAACTGTCGACGGCTTAAAAGAGACTCATGATAATCAGCGAATTTATATGGACGGCGGCCCTACGTGGGACAGAATCATAGGTAATCTGGAAGGTATTCGCGACAATGTCAAAAACAGATATATCTCGGTTGTAATAAGAGGCAATTTCACCAAGGAGATGCTTAAGGACCTTCCTGAATTTTACAATCTCTTAAATGACAAATTCGGAAAAGATCCCAGATTTTCTTTCTTTGTACGTCCGGCAGGAGACTGGGGTGGAGAAAGAGTTAAGCTCATAGCGGATCATCTGATGCCTTACAGTCAAATGGCAGAAGTGTATAACTATCTGGCAGAGAATCAGAAGGATCTTAAATGCATCATAAACCTTTATAACATTCATACATGCGGTGCAATGTGCAGAAGTAATAAGAAAAACAGATATGTTATTACTTCCTACGGAAAAGTACAGAAATGCGAAACCTGCAGACCGGAGCATGAAATCGGAGAAATCTCCAAGGATGGGCGTCTGGATACGGATAAACATCTTGAAGCGGTATGGACGGTAGGTTTCAGACGAAACAAAAGAGAACAGTGTGATGAATGTCCGCTCAGTTGCTCATGCTTGTGGGGTAACTGTCCGAAAATCGGTGTGTTAAATCCCAAAGACAAAAACTGCGGATACATAACCGAATATAAGGAGTTAATTAAACTGGCGGCTAAGACATATGATGTAGAAACTTTAGGAGCGGAGGCGTAGAAATGGGAATAACAGAAAGTGTAAAAAATGCTTTGGATACAGTGGGATGTTTTGTACCGGAAGGAAATGAGGATTTTGATTTAAGAGAGTATTTGTTTGACTCGTTAACGTTTGTTTCTTTCATGATTGAAATTGAAAATTTACTGGGGATAAGTCTTCCCGATGAGGTGCTGAATTTCGAATTGCTGGCTTCATTTAACGGATTTGTGGAACTCATTGGTGAGTATACCAAGGAGAAGCAGGCGCTTGAGGTAACGGTTTAGTTATCGATTGGGTGCAAGAATATGATTAAAACAAATTCCAAAATATAAAGGAGAAACAATATGAAGAAGACTTTAGTTAAACCTGTTGAAAAGAAAGAAATGGCTACAAAGGTTGAATTACAGAGAAAAGTTACAGGTGACGAATGCACAATTAACCAGACCAACTGTGTAGTTGGATGCGCTTGCTCAGGTACTGTTGACGTAATGTAATATTTTTGTTTCTTAATTCCAAAATATAAAGGAGAAATAATATGAAGAAGACTTTAGTTAAACCCGTTGAAAAGAAAGAAATGGCTACAAAGGTTGAATTACAGAGAAGAGTTACAGGTGACGAATGTACAGTTAATCAGGGTAACTGTGTAGTTGGATGCTCTTGCTCGGCTACTGTTGACATTCTTTAATTTTTTAGTTAGTCAAAAATAATATTTAGTCTTGCACCCATATGATAAATGATTTGTGTTTCGGCAGAGCCGTAAGGGCTCTGCCGGTCGCAAACAAAGGGGATAGTAATATGAAAATGGCAATTATAGATACCGGTGTATCCAAAGAAATGACGGAAAGATATCCGGATATCGACGGAGTGGCAGTAAGACTGTCAGAAGAAAAAGTAATAATAGATTCTGATTTTGAAGATGAAATCGGTCATGGGACATCAATAGTGGGAATAGTCAAATCCCATGTGCCTGATTTGAAAATATACGCTGTAAAGGTCAATGTCGGTAAAGACGAAGCAGGTCATTGTGAATCAATGATTGAGGCGCTTAAGTATGTAAACAGAGAGATTAAGCCTGACATTATTAACCTCAGTATGAGCGTCTGCGATACAGAGAAGCTGGAAGAATTGTACGAAGTATGTGCGGATATTTATAAAAATGGCACGGTACTTGTTGCTGCATTTGATAATGAAGGTGCAATAGCATACCCGGCTGCTTTTGACTGCGTAGTAGGTGTAACATCGGCAGATGCCATTACCAAAAACAACAGTTACATGCGCGTAAACAGCAGATTCATAAATGCGTGCGCCAAGGGAAGGGCTCAGAGGGTTACCGAACTCAATAACGAGATTATGATAAGACTGGGCGACAGTCTGGCTTGCGCGCATTTTTCGGGAATGTTGGCGCAAAAAATGAAATCAGACAATATCTCGTCGCGTAAAGCTCTTGAGGAAATGGGTATTGATATCGGTTGCCCCTCCGGAAAGTTCCACGAAGAATATGAGGCTCCGATTGATTTCGTTACGGGAGGGAAGGCGGTGTTGTTTCCTTACAATAAGGAGATGCACAGTTTGGTACGTTTCTATGATCTTCTGGATTTTGAAATTGCGGGAATATTTGATGTAAGAAGATCGGGGAAAGTCGGGATGAGTCTTAAGCTTCAGAAGGGTGAAGAGATAATTCCGATAACGGTTGGTAAAGTCGAGTCTATGAGTGAAACGGAATATGACATGCTCATAGTGGGACATACTGATGAATTGGCATACACAGATACGTCTTTGGATGTGTCGGAAATAATCAGGGAAAACTTACGTGCGGGTAAGAAGGTATATTCTTTTGACGATTTTGCTGATGAGGAAATCACAGAGTATAAGAAGCGTGGAATGTTTTTTTCTCCGCAGATACACATAGATACCGACAGAATTGCGCCGTTTGGCAAGCTTTTCAGAACGAGAGTGCCGGTTATCGGTGTGTTCGGCACCCGCAGTAAACAGGGAAAATGGACATTACAACTGGAACTCAGAAGACGATTCTTAAAGGACGGTTATAATCTGGGAGAGCTTGGTACAGAGCCCACGGCGTACCTTTTCGGAATGGATTCCTGCTATCATTTCGGTTATAACTCAATAAAGAAATATGATAATTACGAGAGAATAGCGCATATCAACGGTATCATCCACGACATGACGATTAAAAAGAAAGACATAATTCTCGCAGGATCGCAGTCGCAGACGTTAAGCAATAATGCCGGCAATATTTCGGGATATGCAATAGACCAGTATATATTCATGCAGGCGCTTCAGCCCGATGCAGTTATTCTTTCGGTACGTTATGAAGACAAACCCGAATATATAAAATCCACCATACAGTTTATGGAAGCCGCCGTATCCTGCAAGGTTCTTTCTCTTGTTATTTTCCCCAACAAGGAAAAATGGGGCAATGATAAGGATCTAAAAATCAGCGAGGAAGAACTGAAAGAATACAAGAAAAAAGTTCAAAAATGCCTTGGCAGGGAAATAGAGGTTTACCGTCTGGAACAGGAAAGCGATTTGGATAAAGTATATGACGGAATAATAGATTTTTTTGCCGCAAATGAAGATGCGATGTAATCGTTACAAGGAGTTTACATGAGAAAAATATGGCTGTTTATCAAAAGAATATGCTACCTTATCGGATTGTGTGCCAAAGAGTCGCCGAAGATGATTCTTATTGACGGTTTTTTTGGAATTGTGGTGGCGATGCAGTCGTTATTGTATATCATTATTCCCAAATTAATCTTGGATGCGCTTATATATGATAAGGATGGGATGAGAGCAATTCTTCTTATTGTCGCGCTTGGCGTGGGAGAGGCAATTGCCGAGCATGTTCTTGCCTTTATTTCGGACCTGGCCGGAGTGTACAATGAGAAGGTGGCGCACGACTTGCTTTTGCGGCTTTCGGAAAAAGCAACAAGAGTTAATTACGGAGCAATGAGAAGGCATGAAGTTATCGATAAGTACCAGCAGGCACAGAATGCCACTTTCGGTTTGGAGAACAAGGTGGCGGTTCTGCTTTGTGACTTCTTTTCAAATATCGTAAAGTTCGTGACGATTTTTGCCGTAGTTTCAACTGTAAGCGGGTGGATGGCTCTTATTATTGTAGTACTTGTTTTTGCAAAGATGTTTGTGATGGACAGAGCCAATGATAAAGATATGGCTTTAAGGATAAGGGACAACAGCGAGAATGTACATTACGGATATGTTACCGAACTTTGCCAGAAACTCACCTTTGCCAAAGAAGTAAGAACATACAATTTAAAGCCTTTTGTCCTGAATAAATTTGAAAATTCGAAAAACAGGAAGCTTGAAATTGCCAAAGAACGTATACGCGTGGGCGGCATTTCCGCAGTGCTTGAAAGCTTTATGGATATGCTGATGTTGGCGGCCGCTTATGTAATGATAATTGTGAGATATATAAAGGGTGCGGTGAGCATTTCGATATTCTCGGTGTATCTTACCGCTGTATCCGAGGCGTATCATACCATTTCGGAGATTATGAGAGTCGGCGTTCTTTTGCGAGACACAAACAGACAGGTAGAGCAGTATATTGAATTTATGGATTTCCCGGAACAGACGAGCTTAAAGCAATCGGATGGTTCTGTGGGAGTGGTCGATAAGCCTTTGGTCGTTGAATTTAGAAATGTTTCCTTTAAGTATCCGGGAACAGACAATTATGTGTTGAAAAACGTAAGCGTTAAGTTCAGCCCCGGTTCCAAAATCGGAATAGTGGGAGAAAACGGCGCAGGAAAGTCTACCTTTATCAATTTGCTCCTACGCTTTTATGACGTGGAAGAAGGAGAGATTCTTTTAAACGGGAAGAATATCAAAGAAATTGATTATGACGAGTATATGAAGCTTTTCTCAATCGTACCGCAGAATTATGCGTTGTTCTTCTTTGATATATACGAGAACATTGCCTTTGACAGGAAAGATGACAAGCGTTGTGACAGTGCACTTAATAAGGTCGGAATGCTTGAAAAGGTCGAAGGGCTTACTTGGAAAAAGAACACCTTTATGTCAAAGTGGTTTGCAAAGGGATGCGATTTCTCGGGAGGCGAGAAGCAACGGTTTGCCATAGCAAGAAGTTTCTTTAACGAAGCACCGATAATGATAATGGATGAGCCCAATGCTGCGATAGATCCTCTTGCAGAAAAAAAGATTAATGATTCGATTAAAGCCATAGGAAGAGATAAACTTGTAATCAGCATTTCACACAGGCTTTCGATGACCAAGGACTGCGATATGATTCTGGTATTCGAAGACGGTGAAATAAAGGAAAAAGGAACCCATGCGGAATTGATAGAATTGGGCGGGGTGTATCGGGAGGCTTTCTATACTCAGGCGCGCCACTACATATCTGAGGCGGTTTAAATATAGCATCAGCCCAAGGAATGACATTCGGAATAATCGGACTTATAGGAGGGGTAAAGGCTTTACAGAGAGTATACCTCATAGGCTCCAAAGCTACAAAAGAGTAAGAGTTTTTTGTTGCCCGTAAGCGTGTAATTTTGTATAATGTAGGGGTGCGAAAAGCGCTAGATTTTGGAGTATGAGAGGTTATTTTGAATGGATATTTGTAAGAAAATTTCCGAAGAACTGAAGGTACAGAAATGGCAGGTTGAGGCTGCCGTTAAGTTGATTGATGAGGGAAACACCATCCCTTTTATTGCAAGATATCGTAAGGAGGCTACGGGTACTCTTAATGACGAGCAGCTCCGCGACCTTTTCGAGCGTCTAACATATCTTCGCAATCTTGAAGAAAAGAAAGAAACCGTCCTTGCAAGCATCGAGTCACAGGGTATGCTTACGGACGAGTTAAGAGATAAGATTATTGCCGCAGAGACCATGGTGCTGGTAGAGGACTTGTATCGCCCTTACAGACCCAAGCGTAAGACCAGAGCCTCGGTAGCCAAAGAAAAGGGTCTTGAACCTCTTGCTCAGTTCATCCTTGAAATGTCTGCGACCGAGCCCGTTATTAATGAAGCAGCTAAGTTCATTAACGAGGAGAAAGAAGTCAAGACTGCAGAGGACGCGCTTCAGGGTGCCAAGGACATTATTGCAGAGAGCATTTCCGATAATGCGGATTACAGAACATATATCAGAGACATTACTTTTGACGAAGGTATCATCGCTTCGACTGCCAAGGACGAGAAGGCTCAGTCTGTGTACGAAATGTACTACGCTTACGAGGAGCCTGTTAAGAAGGTTGCCGGTCACAGAGTGCTTGCGCTTAACCGCGGCGAGGCAGAGAAGGTATTGACTGTTAAGGTCAATGCTCCCGAAGAGCGTATTTTAAGATTCCTCGAGACCAAAACCATCACTCAGGACAACGAATTTACCACACCTATCCTCAAGGAAGTGTGTGAGGACGCATACGACAGACTTATTGCTCCCGCCATTGAGCGTGAGATTAGAAATATGCTTACGGAGAAGGCTGAAGACGGCGCTATCGACGTATTCGGTAAGAACTTAGAACAGCTTCTTATGGCACCCCCCATTGTGGGCAAGACCGTTCTCGGCTGGGACCCTGCGTTCAGAACCGGTTGTAAGATTTGCGTAGTCGATCCTACCGGTAAGGTGCTCGACACTTGCGTGGTATATCCTACCGAGCCTCAGAACAAGGTAGAAGAGACCAAGGTTACCATCAAGAAGCTTATCAAGAAGTACGGCGTTAACCTTATTTCTCTTGGTAACGGTACCGCATCCCGCGAGTCCGAGCGCGTAATTGTAGATATTATCAAAGAGCTAGATACTCCCGTTTCATATGTAATCGTTAACGAGGCAGGCGCCAGCGTATACTCCGCAAGTAAGCTTGCTACTGAAGAGTTCCCCAACTTCGACGTGGGACAGCGTTCTTCCGCATCCATGGCCCGCAGACTTCAGGACCCTCTTGCAGAGCTTGTTAAGATCGATCCCAAGTCCATCGGCGTAGGTCAGTACCAGCACGACATGGACCAAAAGAAACTCTCCGACGCGCTTTCGGGCGTAGTGGAAGACTGCGTTAACAAGGTAGGTGTAGACATTAACACAGCATCCGCACCCCTTCTTGAGTACATTTCCGGTATTTCCAAGGTTATCGCAAGAAACATCGTAGAATACCGTGAAAAGAACGGACGCTTCAGAAACAGAAACGAACTCTTATCCGTTCCGAAGCTTGGACCGAAGGCTTTCGAGCAGTGCGCAGGTTTCCTTCGCATCGCTGACGGCGACAACCCTCTCGATATGACTTCCGTTCACCCCGAGTCTTACGAAGCAGCCATGAAGCTTCTTAAGAAGCTTGGCATGACCATGGAAGACGTTAAGGAGAACTGGAAGAAGACCTCTCAGGCGGCCAAGGAAGCCGCCAAGGCTCCTGCACCGAAACCTCAGAAGCCCAAGGAACAGAAGATAGTAATTAAGAATACCAATACAGCCATGGGCGCAGCACTTGCGGCTGCTCTCGGTAACAGCTTTGTAGCTCCTGCAGAAGAGCCCAAGGCACAGAAGTCAGCTCCCAAGGCTGCATCTACAAGCCTTCTTACCAAGGTAGGCGACCTTAAGAAGACCGCTACAGAGCTCGGCATCGGCGAGATTACCCTTGAAGATATCGTTAAGGAGCTCGACAAGCCCGCACGTGACCCTCGTGCCGACATGCCCGCACCCATCTTAAGAAGCGACGTTCTCGACATGAAGGACTTAAAGCCCGGCATGATTCTTAAGGGAACTGTAAGAAACGTTATCGACTTCGGCGTATTTGTAGACATAGGAGTTCACCAGGACGGCCTTGTACACATTTCAAGAATCACCGACAGATACATCAAGCACCCGCTTGAAGCAGTAAGCGTAGGCGATGTTGTAGACGTTAAGGTTCTTGACGTGGATCTTCAGAAGAAGAGAATCAGCCTCACCATGAGACTTGATGAGAAGACGCCCGCAGGCAAGTAAATAAAGATAGACACAAAAATAGCGGAGTTCCCGAAAAGGAGCTCCGCTTTTATATTATCTGCTTTCGGTGGCAACTTCGTTATCGAAGTTGTGAATCCAGTTGGCTTTGAAATAATATATCACGAATATAATCGCGCTCACCGACCAAGTCAGAGGATATGCCCAGAAGATAACGTTGACCTTCGGGATAAAGTGAATGATGACGGTTATATAAGTAATACGTAACAGGCACCAGCTCGACAGCATAACGGCCATCGGAATCTTGGTCTTGCCGGCTCCGCGAAGGATACCCGCTAGACAGTGATTCAGGGACAGCAGGCAATAGAATAAGCTTTCCGTAGTGGCCTGTGTGGCACCGACTTTAATTACCGCAGGGTCCTGTGAGAACATATGCAGGAACGCCGGGGAAAAGAAGAAGACTATCACACCGATAATCTCGGCACATGCGACGCTTATGGCAATGCCGCGCCTTGCACCTGCGCGAACTCTGTCGTGAAGTCCCGCGCCGAGGTTCTGACTTACAAAAGTCGTAAGCGCCATGGACATACATGTAATCGGCAGGAATACGAATCCCTCAAGCTTCGAGTAACTTCCGGAACCCGCCATGACAGTGGAACCAAAAGCGTTGATATTCGACTGCACCACCACATTGCCGATAGCGATAACGCTGTTCTGAATACCGGTGGGGAAGCCGATTGCAAGTTCTTTCTTCAAAGTGTCGCCGTCAATCTTAAGCTTTTTAAGCTCAATCCTGTGAGGTCCGTCAACTCTTAACAACTTGGTAAAAGCAAGAATCGCGCTGACCGTCTGGGCAATAATCGTCGCAAACGCTGCGCCCGCGATACCAAAGCCTAAGAACTTAACGAACAGTATATCCAAAATCGTATTGATAATCGTGCTGACAATAAGATAATAAAGCGGTCTCTTCGAATCGCCCACTGCCTGGAACACACCGCAGGAAGCGTTGTACACGACATTGGCGAAGCCGCCGCAGAAGAATATTCTTAAGTAAAGAACCGAATTGGGGAATACATCATCGGGGGTACCCATAAGTCTTAGTATCACCGGAGCACCGAACACGCCCATAAGCGTCAGCGCCGCACCTGCGATAAAAGAAAACGTAATACCCGTATGAACAGCAATCGATAATCCCGCATAATCCTTGGCGCCATACCGCTTGCCTACAATAACACTGTTACCCATGAACAAACCGGTAATAAAGCCTACCATCAGGAACACAAGGCTGCCGGTCGTGGTAACCGCCGCAAGCGATTCCTTGCCGAGTACGTTACCGACTACCACCGAGTCGACCACATTATATAATTGCTGCAGAAGCTGCCCTAAGAACAAGGGAGCCGCAAAAAACACCAATTTCTTGGTAATGGAACCTTCAGTCATAACTGCCTTCTAACCTAACTGTCTCTCTCTCACGCACACGCGCCACATCATTATGGCACCGCGACAAAGCAGTGTCAATCGATTTTGCGCTATCAATTATTAAATTATTATAACTTTTCTTTGGCCACCCCAAATTAAAAATGTGCTACATATCTTTAGAATGTCCGATTTCTTTATTCCACCGCCCTAATCTATACTCTAATTGAGCCCGCAAGGGGCAATACAACAGCCAATAGAAGAAAAAGGGAGGCTACTATGAAAAAGAAATTGTTAGCATTTTTACTCACATCGGCAATGGTTCTTTCCGTTTCCGCATGCGGCGTTAAGGCGCCCGAGACACCTGCAAGTACCGCAAGTGTAGCTCAGACAGAGACACAGAAGACAGAAGAACCCGCGACCAAAGAAGAAACACCCGCACCCGCTTCGGGAGAAGTTATCACACTCGTTATGGCAGAGGTTAACCCTCTTGATACCATCGTCGGTATGACAGATGCCAAGTTTAAAGAAGAAGTTGAAAGACTTTCAAACAACACCATTCAGATCGACCTTCAGGCCGGCGGTGTACTCGGTTCCGAAAACGACGTACTCGACACAATGCTTGGCGGCGGTAAGACAATCGACATTTCCCGTATTTCCGCGTTCGCACTTACAAGCTACGGCGGACAGAAGTCCATGCTTTTGTCACTTCCTTACACATTCGTAAGCCGCGATCATTTCTGGAACTTCGCAACATCGGGCCTTGCAGAAGAGTTCTTGCTTGAGCCCTCAGTAAACGGCAGTGGCGTAAGAGGTCTTTTCTACGGCGAAGAAGGTTTCCGTCATTTCTTTACCAGAAGCGAAATTACCGGTATCGAGTCCTTTAAGGGCATGAAGATCCGTGTTTCCATGGACCCTATCATGACAGGTCTTGTTGAAGGCCTCGGCGCATCACCCACAGTTGTAGACTTTAACGAACTTTACTCAGCACTTCAGTCAGGCCTTGTTGACGGCGCAGAACAGCCCATCGCCAACTACCGCGCTAAGGCATTCCCCGAAGTTGCTCCTTACATGATTCTCGACGGCCACACCCTCGGTGCTATCCAGGTTATCATCACCGACGATGCTTGGAACAGTCTTACCGCAGAGCAGCAGCAGATCCTTGTAGAAGCAGGTAAGCTTGCATCCGCATACAACCGCGAGATCTCCGAAAATAAGGAAAAAGAAGTTCTCGATCTTCTTAAGTCCGAAGGCGTAACCATCATCGAAGTAGAAGACAAGACACCTTGGCAGGAAATCGTTAAGAAGGTTGTTGACGACAACATCAAGGGTCAGGAAGACTTATACGAAAAGATTGTTAACATGAAATAATTACCGACTTTATCAGTAAGGGCACGGGTCAGACGGCCTGTGCTCTTACTTGTATAGAAAGAAAGAGAATGTGTGTATGAACGGTTTTTTTAAGACTGTGGACAAGATTAAGCCATTGTATGACGCAACCTACAATGTAATGCTTTTTGTCTGCAAGATTTTTTTGATAGCGGATATATGCATAACGGGCTATGCCGTACTCGGAAGATATCTGGGACAGTACGTATCTTTCCTTTCCGACCCTAAGTGGAGCGAGGAAGTGGTGCTGACTCTCATGGCGTACATGGCAGTGCTGTCCGGAGCGTTGGCTATCAGACGAAAGGCGCATATCAGAATGACGGCTTTCGATAAATATTTACCGACCAAGGTAATCAAGGCGCTTGACATCATTAACGATGTCTGCGTGCTTGCGCTTGCGGTTGTAATGCTTGTTGTGGGCTGGAAATACGCAATTAAAATAGGCGCAAAAGGAAACTATTTCTCAATGCCCAAGGTTTCGAGATTCTGGATGTATTTCCCGATTCCCGTTGCGGGACTTGCAATGATCATCTTTGAACTCGAAGCGATTTACAACCATATCAAAAGCTTTTTTGTTAAGGAGGTAGTTAAGCAATGACAGTTAATACAACAGCCATTTTAATATTGCTTGTAAGCTTCCTTGTAATGATTTTGTTAAGATTCCAGATTGCATATGCCGTAGCGATTTCTTCGGCACTGTGCTTACTTTATCAGGGACTTCCGCTTACCACCGTGTGCCAGCAGATGGTTAAGGGTATCAACTCCTTCAGCCTTATGGCGGTGCCGTTTTTTATCACAATGGGCTGTCTTATGGGTACCGGCGGTATTTCAGAGAAACTCATCGCTTTGGCGGATGCCTGCGTCGGATGGATGACCGGCGGTATGGCGATGGTTAATATTGTCGCATCATATTTCTTTGGCGGTATCTCAGGCTCAGCGGCCGCCGATACCGCATCCCTCGGAAGTATTCTTATCCCCATGATGGTGGAGCAGGGATATGACGACGACTTTTCTACAGCGGTAACCATTACTTCATCCTGTGAGGGACTTTTGGTTCCCCCGAGCCACAACATGGTAATCTATGCAATGAGCGCCGGCGGCATTTCCGTAGGAAGCTTATTCCTGGCAGGTTACGTTCCCGGAGCGTTACTCGCGCTCTCCCTCATGGTAGGTTCATATATTATTTCCAAAAGAAGGCACTACCCCAAGGGCAGAAAGTTCAGCCTTAAGGGACTGGGCAAACAGCTGGTTTCTTCTTTCTGGGCACTTGCATCGGTGATTATAGTAGTCGTAGGCGTGGTAGGCGGTGCTTTTACAGCCACCGAATCCGCAGCCATAGCGGTGTTCTACAGCCTCATCGTAAGCGTATACATTTACAAAGGCCTTACATGGAAAGGTGTATGGAAGACTCTTGAAAAATGTATCGACACCCTTTCGATAGTGCTTATCCTGATAGCAACCTCCAGCATATTCGGATACTGCCTTACGACGCTTCACGTGCCGGACCTTGCGGCCAATGCAATAATCGGTGTGACCAAGAATCCGATACTCATCGCTTTGCTTATTAACCTTATTTTGCTGGTGCTCGGATGCATCATGGATATGGCGCCCATCATTCTTATCGCAACGCCCATCCTGCTTCCCATTGCAACGGCTATCGGTATCAACCCTATACAGTTTGGTATCATGATGATCCTTAACTGCGGTATCGGACTCCTTACCCCTCCCGTAGGCGCGGTGCTCTTCATCGGCTCCGCAGTAGGTAAGGTTAAGATGGAAAGAGTAGTCAAGGCAACGCTTCCTTTCTACCTTTGCATGATTGTCGTATTGATACTGCTTACATTTATACCCGAAATCAGTATGTTCTTACCGAACTTACTTATGAAGTAAAAAGAAAGAGGTTCTCAACATGGAGTACTGTTTTAAATCAGACGTTAAACCGATCGACCTTTGGAAAATCGCGATGCTTAAGATATACAAAAGCTATACGGGAATCATCAATATCGTGTTCTCCGTGGCTATGGTATTTCTGTGCGTAAGATTCTACGGCGAAGTGGGCTCGTTTCTTAGGACAGTGCTCATTTTCCTCTTAATATTGTTCCCCATACTTCAACCCCTTGCCATCTATTCAAGAAGCGTCAAGCAGCTTGAAGGCCTCCCCGGTGAAGTTACGATAAACTTCGGTGACAAGGGGTTGCTCATTGACTGTGATGGTCAGTATGAGAAAATCTACTGGAAAAACGTCGTAAACGCCTACAAACAGTTTAATATGGTAGTAATCATGTCCGATGACAGACACGGATACATGCTCACCGACCGAGTACTCGGGGACAAAAAAGACGAGTTCTTTGACTATCTTTGTGGTAAAATAAAAGAATCAAGATAAGGGGCTTTTCTCTGCCTTATGATTAAGAAATTAAGGTCCTTCTGGGCCACGCGTAAAATCAAAACCAAGATTTCTTTTTTTACGGGAAGTGTATTTGTGATAGTGCTGTTCTCCATCATTTTTGATGCGTGGATAGTGCGTCTTTTTATGTTTGATTTTAACGATATCATGACCGACAACATGAAGGGCGGTCAGATTGTGGGCGCTGTGGACAGGGAGACCGAGGCCTTTACGCTTTATGTGCGAAGCGGTTCGGTGGATTCCAAGACAAGCCTTGATGAGGCAATTAAGTCACTTAAGGATTCGGTTGAGTCCATGAACCTTGATTACAAAAGGCTCGGCGACAACCGTTTCTCGCAGCTTCAGTCATTAAAGAGCCTTTATACGGTCTACTGCGATTACCGTGATGAGGTGATTTCCGGGGGCCTTGAAGGGCGCGAGTATGTGGAGAAGCTCTACTGCGTCTATGATATGCAGAAGTACCTCTACGATTATGCCGGTCGCTATGCCGACACCACACTCAAAGAAGGCAACGACCGATACAACGAAATTCTTCCCGTGGTGTTTATTCTTCCCGCGGTCACTATAATTATCAGCATTTTAATGTTCTTTGCAATCCTGGAAATTTCAAGGGCCATGAATAAGTCCGTAACCGAGCCTGTGCTTAAGCTTGCGGATGCGTCCCGTAAGATTGCCGCCAATGACTTCTATATCGACGATGTTCGTGCCGATAACCGGGACGAGCTCGGCGAATTAATCACTGCTTTTAATAAGATGAAATATGCGACAGGCGAGTATATAGATGCGCTCGAAGAGAAGAGAGAGGCTCTCGACAGGCTTCACGCCAAGGAACTCGAAACTCTTGAAGCCGAGAAGCAGCTCGACGCCATGAACCTTGAGCTTCTTAAGAACCAGATTAACCCGCACTTTCTTTTTAATACACTCAACGTAATCGGTGGAATGGCCAATCTTGAGAGCGCGCCCACGACCGAGAAGATGGCGGTGGCGCTAAGCTCGATATTCAGGTACAACTTAAAGACGCAGGAGAAAGAAGTTCTTTTGTCACGGGAGCTGAAAGTTTCGGACGACTATATGTACCTTCAGAAGATGCGTTTCGGCGAGCGGGTTAAGTACGAGGTGAACTGCGAGGTGGACGCGGACGGAGTAATGGTGCCGACATTTACATTGCAGCCGCTTCTTGAGAACGCAGTCATTCACGGAATTTCCCCTAAGATTTCGGGCGGAGAGGTGAAGGTAAACATCAAGCGTGACGGCGACCTTCTGATGATTGAGGTCTGGGATACCGGCAAGGGTATAAGCCCCGAGGACCTTAAAGACCTTCGCGACAGCCTATACGGCAAAAGAAACCTCGGCATCGGCATCGGGCTTGGCAACATCTACAGGCGGCTTAAGTCCATGTATCCCGGCTCCGACATGAAGGTGGACAGCGTGCTGGGAGTGGGGTCGAAGATTACTATTCTGGTACCTTACAAGGAAGATAATAAAGGTGAGGAGACTTAACCTATGTACAAGATACTTATTGCAGACGACGAACCCATCGAGAGACAGGTGGTGTGCAAGAAAATACGCGAGGCCTACGGCACCGAGATAGAAGTGTTGATGGCGGCCAACGGTCTTGAGGCTGTGGAGATTTTCAACGAGAAGGGTTGCGATGTGGTAATCCTTGATATTGCGATGCCCGGCATGAGCGGAATTGACGCGGGCACTCTTATCAGAAAGGAATCCGCGGTTGTCCCGATTATTTTCTTGACTGCATACGATGACTTTAATTATGCCAAGAAGGCGATTGAAATAAAGGCGCTTGAGTACCTTCTTAAGCCTACCACCGATGAGGATCTGTTTACGACACTTGAAGAGGCCTTCAGTATCTGCGATTTGAACAGAGAGAGAGGAAATAAAGAGGTTGCGGGCACCTTGACCAGAGAAGTCAATGAGGAAGCGGAGGGCGAAAAGTTCAAGCCCGATGAGGCCAAGACCTCGGAAATGGTGCGTGTTGTCAAGAAATTCCTCGAGGAGCATTACAAAGAAGACATTTCGCTTCAGGATGTTGCGGATGTGCTCGGGTATTCGGACGTTTACTTTTGCAAGATTTTCAAGCAGAGCTTCGGCAAGAGCTTTATCGTATACCTTAATGAGATGCGCATAGCTAAGGCCAAAGAAGCCCTTGCGAATCCGTTTATAAATATTAAGAACGTAAGCACGGAGGCCGGATACAGAGAGCAGAATTATTTTGCCCGCGTGTTTAAGCGAATGACGGGTATGACACCCACTGAATATAGAAATGAGTGCATGGCAAGAGGTCACATGTAATGAGTAAAAAGGGTAAGATTCTTACTGCAATTTCAATATGTTTTATCATAGTGCTGGCTGTCGGGGCGACGCTGTTTATGAAGCACCGAAAGGGCTCGGGACCTGAGCCTGAGTATGTGTTTCTTTATGCAGAGAATCAGACGGGAGACTATCCGACGACCCTCGGTGGCAAGTACTTTGCAAATCTTGTTAATGAGCGTACCGACGGGCGCATTAAGATACTTGTTAAGTACGGTGCCGAGATGGGCAGCGAGGCGGAGGCAATCGACCAGGTTAAGTACGGCGGAATTGCTTTTGCGCGTGTATCGCTGTCGCAACTTGCGGAGAAGATTCCGGATATGAATGTTCTTTTGCTGCCGTATCTTTATGATGATTCCGAGCATATGTGGCGAGTGCTTGAGGGCGAGATAGGTGATGAGTTCCTTAAGAAGACGGAGGCTTATGATTTGGTGGGACTGTCCTGGTATGATGCGGGTGCGCGTAACTTCTACAGCTCCGATGAGCCGATTCGTAAGCTTGAGGATCTGAAGGGTAAGAACATCCGCGCGCAGGAGTCGGCAATTATGTCGGACATGGTATCGGCGTTAGGTGCTAATCCCGTGGAAGTTGTGTATTCGGAAGTTTACTCCGCGCTTGAGCAGGGTATCGTGGACGGCGCAGAGAACAACTGGCCTTCTTACGAAGCCATGAAGCACTACAAGGTAGCCAAGTACTACACAATCGACGAGCATGTGCGCGTGCCCGAGATGCAAATATGCTCCCGTGCTGTATGGGATTCGCTTACCGAAGAATACAAGCAGATTATCTCCGAATGCGCTCAGGAATCGGCAATTTACGAGAGAAGGCTTTGGAAGGAGCGAGAGGAAAGCTCGAGAAAGATTGCGGTTCAAAACGGCACGGAAATAATACTTCTTCCGGCAGATGAAAAGAGACGGTTCCGCGATGCCATGAAAGACCTGTATGCGAAGTATTGCGGCGACGATATGGATTTGATCGAGAAGATAATAAAATACTAGAAATATCGATAAAATGTGCTTTACAGAACCCTTAAGATATGGTAGAAATATTAACTGTAAACAATAATCTTCGGGGTTGGGTGCAATTCCCTACCGGCGGTATAGTCCGCGACCCGTGCTTGCACGGCTGATTCGGTGAGATTCCGAAACCGACGGTACAGTCCGGATGAAAGAAGAGAGCGTTTTATTTGCGTACAATTACCCCGTGTTTTGTCACGGGGTTTTTCTTTTGCTTAGGGCAAGGGGTATGCAGGCGCGCGCATCTTTCTGGCGTCCCACGCAGAAAGGACAATATTTATGAGTAACGCATCAACATCAAATGTTAAGAGAGGCTATGTTACAAGAGTCATTGTGGGCTCAGGCATGCTTGCCGCATTGGCGGTAGTGCTTCAGACTTTTTTGGAATTTCCGGTTCCTGCTTTGATTCCCGGTTTCATTAAGTTCGATTTTTCCGATCTTCCCGCACTTGTAGGAAGCTTCGCATACGGTCCCATCGCGGGTGTTGCAATCGAACTTGTTAAGAACCTTATTCACTGCCTCCAGACCAAGAGTGCGACGGTCGGTGAGCTTAGTAACTTCTTACTCGGTGCGGTTTTTGTAGCAACCGCAGGCCTCATTTATATGAAGAACAAGACCAAGAAAACAGCACTTATCGGCGGTATTGTAGGCGCGGTTGTAATGGGTATCTTCTCCGTTCCTTCCAACTATTTTGTAGTATATCCTTTTTACTACAACTTCATGCCCAAGGAAGCTGTACTCGGCGCTTATCAGGCTATTATGCCTTCGGCTAAGAGCATTATGCAGTGCCTTCTTGTATTCAACCTTCCTTTTACCATCATTAAGGGCTTGGCTTGCGTAATTATCACAATGCTTATTTATAAGCCTTTATCAAGATTTTTGAAAGGCAACATGTAATGACTGAACTTCCCTTTAAACTTACGGGTACGGTGACTCACGGAAGAAGCGCGGGTCGCACCATCGATATGCCTACAGCCAATATCGTGCCGGCGGAGGACGTCTCGAATCTTAAGTACGGCGTATATTATTCTGTAGTCAAGGTTGACGGCGCATCATACAAGGCCATTACAAATCTTGGCAAGCGTCCCACCATAGACGACGGCGATTTCGTGAATGCGGAGTCCTTCATCTACGATTTTGAGGGCGACTTATACGGCAGGGACATTTCCGTGACACTCCTTGAATTCAGGCGTCCGGAGCAGAAATTCGAGTCCTTCGAAGCTTTGTCCCGTGTCATGCACGAGGACCTTGAAGCAGGAAGAGAATATAGTTTGTAAATCTTGTCGGGGCAGAGAAATCTGCCCCGTTTGAGTTGACGGGGGGATTTTTTTCTCCTAAAATAGACGGTGTGGATAGGAATTAAATCCATGCACATTTTTTTGTTTTGAGGAGGAATAAAACATGCCTTTTTGCAGATTTTGCGGAAAAGAAATCAATGAGGGGGAAACCTGTACATGTGCACAGGCTCAGGCAGAAGCCAACAAGACTTCAGCAAGCAACGCCGAAGCCGTAGCGGCTGCAACAGACGCCCTTAAGGACGCTGCCAAGGCCGGCGGAGAGGTAGCAGGCAAGGCAGGCGTTACCTGTCTTGAAATCATCAAGAAGCCCGTTACCGAAGGCGTAGAGTTCATAAACGGCTCCAACTATATCACAGCAATCGCTGTAATCATTCTTCAGTCACTTTTGACTGCAGTATTTTCACTTGTTATTGCTCTTAAATTCAACGGAGCACTCAAAGGATTTATTAAGGTATCGGTAGTTAAGCCTTTCTTTATGTCCATCCTGTTTTCTTTGGTAGCTACCCTTTTATTCACAGCTATCACATTCCTTACACTCAAGCTCTTAAAGCTTGAAGTAAGCCTTTACCAGAGCCTTGAAATCGCAGGCGTAAGAGCATCTCTCTTAAGCGGCGGCATCGCAGTCGCAGCTCTCTTAAGCCTCATCAACATCGGCTGGGGCGTTGTAGTATTCGTATTCGCAGGCATCCTCGTATTCATCGAGGTCTACGCAGTACTCAACAAGAAATACGAAGGCGCATCCAACAAACTCGTATACGGCATCATCGTATCCGCCTTAGTCTTCGTTCTTGTAGCATGCTTCGCATTCTCCAAGACCTACACCTGGTTATTACCCAAGGACATGAAGAGCCTCTGGAGCCTCATTAAATACTTCCAGTAATACACCAACCCCAGGGGGCCGCACCGGCCCCCTTTTTTTATTGCCGCCTTTACTTTTTGGCTTCGCGGACACGGTTTGGGGTGGGCAAAAGTCTTCCCCGAAAACCCTCTCCCGCTTCGATCTCGTGTAGCGGCCGGTCAGACGCTCCGTTAAGACTACGGTCTGCCCTACGCAAAAAGTGGTGCTTGAGGGGCAGCACAGCCCTTTTTTGCAACTCAAACAGTTGTGTTTTCGTGCATAAGCGGCTAAAATACAGCCGCTAAGCGCCGACACTGCGATAGAGTTTTCGTGAAAGACTTTTGCCCACCCCAAACCGCTGTTACTTGGCTTGCCAAAATGTAGACCGGCATTGGCTGTGGCCTATGGTGGGGAATTTTGCATCTTGCATGAAAAGAAGATTCAATATACAATTTAAGTAACTATGAGAATTGAAAGTAAGAGTGAAAAAGAAACATTTGAATTAGGCGTAGAGATAGGGAAGAAGGCGAAGGCCGGTGAGGTGTATACACTTATCGGTGACCTTGGTGTGGGCAAGACCGTGTTTACGCAGGGAGTGGCTCAAGGCCTTGGAATTGACGAGCCTGTGAACAGTCCGACGTTTACGATTTTGCAGGTGTATGACGAGGGAAGATTGCCTTTTTATCATTTTGATGTGTATAGAATAGGCGATGAGTCCGAGATGGACGAGATCGGCTTTGAGGAGTATGTGTACGGTGACGGCGTCTGCTTTATTGAGTGGGCGGATTTAATTAAGGGTATTATTCCGAAAAAGCATACGCGCATAGAGATTAAGAAGAACCTTGAAAAGGGTTTTGACTACAGAGATATAGAAATTACGGAGTTTGAATAATGAAAGTTATAGGACTTGACAGCTCGGGGCTTACGGCTACCGTAGCGATTGTCGAAGACGATAAACTGGTGGCTGAGTACACCGTTAACCATAAGAAGACACATTCACAGACACTTGTGCCGATGCTTGATGAAATTTCCAAGATGACGGAGCTTGATTTGAGCACGATTGATGCGATAGCTGTGGCTAAAGGACCGGGTTCTTTTACCGGACTGAGGATAGGTTCGGCGACGGCGAAGGGTCTGGGACTTGCACTTAATATACCGATTGTTGAAATTTCTACCACCGAGGGACTTGCTTATAACCTCTTTGGAACCGATAAATTAATTGCGCCCATAATGGATGCAAGACGCGAGCAGGTGTACACCGGACTTTATGAGTTCGAAGGCGATGAGCTTAAGACGATACTTCCTGCGACGGCTGAGCCGATTGAGGATACTGTGGCGCGTATTAATGAGACGGGTCGCGCGGTAATGTTCCTGGGCGACGGTGTTGCTGTATTTAAGGATAAGATTTTGGAGCTTATCAAGGTTCCCGTAAGTTTTGCGCCTGCAGGCAAGAGACTTCAGAGCGCAGCTTCGATTGCTACGCTGGGTCTTAAATTGCTCGGTGAAGGCAAGGCGATTCCCGCACGCGACCATGTGCCTGACTACTTAAGACTGTCGCAGGCAGAGCGAGAGAGAGAAGAAAATAAATGAAGATAGAAGTCAGAGACTTACGTGAGGAGGATCTGGAAGCGGTTTGCGCTATCGAGGAGAGTTCTTTTTCCATGCCCTGGAAGAGAGAAGACTTTCAAAGTCTCATTGAGGACAATAACTCGATTTATCTGGTGATTCTGGCGGATGACAAGGTTGTCGGCGCAGCCGGATATACCTTCAACGGATTTGACGGTTATATTAATAATGTAGTTATAGATGTTGACCACCGCGGTCAAGGACTGGGACGCGTTCTTATGAAAGAACTGCTGACAGTAGGCAGGAAGAACGGTGTGCCCGAGTTTACGCTTGAAGTAAGGGCATCGAATGCTCCTGCGATTAAGCTTTACGAGAGCCTGGGATTTAAGTCCGAGGGAAGACGTAAGAATTTCTACGAGCGTCCGGTTGAGGATGCCGAGGTTATGTGGCTTAGGGAGACTGAGCCTGTTTAGGAGATTGTATGTTAGAAATTGCACTTTTGGGAACGGGCGGAATGATGCCGCTTCCCAACCGCTACTTAACGGCGCTTATGGCGCGTTACAACGGTAGCAATATTTTGATAGATTGCGGCGAGGGCACTCAGGTAGCTCTTAAAAAGAAAGGCTGGAGCCCCAAACCCATCGATGTTATGTGCTTTACGCACTATCACGCAGATCATATCAGCGGTCTGCCCGGCATGCTTCTTACAATGGGTAATGCAGAGAGAACGGAGCCGCTTGTGATGATAGGCCCAAGAGGCTTAACCCGCGTGGTGCCGGCTCTCAGGATGATAGCGCCGGAGCTTCCTTTTGACATTTCACTTATCGAGATTCAGGACAATTTTCAGAGTTTTGATTTTGACGGTTACAGAATAGAGGCGTTTCGTGTTAATCACAACGTTATTTGCTACGGGTATAATATAGTCGTGGAAAGAGGGCCCAAATTCGATCCCGAAAGGGCGAAGGCTCAGAATATTCCGCTCAAACTTTGGAGCGTTTTGCAGCGAGGTGAGACCGTTATGCAGGATGGTGTGACTTACACCCCCGACATGGTGCTCGGTGGCGCGAGAAAGGGTCTCAAAGTAACATATTGTACCGACTCACGGCCCACGGATTTTATTGTAGAAAATGCCAAGGGGGCCGACCTTTTCGTGTGCGAAGGTATGTACGGTGAGCCCGACAAGTTAGAGAAGGCCAAGGAACACAAGCACATGACGTTTTATGAGGCGGCTGAGATGGCACAGAGTGCAGGGGTTAAGGAAATGTGGCTTACCCACTACTCGCCTTCTTTGACCAAACCCGCGGAGTTTAAGGACGAAGTAAGAAAGATATTTAAAAATACGGTAATAAGCAGGGACGGCGAATCCGTCGATTTGATGTTCCCTGAAGATTAATACACAATAAGAGGACCCGGATGAAGTTCAAAGGACTTAGAGGGATTTTGATCTTTCTTTTTGCGGCAATGGCATTTATGGGCTTTTTCTTTAGACTAAATAATAAGAAAAGCCCGAGCACCGAAGAGGAAGAGGTTAAGAAGGCAACGCCCGTGCAGATTGCGCTTGAGCGTAACTTAACTACCAATTATCCCAACACACCCAAGGAAGTAGTGAAGTACTTCAGTGAAATTACACAGTGCTACTACAACGAGACGTTTGACGACGATGAGCAGCTTGAGGCTCTTGCGCGCCAGATGTTAAAGTTGTATGATGATGAACTTGTATCCTACAAGGCCTATGAGGATTATTTGTTTGACTTAAAGTCGGACATTAAATTTTACAATGAAAACGGTTATACTATTTCGAGTTTTGCTCCCAGTGCGAGCACCGATGTAGTGTTCTTTACCGAGGATGGTTTCGAGTGGGCAAGGCTGTGGTGCGCATACACTATTAAGGCCGGCAAGGACCGAAAGACCATCAATGAAGTTTTTGTACTTAGAAAGGATGACAAGAGCCATTGGAGAATCTATGGCTGGAAAGAAGATAATGGCTGATAAACTGATACTTGCGGTGGAGAGTTCCTGCGATGAAACCGCCGCCGCCGTTGTTAAGAACGGAAGAGAAGTTCTTTCAAATATAATATCGTCACAAATCGATCTGCATACTCTTTACGGGGGCGTGGTTCCCGAGATTGCTTCTCGTAAACACACCGAGCAGATCAACCAGGTAATCGAAGAAGCACTTAAGACAGCTAATGTAACTTTAAAGGACATAGATGCTATAGCAGTGACTTACGGCCCCGGACTTGTTGGGGCTCTTTTAGTGGGCGTGTCTGCGGCCAAGGCCATAAGTTTTGCAACCAAGATTCCGCTTGTGGGCGTTCATCACATCGAGGGCCACATCTGCGCCAACTTTATTGAGAATAAAGATTTGGAGCCGCCTTTTATCTGCCTCGTGGCATCCGGCGGACATTCGCATCTTGTGAAGGTGCTTGATTACGGTAAGTACGAGATTCTCGGCCGCACCCGCGATGATGCGGCGGGCGAGGCTTTTGATAAGGTAGCTCGTGCAATAGGGCTTGGCTATCCCGGCGGACCCAAGATTGATAAGGTGTCGTATGAGGGCAATCCCGAGGCGATTTCTTTTCCCAGAGCCAAGGTGGAGGGTTCGGTATACGACTTCTCCTTCAGCGGACTTAAGTCGGCGGTGCTTAATTACCTTAATCAATGCGAGATGAAGGGAATTCCCGTAGTGCAGGCCGACGTTGCGGCTTCGTTCCAGAAAGCGGTTGTTGATGTGCTTGTGGATCATTCCATGACAGCCATTCGCGAGTCGGGCATGAAGAAGTTCGCGATTGCGGGTGGCGTTGCGTCTAACTCTCATCTTAGGAAGGCGTTTGAGGAAACCTGTGCAAAAGAAGGGATTTCTTTTTACAGACCCTCACCGATATTGTGCACGGACAACGCAGCCATGATAGGTGCGGCAGGCTACTACGAGTTCATCCAGGGTAACGTAAGCGGTTACGATTTGAACGCAGTACCCAATCTGCGTCTCGGAGAAAGATAATGAAGCATATCGGAATTGTGGTGTCCGCGGGCAAGGGTTTAAGAGTCGGCGGAGACATTCCCAAACAATATATGGATCTGTGCGGTCGCCCGGTGATTACTTACTGCCTCGAAGCGATGCAGAAGAGTTTCATCGACGAGATAGTGATTGTGGTGGGCAAGGGTGATATTGACTATGTTAAGGAAGAGATAGTCAAGAAGTTTTCTTTTGACAAGGTGGCAGCAGTAGTGGAAGGCGGCGCTGAGAGAAGCGATTCTGTGTTCAACGGGCTTAAGGCAGTGTCGACTCGGGATTGCTACGTATATATACAGGATGCGGCGCGTCCTATGTTAAGCTTGGAGATTCTTACCCGGGCCAAAGAAGACGCGGAGGCTTTCGGAACTTCCGTGATAGCCGTTCGTGCCAAGGACACCGTGAAGGTTGTTAACGAAGACGGCTTTGTGGTGACCACTCCCGACAGGAAGTTTTTGTGGAATGTGCAGACGCCGCAGACCTTTCTTTATACCGATATATATGAAGCGTATTGTAAGTACGCGGAAACTGCCGGTGCGGGCGTAACTGATGATGCGTCGGTAATGGAACTTTTCGGGAACCTTCCCGTGCATATTACGGAAGGAAGTTACGAGAATATCAAGATTACGACACCTGATGATTTCGTGACTGCAGAGCGGTTTTTGAAGGGCAAAGCAGACGCTTAAAAATTTCTTTAAAAAAAGTAAAAAAATTGGTTGACACGATACGATAGTTTTGATAGTATATTCCTTGCGCTGATGAACAGTCAGTTGCAAGTTTCCTTGAGAAACGGACTATGGAGAGGTATCGAAGTGGTCATAACGAGGCGGTCTTGAAAACCGTTTGTCCGCAAGGGCGCATGGGTTCGAATCCCATCCTCTCCGCGCGGTACTAATTAAATAGCTTATTTATTCAAGCTTTTGGAGAAGTACTCAAGAGGTTGAAGAGACACCCCTGGAAAGGGTGCAGGTCGTTAATAGCGGCGCGAGGGTTCAAATCCCTCCTTCTCCGTTTGGTACATTCCAAGTACCGAGATGCTTAAGCATCATACAGAACCTTGACAATCAAC